>CAMWNP010000004.1 GCA_947175645.1 uncultured Porphyromonadaceae bacterium
TCCTTCCATAGAGTTCAACCTTATTTTGGATTTATGTTTGTTGGGAACTTCTTATCGAACGATGTATGCAACAGTATTTGAATTTACCTCTCTTAATATATAGCAATATAGCTTTCGATCTAATTACCTATATAGGTAGGTATCTATAGCCCTATGGCCGTAAGGCCGTCGGCAACCAGTGATGCGTGAGCATCCGAATCCCCTCCCGGCAGTGAGGGAAGCGGCACTGCGAAGTGTCGGATAAATGCTGCCATCCCCGTCCGCATACGTGCCGACGGAAACAATTCGAGAACAATACGGATGTTGTTCTCAAATTCCAAATAGAATATGCCCAAATCATTGAGTAATTCTTATTCCAACAACACACAACCACCCTTCATGCTCCTGATACCTCAAGAAGAATGGCAATCACTGCATGAGAAACTTGACCGACTTACCGACATGGTCGAGAAAACCCAAAGAGGCAGCTCTAACTCCGACTGGCTCGAATCCGAAGAAGCGAGAAAAATCCTCGGCATCTCACCAAAAACATGGCAAAACTACCGCGACCAACGCCTCATCCCCTTCTCACAGATTGGCCGCAAAATCTACGTCAACCAAGCCGATATTGACAATTTCCTCATCCGGCACCGCATCGGCTAGCATAGATAATCTTAAATTCTGAGAACTAACATGTTTTGCTCAATAACAACTGATTATGTTTTTCAGCATAACCGATTGTTACCTCAAAAATTCTTTGTAACTTTGTACTTAGGAAAGTAACGTCTATCTGAAAATGACCAGCTAAAAATAAAAGACATACGGCGCGAGCCGAAAACCTTTGAGAACATCCTTGTAGTCGTTACAGGCTTTGGTCGGCCTTCAGATACTATGAGGGTGTTCTTGCTTTTCATAGATATGGCAAATGCCCTAATTGATAACTCCGAGCAATTTAAGCTCGTCAAATATATCAAAGAGTTAGTCTCACGCCCTGAGTGCAATCACATTATGATTGCGACTGGGTATTGGGACTTGCCCGGCACGGCTTTGGTCTATGAAGAACTTAAAGACTTCTTCGCGCGAGGGGGTAAACTTGATCTACTTATAGGTCAAGAACCGCAATTACAATATTCTCAGGCATCTAGAGAGGCGCATCAATTCCCGGATTTCTATATTCAAAGAGATGTCGAATCTCTTACCGATGAGTATAAGCCTATCGGCAAGTTGATTATTGAAAATGCCTTGACAGAAGAGAATCCCAATGGCAAGTTTGAGATTCGTGTTTATGGTCAGGGTGAGCATAAGGAGTTCCTCCATGCCAAGTGTTATATTTTCCTTGGTAATAACCATACACTTGCTACAGGAATTGTAGGTAGCTCTAATTTCACATTAAAGGGGCTACAAGGTAACGCTGAGCTAAATTACCTTGAAGAAAATGGCAATAGCGTTGCTGCTGCATATACAGACCATTCGACGTCGAAATCTCACAAAGCATGGTTTGAAGAACTTTGGCAAAACAGTGAATTATGGTCTGGTAAGTTTATTAAGAACATTCTCAAGCCTTCCCCCATTGGTGTAGAAATTGAGAAAGATAACGAAGTTGAAAAAAAACTTTCGCCCTACGAAGTATATATCAAGTATCTCCAATTGCAGTTTGGAGATATGGTTGATGCCAATACATCTGAAGTCCTAAAATCGTATTTGCCACCGTCATTCAATACCCTTGAATATCAGCTTGACGCAGTAAAACAGTGTTTTTCTGTTATGAAACGATTCGGAGGCTTTATTCTTGGCGACGTTGTCGGCCTTGGTAAAACTGTAGTTGGAGTATTACTGATCCGTCATTTCCTTGAAAACGCTGAAACTCTCGGTCGTACCCGCAAAGTTCTGATTGTTACACCTCCGGCGATTAAGAAAGCATGGGAAAAGACAATACAGGATTTTGATAATGAAAATCCGCGTAATAATATTGAACTCAGTGTTGACTTCGTAACTACCGGAAGTATCGGAAAAATCACAGACGAACTGGAAAATGCCGATGATATTGAAGACAGTGACGAAATAGAGAACATCGAGTTTAGAAACTATGGAATGGTACTCATTGATGAGAGCCATAACTTCCGTAACTCTGAAACTCAAAAGTATAAAGCGATTGATGACCTGATTGGACTTATCAATCCTACTCCATACGTTGCACTCCTGTCTGCCACGCCCCAAAATAACTCACCAAAAGATCTTTATAATCAGATACGCTTATTTCAACGTACACCCAATAACTCAAACTTACCCAATGTTGAGGGTGGAAAGCTGGACTCTTTATTCAATGCGATGGAGCGACGCTTTAAGGAGGCGAGAGGTATCTCCCAAGACACCGACGAGGGTAAAGCAGAAGCCCGTACTATTGTAAAGGAAGTGTCTGAAAAAATCCGTAACCGCGTCCTGAATGACCTCGTTGTTCGTCGTACCCGTACCGACATTCGAAATCTATATGGTGAAGATGCTGAATTGCTGAAATTCCCCGCCGTGAAAGGTCCTCATAAACTCGAATACCGAATGGATGAGGAACTCTCAAAGCTCTTTGCTGATACCGTTGATGCTATTTGTCCTCCTGCAGCAGGAGAATCGTTTGACCCGGATAAACATATTGGTTTTTACCGTTACGCCGCCATTACACAGTTCGTTGATAAAGACAACAAGAAACTGTATGAGAAACGAAATCTTACAGTTGATAGCATCACACAAAGACTTCAGCGCATTATGCGGATTCTGCTGGTAAAGCGCCTTGAAAGCAGCCTTGCAGCATTCAAGAAAACGCTTGAAAATCTGAACCGATATAATGACGTTATGATCGATATGCTTCTACACGACTGCGTATTTATATGCCCGGATATTGATGTAAACAAATTGCACAACGAGCATAAAGGAAACTTCGCAGCTTTCAAGGCTGTGGTAGAGGCGGCGATTGAACATAAAGGCGGAAACAACAGATGTTTCAAAGCCTCCGATTTTAACGAATCTTATCTCGAAGACCTACAAAATGACAAATTGCGCATTGGTTCTTTGCTTGAACGATGGCGAGAAAATACCGAAGACCCCAAATTTGACTGTTTTAAGGAAGCTATAAATCCCCAATTATTCAATCCGGAGATTAACAATCCGTCGGGAATGAATAAGCCGCGTTTGGTTATTTTTACCGAAGCTATCGACACGCTTAAATCATTGGAACGAGCATTAAAGGCAAAGGGGCACAAAGTGCTTAGCATTACAGCACAGAACCGCACTGAAATGCAGGAGGCCATTGAGGCGAACTTCGACGCAAACTGCAAGCCGGAGAGTCGCCGTGATGATTATGACGTAATCGTTACAACCGAAGTCCTTGCCGAAGGTGTGAATCTCCATCGCTCTAATGTTATTCTCAATTATGATGCTCCGTGGAATGCAACTCGCTTAATGCAACGCATCGGTCGTGTGAACCGCATAGGCTCCACTGAAGATTTCGTCCATGTCTTCAATTTCTTCCCATCAGATGAAGGCAACAGCCAGATTCGCCTGATTGAAAAGGCTTATGCTAAACTCCAATCATTCCATGAGATGTTTGGCGAAGATAATAAGGTATTCAGTGAACGTGAGGAGCTTGTTGAGCATGACCTACAACATTTCGTTGATGGTGATGAATCCCCATTTGGCCCGTTTATCAAGGAACTGAAAGCATTTCAAGCCAATTCATCGGAACGATATGATTATATCGCCTCCGTAGATGCTGACGGACTTGGAGGTGTTTTACAAACGAATGAGGAAAACGATCATGGTATTTTCGTATTTACTGATAACTCGCAAGAACTGATCTCAGTAGCGGTGAAGAAACCGCAGGAAGAAACCTCTTCACATATAATTTCATCGTTAGCGACTATGGAACGATTGAAATGCGAGCCCGATGCTAAGTTTTCCGATACGCAATGTGATGATACGTTTGCTGAAATAGCTAAGCGAGCATATCAAAAACATGTTGCCCACTATATCACTGCCGCAGATGCAAGCAGAAAATCAGCGGAAGCACTTGCCGTATTATCTGCGTTGCGCTCACGCCCCGATGTAACACAAGAGTC
The DNA here is from genome assembly GCA_947175645.1 of uncultured Porphyromonadaceae bacterium. Taxonomy (GTDB): domain Bacteria; phylum Bacteroidota; class Bacteroidia; order Bacteroidales; family Muribaculaceae; genus CAJUPY01. The sequence goes on from CAMWNP010000004.1 coordinate 4,086, forward strand.
TAAGAAACTTTTGAAGCAAATAGAAAAACTTGTCAGAGCAAAAGATAATTATGTTATTAAACAGGTAATGAGATTTGAGAACTACCAAGGCTCACTCTTTGGTGCAGATGATGACATAAATACGCTCCTTAATGCTGCACTATCAAATTTAGCAAACCGCGCTCAGGCGAAACGAGGAGTTGCTAAACTCGTACTCTATTCTGAAACTAAAAGCAATAACTGACTATGGAACTCAAGCATAAGTTAGAAAAGTTATTTAACAATGATTATCCCGGAACTGACCGTTTCATAGCGGATGTTATTGAGCCAATCTTCGGCAATGAAATCGAATATATAAACGATGACCTTGCCGAGAGGGAAAACTATGCCGAAAAAGCTAAAAATGCCGGAATCAAGCACATTAAATATATCGGAGACCTTACAGAAAAGAACTATAATGCTGATAATATCGCACTTCTTGATGTAACCCTCGATGATTCTAAGAATATAGAGCGTTCTCGTGTCAATATTCAGCAGCTTATCCGTTCCATAATGGATTACCGCCAACACCTCATGATTGTATTTCATTACGAGGATGTAACAAATAAGCAGTGGCGATTTTCTTACGCATATAAAGGCGATTCATTAAAAGACTCCACATCAGCCAAACGCTACACCTACGTTTTTGGCAAAGGATATCGTGGTCGTACAGCAGCCGAACGATTTGAAGTTCTTGCCAAGAGTCCTCGAAATGATGAAGACTTTGAAAAGGCGTTCTCAGTCGCCGCTCTTAGCGATGAGTTTTTTGATAAATACCGTGATATCTATGCCGATTTTGTGCAGTATATTACCGGAAAACGATACGAGAAAATCAAAAATAAGTGGGAGGAAGTTAGAAAAGAAGACCCGAATACTGAAATTTTTTCGCAATTCAATAACGATGACAAACGGGTAAGAGACTATATAAAGAAGATGCTTGGTCGTCTGACGTTCCTTTGTTTCCTACAAAGAAAAGGCTGGATGAATAGCGACCGAAACTTCTTACAGAATCTTTATCATATATCTCCTCTTCAGTCTGATTTTCTGGACTCTGTTTTGGAACCCTTGTTCTTTGGAGTACTAAATACCCCAGCCGAAAAACGGAAGGAAGTATTTAGAAAGAATGGATGGAATACAGATTTAGTCGATGAATGGAGCGAAATCCCATATCTTAATGGAGGCCTTTTTGAACAGACTCGTGAAGATAAACTCACTGTCAAGTTCCCAAAAAAGTGTTTCCAAGATTTGTTTAAATTCTTAGGGGAGTATAATTTTACTATTGACGAGAATGATCCGGATGATGCCGAGATTGGCATTGATCCGGAAATGTTAGGACGTGTATTTGAGAGCCTTCTTGAAGATAATAAAGACAAGGGAGCTTTCTATACTCCGAAAGAGATTGTTCAATATATGTGCCGTCAGAGCATCATTGAATATCTTAAAACTCATACTGACCAATCGCTTCACGCCGATATTGAAGACCTGATTAACAAAGGTCTTGTCAATCATACTCTGCAGAATAAGGATAATGCAAGAACTCTTTATAAACTTCTTAAAGAGGTAACGGTATGCGATCCGGCTATTGGTTCCGGAGCATTCCCTATGGGTATTCTCAATATCCTATTTACGGCGCGTCAGCACCTCTATGGATTCCTCAAAGAATCAGAGCCGTTTAATCCTCTCGAAGTAAAGAAAGATATTATTAGGGATAATATCTACGGTGTGGATATTGAACAAGGTGCGGTTGACATTGCTCGGCTTAGATTTTGGCTTGCTATTCTTGTTGAAGAGCAGGTTGCAACGCCATTGCCTAATCTTGATTATAGAATCGTGCGAGGCAATTCACTAATTACCACCTTTAATGACGAGTACATTCAACTACCCGAGAACCCTGACGGTAGAACCAAACTTGCTAAACTCAAGAAGGAACTTCATCAACTCCAAAACGATTTATTTTACCTGAATGGAGATGAGAAACTCCAACGCGAAATAGAAATCAAATGTAAGATACTAGATATTCTTAAAGTTCAGCTTGGCATTGATAAAGCTAATGCTCAAGCAGAAAGTAGAATTGAATCTGATATATTTGAGGATAAAAAATTATCCGGAAAGGCATTAAAGAAAGCCAAACAAGCTCGTGCAATAGAAGAAGTTAAGAGCAAAAGTCTTTTTGCTCTTAATAACCTTATAACATCATTGACCACTCCAGCTACGCCTTTGGCAGATAGAGCACAAATTGACATCAAATTCTTTGACTGGAAAATCGTATTCAGCAATATCTTCAGTGACGATGCTAATACTTCCGGTTTCGACATTGTTATCGGCAATCCACCTTATGGGGCTACATTATCTATAGAGGATAAGGTTTTATTTAAAGAACTTTATTCTGATGTTCACATGAGAACCCCTGAAACATATTGTTACTTCATATCGAATGCAGTAAGATTAGCGAAAAATAATGATGCCATAGTATCTTATATTGTGCCCAATAATATGTTTTTTCAGAATGAAAATGAAAAAACAAGAATTCTTCTTAGTAAAGATAATAAATTGCTGCGAGCAATAAACCTTGGAGATAATACATTTGAGAATGCAGACGTTCCAACTTGTATTTTTATATGTCAAACAGGGAAAGTCTGTGATTATAGTATTCAGTATTCTGACTATCGTAGGTATAATGTCAAAAATATTCCATGGGATGAAAAAATAGAATATTTGCCGATACGATTATTAGCAACCGTTCCAGACCATGTTTTAGGCATGTCGGAAACAGATATAAATATAATTAATGCCATAAAAACAAAAGGTGACGCTATAGATAATATAGCGGAAGAAATGGCTTGTGGTATTTCTTCTGGTGGAGATAAGATTTTCCGTGTAAGCGAAGAATTAGCAGATGAATTATCTCTTGAAAAAGAGCCTCTGCATAAGGTCCTTGTTGGGGCAGAGATTGATAAATATATAATCCATGATACAGATCATTTGATTATTTACTCTACTAAACAGGCAGATATTTCTAAATACCCTAACATTTTAAACTACCTCCAAACATATGAATTAAAATTGTCTCAAAAGCGAGAAACTCGTAAGGGCATACTGCCATGGTGGTGTTTACATTGGCCGAGGTACAGCCAGTTATTTTCAGAACCCAAGCTTATAATGCGACAAACATCGGATTCAATCCGATGTGTATATGACGATATGGGCTTTTATACTCTTGACAGTATTTTAATATTCAAGAAAAATACTACTGAGTATTCCTACAAGTATATTGCGAGTGTACTAAATTCCTCGCTTACGGACTTTCTATACAAAAAGCTTAGTCAAGAAGAAGGACGAACATTTGCTCAGGTAAAACCAGCAAACGTGCGTAAGCTTTATATTCCAAGGGCATCAATTAAAGAACAAAAGCTCTTGGAAACTCTGTATGACTATCAGAACTATTGTTATAGTCACATCTCAGATGATAATTCAATGACAGAATTATTCGTAGACTTGTTTAATGATATTATCGATGGATGTGTATATGAACTATTCTTTCAAGAACATATGAAAGAACGCGAGATTAATATTATTTCATACTTGTATGAGATAATAAAGCCTATTCAAGGACTGGATGTATACGAGTCGTTCAATACAATTGCGAGTGTTCATTCTAAGATCTTTACAACAAATAACCCAGTGAGAACTCGATTGAAATTATTTGTTTCGCGTAGTCCTGAGTATCTCAAACCTATTATCCAACATTGATTATGGCATCCATCTCTAAAATAAGCATTGATGGTTTCAAGGCGTTTCCGAATAAATTTGAGGATCTCAACCTTGATGGAAAGAATCTACTTCTGTATGGTGAAAACGGAAGTGGAAAATCATCTATTTATTATGCTCTGCACTGCCTTCTCCAAAGTCAGGTTGTAGATAAAAGTTCCATCTATTTCGATCCGAATGCGAGTGAAAGTTTAGTAAACAAAGATACACATAAAGATGACGCTTTTATCGAGGTTCAGTTTACAGATAGCGATGTAAGGTATCGTGTTTCAAAAGCCGGATATGAAGAAATCCCAGCTCAAGGTATATCACCTCTAAGAGATTTAAATGGAGAGTGTGTATTTATTAATCATAAGTTTTTATTCCATTTCTTTAGCTTCAGAAATTCTCAATTTATAAATCTTTTTCCTGTATTCATAAAAGATATCCTACCTTTTATGTTAACTGGCAATAAAGCGGAATTTATTAGTCAAATATATCGAGATATTACTGAAGGCATCCGTAAAAAAGGTAAAAGTAATCAAGTAGATGAAGAATATCTTAAACGGCTCGATCTATTCAATAAAGAGACAAAAAAGATAATTGACTTAATTAATCTTCCTGAAAAGAATCCCAATACAGCAACTGTAATCTATAACAATTTTTTTAGAGATATTGATGATCCCGAATTGAAGATTACTCTTGAATATGAAAATCATAATCATAATATTCCTAAGCCAAATGTTTCATATTGGCTAAGATTAGGTCGCCGATATCAAAGGATTCTTAAAGCCGGAGTATGGATCGAACACCCTATCAGTTCTCGTATAGAAGTGCTTGATCCAGTTATATGTTTGAAGATTGAAGAACGTTTAGAGGATGGTAATTATCAGACCATCGATAAACCTCAATCATATTTTAATGAAGCCAAATTAACAGCGATAGCCCTTTCTATTCGATTTTCACTATTAGACACTATCACACCGATCAACGGCAGGTTTATGGCACTAGATGATATGCTTATCAGCCTTGATATGAGTAATCGCACAAAAGTTGTAAAATATCTGCTAAATATTGTAGACAAATATCGGATTTATCTCTTTACTCATGACAAAGCTTTCTATAACTATGTTCGCACTGCCATCTCGGAGCATAGTTCAAAAGCTGAATGGATTTTTAAGACTGTAAGCTACAATAGCATAAAGAAACAGCCTATTATTTTAGATGAATTCAGTGATTATCGAAGCAAGGCTGAATACTTCTATTCTTTAGGCGATTATGAAACCTCAGCAATCTATGTAAGAAAACAATTGGAACAAAGTGTTGGAGGATTGTTACCTTATGAGTTAAAGATAAATGCTGACGGAGGTTTTGTTAACTTGGAAACATTGTGGAAGAAATTAATACGATTTTATTCAGATAATGGGAAACCGCTAGATGTAAGAATGCAACAGACATTTTCTGAATCTAAATTACTCATTCTAAATGTGGCCGCACATTTCCAGAGACTTTCTAATCCCATATATAAAGCTGAATTAGATATGGCCTTTAAGCTATTAAATTATATCAATACCTTAAATCGGATTGATAACAAACTAATTATTGAAAAAGACAAGTTAATTGTCTTTCGTCATCCAACCCATAACTATCTTTGTTCGTTTTGCTTGGATTCTGATCTAGTTTTAGTTGAAGGTGAACATTTAGTAGCAAAATTTCCAAAATGTAAAAAAATTCGCTGGGAATATAATGGAGTCCCAAACTGGGATTTTGCAATAAATGCTCCTAATAACGAACATCCTTTGTTAAAAGCTACACCGAAATTTATCAGTTTCTTTAATAGCTGTTGCGAGAAAATACCACTCGGTATAACTTACGATATGCTAATGCATAATTGTAAAATCGAGGATCAGATCCCCCTAATAGAATATTTTGGAGGTATTGATATAATGAAATTGGCAATAAAGATAGATGACAATTAAATATTTATTATGTCAACACTAAGCGAACTATATATCACGATGGAGAATCTGCATAAGCTTAATCTCCCCATTGATGAAAGGCTGAAACAGGAAGCAGCTAAACTTGAAGAGGATCTCATCCGCACCGAGATTCTCCCAACCATCACCGAGAAGATTGAACCGGCTTTGGCACAGGTTCAGCGTGAACTCGTCTTGGTCGTTGACTATGTACCCGGAGCACCTCTTAAAGTAAGCCTATCTCGTAAACGAAATATTGCCGATGTCCTACCCGATGCTGTGGAAATCAAACCGGATCCGGTTGTTGAACACACTGAGAAGAAAAAGGGTGGCAAGAAGATTGTAACCAATCCGCGCACTCGCTTAAAGATAACTATGCCGGACGGCTCAATCATCGAAGAACGGACAGCATGGGAATCATTGCATAAGTTTGTCCTTAAAGTCGGAGTTGACAAAGTACGAGCCGTAGGTTTAATAGCCAACAAAATTCCTCTTGTCAGCAATACAGTGGATAAGAAATATCAAACAGCACAGAAGCCACTCGGCAACGGCTGGCTCCTGATGACATGCTCCGACACCGCCACCAAACGTAAACAAATCCTCACCATCGCCTCCCATATAGGAATAAACATTAACGTCGATATAATATAACTATCTGTGTGATGCGAGATTTTGATAATTTTACAAATATAATAGACAAAATTGTCACTACGGAAGAATTTACGACCGTTGCGAAAAAGGCTCTATTCAGTGTAGAGACCACCCCAGAGGAAATTTCTTTAATTCTGTCCAGATACGAAGTTTGCGATTTGTTTGACATCGATCTTCTTAAAGATTTAATCAACAATTTGTGCGAACAGCATAAATTAATAGCATTAGTAGATTCTATAGGATCCCTCGTTTCAAATATAATTGAACAAATACAAGATTCAATAAACGGTTTAATAATTGAATTAGTTATATCCGATTGTGGAGGTAAAAGATTATTGGGCAGAAAGCTTTTTGATATTCTTAAACCCTCAGTCGAGGATATGAGTATTTTGAGTATGGACGAAGATAGTCAAGTCAGATTTGTCATATCTCTTACTCAAGACTATAATGAACCGGAACATCGAGGAAGACATTTGTGTCATATTTTCAACTCAGATTCTGCAGCAGTTAGAGCGTATCTTGTCAAAGTTATAATTGACTATACATTAAATTATTTTGGCCTTTTCAAGACAATCATTGAAAAGGGACATTTTAATGAAAGTGACGAATTGAATTTGTATAAAAAATTGCTTTCAACATTTAATGAACGATTTGATTTAGCAAATCAATGTATTGAGTTTTCTTCAGAAAACTTTTTCCCGCATATTTTTGAAATTGCTCGCCGAAGCGAGCAAGAGTTCATTCAGGAACAGTTACGAAAGTACGAATCAACACATAAATCCTATATGCTTGAATTATTCAAGCCCCTTGCCCTCGGACGAGGGGGTGGATTTAGAAGATACGGACAAGTTACACCACTTGCAAAAATATCTAGTTCAATGTTAGCACCAATGATGCTTGCATCCAAAACTCCTTTAGAACAAAGAGAGTATTTTCGAATGCTCTTGAAAGATTGGGATATAAACAAAAGTAAAAATGAATAATAGAGTAATAAGTGAGTACCTCGAATCCCTAAAAGAGGATGATGAACTCGATTATATATTTCCCATTCTTTTAGAAAGCATGGGTTTCCAAATAGTATCCACCCCTAAAAATTCTAAAGGGCAATCTCAATATGGGAAAGATGTCGTAGCAATTGGAAAAGATGAGAGTGGACGAAAATGCAAATGGTATTTTCGAGTTAAAGGGCAATGCAGCTAAGGATATAACTGATCGTACATTTAATTGTCAAGATGGAGTCAGAGAGTCTATCTTGGCGGCAAAAGATGTGGAGTTTCCCGACTCCTCAATTCATGGATTCAATTCTCTTCCAGTAATAATTGTATTTGTTCATAATGGCATATTGCAAGAAAATACAAGACCTCATTTCGATGGTTTTATTAAGCGAGAATTTCCTAATGGAGGCTTTGAACGTTGGGGAATAGAAAAGCTTACAGATCTTTTCGCTAAACATTTATTTGATGAATGTCTATATCGTGGTGAGGATTCGTATCGTTTAGTAAAACGTATATTGGTCAAGTATGATGCCCCTGGTTGGGATGTCATTGAATTTGAAAAGCTTGTTGATATTCAGCTTTCATATTGTCCAATTAATCGGTCTCAACCAAGACTCTTGTGTAAATGCTTTTCCTCGATAAGTCTCATGTTGGCTATTTTATTAAAGGAAGGTCAACGGATTAATAATTTTATGCCAGCTAAAAGGGCCTCGGATATCGCGGTGCTTAAAGTTTGGGCGTGGATTCTTAAAAACAATAAAACTTCAAATCAAAAATTCTTGAGCTTATTCGGGAAGCTTGTTAATCTGCATCTACATATTTATGCGGAATATTTAGATAAATTAATTCCACTTGCAACACAATACAAGGGGCTCTATATGGTTAATGGGCTTCATTCCGAGAACGTCCTATATCCCCTCAGATGCTTTGATTTTATAAGCGATATAGTCTATTATCATTTAGCTTATAGAGAATATTTGCCTTATGAAGGACGACAAAAATTTGATCAATCTGGGATTGAATTAGTTTTACGAATCATAAACTGTAATTCAGGCTTTGATATTCCATTATTAGATACCCACTCTATTCCTATTTTACTTGTAATAAAATATTTAATGACGATACAACAACCTACTGAAGAACTGCACACAACAATAGGTGAATGGATTATTCGGATGGTTGTTAATGTCTTAATTCGTAAACAAGACTGCAATATGTTCCCGGAATTATATGGTAGTAGACGAGAACTTGCGAAGAGTGTATTTGTTAAATCTCCTAATTATCACGATGAGTCTTCTCTGCTTTTAACCATATTGGCAGAATTATTACATTGGATTAATGCTGATGAGTTATATACGAAACTTTATGAACTTGTGATTAAAGAGGATACTAATTTACAAGTATCATACCCTATCGAATTGCCAGATCTTGAGATACTCTTGTTTTCTAAGCGTCTATATAATGAGATGGCTGTAGAAACGAGTATTTCGTTACCCAAAGAGTTAAAAGAACTTCCCCAATATTTAAAGAAGGATTATACTCCAATTAAACTTAAAACGGATGGGACACCATATCATTTTCTTAAATACCTAGCGCATATACATTATCAAACTGATTGGTTCCCTGATTTCGCAGATTTCGGATTTGTGTCCTCTAAAAAGAACAAAAAGAGGAGCAAAACTGAAAAATAATCTATATAACATTCCGTATGTTGCATATAAACATAAGGTTTTATGAATAAAAATACTCACCACTCACATAAATTACAAAAGATAATGAAATTAGGAAAGATTGGGATTGTCCTATTCGCTATATACCTAGGCTTCTCGTCATTTGTGGTTTCAGCCACCTTAGCGTCTGATTCTACCATAAAGGCTGATACAACTAAAGCAATAAAAGTTGTAGAAATTCTGAATACTCCTGACACAATTAAAACCGAGTTTACAAACGATACCATTACTATTCCAAATCCAACACCCGTAGGACAAGTAATATATACTGAGCATAAGACTAATCTGAATATTATTTTAGACTACGCGTTCCCAATAATAATGCTGATACTCGGCGTTCTGATAGATCGTATAATATTGCGGACTACAGAATATAAACGAGTAAAAAGAGAAGGAGCTCGTTGGAACTCTGAGATTAAGAGCTTATTAGAGCCATTAAAACAACAGCAAGATACCTTTAAGAAATTTATTAAGGAGTATTGTGATGTTAAGAATCGGTTTGATATTCCGTATATTTACACACAGGTACTATTGAAATGCGAGATCTTTGATTCCCTAAATAAGGCGGATTTGTATAAATACGTACAATCACTTCACAAGAACGACGATATTTCTACTAAGGAATACCATAAAGTTATACAGGTAATATCTGTAATTAAATCATGTCAAAATAATTTGAGTGATGTCATTTCTGAAATGAAGTCTGAATCAAACAAACTGATTAATCTTTTTAACAAGTACACCCAAGAGTATAATCGTAAACTGGCTGTTTGTTTGGATGATAATCTATTACCTCTCGCAGGTGCTAAACTGCAAGATCTTTATAATGAAGAAATTAATAAGCAAATGCCGGATGTCAATATATTAGAATTGGAAGACTCCTTTGTTCGTCCGTCCATTGTTATACTTGCTGAGTCTAAAGGTGACAGACTATCTCGCATAGAATTGCGTAATTGTCTACAATCTATGTTAGATACCATCCAGGGACTTCGGAATGAAAAAAAATATATACAATTAAACCTAGAGCAACTTATGGGCGAATATAGTAAAGCTATCGAAACGATTGCATCCATAAAGTTAGATGAGTAATATTTATAATATGGATAGAGGACAGATAGTATCAATTCTGACTCAAGGAGGCAAGACAAAAATTGAGGTTAGGCTTGCCAATAAATCTGTGTGGCTTGCTATCGGCCATCAGGAGGAGCTCTTTCAACGTATCTCTAACCAATGTGCAAAATAAAAAGCGTCGTATATGAGTAAGAAGTCGATACGTTTTTTCAATGATCGCGAGGTGAGGGCGGTCTGGGATGACGAGAAAAACTGCTGGTGGTTCTCGGCCACTGATGTCGTGCGTGCCATCAATGACGAACCAGACTATACGAAAGCCGGTAACTATTGGCGTTGGCTCAAACGGAAGTTGGCACAAGAGGGTGTGCAACTCGTGAGTGCCACTCACGGGTTCAAATTCGAGGCTCCGGATGGAAAGCAGCGCAAGGCAGATGTTTTGAATAGCGATGGTGTTATCCTTCTCGCCAAGCATTATCCCAACAATCGTGCGAGCAAGTTCCTTGACTGGTTCACTTACAGCGACAATACTATTGACGGGCAAAGCCGAAAGAAGGCATACACTTTATTTGAAAGCGGGCTGCTAAACTCTCTTGAACCGGGGAGTATGAAATGTCTGCAACAGATACATGCCTATCTGTTTGGCGGCTTATATGAATTTGCCGGACAGATAAGAAGCAAGAATATTTCAAAAGGGGGATTCACATTTGCCAACTGTCTTCATTTCCCCACGATTATCCCGACCATTGAGCGAATGCCTGAAACCACCCTTAACGAGATAGCCGACAAGTATGTAGAGATGAACGTAGTGCATCCTTTTATGGAAGGAAATGGGCATAGCACCCGAATCTGGCTTGACCTTATACTCCGTCGTTCATTGAAACGTTGCGTCGACTGGAGCCAAATTGATAAGAATGAATATCTGACGGCAATGCGTGAAAGCGTAGTGGATTCAACGCATATCAAGTCACTGCTGAAAGGTGCGCTGACCGACAAGATTGACGACCGCGAAATGTTCATGAAGGGCATTGACTACTCGTACTATTACGAGGAAGAGTAGACTTACCATCTAATGCCGTCTGTGCGTATTTGCAGGCAAAAGTTCCACAAAGTATTTTAAGCAAATGGTTGTAGAGATATTTTGATAACGCTTAGATTTTATTGAACTTAAATCATAAAACTAAGATGAAACATCTATATATAATAGGCAACGGATTTGATTTATTTACAGGCCTCCATACCAGTTATGCGCACTTTAGACGTTGGCTCGAAATTAATTATGTCTTCGTGTATGAGAATATGGTAACTGCATACAATATGGAGGGCGAATGGTGGAGTGATTTCGAGACCCAACTCGGACAATTAGATGTAGAAGATTACGTCAGAAGGTTTACCAAACCTGAGAAGCCACTAGCTGAGATTATAGCAGATTTAGAAGCTCGGAGACATAACGAAAGAAAGGTACCTGTAATCCCACATCTATGTTCAGAAAGCCCATGTGCAAATAGATTGCGTGGACTACTGGAAATATTACAATTTTGCTTTGAGAGGTGGGTTGGTGATTGTCAGCGCATGATCACCGACCCTAAATACACACATATTGAGAAGGATGACTCCTTCTTTATAAATTTCAACTATACCGATGTCTTGGAATGGCTCTATGAAATCCCGGAAGAAAGAGTTTTGCATATTCATGGTAGAGCGTCTAAACATGAACGTCTAATATTTGGGCACAATCAGAGTTTCATTGGTAATATGTATGATGGCCCCAATCACGATATTGAACGGACATGTTTTGAGCTTAGTAAATATGAAAAGAATCCATACGAACATATATTCAAATACGACAACCTACGTGAGATAATATCAGATACAAAGGAGATACATGTGTATGGACTTTCAATGTCACCGGTAGATGAAGACTATCTCGATTGGATAGAAGAACATACGCCGCTTGATTGTAAGTGGGAATTCAGTTGGTACACTGAAAAAGATAAGGAACATATTAATAAATTTGTGCTTGATCATTGGAGAATAAAAGATAGATACTCTATTATGCGACTTCAACAGGTGTCTAATTAGTGAATGATCTTATCTTTCGAAATTGTGTTTAACGGGTCAAGCAAAAGTAGGTTGTTAATGTATGGACAAGGATGGTTGACTTTGCCGTATGAAACAATGGTAGTTGCCTTAAAACGTCATCTACGGTATTACATTAAAACGATGCGCCGAGAAGATGCCTACTTGGGGCGGACCTTTTGCACGTAATATGCACGTAAAAATAAAAAGAAGCGAGATAACTATTGAATTTTCAATGAGTTATCTCGCTTTGTCTGTGCCCAGAACAGGACTCGAACCTGCACGCCTCGCAGCACTCGCACCTGAAACGAGCGCGTCTACCATTCCGCCACCTGGGCTTTTAGCGATGCAAAGTTACTGACTATTTTTGGAGTTTGCAAGTTTTTGCGGATTTTTTTTGGGAATGATGTGTTTTGGATGTAAAAAAACCGGTGGATGGCCACCGGTTTTTGGGATTTTCCGAAGGGGAGGATTATGCTGCGGTTACTCGTTCGAGCCATTTTACCATGGCGAACATTACACCCATGGAGATGAAGCAGACGATGGCGAATACGCCCCAAGTGGCGCTCAGCGAGATGTTCTGGTACATGAGGGCGCCGAGGAAGAGACAAGCGTTACCGATTGCGGTTGCTCCAAGCCAGCATCCTTGCATGAGACCCTGCAGATGTGTGGGGGCTACTTTTGATACGAAGGAGAGTCCGAGGGGTGAGATGAATAGTTCGGCAATGGTAAGGATGAAGTAAACGGCGAAGAGTACCATGGGGGTTACTTTGTCGGCTTCGGGTACGGGATTGCCGTCAAGCGAAGGCTGTGAGGGAAGGCTGACGGACGCTATCGCCATTACGACGTAGGCTGAGGCAGCGATTCCCATACCGATGGCTATTTTTGCGGGGGTTGAGGGTTCTTTGCCTTTACGTGCAAGGGCTGAGAAGATCATCATAACTACGGGGGTGAGGAATACTACGACGAAGGGGTTGATTGACTGGAATACTTCAGCGGAGAGTTGCATTCCGCCCAGGGAGAGTTGGGTGTAGTCTTTGGCGAACATGGTGAGTGTCAGGCCGTTCTGGTGGAATGAGAACCAGAAGAAGATCACGATGCCGAATACTGCCATGAGGGCGAGTATGCGCTGCTTGATTTCTTTGGCGCTCTGGCGCACTTCTGCTGCGTCCATTTTGGCTCCGGCTTTTTTCTGTCCGGGAGTGGGAAGGCTCTTTTTGAAGATGAGGAAGATTGCCAGTGATATTAGCATTGCTATGATTGCTACGGAAAATGCGTAGTGGAATCCGGTGTTGAATGCGTCAAGGTAGTTCTGGGCAAATTCTTTAAGGGTTTCAAGGTTTACTTCGGTTTCTGATACCTGGTTGGCATATTCGAGGAACAGGTTTTCGTCAAATTCCTTGCCGTCAAGCACGCGGTTGCAGAGTCCGGGGAGTTCAGCGTGATAGGCGTAGCCTTGCATTTTGACGAATGTGTTGCGCACCCATACAGCGATGAATGGAGCGATACATCCGCCGATGTTGATGAACATGTAGAAGATCTGGAAGCCTGAGTCGCGTTTCTCGGCGTATTTGGGGTTGTCATAAAGTTGTCCTACTACTGCCTGGAGGTTGCCTTTGAACAGACCGTTACCGAAGGCGATGACCAGGAGTGCTCCGAGTGCGATGTATTTAGTGGTGATGATTGCCGGGATGGCGAGCAGTGCATAGCCCAGTGACATTACGATGAGTCCGGCTATGATGGTGCCTTTGTAGTTTTTGGTTTTGTCAGCAATGGCACCGCCAACGAGCGCGAGGATGTAGATTGAACAGTAGAAGATTGAGTAAAGGGCTCCGGCTTCTGTGGCGTCAAGGTCGAATTTTGACATCAGGAAGAGTGTCAGAATTGCCATCATGACGTAGAATCCGAAACGTTCGCCCATGTTACTGAGGGCAGCGGGGATTAGTCCTTTGGGTTGATTTAACATAGTTGAGTTGTGTTTTATTGGTTAATAATTTATTGAGTTTTTGGGTAAGGGGACACAAGCGTCGCTTGCCGGGGAACGGAATGGGATAATGCGTTGCAAGCGCCAATGGCATGGAACGAATTAATGCATAACGCTTTATTGGGGTTATTGCTCTTTCTGTTTGAATGCGAGTGCATAGAGTTTCATCTGTTTGACCATGGCGAGCAGTCCGTTTGAGCGTGTGGGAGAAAGGTGCTCGGAGAGCCCGATTTTGTTGATGAAGTCAAGGGGTGCGTCAATTATTTCCTGTGGTTTGTGACCTGAGAGGGTTTTGATCAGGAGTGAGATGATCCCTTTCACGATTATGGCGTCGGAGTCCGCGGTGAAGGTTATCGTTCCATCGCTGTTATGTTCCGCATTGAGCCATACGCGGCTCTGACAGCCTTCTATCAGATGTTCAGGTGTGCGGTATTTCTCATCAATGGGAGGTAGGGAATTTCCCATGTCGATGATGAGGGCATATCGGTCCATCCAGTCGTCAAGTTCTGAGAACTCGTCGATTATTTCGTTTTCTGTCTGTTGTATTGTCATATCAATTTCGTTAGTCGTTGTGGATTAAATTGGTTACGGTTTGTCCTACTGCCTTTATTGTGGCCGGATCGATGTTTGAGAAATTGTCATCCATCGTGTGCCATGTTGGGTTGAAGGTTCCGGTAATGGGATTTTTGTTTTCGATTATGTCTATTGTTGGTATGCCGGCCCGGTTCAGGGGTATGTGGTCATCGTTAATGGGGTTTCCCGGCTGATTGGTGAAATATGTTGCATAGCCGCTTTTTGAGGCTACGTTCCATACGTGGTCCACTATGTCAGAGGCGTACCGGTCAGAGAAGTATTCGCGGTGGAATCTGGCTCCTGCCCCTCCCACCATGTCAAGCAGTATGGCAAACCTTGGTGTGGCATCGGGTTTATATGGCAGGTTCTGTGCGAAGTACTGTGTTCCGAGACACCATGACAGGTCATCGTCAGCGGTTCCGGCATCCTCAAGATCAGCAAGAAGGATATCCACTCCATAATTTTCGGGTAAGGAACCGGACAGTCCGCGTGCAATTTCCAGGAGCACGGCCACACCGCTTGCTCCGTCATTTGCACCGTCAAACGGGACGTTGTGGTTGGACGGATCAGAATCCTGGTCGGCATGAGGACGTGTGTCCCAATGGGCGAGAAGAAGTATTCGTGCAGGACGGTCGGCACCCCACTGAGCGAATATGTTCTTCATAGGCACGTTGACCTCAGTACCGGGAAGAGTCATTTCGGCAGACTGCACCATGAGAGTGTCAGGGTTGAACCCGCCGAGCAGTGATATAAGGAGGTCCGCTGTTTTTGCATGAGCCTGCGAACCGGGCACACGAGGGCCGGCATCAGTCTGCATCTTGAGATATGCCATGGCGGAGTCAGCATTGAATGAGACCTTTTCCATTTGCTCAGGCTGAATCTCAGCCTTCCCGGACACGTTGGCTGACTTACCTCCGCCACACGAGCAGAGGAACGCACCGGCCATGAAAATGTATGTCATCAGTCTGTTCTTCATAATAGGTCACGTATCAGTGAAACGATTGCAAGGATTAGCAGTACCCACCCTATTATCCGGCAGATTATGGATAATCCTTTTCTGTTACCTCTCCGCCTGACTGTGGCAGAGATAATGTGAGGCATGGCGAAAATGAGAATCAGGGCCAGGACTACTGTAAAAACAAAATAAGACATAATCCGTTATTTAACCTGTTTATATTTGTCGAGCAGTTGGTCTACCTCAGGGTGCGCCTCACCAACCTGGCTGAGCAGGAGGCTGTAGTCATTGAGTTCACGAATGGCCCGCTCAATGGCGTGAGAGTTATGCTCGGCAACATACTGGCTGAAGAATTTTTCAGCCACAGCATATTTTTTGCAGGCGTCCTCAAGTTCCTTCATCCGCTGGTAATTATCGAAATCGTCATTTTCCTTGCAGATTTTCCTTGCCTGCCTGAAGTCACGGCGGGAGATAGCCGCGCGCAGGGGCGACTGGGCGCGTGGAGATTCCGTTACCGGTGGCTGCCGATGTTGCGCAGGATAGCAAAGGTCCTTCAGTTGCCTGAGTCGCCCGGCATATTCCTGCTCCTTTCCGCTGCGGCGCAGTTCACCGAGCAGTTCATTGTAACTATTGCGTGCAGCCTGAAGGTCACCGTATTCCACGAACTGGTTAATCTCTTCAGTCACACTGTCGGCGAGTTGCGAAAAGTAGTCCGGCGGAGTTGATACCCCAGACCGGGCTCCGGCCGAATGGGTATCGCGTCCGGAGGAATCCGGCTGCCGGGTTCTTGCAGTCGCCTGCAATTCCCGTGCCTGGTCAAGAAGATGGGTTGCATCGGCAATAAGTTTGTCTTTGCCGGATGGCAACGAGACTTCACTGACCGATTTGAGAAAATCCGAGATATCTTCAATAGCAGCGTCAAACTGCCCTGCAGGTAACTGCATGTTACGGACATAGGCACTCATCTGCGCCAATTTCTCACGCAAGGACCGGAGCATATTCTCTTCCTCGCTGAAATTATAGTCCGAGCCTACAATCTTGTCGATAATCTTCTGCTGCATCTGCTCATATTGCTGAGGCGTTACGCAGTAAACTGACTCGAAATGCTCACGGAACATGGGGAGGAAGTAATCGTTCTGCAGTTTTGGAGAGGCAAGCACCATAACCGTATCGTCAGGGTGTACGGAATGATTATGGAGAAACTGCCGAAGGTGTTGGGCAATGAAATAGCGTTCGTTAGCAACGGCATTTGTACGCAGGTCATCAACCGAGAGAGAGAAACGGTAGTTTTCGCCATTTATCATCACCTTTGAGTTCAACTCCATCTTGCCTGACGCTACAAAATCCTCGACAATTTTCTCCAGACGTGCTTCTATAGGGCTGAAATCAATGTTGGGATTCTTATACCGCACGTATTCCTTAATTTCGTTGACTCCGTTCATGATCCTCCGGTCAATGCCGAGGTCTTTCATCACACCCGATCCTATGCATTTAGAGGGATTTTCGCGGGCATATAGAGTAACGGTCAGATTACGGGCCGATGTGTGTAGAACCATAGCGTAATTTCTGTGATTCGACTGCAGGGCAAGTCGGGCCAACTGGCTGTCGGCATCAATAATTCCGATATTGGAATAACCCCCGCAGTCATCGCCGTCACCTTTTGTGAATATGTCGATCACGTGTTGCCTTTCAGCGGCACCAACATCAGGGGTGAAATTGAAAGCCAGGGGAATGTTACGACGGGTTTCACCGAGCGTCACGCCCAATTGAGCCGGAAGAACCTGATCAAGAAGAGTGTCTACCGCCAGATAAATGAGGTGGGAAGTGTTTTTGTGAAGCCCGAAACGATTGTAGGTATCGCCCGAGTCAATCAGAGAGAACAGGTTGTAGAAGGTGTTTGGCTGGCTTACCTCGAAACGGTCAAGAGCATCCTTTCCCACAATAATACCGTTGTCAGCAACATGGATGGCCAGCGGCGCGGGCCACTGAGCACCCTGGAACGGGAGCAGACGGTTTATTCCATCGTCATCACGATAATATTTCAGAGTGACGTTATGCTGAGAGAGTGTAACTGTTATGAAGTAACGCATTTATCGGTTGAATTATAAAAGTCGGTGAGTCGCAACGGGGTCATCTGCCAAGTTGCTTACGGAAGCGACTTGCATCTGCCCCGTTTCTGACAAACCTGAAGAGGGCGTGTCAAAATTTTCATTCTGACACACCCTCGTGAAGATTGCTGTTATTTTGCGATGTTTGGCATCAGCACCTCATCAAAGAATTTTCTACCTTCAAGGATGATGAACGGAGTGACGAAATTGAACGGGGCCGTTGGATTGCTCCGACGCATTGTCTGCGCATTTCTGTACTCGGGCAGATTGATTACATAACCCGGTATGTTCATGTTGTTGAAGGCGTTGATGAAGTCGTTCTTTGTGAGTTTCAGTGCAAACAGAGTGTTGGCCGTGTGGTGATACTGACCACAGAACGATGCGAACTGCGGGCACTTGATAGGACCGAGGTTATCGCTGTTCCAGATGAAGTTCATGTTGAAGTCAGCCATCATTTCGGGTGTCAGACGGTGGTTGAAAGGCAGCGGCTGATACTCCATAGTCGGGTCGAGACGTGCGAAACCGTCCTCACCGATGATTTCAACCGCACGGTTATCCGTGGGAATACACAACTGGGTGTTGGAACATGCGAGCCCTTTGGATACTTCATATTTCACCTGATCGTTAACCGTACCGGAGAGATTGATAGTGGGCCATCCGCCAAGAATGGTCTGCGCTTTTTCAATTCCGCCGAGTCCGAGTATGAACATGTCCATATAGTACTCGTTGGCTGCCTCACGGTTAGTGGTGCTCCACCATTCAAACAGGCGCGCGCCCTTACCGGCGAACACAATGTTTGCTTTGGGCAACTGACCCGGAGCCAACATTCCCTCGCCACTGCGGACAAGTTGCTGGGCAAGTTTAGAGGTGATCTGTCCTGCATAGAACATAATCATACCGGTCACGTAGAGATTGACACACATCAGTTCCTGACAGTTAGCCACCAGTTCACGGTAGAATTCAAGCAACTGGTCAGGTTTGAGACGGTCCACGATCTGCTCGAAGTAGAAAGGTGCGGTCTCATGGGTGAATTTGCTGTTCTGACCTGCGCTGAGTCCCTCTATCTGCAGATTGAATTTGTTGCACATGGAGAGAAGCACCTGCCGGAAGTTGCGTGAATATTTCGTTGCGCCGGCCACCATCTGTGCGGCAAACCGTATTGAATTCTGCTTGATCATTGTCAGAGCGGAACCGGCAGTACGCAACTGGCACACGGCTGTGATGTCAGTTGTTGAGCCACCGATATCGAAGCAGAGCGTGATGGTGTCGTTTGCGAAGACGTTGGCATTACTTGTGCTGATGTAGTTGGCCACGGCACATGCTTCAGGCAGGGCGTTGTTCGCACCGATCTGTGAAAGGACCTGAGGATTGTAATGTATTGGAGCATTGTCATCTTCCTTGGTCCATGCAGCGCCAACGGTCGGACTTGGTGTGGTTGTGTCCTTTGACGCCCATCCGTTATTGACCGGTTTGGGTGCAGGAGCGGAAGTGCCGGGCTTGGCCCCCCACCCTGACGCAGCAGGTGCAGACTGCTGCTGAACCGGTTCAGCCTGTGGAGCGGACATATCAAAGTAGTTTGACTGAACGGGATTTGGCACTCCGGCTGACTGAGGCGCCGCGGCTGACTGTGCGGGCCGGGCTGCTGCCTGTATCTTACCGATAGTGGGGTTGTAGAGCGACACCTTGAGGTCGTAGTAGCGTCCCGCCCCCATTATGGTTCCCGGATTCAGAACGGGATGAAGATCACGCAGAGAGTCCCAGATGCTCTGATATTGCAGACAGAGGTTGTTGCTCATTGATGATGGATAAGACCAGCAGAGCGAAGTGGGCACCATTCCGTTCTGGAACAACTGAGCGTAGATCTGGAGCATGAGAGTGCGCAGGAACGCTTTCTTATGTGCCTTATCTTCGGCTGAGTCAGTCCATTTCATGTCAGAGATCAACTGAACGTTTCCGCAACCCTCGAACTTGACGTTGATCTTAGCACCGTCGATATTCTCTATAGGAAGATTTCGCACGAAGCAGGGGAAACCTCCGAGCACCTCGGTTCCGTACATCTCCTCAAGAGTAACGGTGTCAGAGTTGCTCTTCATGCGGTTGCGCTCGTGGAGTGTGAGAATACTCTTAAGAGAGTTTGACTCCAATTCGGTGTTGGGGAAGAAGAACAACTGGTTTGGAGTGGCGGCGAAGGCATTAGCCTTGTTGTTTCCGAAGAGCGACACACGCATGTTGCGGAATGTGAAACCCTGGGCCTGAGCGTTTTCACCGTGCGGATCATAATATGCAACCGAGGTGTTTGTAGATCCGAAGTCAATTCCCAGATTCACCTCGGTCAGAGCCTTCATTCCGTCAGACAGACGGTCCTTCGGGAACACCGAGTTGGCATCGGTTGTGTAACGGATCATGAGGTAACCGCCCGGTTTGTTGCTGCCTGTGCGCAGTTCCACACCCTTGAACGGTTTGTTGCTCTCATAGATTTCATATTTGTAGTTTTTGTCAGCGATACGGCTGTCAGCCACCACAAGGAGTTTGGTGTCGATAACTTCTTTGTCAATGATTATGTCACCGTCCTCGGCGATTCGGCGCGGGTTGCCTTCAGCATCGGTGATGATCTGGAAATCATTGTCAGGATCACCGGCAAAAGGATATGCACGGTAGGGATAGTTGCGGTCCTGAACGTTGTGGGGGAGTTCCGAGAAGAGGAAATAACGGTCCCACTGGCGTGAGATGAAATTGGGCCAGATGAGAATATCCTTTCTCTTTATCATGTTGGAACTCTTTATGTTGTAGGCACGTTCAACATTGGTATACATGCCGGTGTCGCTCATAACCAGACGCAACTGAACGATGAGATTGTTTTCAGTAGCATCAGGGTTGAACGTAGCGGTCAGTGATGAGTCAATGGATATACCTGAACCGGGAGCGCCCACGAGCGCACCGAGGTTCTTGCCGAACGCTTTCAGTCCTATGGTGCTGATGGGGAGAGCGAAGTAGGCCTTTTCATCCTCGCCGAGTATTGTGGCTTTCATAACATAAACCGGCAGAGTCGCTTCCATTTCCTCATCAATGTCGAGGCGGGCGATCTGGCAGTCGTCAGCGAGGAGAAGATCCTGCGGATCAACGGCTATGGCACCCGGGAAAGCATCGGACTTGCATACGGAGTCAACTATGTAAACCTGGCTCTGATAGTTGAAGAACAGGCTGTAGGGAGCGTTCTCCTGACCGTCAAGCGCGAAACAATTGACAGACGGCACTACAGAGTCAAGTACGTTCCACTGCTGTGACTCGGCATACTCAAGCATTGACTTGCGCCAGTCACCGAGGAAATTGCGGAGCACAGTGTAATCACAGTCAAGGATGCCTCGTTCATTAAGAGGAGACTTGTGGTAGTAATCCTCAACCTTGGAGAGAGTGCCCATTATGTAATTCACGTAAGCGTAGAGCGTACGCAACTGCTCTTTCTTAATACCGTTTTTGACAGGATCGGTGAAGCGTCCGGAGGATTTGCTTATCCACGTGCGGTTGCTCTGGTCGATGAAATCCTTTGAGAACTCATAGCCTATTGAAGTGAAGAGCATGGTTTCAGGAGAGGTACCGCCCACAACCTGACCATCGTAACGGATAACATCGATGAAGGGGACATCAGAGAGAGGATCTCCCAGGGTCTGGTTGCACCATTTGGCGCGACCTTCCATGAGCATCTTTCCGAATGCGCCTTTCGGTTCGTAGAGGTTGAAACGCGGATCATCCTCGTCAACGGAGTATTGCATATTGATACGGCGGACGGAGATGATGGCATGGTCAATGGCTATGGCCGAGAGCAAACCTTTCCATTCGTCTACAATAATATTATATGTCTTGCCGAGGTTGCTGTCTTCCTTCAGCAGATTGTTCGTCACGGCTGAGATTGCCGAGCGGAACATGTTGACGCGCGCGAATACTGTCGGGATACCCGAAACCACGGATCCAACATCGGCTGTTTCGGAGTCGATGGTGGGAGTTTCAATGCTGTTTATAAACTTTTCCTGCTGCTCCAGGAAACGCCATTTATTTAAATCTGAAGGTGCCTGACAATTTTTTTCGGTGTCAATCACCAGAGGTTTTTCTGCCATTTTTGTGGAGTTTAGGGATTAGTTACTGAATTTATGTGCTTTACGGATTCCTGAATAGAGGAAACTGAGGAACTGATCCATTTCAGTTGTTCCGCCCACACTGGTGTTGACCGAGATGTCGTTTTTTATGGAATCGATGAAGTTGTTGTACTGCTTGCTTCCGCCATCCCAGTTTTTGTTGGTGTTTTCACCGTCGAAGATGTTACCCGGGGTCATCACCATGTTGTTATACTGTGAGGAAGAGCCTATGAAGGCATCGTTGCGGAAAATGAAACGGCCGCCGTCAACGGAGTAACGTAACTGATAGAGCCATCCCGGAACGAATTCACCTCTTCCGTTGTCAGAAAAACGGAACGCGAACTGGCGGAGGTAGGCCTCTACCTTAGCCAGATGAACGGGATCGATTTTGACAAAGGGCACTTCATGTTTCACACCTTCCTTCAGACGCTGGATCAGTCCGCGTATTCCGTAATATTTGTTGGATGTGTTCAGCGCGTGTGAGGCGTCATGAGAAACCAGCACGAGATTTGAAAGCGAGAACATCTGGGCGATTTTTTCCATGAAAGGATTCACTGACCCTTCGGGTTTGTAGAAACTTTCTGCGGAGAAATTGAGGAAACGTCCGTCATCAGTCTGTTCAACAGTACGGTAGAAGCAAGGCATGTTGTCAGCATTGGTGTTGACGGGCAGTTCAGGATTTGTAAAGAAATCGTATGCCGCCATCGCTGACATCAGTTCAACCACATGGCACGGATTTTTCTGGTCGCCTCCACCTGTGAGGAGTTTGCCGTCGCTGATATCCTTGCGCATCAACTGCGGCCATCCGATGTGATAGAGCCGACGGTAATAAGCCTTTACCGTGGGATCCTTACGGTAGAAGTCAAGTGCGGCCTGGGAGTTAAGCGCGAAGTTTCGTGAGTCAGCCACCACCTTCTCGGATTGTTTCTGTGCCTGATCAGGAGCGGGGAACTTGAAGTAATCCGTCAGCAGCGATGCTCCGAACTTAACCACTTCAGGATTGAGAGTGTTGGTCTTGTCCGAAATTATGCGCACGGCCTCATTGAGAGCGCGCGGAACCACGGGTATTGAACTTGCACCCGTTCCGCCAAACACTGAACCGAAGATGAACACGCGTGCACCGGAGCCTGCTGCCAGGAGTTTTTCCACGAAATCCTTGAGTGCTTTTTCCTGAGGAAGAATTTTGTCCTCACCTTTGGTGTAGGCGTTGCGGGCAGCCTCAACTATCCCGTTGTACATGAGCATGCTGCCCAGATGAGTCTGCGCACGGTAGCCATGAGAAAGGTTGAAGTTCTGCACGGTTTCCTTGTCGAGGAACAGGTCGGCCAAATCCTGGTTGTCGTGATCATCGTCGCTGATATTGGCGAGGTTTCGATATGACACGCGGTTTCCGGAGTAGTCTGTGGCAAACTTGTAGAGATTCAGTTTGGCTGTGAAGAAAGAGTCTCTGGTAGCCACTCCCCCCTGCTGATTTGAAGCGGATGATTTGATGTCGTTATAAAGAGCGATAAGATTTTCCGTACGGTCTTTGTTTCCGTTGCCGGTGTCAGTGTCGATGGTCAGGATGTCAATCTCCTGCCCGTCGAACAGCCCCATTGCGCAAAGGTGGACGAACGATTCCAGGCAACGCATGCCGGTGCCACCGATGCCGATTACAAAAAGTTTATCATTCATTGCAGTAGATGGTTAACGGATTAGAACCAGGAGCCGAGTTTCGATGACTTGAAGGCTTTGCTGAGGATGAAGCCGATGGCCACGAATGCCACAAATGAACAAAGCGAAACTAACCCTACGTTGGTGAGCAGTTCACCCATTTTCTTGACCACATCCTGGCCGTTCTGCACAATGAAATGTCCTGCGAATTCCTGTTCGGTGTAATAAACGTGACAGGTGAAGTAATTGGTTACGAATGCAACAATGGGGGTTGCTACCGCGAATATCCAGAAAATGATTTTACGGGTTGTGTTATCTGTTCCGCTGGGACGGAAAGGAATTGCGTTTGACCAGAGGATGGTTATGAGCAGCAGAGCCACCAGAACTATGGCGCCCCACATCAATGGCCATTCTATTCCGGGAATCGCAGCCTTTGTTGTTTCGGCTGCCTGTTGAAATCTGCTACCGGTTGAGCCGCCACCGTGACGGGCAATAAACAAGAGAACATTTAATAACATAACAATAGGTATTTTTTTGGTTTATATTTACTTGATTAATCTTCGCTATCTTCTTCTGACTGAGCGTAGTAGTCATACAGTTTGTCAAGGTCCGGATAAAGATTCTGCAGGAAATCTTTGTCATAGTCACCCATGTGGGTGTCAAAGGTGCCGTATGGAGAGATATAATATGTGTAAAGCACCTTACCTTTCGGACTTACTTCATGCAGTGCCAGACGGATTGATTCAGAAAGGTTGTCGTAGTTGCCCCACTTGAAGAGGTCATCCAGTTCGGTGTCTTTCAGATAGTTGACATCGCTGATTACCACATCAACACGGATAAGGTCATCCGAGGGATATGACTTTGTCAGTCCGTTAAGCGTTACCGGAGTTTTATTCTCTGTGTCGAAATCCTCGCTGAAAGTGAATCCGACTTCGCGGTAACCGGGATGTGATTTACCTCCGTTTTCTTCATAACCCTTAATTATTTTAGTAGGCTCATTGACGAATACGAATAGATCTTTTATTTCATTGAACGGCATGGGGTTGTACTCGAACTCGGGTTTGAGTTTGCCATCCGGTTCATAGTACGGGTCATCATTACTGTTCGTAGGGGTAGCCTTGATGGCGGTCAGATGATTATGGAAAGCCTCGTAGTCATCCTGGACAGAGTAGGTGTTTATGTCCAGTTTCACATCTTTGTAAGGAAGATCATCCGTGCTTATGAAAAGGTTCTGGACGAAATAGCGGAAAACAGTAGGGGGATAATCACGGTTAGTGCCCCGGAGTTTGAGAGCAGCCATGCGGTTTATTCGCTGAAAGGATTCCTCAAGCGGATAAAACTCGGAGCAATACTCGTCCATCTTAACGTAATGACATTCCTCATCAGGATTTTCGCATACCGTTGTCACATCATCATCACCTTTTTCATTGTGGTAGTTACCACCTTTGGCAGCCGATGGATAGTCGGTTATGATTTTGTAGTTGTTGTTACCCATGGTGAATGTACGGTAGTTTACAGGCTTACCGTTGAGTCCGGCCTCAATCTTCTTCATCAGTTTGCCATCCTTGCCGTCAAAAACAGTGTAGAACAGTTTCTTGTCCTTCCCTTTCTCCTTATAGTCCACTACGTAGAAAGTGATGTCATAACCGCGCTTGAGCCATTCTATGAAGTACTTCTTGGCATACGCACCCTGGAAAATTTTTCCACCGTCATATTCTTCATAGTCGGTTACGAGAAGCGCGGGCTTATTCTGGTCAATAATCTGCTGGAGCGCCTTACGTATAGGAGCGGCCTGCTGCTCGTAATTCTTAGGATTCATTATATCCTGGAATATCTGCTCTGAGTCACCGCTCATAGGCTTCAGTTCAAGGCTTCCCAAGGAATAGAAATCAGTCTCAGGGGTGGTCACCGCATTTACGATGTTGTGCAGGTTATCCTTTGAAACCGGATCATTGTAGGCGAGGTTCACACCGTCCGAGAAGTCGAAATAAGCAGCATATCCCGGAGCAAGAGGAGCCACTTCAATGGTGTCACGTGCTTCCATGTAGCGAGTGATATATTCTGTGGTGGGATATACTTTATCCGGTTCATCTTCTGTTTTATGACAGCCTGCGGCAGCCAGGGCCCATATTCCCACGCCCGCGACAGCGACTGTTCCCAAAGCAAAATTCAATAGTTTTTTATTCATGGATATAAATCTGATAATCAGTTAGGTTTATACATAAATGATCAGGGAGGTGCAGTAAGGAAACACTTCCTCTTCAAAAAGCAAAATTAAACTTTTTTTTCTTTATTCCCAAGTTTTAATGTGGAAAAATAAAAAAAGGTTGATGATGGCGTCTTTCACAACTCTCAACCGGCATAATCTCAGACTTATCCGTATAAATCTTAAGGCGGTGTGTCATAATAGGCCATCTGTGTCGTTGCTTTCGGAATTCGGCTTCGTTCACATATTTAGGTTTGCTCCCATCAGCCTCATCCTCAGAGCCTTGCATCTGACCTATTCTGCCAAACCTTAAGAGGGTGTGTCAAAATTTTTCATTTCGACACACCCTCAAGTATGTTTGGACTATACAGCCCAAATTTACACTGTTATTTCACCGATAAGGGAGCAACTGAGGTATTTACCCACCTCTTCCGCCGGAAGACCCATGCCGAAAAGATGCATCATCTTGGTTACGGCAGCCTCACAAGTCATGTCGTGTCCTGATATTACCCCTGCACGTGACAGGCGGTCGCCGGCATAGTAACGGCTGTTGACTCCGCCGTTGGCACACTGGGTGATGTTCAGAATAACTATGCCACGTTCCACCGCCTCACTCATAAGTTTGTAGAACCACTCGCTGGTGGGGGCATTACCCGCGCCATAGGTTTTGAGGACCACTCCTTTCACTCCCGGAGTGTTAAGCAGATGGCGCAATGTCGACTCGGTGATTCCGGGGAAAAGATCCACCACAACCACTGACGGGTCAAGATGTTTACGCAAGTCGAGCGGTCGGCGCGACGGACTGCGCCACAACGCCTCATGGTTAAAATGTATTCCCAGACCTATCTTGGCAAGCGGGGGATAGTTATTGCTCTTGAAGGCGTTGAAGTTGTCGGCACTCATCTTTGTGGAACGGTTGCCGCGCCACAGGTAGTTCTCGAACAGAATCGCCACCTCCTGAATCATTGGTTCACCGGTGGCCGGATCTTTTGCGGCTGCAATCTGGAGTGCGGTGATGAGGTTTTCCTCGCCGTCGGTACGCACCTCACCTATTGGCAGTTGCGATCCGGTGATAATCACCGGTTTATGCAGGTTCCCCAGCATGAACGAAAGTGCCGATGCGGTGTAGGCCATGGTATCCGTTCCGTGCAGAACCACAAATCCGTCAAACGTGGCGTAGTTGTCCGCGATACACTTGGCTATACGCTCCCAGCAGTGCGGGTCCATATCGCTTGAATCTATGGGCTCGTCAAACTGCTGATGACTTATATCATAACCTAACTTATTGATTTTAGGCACGTTCTCAATCAGATGGTCGAAATCAAAAGGTCGCAGCGTTCCGGTGGAGGTATCTTCAATCATGCCTATGGTACCACCGGTGTAAATGATCAGTATGTTTGGCTTTGTCTGATTCATTGTCGTTTATCCAACTTTTCCACCCGGGGTTGCGGGATTAACGGTTGTCACCACGGAAAGTGAGCCGTCGGCGTTCACTGCCGACAATATCATACCCTGCGACTCAATTCCCTGGATTACACGGGGATTGAAATTCGCTACGAACACAACCTGTTTGCCCACGAGTTGTTCCGGTTCGTAGTATTGTGCTATGCCGCTTACTATGGTGCGTTTCTCCATCCCGTCATCAATGAGGAACTTGAGCAGTTTCTTTGATTTCTTCACTTTGGAACATTCAAGAACCGTGCCTACCCGCATATCAACCCGTTCGAAGTCCTCGAATGAGACTTCCGGGGAAACCGGTTCGGGCTTGAAGTTCTTCAACTGATTTTCTTTCTTGATACGTTCCAGACGGTCAAGTTGACCCTGAATGACATCATCCTCAATCTTGTCAAACAGCAGTTCCGCTTTGCCTAACTCTGTTCCTTCGGCAATCAGGTCATCCGCTCCGAGCATATCCCAGTTGATGCTGTCCATGCGGAGCATGCCGCGAAGTTTGTCGCTCATGAAGGGGAGGAACGGTTCAAAGGCAATCGCCAGGTTACCGCAGAGTTGCAGCGCAACATTAAGGATTGTGGCAGTGCGTTCCATGTCGGTTTTGGCCACCTTCCATGGTTCTGTTTCCTGTAGATACTTGTTACCGAGGCGAGCAATGTTCATAGCCTCCTTGAGTGCCTCACGGAAGTGGAAGTTATCCAGGTTTTCCTCCAGAGCGGCCTTGATAGTCTTTACCTCGGCAAGTACTTCTGTGTCAATGGGTTCAAGTGCGCCACGCACCGGAACAACTCCACCGAAATATTTATGGGTCAAGACAATAGCACGGTTTACGAAGTTTCCTAAGATGGCCACAAGTTCGCTGTTGTTGCGGGCCTGAAAATCACGCCATGTGAAGTCATTATCCTTTGTCTCGGGAGCATTTGCGGTGAGTACGTAACGGAGCACATCCTGTTTCCCGGGGAAATCCTGGAGATATTCGTGAAGCCAGATGGCCCAGTTGCGTGATGTTGAAATTTTGTCACCTTCAAGATTGAGGAACTCATTTGAAGGCACATTGTCAGGCAACTGATAGCCGTCGCCGTAAGCCATAAGCATGGCAGGGAAAACGATGCAATGGAAAACGATGTTATCCTTACCAATGAAGTGAATTATGCGCGATTCAGGGTCTTTCCAATATTTTTCCCATGAGTCAGGTAGGAGTTCCTTGGTGTTTGAGATGTAGCCTATGGGGGCGTCGAACCACACGTAAAGCACCTTCCCGTCAGCACCTTCCACGGGAACGGGCACACCCCAGTCAAGGTCGCGGCTCACCGCACGAGGCTGCAAGCCGAGGTCAAGCCATGACTTACATTGTCCGTAAACGTTGGGGCGCCATTCCTTGTGTTCTTCCAGAATCCATTTTTCCAGAGCGGGCTGCCATTTGTCAAGGGGCAGATACCAATGGTGTGTTTCGCGCAGTACCGGAGTGGTGCCTGTGATAGCACTCTTGGGGTTAATCAGGTCAGTGGCGTTGAGTGACGAACCGCACTTTTCGCACTGGTCGCCGTATGCGCCCTGAGCATGGCAGTTCGGGCACTCTCCGGTCACATAACGGTCAGCCAGAAACTGTCCGGCTTTCTCATCATAGAGTTGCATTGAGGTTTTTTCAACAAATTCACCTTTGTCATAAAGATGACGGAAAAACTCCGAAGCGGTTTCGCTATGCAGATCAGATGTAGTGCGGGAGTAAACATCGAACGATATACCCAGACCTTCAAACGAATCCTTAATTATGTTATGATACCGGTCAACGATATCCTGTGGTGTCACCCCTTCGGCCTTGGCCTTGATGGTGATAGGCACTCCATGTTCGTCACTTCCGCCTATCATTTTCACATCCTCGCCACGCAGGCGCAGATAACGGGTATAGATATCGGCAGGCACATAAACACCGGCAAGATGACCTATATGTACGGGACCATTGGCGTAAGGTAAAGCCGTGGTCACAAGGGTTCGCTTGAATTTCTTTTCCATATATCGTTATGATTCTATATCAAATTTAATATAGTGCAAAAATAGTAATTTTTGCGATAACGGTCAAACTTTTTGAGCCCAAGTAGACAACGCACCCTCAAAATTCTATCAAAATTTCTCCTCTCCCCTACCCCGCGATGCACACATCACTATCTCCTTAGCAATGTCAATCAAGGAACCTATTAAAAAGCATTAATGAATATTTACCCGAACAGTTCCGAGTGTGACCCCAATCAGACCAGACTGATCTCATCTCTGTCCGGGTCAAGCCATATTAAAAGAAAATCGCCTTCTATATGACATTCCATGTGTCCTACGTAGTCACCGGTCAAAGGATGAGGACGGTTTTCCTCATGTATAGGTAACTCGTTTTGTAATAATTCCAAAATCTTGAATAGTTTTTCAACTTTTTTGGGATTATTAAGGATACGCTTGTAGTCTTTCTTATATTACCCTGTTGGCTAACGTTTTTTCATAGACCCATGGATTTCTCCATCGCTTGAATTGATGTCAAATCAAGAGGTTGTACATTACGGTTATCCCCGCTTTCTGCTTCCCGCATTGCTGCGAGGGTAGTTTCATTGGGCTGGTGGTATGCAGCATCAAGGAGTAAAGTCTCAACATAGTTGTTCAGACTACGATTCTCAAGTTTAGCAAGTCGCTTTAAACGCTCAATCAGGTCAACTGATAAGCGAAAACTCTGGTTTTTCTTCAATGCCATATCCATAAGCAATCATTATTTTTAATAATCTTATTAACAATAGATGACTCTTTTTACGGGCATCCGTTCAATTGTAATACATTATATATGTTCATGCGATTATCCTAAATGAACATTAAGAAACTGTTTAAATTTATGAATAAAATTTTTATATACTCTGCTTTTAAGGATCTTTTAGATGCTTTTTCAAAGG
This sequence comes from uncultured Porphyromonadaceae bacterium, assembly GCA_947175645.1. GTDB lineage: Bacteria > Bacteroidota > Bacteroidia > Bacteroidales > Muribaculaceae > CAJUPY01. The sequence continues at coordinate 34,338 of CAMWNP010000004.1, forward strand.
CAACTCTATTATTCAATGACTTCCCATGTGCCGGATTTCTCAGAACCGACTCGGCATATCTTGCCTTCAGATTTTAGCCTGTCAATAACCCGGAACATAGCCGTTTTTGATTTTCCAAACATTTTGGAAAGTTGTGTAACACTTATCCGTTTATCACCTCTCATTTTCTCCATTACCAGCCTATCAATATCTTCATGTCGTTCCGCATCGTTCCGCTTATCGTTCCGCATCGTTCCGTTATCGTTCCGGATCGTTCCGTTGGTGTCATTATCGGTGCCACTTTCGGTAGTATTCACTATAATTCCGGGCGTTTTATCGGTGCCATCGGTGCCACTATCTATGACATCAGCATTCTGAACAACAACTTTGAATGTGGTATAATCCCCGAGAAGAAACTCAGCAGGATTACTTTTGTTCTCTTCTAAAAGTGTTGATACGGTATTAACACCGCTGCCGAAACGATTGACATAACCCAGATTCAGCATTATCTCGGCTATATTAGGGTTACGATAGTCGGTCTCATTGGGGAAATTCTCCAAATTAACTTTACCGTAAAGATTACCGGGGTTATCAATCTCTATGCGGTCGCAGTACTCGTAGAATTTTATCGGGGAATTGTTACCATTATAGGCACGGTGCATAACAGCATTCATTGCCAGTTCGCGGATTGCCTCCCATGGATAGTTAATGCGTGGTTCCTCGCGAAGGATGCTTACGAACTCCGGGCGCTTGCTCTCAATGGAATATTTTATGAAATACTCCAATTCCTTGAGCATTGTTATGAGATTGCCCTTGAAACGGTTCTCTTTCAGTACCTTTGTTGCGCGGTTCATTCCGGCAAACTTTACATACTGAATGTATGCTCCCGGAATAAAATACTGTGGGTCGTGTCCCAGTAGCAGGATTCCGGCATAAGTCGGGCAATTAAATCGTGTATCGAAAAGTCGCAAAGAAGCAAGTTGCTGAATTACGCTGCGCTTATCCTTCGCCAAAGTTACCGGTGAAACCGCCTTCGGCAGATACTCATTCTTGAAAAGTTCAACGTCAATGTCATCAATGGTAGCCTCGCGACATGGACGGCCATCAAAAGAAGAACTATGGACCTGTCCTTTTTCTGTCAATATTCGTTCCTCCTCTGTATTTGCCTCTGCCTTTCTTGCTCCAATTCTAATCCAGACGACACCTTTATATCTCACAGGAGTATCTTCGCTTGGCTGAACTTCAATGACTGCAACTTCTCCTTCCGGATATGTCTCCTTATAAACCATCATTGCGGGGGGTGGAAGAATCGTCCCTGTATTACGTAACCCGGCATATGAACGCAACTGTTCATCGCTAAAGGTCAGTCCATCAAGATTACCTTTATCATCGGCACCAATGAGAAAATAACCGGGCTTTTTTGTATTGCGGATGTCATTGGCAAATGAGCAGATAGCCTCCGATATTTTCTTGGTGTTATCGGTGGACAATGTGCGCTCCACGCGCTCATTCTCAATATCGCTCAACAGCGTCCGTATTTCATCTTTTGTCAGAGGCATATCATCTCTTTTTTATACTGCAAAATTACTCATTTTTAGTGAAGTACAAAACTTTTATGATTGTGTCACAGATGATATGGTTGTTATTTGGAGGTACGCCTCCCCCCCACCCTACGCGTGCGATTCCTGCTACCAGATATTGAAACGGTAGCCGACACTGGCACTGAAAGTCCAATTCATGTTAAGAAGTGAATGGTCACGTTCGCGGATAAATCCGAGGTTGAGTTCTCCATTGATTCCCACGAACAGACGTTTGCGGAGATTGTAGGCGGCACCGGCCTTGAGACGGTTTGAGAAGCAGAACGACACGCGCTCCTCATTAGGGTTGTTGATGTAGCCGTGGCGGAGCCCTATCACCGGTGCCTCAGATATGCCGAGCACCCAATTATGGGGAAAAACAAAATTATACCCGTAGCCCATTTTCAACGCATAGTTTCTGGCAAGGACCTTGTAGGTGTAGCCTGACCAGGAATCAGGCAGTTCATCTTTGATGTAATCGGGAGTATCACTGAAATCGAAGTTATAGTTTTGCTGCGAATAGGATATTCCTGCAAAAAATGAGCCTGCGTTGCGTTTCTGAATCTTGCTGTAGGAGAATGCGGCTGCCTGCGAATACTTTTTATGGTTGAAGAAATAGTAAGTTTCCACACCCCACGAACTACAGTTTATGCCATTGAAGTGCAGATCAGGATCGAAATGATTTTCCGGCGGTCCGAAATAGTTTATCCTTGTTCCCACATCATTACTGATGAAGTAGAAATCTGCTGCAAGCAACGAGCATGTGAAACCGAAGTTGAACCTTTTCCGGGCACGCGGATCGGCACCGAGATATTTGGATATATTCAGGTCATAACCTACTGACAGGGCAAGGTATGTCAGATAAAAACCCATTGAGGTACAGGGGTCGGAAACCATATCCAGGCGGGTGTCATCGTTGAATATAAATCCGTAATAGTCCATCCACGACTCTGTTCGGGCCTTTACGTTGAACTTATATCCGGTGCCCACCACGTAGGTTGAATCATACGTATTGAAGAACCGGTCGCCCCAGCGATACACGTTTATCGCAGCACGCGGAACCTTTCCCATGGCGGCTATGGAGTCAAGGGCGAACGAAAAGGCATGACACCTGTCTGCACCTGCCAATCCAAGCACAAGCAATAATGTAAGTATGCCAGTTATCCTTTTCAAAAATCAGTCAATGACGCCCCTTTGATGAGCGAGATTATCATTATTATAAGGGTTGTGATCACTCCGGCCACCATCATCAGGTCAGCCACCTTGACAGTGAATTCCTTACCGTGGAAACGCAGTGTATGGACCGGGTCATGGCGATGACTGTCATGACGGTCAATATATCTGAGAACACCTACGGATAGATAGAAGCATCCCGTTCCAACGATTATTCCTATCATCCCCCCCACAATAAGATCTCCGGGATAATGTACTCCAAGGTAGATGCGTGAGTAACACGTTATCAATGCCCATATAAGAATGAATGCCCGTGTGCGTGGCTTCCGTATCATCATCCACACGAACGAAGCCAGTGCGAACGAGTTTGCCGCGTGACACGACGGAAAACTGTAACGTCCGCCACGGTAACCGTCCACAATATGGACAAGTACTGAAATAGGATTCTCGAGATTAGCCGGTCGCAATCTCTCGAAAATCGGGCGAAGCACTGTGGCACACAGTTGGTCCGCTATGACAATAGAAAGCACAATTCCCAGCACCATCACTATGGCGCGTCGCGCACGGAAATGACGTGTGATGATGTAGAGCAGAGTCACATACATTGGAACCCAGATGAATCTACCCGTAAACAGATACATGAAACGATCCATCACCGGGCAGTGCAGTGAGTTAAGAAACAGGAACAATTCGGTGTCAAGTTGCTGAAGATATTCTATCATAGGTGTGATAATTCTGTATAAACCGTCTGTAACCAAGCCTTTGCAGTTTCCACACTCTCCGGTAACGCGCCGGGGTTACATTCCATGGTGTTAAGATTGATGTTAACAGTATCAGAGGGAGTGACAAACCCTACATATTCCGGTGCGCTGAAAAAGGCTGATGGAACCGTGGCAGGTGAGAAGATATTTTTCGAGAACCGGAATCCGGAATGGTCCACGTCCATGGCGCCCAACAAGGTAGCGGCTATATCGGTCTGTGCCACGGGTATTTCAACCGTACCATGGAGAGCGAGTGCGCCTCCGGTAAGTATCAGAGGCAGATGGTGACGCTCCTCAGGCACTGTAAGATTCTTGGGATATGCGCCATAATGGTCCGGAACCATCACAACCAATGTGTTATCCCATCGCGGAGTGTGACTCAATGAATCAACAAATGCCCCGACACAACTGTCAGTATAGGCGAAAGCGCGCACCGGGCCCTCGGGAAAGGAAGGATTGTCATACGGCACCTTGAACGGCTCATGAGAACTGGAAGTCTGAATGACCGTAAACCGTGGCACCGTATCAGTTACCGAGGCAAGGTCACTCAATACCCTGTCAAACACAAGGTGGTCATGAGCGCCCCACTTTCCCGTGCGTTGTGAAAGAGGGAAATCGGTGTCACGGATGATCTCAGTGAAACCCGAATTTCTCAGATAGGCGAGCATATTCGTGAAATTCACGTCTCCCCCGTAATAATAACCGAGCGCATAGCCACGTGAACCGAGTGCTCCGGCTATGGAAGGGAGATGTTCCGCTTTTTCCACAAACTTCATGACCGAGGTAGTCGGCTGACCGGGAAAGCCGCTGAGTATGGCGGGAAGAGCACGGTCAGTGCGGAAACTTGAAGCGTAGAAGTTTGTGAACAGCAGGCCCTGACGTGCTATGCTGTCGAGTTTCAACGCTATGGCCTCACCACCCTGCACGGGAAGCAGATGCGATGAGAAACTCTCCAATATAATAAGGAATATGTCAGGGCGGTCAGTTTTAAGCAGCGGCGTTACTGCAGCAACCGTGTCCGGAGCCGTTATGAGCGATCTGTCAAAGATCTGTTCCGCACGGTCATCATCGAAGAACCTGAACTGACGGGCAAAATCAGTCTGGTGTGTGGCGGAATAAAGTAAACTGAAAGCGGGATTTACCGCTGCATGGTTCAGCACGGTCACATTACTGAAATATGCACGGCTCAGATTCATTGTAGAGACGGTGACTCCGCCACGAATGGGTATGAACAGCAATCCTGTCACCAATATCAGTACTATCGTGGTGGCAAACCTGTGACCCGTAATCCGTTCCACAGTTATCATCCCGGCGGTATAGCGCAAGGCTGCATAATATAAACTCGTGAGCAGCAGAAGCGCGATGCATCCGCCAACAATCTCCAATGCGGTGGCTGAAGCCATGGCTGACGACGGAGATGTGGCAAAATAGAAAAGAGGTGTGGTGTCAAGTTTGAAGCCCCAGTAGCCGTAGAGAATAAGGTCAAGCACCTGAATAGAAGCAATCATCAGTGCAACGAGCAGATAGTAGCACCTCATTAACCTGCTGCGCCGGTCAAACCCGGTAAGCGATGAAACTATCACCATCAAGGCCGGCAGTATGGTCAGATAACCGGCCACTGTCATATCCATCGGCAGTCCGTGCCACATCACGCTTATGACTCCGCCGGCACCGAAAACTGAGTAAAGATCCGGATAGAAAAGCATGAAAACAGGTTTCTGAAGCATCATTAATGATGTCAGCACCAGAAATGTCAGCACTATTTTCAGTATACCTTTTTTCACTTCAGGGAATTATCGTGTCAGAAGCACCTCACGGCGATCACCATGGGTGGAGACAAACTCACCCTTGAAATCGGAGTCTGTAAGTAAACCCTTGTATACTCCTACTTTTATCCGTGATTCGATAAATTCAGTAATCTCAACGTAGTATGCGCCCTCACCCGCAGGCCTGACATCTGTCACCCGTAAATTGAATTTATTATGCGGATCAGCCCGGTAAAAACGGAAACCCTCGCCGGTGGAAAAGTCCAGTTGCATCTCAACCGCAGATTTACCGTATAGACCGGAATAAGGCTCAGACGAAAGAGGAATCTGCGGAACAGCGGCAACTTCAGCCGGCTTTACAACATCAGCCTCAGTCTGTTCCTGAACATGCTTCTTAGGGGAATTCTTGCTGTAGAAGTAAACACCCAATCCCACGGCACCTATCAGTAGAGCCATAACAAGAACCACACCCCACACGAGCATGTACTTCCTGCCTGTTTTCCGTGATCGGCCCTTAACCGACTGTGGTTCAGAAATCACCGGGGGAACATCTTTCTTTACCTCCGGAGTAGAAACCGGAGGTAAAGATGTTTCCTCTATTTTTGTTCCGCCTAATTCAGGAAGATTATCATTCATTACTTTATTGATTCAAGCAATTTACCCATAGCAGTTACTATACCGGAGCCATCCTTTCCTCCTGCCTGTGCGAAACCGGGCTGACCGCCGCCGCCACCTTTTATTGCTTTGGCAGCCTCACGGACAGTTGCGGAGGCGTTGTAGCCGTTCTTCACAAGGTCATCGGTGAACATCACCGTAAGCAGCGGTTTCCCACTCATGTCAACTGTGGCACCGAGGAATGCCGTGGCTTCAGGAGAGAGTTCACGCACCGCGAACGCAACACCCTTTACCATATCAGGCACACGCACATGATCCATCGTGACCACTTTTATGCCATTGATCGTCCTGGCCGTTTCAAGCATCCGGGAAGCGGTTGTGCGGATCCGTTCACGTAAATGTTCCTCGGCCTGTTTGCGCAGGGTTGAGTTTTCTTCAATCGCCTTGCGGAGGGCTCCGACTACGTCAGGTGCATTATTCAGGGCAGTTCCTATTTCACGAAGCAGATCAGCGTTGCGGTCGAAAAGTTCTTCGGCGCGCGCCCCGGTAACGGCCTCTATTCGGCGGATTCCGGCGGCAATACTGCTTTCTGCAATGATTTTGATCATACCAATGTTACCGGTGTTATCTACATGTGTTCCTCCACAGAGTTCCACGGAATCACCATAACGGATGACACGGACCTCATCACCATATTTTTCACCGAACAGCGCCATCGCACCCATTTCCATTGCTTCCGCAATGGGAACATTGCGGTGTTCGTCACGTGCTATGGCCATGCGGACACGTTTGTTGGCAAGATGCTCGACCTTACGGATTTCCTCAGGTGTAAGTTTCTGGAAGTGAGAGAAGTCAAAACGAAGAATGTCAGGTGATACGTAGGAGCCTTTCTGTTCCACATGTGTTCCGAGGACCTCCCGGAGCGCTTCATGCAGCAGGTGAGTGGCTGTGTGATTGCAGGAAGTTGCCTGACGTGCTTCCGTGTCAACCGAAGCAGTGAACTCAGCGGTCACATCTGAAGGAAGCACGGTTGTGAGGTGTACCCCCATACCGTTCTCACGCTTGGTGTCGAACACCTCAATCACCTCATCACCTGTAGTGAGAGTGCCCCGGTCACCTACCTGACCACCCATCTCGGCATAGAAGGGTGTTTCGGAAAGCACAATCTGATAGAACTCCTTGTTTTTCTGTTTTACCTTGCGATAGCGAAGGATACGGGCGTCAGTGGTGGTTTTGTCATAACCCACGAACTGCTGTTCGCCTTCATTCACCGTCACCCAGTCGCCTGTTTCCACTGCGGCTGCGTTACGTGCACGGGCTTTCTGAGCAGCCATTTCGGCATCGAAGCCGGCGCGGTCAAGTGTCATGCCATTCTCCTTGAGAATCAGTTCTGTAAGGTCAAGAGGGAAGCCATATGTATCATAAAGCAGGAACGCTTCTTTACCATCAATTTCAGTCTTGCCGGCCTTACGGGCGGCAGCCATACTGTCCTCAAGCATCTTTATACCGTTTTCAAGAGTGCGGAGGAATGAATCTTCCTCCTCTTTGATAACTTTCATTATCAGTTCACGCTGTGCCGGAAGTTCATGGTAAGCCTGACCCATGCTGTCGATCAGCGTGTCGATCAAACGATACATGAATGCCTGTTTCTGATCCAGGAATGTGTAGGCATAACGCACCGCACGGCGCAGGATACGGCGTATCACGTAGCCCGCCTTGGCATTTGATGGCAACTGTGAGTCAGCAATGGAGAAGGCTATGGTGCGGACATGGTCGGCAATGACACGCATGGCCACATCAACACGGTGGTCCTCACCATATTTTTTCCCTGAGAGTTGTGATATCTTGTTGATCAAGGGGGTGAACACATCAGTATCGTAGTTGCTCTGTTTCCCCTGGAGCGCCATGCAGAGACGTTCGAAACCCATACCGGTGTCAATAACCTTTGCGGGAAGTGGCTGAAGTGAACCATCGGCCATACGCTGATACTGCATGAAAACCAGATTCCAGATTTCTATAACCTGAGGGTGATCTTTGTTGACCAGTTCCGCACCGGGAATTTTGGCACGCTCCTCATCGGAACGCAGGTCTATATGTATTTCCGAGCAGGGACCGCAGGGACCGGTGTCGCCCATCTCCCAGAAGTTATCATGCTTGTTACCGTTGATGATGTGTGAGGCGGGGAGGTGTGATTCCCATATAGCGGCAGCCTCGTTGTCCCGTTCCAGTCCCTCCTCGGGCGAACCCTCGAATACAGTTGCATAAAGACGCTCGGGATTGAGTTTCAGCACATCCACCAGGTATTCCCACGCCCAGTCAATAGCCTCTTTCTTGAAATAGTCACCGAACGACCAGTTGCCGAGCATCTCGAACATGGTGTGGTGGTAAGTGTCATGTCCCACCTCCTCAAGATCGTTATGCTTGCCGCTCACACGCAGGCATTTCTGTGAATCAGCCACGCGAACATACTTGGCAGCCTTATTTCCCAGAATGATATCCTTGAACTGGTTCATTCCGGCATTGGTGAACATCAGCGTGGGATCATCCTTTATGACCATAGGTGCGGAAGGAACAATCCGGTGTCCCTTACCTTCAAAAAACGTTTTGAATGATTCGCGTATCTCTTTTGCTGTTAACATAGGATCATCTGTTTTAAAAAATATCAGTATAATTCGTGCAAAATTACTCATTATTTGTTACTTTTGCAACAGAAACGGGGGTAAGTTGCAACGCCGACGGAAATCTTATCCACATTCGCCACCGAGATTATGAGCAAAAAGATATTTTACAGATATAATAAGGTCACCGACACTTTCGAGAGGGTCTATCCCTCGCGCTGGAACCGTATCGGATCACGTGTGACTAATTCTCTGCTTATACTCATGGTGGTAATGGTGGCCGCTGTGACCCTGTATCACTTCATAGAACTGCCCCGCGAAGAAATGCTACGTGAGGAGAACCGGCGGCTCAAAACGGAATTAGGCATTCTGAACTCACGTATGGATCAAGCACTTAAGGTGATGGATGCTATTGCCGAGCGTGACAATAACTTCTATCGTGTGATGATGCAGGCTCCCCCCATGACGGCAAGCCAGCGCTATGGTGGAGTGAGTCCATCGGAGGCCTCCGCAATGATGAATGATGCCGATCTTGTCACAAACGTGACCGAGAAAGTGGATATGCTTGACCGCCTGCTTTATGCCCAGATACAGTCGTTTGACTCACTGCGCGTCATGGCCTCGCAGCAAACAGACCGTCTGCGGCATATCCCTTCAGTGCGACCTATCTCTCATCTTGACATGAAACAACTTGCGTCGGGCTACGGAGTGCGTGTCGACCCTGTCTACGGAACCACCCGCTTCCACGAGGGGATGGACTTTGCAGCACAGCCGGGAACACGTGTCAATGCCACGGGCGATGGCACTGTGATTCATGCCGGATGGAACAGCGGATACGGTAATCTTGTAGAGATTGACCACGGCTACGGCTATGTTACCCGCTATGCCCATCTGAGCAAAATGAATGTGAACGTTGGTCAGAAAGTGACCCGTGGCGACAAGATAGGAGAAGTCGGCTCAACCGGTAAGTCCACCGGTCCGCACCTGCACTATGAAGTCAGGCTGAACGGCATGCACCAGCCCCCTTACAAATATTACTTTGAGGACCTGACTCCCGAACAATATGTGGCAATGATCTCCGCTAACGATGCCGCAGCACACGTAATGGACTAAATCTTTCATTTTATATATGACCAGGTCAGACACTCTCAGCAAAACATACTTCAAGATACGCGATGTGGCGGAACTGCTCAATGTAACGCCTTCAACGCTCCGCTTCTGGGAAAAGGAGTTCCCTAATCTAATCAACCCCTACCGCAACGAGGGGGGGACGCGTTACTATTCTCCTTCCGACATTGAAAATATCCGCAAGATAATCTATCTGGTGAAAGACCGCGGTCTGCGACTGGAAGCCGCAAAGGCTGAACTGACCCATAACCGCGAGGTGGTTGAAAAACGCTTTGAGGTAATCGAACGTCTCAAACAGATGCGGGAACAGGTAAACGGTCTTCTTAACGCATTAAATTCAAAACGCTGATGGCAAGTTTCCTGCAAATCAACGACCTTACCAAAAGTGTCGGTGACAGAGTACTTTTCCAAGGTATTACCTTAGGAGTTGAGGAGGGTGACAAAATAGGGCTCATCGCCAAGAACGGCACCGGTAAAACAACACTGCTGAGATGTCTGGCAGGTGACGAACAGCCCGACTCCGGTTCGATTGTATATAGGAATGACCTGAGGGTGGCATATCTGGAACAGACCCCGTTTCTTCCTGAAGGAAGCACTGTTATTGAGGCTGCCTTCGCCCACCCTACCCCTGCCACAAAAGCAATCTCGGAATATGAAACGGCTCTGGCGCTGAATGATACCGACCGTATTAATGAGGCTATCAAACTTATGGACGCCGAAAGTGCATGGGACTATGAGGACCGGATGAAGCAACTGCTGACTCAACTCAACATCACCGATATGACACAGTGTGTCGACTCCATGTCGGGAGGTCAGCGCAAACGTCTGGCTCTGGCCCGTGTCATACTTTCCGAGCCCGATCTAATCATCCTTGACGAACCAACCAACCATCTTGACATATCTACTATCGAATGGCTTGAGAATTACCTGACACGCTCACGGTGCACACTGCTGATGGTGACCCACGACCGCTATTTCCTTGACCGCGTCTGCAATAAGATAATTGAAATTGACCGTACGAATCTCTACAGTTATGACGGTAATTACGATTATTATCTGCGAAGGCGAAGCGAGCGTATAGAGGCTATGACCGCTGAATTGGCGAAGGTCAAGAACACGTTGCGCAAGGAGCAGGAATGGATGCGTCGCCAGCCCCAGGCCCGTGCCGGTAAAGCCAAATACAGGATCGACTCATTCTACGACCTCAAGGAACGGTCGCAGGTGAACCTCCGCGAAAACAATGTGGAACTGAATGTGAAGTCATCCTATATAGGATCAAAAATCTTCGAAGCCGAAAATGTCAGCAAACGGTTCGGCGACAAAGTGATTCTGGACAACTTCACATACACATTCTCCCGTTACGAGAAATTGGGTATCATAGGTGAGAACGGTGTGGGTAAATCAACTTTCATCAAAATGCTTCAGGGACTCGTGACACCTGACAGCGGAGCGTGGAACGTGGGTGAAACCGTCAGGTTCGGTTATTACAGTCAGGACGGTATTCAGTTCGATGAAAACAAGAAGGTGGTTGACGCCATAACGGAACTTGCCGAAGATATCGTCATCAACGACGGACTCCACATAGCCCCCATGCAGTTCCTGCAGAAGTTTCTTTTCTCTCCGGCAGACCAGCAGAAATATATCCATACCCTCAGCGGTGGCGAGCGTGCCCGTCTGCACCTTGCAGCAACACTTATGCGTTCACCCAACTTCCTTATCCTGGATGAGCCTACGAATGACCTGGATATTGTGACATTGGGTATTCTGGAGGATTATCTGGCTGATTTCAAGGGGTGCCTGATTGTAATTTCCCACGACCGCTTCTTTCTGGATTCCATTGTGGATCACTTGTTTGTATTCCAAGGCAACGGGGTGATAAAGGATTTCCCAGGCAACTACACTGAATATCGCCAATTCCTGGCGGAACAACAGAAGGAACGTGTGCAATCCGATGAAAAACAGAGCCGTCAGCAACGTCCAAAAACAGACCGTCCGGCAAAACTGTCATTCAAAGAAAAGAAAGAACTTGAGAAACTCACTCAGGAGATTGATGAACTGAACAACGAGAAAGCAGAGATTGAACAGTTGTTCAATTCCGGCGCTGACCCTGAAACCATAAGGGAAAAGGCTGACCGGTACAAAGAAATCCGGTCAGCCCTTGATGAAAAAGAACTCCGTTGGCTTGAATTATCGGAAATTGAAGGTTAACCTATTACAAACTCCCTCCGATTTTAGAACCGGGTCTTAAGGGATCCGACTCGCAGCCACGGATAAAACTTCAGTCAGCGTGGGATGAGAATGTATGGTTGATTTGATTGCATCCACCGTGAGATTCCGCGACATAGCCAAAGCGGGTTCCGCAATGAGGTCGGCGGCATGTGGTCCGCAAATGTGACATCCCAGTATTTTCCGGCTTGCCGTATCAACTATCAGTTTGAGCAATCCGTCAGGTTCACCCATCGCAAGGGCCTTGCCATTGCCACGGAATGGCACCTTAACCGCTTTGTACTCAGGATAATGTTCCTTGCACTGTTCTTCCGTAAGCCCTACCATGGCACACTCCGGGGATGTGAACACCGCGGATGGGATAACATCAAGGTTGATTTCCTCGCCGAGAACCTTGCGACCCTGAGCCGAAGCAGCGTGTGCGAGCATCATCACGCCATTGACATCACCTATGGCATAGACTCCCGGCTCATCAGTCATGAAACTTTCATCCACCTCGATTCCGCGACGTCCTACCTTGATTGCCGTATTCTCTATCCCGGCAGGAACTACCGGGCGACGCCCGACAGCCATCACTACCATATCGGATTCTAACCGCAATTCCTTACCTTTTGTTTCATAAATGACCGTATGATCAGGAAGAATCTCCTTCACGGCAGCGGAAGTGATGATGTTGACTCCACGCCGTGTAAGGGATGAGCGAAGTCGTTTGGCTATATCCTTGTCAAACTGAGGAAGAATCTCCTTCATATATTCCACAACCGTCACATCAACACCAAAGGCATTCAGGATTGAAGCGAACTCCATTCCAATGACACCACCTCCAACAACAACGATCTTGTCAGGAAGTTCCGTAAGTGACAGCAGATTGTCGCTGCTGACGGCGTATTCCGCTCCGGGCACAGGCAGATCGGCCGGACGTGAACCGGTTGCAATGATTATGCGTGGTGCGGTGTATCGCTCACCGGCCACCTCCACGGTGTGACCGTCAATCATAGCAGCATCTCCGTTGATGAGCGTGCATCCGGCAACCGCACTCTTCACGCCTTCACGCAGTGTGCTGACAACTTCATCCTTGCGTGCTGCAGCCACGGCATAGTCAAAGGAGATTTCGCCCGGATTAACCCCATATAACGCGGCTTCCCGCAGTGTAAGGGCTACTTCTGCCGACTTGCATAGTGTTTTGGTGGGAATACATCCACGGTTAAGGCATGTGCCACCTAACTCTCCGCGTTCTATGAGAGCCACGGAAAGTCCGGATGCGGCAGCCCCGGCTGCTGTTTCGTAGCCACCGGGACCCGCACCTATAATAATTAGATCAAATTCATTCATATTTCACCACGGGATGAAGTGCCGCCTCAGTATCATCGGGGCGTGAGACGGGAGTGTTGTGAGGCGCGCTCTTGACCATTTCCGGATCAGTGGCAGCCTCATCGGCAATTTTTCGCATAACCTCGATAAAGTCATCCAAGGTATCGACTGACTCCGTTTCCGTAGGTTCTATCATCAATGATTCGTGGAACAGCAGCGGGAAGTAGATTGTTGGAGCATGATAGCCGTAATCAAGCAGACGCTTTGCTATGTTAAGTGTGGTCACGCCTGTTGACTTGTCGATAAGTCCATCAAACACGAACTCATGTTTGCATACCCCTTCAATAGGTAACAGATACTTGTCCTTGAGCGATTCCTTGATGTAGTTTGCACCAAGAGTGGCGAGAGGTCCAACATTGCCGATATTCTCCTTGCCAAGAGAGAGGATATATGCCAGGGCACGCATCTCCACTCCGAAGTTTCCTAAATGAGATGATATCTTGCCGAGCGATTCTCCGTCAGTTACAAGTGAGTATGTTCCGTCAGCGTTCTTCACCACTTTCGGATATGGCAGGTACTGTTCCAATCCCGCGCGTACACCAACCGGACCGGCGCCGGGTCCGCCTCCGCCATGAGGTGTCGAGAATGTTTTGTGAAGATTTATGTGCATCACATCGAACCCCATATCTCCGGGACGTGCCACTCCAAGCATCGGGTTCAGATTGGCTCCGTCGTAATAAAGGAGCGCACCGGCGTCATGAACCAGTTTTGCTATCTCAGGAATATTCTTCTCAAAAATACCGAGAGTGTTGGGGTTGGTCATCATCACCGCTGCGACAGTACCGTCAAGCAGCGGACGCAGGTCATCCACATCCACAGTTCCGTCAGGGCGGCTTTTCACCTCAACGATATCCAGTCCGGCAACAGCCGCACTGGCAGGATTGGTGCCATGTGCCGAGTCCGGCACGATAACCTTCACGCGGGCATCGTCGCCTCGACCGGCATGATATGCACGTATCACCATCAGACCGGTAAGTTCTCCATGAGCCCCGGCATAGGGATTGAGTGTAAATTCAGCCATTCCGCCTATCTCGCTTAGAGCGCGCTGCAATTCATAGTACATTTTCAGAGCGCCCTGAACTGCCATCTCGGGAGTGTCCGGATGAAGATTGCGGAAGGCATGATGTGACGAAACTTCCTCATTTATCTTTGGATTATACTTCATGGTGCATGATCCCAGAGGATAGAATCCTGTGTCAACACCGAAGTTGTTGTTTGACATGTTTGTGTAGTGACGCACAACAGTAGGTTCATCCACTTCCGGAAGTTGCAGCGGCTGCTCACGCTGAAGATTTGCTGGGATTGCACCGTCAACTTCAGGAAGCCTGTTATCGGCAACATGAAATCCCCGGCGTCCCGGCTTCGATAGTTCAAATATCAGTTTACCGTAGAATTCTCTGTTCATAACGCTTTCACAATTTCGGTTAAACGATCCATATCTTCTTTGCTCTGGAGTTCGGTCACCGCAATGGTCATGCGATGCTCGTCAAGAGCCACTCCTGCGAGTATCCCCTGCTCCAGGGCCTTTGTGATAATCTCGGAAGCAGGAGCCGTGGTGGTGATGCAGAACTCATTAAGGAACGGTTTGTCAGGGAAAGTGAGAGTAGTCTTTCCGGTAGAGGTGAGTTGCCGGGCGAGGTAGTGAGCCCCCTTTTCGCCCTGACGGTTAATTTCACGCAGTCCCTCGGCTCCGGCAAGCGACATGTAGACAGTCACGAACAGAGCCATAAGTCCCTGGTTTGAGCAGATGTTACTGGTTGCCTTTTCACGGCGTATGTGCTGTTCGCGTGCCTGAAGGGTCAGTACGAACACCCGGCGACCGTCGTTATCCACGGTTTTACCTACAATACGTCCGGGCAGTTTGCGGATTAGGGCGTTGGTGCAGCACATGAATCCAAGATAAGGACCTCCGTAACTCAACGGTATACCGAGAGACTGGGCATCCCCGACGGCCACGTCCGCACCCCATTCGGCAGGTGTTTTCAGCACTGCCAGATCCGATGCCACACAGTTCATGATGAACAGAGCCTTCGCACCTTTGCATTTTTCGCTGAATCCTGTGTAATCCTCAATGATACCGTAACGGTTTCGCTGTGCCACGATCACTCCGGCCACATTCCCTTCGGCAAGCATGCCGGCGAGAGCATCAGCGTCAGTGACTCCATCCTTTTCAGGAATGATGTCAACAGTGACACCATGATAGCGTGCATAGGTGGCAACCACATCGGTCACTCCCTGACGCATGGTGGCTGACACGAGCACACGGTTTCGCTTGCGGGCGTGTGCCACGGACATCATCATTGCTTCGGCAGTGGCTGTGGTGCCGTCATACATCGATGCATTGGAAACATCCATTCCGGTCAGACGGCACATCATAGTCTGATACTCAAAGATATACTGTAACGTACCTTGTGAAATCTCAGGCTGATACGGTGTGTAGGCTGTCAGAAATTCCGAACGGCTGATGACATATGAAACGGCTGCGGGAGTGTCATGATCATAGAAACCGTTCCCGGCAAAACACACTAACTGACGGTTGGCATCGCCCAGTGTGTTGAAGAACTCGCGTACCTGACGCTCACTCATCTCCGAAGGAATGTCATATTCACCCTTGAAAAGGAGTTGCTCCGGAACGTCGGAATATAGATCCTCAATCCGGCTTACGCCGCATCGCCGGAGCATGCGGTCAATATCAGCCTGTGTGTGAGGAAGATAACGGTGTGACATAAGCAGGAAATTAATGTTTTTCTTTCTCGCAGAGTTCCTTGTATGCCTCCTCGTCCATAAGGTCATCAAGTTCAGAAGGATTGGTAAGTTCAACCTTGATGATCCAGTTTGTCATGGCATCCTCGTTCACCAGACGGGGGTTGTCGATGAGGTGTTCGTTGATCTCGATAACCGCACCGCTGACAGGTGCGATAAGATCGCTGGCCGCCTTCACACTTTCGATAGCACCGAAATCCTCGCCGGCCTCAATGTCATCGCCCACTTCGGGCATATCAACATAGACTACATTACCGAGCGCGTGCTGAGCATAGTCCGAGATACCTATGTAACCGATGTTGCCATCAACTTTGATATATTCATGTGAGGGGGAATAGTAAGTTTTCATGATGCTTATTTTTTATAATTTTTGTTATAGAATTTCTTTTTCACAACTGTCGCAGGGAAAGTCTTCCGGCGGATTTTTACCTGAAGGGGAGTCCCTAAGGCTGCGTACCCGGCGTCAACCAGAGCCATGGCTATGCTCTTGTCTACTGATATGGCATGGTAGCCTGTGGTTACCTCACCCACTTTGTCGCCTGACTCATTGAGAACTTCGTAGCCATGGCGGGGAATAGCACGGTCATTCAGTTCCAGACCTACGAGTTTGCGTTTCACTCCCTCGGCTTTCTGGGCGGCAATAGCCTCTTTACCGATGAATTCAGGTTTGTCAAGTTTCACGAATATTCCCAGACCAGCCTCGATAGGGGTAATCTCATCTGTGAGTTCATCTCCGTATAATGGCAGACCTACCTCAAAGCGGAGGGTGTCACGACATCCCAGTCCGCATGGTTCAACTTTTCCGGATTCAATCAGGATATCCCAGATTTTGCGCGTTGTTTCGTGTGATCCATAAATTTCGAAGCCATCCTCGCCGGTATAGCCCGTGCGACTGATGATGATAGGCTCGCCCTGCCATTGCTGCTGCTCAAAGCAATAGAACGGAATCTGCTCGCATTTAATGCCGAGAAGTTCGGTGACAAGCGCCTCTGCCTTCGGGCCCTGGATTGCAAGTTCTCCGTAATAATCACTCTGATGATCGACTTTCACGTCGAATCCTTCAGCGTTTTTCTCTATCCAGGCAACATCCTTATCAATGTTGGCGGCATTTATCACCAGGAAGAAATCATTGTCGCCACGCTTGTAAACAAGCAGGTCGTCAACCACTCCGCCGGTTGGATGAAGCATCATTCCGTAGAAGCATTTCCCATCAGGGGCATCGGTGAGATCATTGGTAAAAATGTGGTTTACAAAGCGTTCTGCATCAGGTCCGGTTACGGAAACTTCTCCCATGTGCGATACGTCAAAAACGCCGCATGCATTTCTGACGGCATTGTGTTCCTCAACTATCCCTTTGTACTGGATGGGCATATCGAACCCACCGAAGGGACTCATCTGCGCGCCGAGACCTACGTGACGGTCATGCAGGCAAGTAACTTTTATATTTTCCATGATATGAATTGATTTATGTCACAAATTTAATAAATCTATTCTTATCACCAAAAGAAACGGTTCAATTTTCAGTAATTTTTATTCTGGTCCCCCCAGGTTTCACCATTACGTTCATTTTCGGTTGATGAAATAAAAGACAGTCAAGGGGTTTACAGGCACTCCGCAATACCGCGCCTCGAGATGCAGATGTGGTCCGGTGGAATTGCCTGTGCAACCACAAAGACCCACGGCTTCACCTGCAGCCACCACATCCCCTTCTCTGACCAGAATCTTGTTCAGATGGGCATAGCGTGTCTGCATGCCATCACCGTGACCTATGATCAGATAGCGCCCGTATCCGCCGGCATCGTATCCTACGCGCTCAACTGTTCCGTCCATCGGAACGGCAATCGTGTCACCTACATTCATGGCGATGTCCGTTCCGTAGTGCATCCGCCCCATCTCTGCCCGGTAGCCGAAATGAGATGAAATACGTGCGGACTCAGGAAGTGAGAACGGTATGTCGGAGATTGGGAAAACCACTGATGACGGATAGTTGATGACTTCATCGCGTACCCAATGCCCTGAGGAATAGTAGTCATGTGATGAGTACGCCTCCATGATTGCTGTCAAAGCATCGGTTTTCATGATCCGTGACTTAACCGGCGTGCCCGTGGTTACTGGAGCGACAGTGTCATCATCCACGGTTGATTGCACGAACATGAGCACACCGGAGAGATCCGCCTTTGAAGTTAAAGTGTCTGGTTCCTGCGTGCAGGTCCCTGCCGTCGATAAAAAAACCGTTTCCCCGCTTCTTGATACAGCGAGGAAAACGGGAAACATATAAATTAGAAAAAATAAGAGTCTGCGCAAAGTCATCCTTTCTTGCGGGTCTCCTCCGATTCAGAGGAGTCTTTATTCTCTGCTACCTTTTCACGACAGGTTTTGAGAGCAGATTTTCCAAAGAGCACCCACACCGCACATGCCACGAATGCGAGGAATGTGAATCCTACAAGTATTAATGATTTACGTGGCGCCGATGCTTTCACAGGTACACTTGCCGGCTCGATGACGGCATAAACCGGCGTGGTTTCCTGAACTTTTGCCTGAGCCATCTGAACCTGCTGTGCGGTTTGATTATAAAGGTTGAAGGCAAGTGAAGCCTCGTTCTGCAGACGTTCACGTGTGGTCTGGGCGGAATGTAAAGCCAGTCCTTGGTTGCGGTCAAGATAGTCAGCATAACGTTGTTGGGCGTCATAGTAGTTCTGACGCGCTTCTTCGTTAAGTTTCATGGCATATTCCAGATCCTGGCGCGCCTTATTCGTACGGTATGCTGTGATATAGGTCTGCAAACGGGCCACCACGGTGTCGGCAAGCATCGCTGACACCAGCGGGTCCTGCATCTGAACCGAAATGGTGACCACCGAGGTCTTGTTGTCAACGGATGTGGAGATACATCTCTGCAGCGCTTGCACAAGTTTGTCCTCTCTTTTTGTGAGTTGGAAATTGTTCAGTTTATGTTCTCCTCCAACTTCTCCGTCAGAGGAAATCAGTGCAATGAGTTTGAAGGGGGCCTTCATGATATATGACCACCATGCTGAACGAGTTTCTTTCTCTAAATACTCCTGCACGGTCATTTCCTTTGGATCCTCTTTATCGGATGTCTTTACCTCCACATCGAATAATCCGGTAATGAAGGGCACGGAACTGACAACATCAGGGTAAAGCATGGGATATACTGCATCCACGCCACCTCCCGCGCCAAGATTAATTCCGGCCATGGAAGCCAGGGAGCCTAAACTTCCGGTTCCTTTTTTATCGTCAGATTCGGGTGCAAGTTTAACGGTGGTAGTGTATTCCTTGGGTATACTGAACGCCACGATCAGACCTATTACCGCACCCCAGAGGCTCCATTTGATCAGTTTCTTGCGCTGAGACCACAGATTGGATAACAGTTCAAGAATATCTATTTCGGTTTCGGCGCCGTTCTCTTGTTTCTTTTCTACTTCTTCCTTAGCCATGGCAATTACTTGAATATATTTGAAATTGTGGCTCCCAGAGCGGCAACTGACGACAATGAGGTTGCGAAAGTAAGAATCTTAGCCCAGTCTGTGCCGCTTGTAGCAGGTTTGGAGGGAACGACTATCATACATCCGGGCTCTATAGGAGTGCTTTTTTTCGCTTTGGCAACCGTACCGTTCATGTAAATGATATAGGCTTTTCCCTTACGTGCGGTCTGTCCGTAACCACCGGCCTGGTCGATGTAGTAACTGAGATTCTTGTCGGGGCGATACAGCACAGCGTTGGGGAACATCACGTCGCCGGAAATCTTCACTGTGCTCTGCATTTCGGGAACATAAAGCGCATCACCGGGTTGCAGAACCAAGTCATAGTGCGAACCCGGATATTGCAGCGCCTTCTCAAGGTCGATACCCACGTTGTAGTGGTTCGCCACCTGAATCTGACTCAGCGCGATAGAGTCACCCTGGTTACGTTTACTGTTGGTCATTGCAAAGCGGAGAGCCTCCTTACGGGCATTATATTCGTCATCAGACAGCATACGTGTCAGGTATGCACCCTTGAGATATGACTTGTCAAGAACACCGCCTGCTCTTTTCACAATGTCAGACAGGCGCTCGTTACGTTCCTGAAGCACATATTCTCCGGAGAAAAGCACTTCGCCATGGACACTTACTACTTTCTGCACTGCATAACCGGGACTTTTTCTGACTGACACATGATCACCCGGCATCAGCATGAACTCTTTCCCTTTACCAACAGCCAGACCGTTTTCAATAGAAACGGTGAATATTTCAGCCAGTTTCTGAGTCTGGGTGGTTGATGTGGGATTATCAATTCGACGTGCAATGTCAACCCTTGCTGTCGATGCACCTTCCAGCAGACCGCCTGCCTGGAAAATCAAGTCCTCGACAGTGGTGTTCTCGGCGAAGGGATAGGGTCCGGGGTGTATCACCTCGCCTCCTATGTAAAAGTTTCCGCGCTGTTGAAGTTCATGAATGCTTGAGATCACAATGACATCATTCCGCTTCAGTTCAACGTCAGGGGCCTGTCCTGCAAGAATTTTATTCAGATCCACGGATAACAACTCAAGTCCCAGTTCGGGGCCCTCGCGGTAGATCTGCACACGCTCGGTGTATGCATCGTCAGTGAGACCGTCGGCTTTTTCCACGAGTTCGGAAAGTGTTGTTACATCTTTTCCGATAGCGAACAAACCGGGTCTGTAGACTGAACCCTTCAGTTCCACACGGTTTGCATAACGGTCAAGTATCGTACCTACGGTGATCATGTCGCCGTCCTTAAGGCGGTACGTTGAGAAATCACTGTTTTCAATGTTATAATATTCATTTTCCGTTCCAGTCTGACGTGCAAGTTTAACAACTTCCTCGTAAGCATCGCCGGTGAATCCTCCTGAATAGTCAATGAGGGTCTGCAATGTTTCACCCGGCTTGATTTCATAATACATCGGACGTTTCACGTTTCCGTCAATGCTCACCAGTTGTTCATAAGGGGGAATAATGATTGCATCTCCTTCCTGCAGGCGGATGTTACCGTCAGTCTTGCCGTTGAAAAGGTAGTCATAGATATCCACTCCTGCGATTTTCTTTCCGTTACGGATAACCTGAATGTTACGCAGTGTACCGATATCATTGATACCGCCCGCCCTGTAGAGTGCATGGAACACTGAAGAGAACGGCGACATGCGGTATGTGCCGGGAGTGGCAACTTCTCCGAGGATATCAACCTGTATGGAGCGGATTTGCCCGAGAGTGACCTGCACATCGGTTTCGGCATCATCCATTCCTGCATACTTGCGAGAGAATACGTTCTTTATGTGTTTGTTGGCATCATTGATTGTCATGCCGTTCAGATAAACCGGTCCGACCTGAGAAATCATGATGCTCCCTTCCGGCGAGATTGTCTGGCGCAGATGATCCTCTGATGTACCCCAGATGTCAATAAGCACCTCGTCGCCGGGGCCGAGAAGATAGTTCTGCGGGGTTGCTATGTTATCACCCGGTTCAAATGTCAGCGCCCTGGAGTTGAACACCTTGTGACCATAAATCTGACGTGCGGAAACAGTGTTGGAGGCCCCTTCATCAACCTCACGGCTCACGTCGGTCATGGTTTCTGACGACAGATCTTCTGAAGCATCGTGGCGTCTTTCATAGTAATTTCCTACTACATTCTGGGATGTGACTACTTTTTCCGATTGCTCTGACGATTCAAGTTGAGCCTTTATACGTTTGGCCTGCTCCGGAGTGACACCACGTGCCATCAGTTCCTTACCTATCTGCTGATTGGTTTTTCCGGCTGCAGTCTGCTGCTTGATATAATCTATCACCTGCTGATCAGTCATGGCTGAGGCCATTAGAGAGAAAGCCATAAAAAGTGACAGAACAACACGCCTAATTTTCATATTCCGTAAGTATTTTGCACCTTGCCTTGCAAGGATGTTTGAGATAATTAACGTTAGTGATCAGTAAAGGCACGCGATACACCTTTCTACCACTTACAAAGGTAATGATAATATGTCAAGCCCGCAAAATCATTAACAGTCGTTAACAGTCTTGCGGACTAAATCCCATATATTCTGCCTGCTTGGCAAGTTAGACCCGATTCGGAGACAAATGTTTTACAACAATTCTGTATGATTCGGTGATTACCACATCCACCGGAATGTCATGCGGTTCGGCGTCAATTTCATCAACAAGTTGAAAATCATATCCTACGCCAACTTTGAGGGCACGTGTTTCGGCGAGCAGCCGGTCATAATATCCCTTGCCGCGACCCACACGGTTGCCGTTGCGGTCGTATGCCACTGCCGGCACGACAATCAACTCCACGCTGTCGGCCGGTACAATCTCATCGCCCTGAGGTTCTTCAATCAGGAAAGCACCCTGAGCGAGCCGTGAACGGTGATACGGCAACACCTCCAGTTTCATACCGTTCACACGTGGCAGAAAAAACTGCTTGCGTGAGGACCAACGGTCAATGAATTCACGGGTGGAGAGTTCATCCGGGAGGGAATGATACATCAATATCCTGTCAGCCACGGCAAAAGCCGCCGACTGTTCCAGTTTTTCAAAAACTCGCGCGGCGGCCTGAGTTTTCTCCATCGCTGACAATAATGCCTTGCGGGCTCTGATTTTCCGCCTTATCTCATCTTTTTTCATAGATACTTCTCCTTTTTTTCATTGTTTTTCACGGTCAGCCAAAGGGAAAGCCGCGTTGCCCTGCTGAATCTCCTGCAGCGCTCGCTGCACGGTGTTGTCAGCACGGTTGCTGATCTCATAATAGGCCGATGTCCCAAGGATATCACGCATGATCAGGGCTTTCAGTTGATTAACAATCAAGTCACGTGAAAGGTTGATATAGTACCAGCGGGCGGGAATACCGTTTTGTCCCGCATACGAAACAAATGAACGGAGAAGAACACCGTCAGCGGGGAGGGCTGCCTCAACATCCTCCGCCTCGTTGAGCATGTCACGGTTAAGGTCGCAGAACTCGAACGCGAACCTCTGAAGCAGTCCTGCGTTGGCCACGGCAATATAGTAGTTGGTCACTCCGGTTGTGTCATACGGAACGAAGATGTCAGGCATGATGCCACCTCCGCCGAACACTTCACGTCCGTGTGCAGTGAGATAACGGTCCTCCGTGTTCAGTTTCACGGAATCGCGCTCGAACGCTTCTCCATGATTGTATCGCTCGGCAATATCGCGCTCGTAGGTGGCATTGTCTGTGTAATCTTTCTGGATACAACGTCCTGAAGGAGTGTAATAGCGTGCTATGGTCAGGCGTATGGCACTGCTGTCCGGTAAATCAACCTGTCTCTGTATCAATCCTTTACCGAATGACCGGCGCCCCACTATGAGTCCGCGGTCATTATCCTGCAATGCGCCGGCAAATATTTCCGATGAACTTGCCGAGTATTCATCAAGAAGCACCACCACCGGTGCATCCTGAAACGCACCTTTGCCATTGGCGCGGACCTCATCGTTGTTACGCCCGTTGCGACCGCGTTGCTGCACTATCACGTCACCGTCGGCAAGGAATTCATTTGCCATGTAGATGGCAACTTCCATGAATCCGCCTGTGTTACCCCGCAGGTCAATGATATAACTCCGGGCACCTTCGGCACGCAGCAGCATAAGCGCCATGTAGAATTCTTCGAAAGTGGAGCGACCGAAACGGTTTACCCGTATAAAGCCAACCGAGTCATTAATGATATATGATGCATCAACTGATGTGACCGGGATATCGCCACGGGTCACCTCATAATCGAGCAGGGATTTACTGTTCTTGCGTTTGATGCCGAGTTTGACACGCGTTCCGGCCTCACCCTTGAGCATGGAACGTACTTCATCAGGAGTAAGCCCTTTGTTTGTCACATCCTCCCCGTCGATAGTCACTATGCGGTCACCGGCCATCAGCCCAACTTTTTCCGATGGACCTCCGGATACGACCTCAAGCACTGTAATGGAGTCGTTCTGCATCATGAACTGCACCCCTATGCCGCTGAATGAACTCTCGAGTTCATCGTTGACATCGGTAAGGCGGCTCTTGGGAATATACACTGAGTGCGGATCCAGATTTGAGAGCAATGCCGGTAAGGTCATGTCAACCAGCGAGTCAAGATCGACATCATCAACATACTCGCTTGCCACCAGATTAAGTATGGTTCCCAGTTTGTGAGTGGCCTTGCTGACTCCCGGAGTCCGCTGAAGGAGTCCTCCGGCCATGAGTCCGGCCATGAAGGTCACCGCCACTATCAACGGCACCCACACCATGCTGTTTTTCAGGTTCTTCATGCTTCCTCGGGGTCAATATTTTCTATTAAATCACATCTGACACCGGCTCGTTTCAGGAGGTCTATGCCGTCGCAGACACGGTAAAGTTCATTGTAGACCACGCGTGTGATCCCTGACTGAATGATAAGTTTGGCACATTCAAGGCATGGAGATGCTGTGACATAAAGCGTTGCCCCCTGTCCGGAGTTGCTGCTGCGGGCGAGTTTCGTTATGGCATTGGCCTCGGCATGGAGTACGTATGGACGGGTCAATCCGTTCTCATCCTCACACACGTTCTCGAACCCGGATGGAGTACCGTTATAGCCGTCAGAAATTATCATGGAGTCCTTGACGATTATTGCACCCACCTGCCGGCGCTTACAATATGAATTCTCCGCCCATATCCGCGCCATGCGCAGGTAGCGGCAGTCTATGATTTCCTGTTTCTCTTTATTTTCCATTCCCGAAAGGTTATTCGGCTACAAATTTACTCATTATTAACAAGATGGAGAACTTTTTCAGTCAAAAAGTAATGAATTACTGATTGAATCCACTTTCTGCTGAAGAATAAGGTCAAGTTGGTCAAGTGTTATTTCGGGAACTTTCTTCTGCACATTGATTACCTTGGTTGGTGTGGGTACCGGATCTTCACGTTTGCCTTCCTTTATTCCGGGCACTTTTCCCGCACTGAAGAAACGGGGTCCGAAATAAGGGTCATCGATCCGACTTACCATGACTCCCCTTGAGGTAGAGGCATGAATCATTTTATTGCCACCGATATACATTCCTACATGTGCTACCCGTCCGCCACCTTTGGTGCCTCCGAAAAACACCAGGTCACCGGCTTCAAGTTGCTGACGCTTTATTCGTTTGCATAATGATTCCTGTTCCCGTGAACTGCGCGGGAGTTTCTTTCCGGCCGCGCTGCCATAGACCTCCATCACGAACCCTGAGCAATCCGTCCCCTTGCGTGAGTGTCCACCATACTGATACGGTGTGCCTATCCATGTCATCGCCTCTTTGACAAGATTACGGCGAATTCCCTTCAGCGAGGGCTCCAGAATAACCTCCTGCTTAGGCACACCGGGATAACGACCGGCTGTCGCCGTTGCCGTCACACTCTTTTTTGACGAGCAACCAACTAAAACCAGCATAACCAGAGCGGTAAGCATCAAGGTGAGTTTCTTTATCTGTAGCATTAGATTGCAATTATGTGATTGATAAATTTTATAAGATTTATATGACTTATAAGATTTATAAAATTTATAAGACTTATATAACGCCTAAAAGCCTCTATGATTTTTCCGTGCGGCCGTCATAGCCTCCCGTATACCTCCCGACTGAATAAACTCATATTCAACTTTCTTGAGAACTTTAGCAAGCATGGCATCTATCTGGCGTATTTGAGTTACCATTATATTCGCAACCGTTTCATCAGAGCGATCCCTACACTTTTGAACGAACATCCTCGGGTCATCATTATGTATGCAATACTTACGTGTAGCAATGGTTCGCACATCCGTTGAATCCCAAATCTCAAGATTATTCTGTCGCAAGAAGTCACAATAATCCTCAAGCAATTCCCTTACCGATCCACGTGCCACACCAAGCAGTTTGATACACATTTCAACCGAGACCGTACTGTCTCCGATTCCCTCAACAATATTCTGTTTACAAGAACGGGCAGCCTGTCTCATTTGGTCAATAGTTCTCGATCCCTGCGGAAGTGCTCTGGTAATAAACATCTCCGTTACATCACAGATAATGACGGATTTTTTATATACATTCCAGTTAGTATAGTTTCCTGCAATTTTCAAGAATCCGTTCATTCGGTCAGTTTTTCGGGGGTGATTGATTTTCAAAGTTAGCAATTAAATTTCATTTTTACATTATAAATCATATAAAATTTATAAGACTTATAAGATTTATAAATCTCATAAAACCCAAAAAGGGACTGCGGAATCCGCAGTCCCTTGAAATGATGTTGATTAACCTGTCTATCAGTCTGTGATAAGATCCTTACCGGTCATTTCGGCTGGCTGAGCCATACCCATGATATGGAGGATCGAGGGAGCAACGTCGGCGAGAATACCGTTCTCAACTTTGGCATTCCTATTTGCCGTAACATAAACGAAAGGTACGGGATTGAGGGAGTGTGCGGTGTTTGCTGATCCGTCGGGATTGACAGCATTGTCGGCATTACCGTGGTCTGCAATGATAATCACCTCGTAATCAGCCTCTTTGGCCGCCTCAACGGTATCCCGGACACATTCATCAATGGTCTTGACCGCTTTCTCAATTGCCGGATAGATACCTGTGTGACCTACCATGTCGCCATTGGCGTAGTTGACCACAATGAAGTCATATTTCTTCTCCTTGATTGCTTCAACGAGTTTATCCTTGACTTCATAAGCACTCATTTCGGGCTTGAGGTCGTAAGTTGCAACCTTGGGAGAGGGCACAAGGATACGTTCCTCAAGTTCGTAAGGGTTCTCACGTCCGCCGTTGAAGAAGAATGTCACGTGGGCATACTTCTCTGTTTCGGCGATATGCAACTGTGTTTTCTTGTTAGTTGCAAGATATTCACCAAGAGTGTTTGATACGTTTTCCTTATCAAAAAGAATATGTACGCCGGTGAACGATGAATCGTAGGGGGTCATGCAATAATATTGCAAGCCGGGAATGGTGTGCATTCCTTCCTCAGGCATATCTTTCTGTGTGAGGACAATGGTGAGTTCCTTTGCACGGTCGTTGCGGTAGTTGAAGAAGATTACCGCATCATCAGCCTTGATGGTGCCGTCGACATTAGCGTTGTTGATGGGTTTGATGAATTCGTCAGTCACATCCTCATCGTAACTTTCCTGCATGGCGCGCACCATGTCAGTGGACTGTTTACCCTCTCCGTTTACGAGCAGATCGTAAGCCACCTTAACACGATCCCAGCGTTTGTCGCGGTCCATGGCATAATAGCGGCCAATTATTGATGCGATTACGCCCGCCGATTCCTTGCAGTGATCTTCAACCTGCTGAATGAATCCCTTGCCTGAACGGGGGTCTGTGTCACGGCCGTCCATGAAGCAGTGGATATACACCTTTTCGAGCCCGTAACTTTTTGCAAGGTCACAAAGGGCAAAGAGGTGCTCAAGTGAAGAGTGCACGCCACCATCAGAGGTAAGCCCCATAAAGTGTATGGCCTTACCGCTGTTTTTAGCGTATTCAAACGCGCTCTTTATCTCCGGGTTCTGTGCTATGGTTCCCTCTTTAATGGCCTTGTTGATTTTCACGAGGTCCTGATAAAGTACACGTCCGGCACCAATGTTGAGGTGACCGACCTCAGAGTTACCCATCTGTCCGTCAGGCAGACCGACATTTTCACCACTTGCCTGAAGTTGTGAATTAGGATAGGTTTCAAGAAGATAGTCCCAGTAGGGAGTGGGAGTGGATGAGATGACGTCACCGACACCTTTGTTGCCGATGCCCCATCCGTCAAGAATCATCAGAAGTGCTTTTTTTGCCATTTTATTTCTAAGTTTTATATCGTTTGTTATTTCAGTTCTGTGTGAAGTTAAATGTCCCCGGTTCGGTTGCAGTCAGTATATTCCCTTCAGAATCAATGATTTCACCAACGTATGTCACAGATCCGCTCCATCCTTTGGGTAAGGCGAAACGCGAATACGGCATATTCATGGAGAATGAGAGTATAGCCTCATCATAGAGTATGTTCTCCTCTCTCTCCACATATGCTTCACCTCCTCCGGTCATCTGCAAAGGCTTTCCTGTTACAGTGTCAGTGAAGGATATTCGTGTGGTCAACCTGGTTTCAGGCATATTCTGAGCCGCGATGGTAACATCGAAACCTACGGAATAGTTCTTTGGTGTTGCCGTGAGTGATTTTATTTCTGCAGTGCCCACGGTTCGCTGATCAGCCTTGAGGAGAATCTCTATCTCTTTGCCGGCCACACATTCTCCGTCAATCCACACTTCATAGCGATAGGTTCCGGGGGTGAACACTGACCGCTGTGAATTCCCTGTCCCGGCAAGATAGTCGTCAATGCCATCATAGGGATAAAATGTCATCCGCTGGGTAAAGGTGAAATCATCGCTGTCGTTGAATCGTTTGAGGTTGCCTCGCGGGTCATATAGTTTCACGTAAACGCGCTTCTCTGTTTCTTCCGATGGGCCGTCATACAGTACCTGAGCATAGAGATAACGCATATCCGACGCATAGAACGGTGGGGTGCCAATAATGTCACCCCGCAACTCATTGGTGAATATCAGATCCTTGATTTTCAGAGTTGCGTTACGTCGCGGTGGCTCCACCACCGGCTCAGGAGTGGCAATCTTAACCTGTTCTTTCGCTTTTTTTGATGTACGGTTCTTCGGCGGAACGTATGACGACTCATTTCCCGGCACTCTGGCATTTGAGGATGATTTGAGTCGGGCTATCCTGTCGTTATGCATGGGTATGCGCCTGCCTATCTCCTCTTTCTCCTGAACGGTAATGTCAGGCAGAGCGAGTGCAGCCGTAAGTTTCTTGACCGCAGCCTGATGCTGACCTATGGTGCCGTTCTCCAGTATGCGAGAACTGGAGCGAAGGGCCCGTGCGGCATCCGATGCTGAAACAGAAACCACCGATGTCACCAGAATCAGTATTGCAAACAGAATCTTCTTCATTCGTTTACTGTTGGAAGTTTAAACAACAAGGTTTGCCCCTCGTAAATCTCAACCGGGCATCCGTGGTCCGGGGTTCCCGATAATTCAAAGTTATAAACCTGATAATCGTCAGAACCGGTCTTCAATGGAAGGGTGATACGTGTTGACTCCCCGCCCTCCCAGACAAGGCGCAGCCGGAGAGAGGAGTCGTAAGGTCCGTAATATTTATATTTTATTGATGCCTGATTGTTCTGACAACTTACTACTGACACAAGAGTCTCCGCACCTTTGAGTCCTGATTTCAGCGACATGGCGTGGAGTTGGTTTTTCAGTTCAGTATTACCCGGACAGATGGAGTCGGCACGATGGTAATATCTCAAGGCATCATCCACACTCCCGGCTATTTCGTATTGCGTTTCGGCAGCATGCATCCATCCCTCCAGAGCATCATCACGCTTGTTGTAGTATTGTTCTGCCAACTGCTCGTAACGATTTACGTCGCCCCCGTAGTCCTCCATGGATTTAAGAACCCCACGTGCGGCTATAAGATATTGATAATCAGCAGATGACCCCTTATCCACAAGTTCTTCGAAAAGGTCAAGATCATTCACGGCCCGTACTCGTTTATTCACAAACCTGAATGTCAGGAAAAGGAAAAGTGCCACACACAAAAGCACCGCTACCGTGGCAATAACCTTCCCAAAGGGATTGTACACAACCACTGTCGAAACTGAGTTCTGCGACTTTTTCCGGGGACGGAGCACAATTCCGCAATGGGGGCATACCCTACCCTTTCCGCCGGTTTCCTTAGCACAGTTCCTGCATATCATGATTCCAGCACTCCTTTCCCCTGACGGACGATAACGGGGTTGCCGGAGTCCGTAATGTCAACTACAGTGGTTGGTGCATCCGGGGCATCCCCTCCGTCAATCATATATCTTATGTCGCTGTTCTCATAGTGGAGGGCAATTTCCTCAGGTGTGAGCAAACGGTCACCGTCAGGGACAATGGTGGTTGAGAGCAGAGGATTGCCGAGCGCCTCTGCCAGACGGCAGGCTATGGGGTTATCAGGCACACGCACGCCAACCTGCTTCCTCCCCTTGAATGCCTTTGGTAGCGTGGTGGATGCCGGAAGAATGAATGTGAACGGTCCGGGGAGAATGTCACGCATAATCTTGTATGCCGTGTTGTCTATCCGGGCATAACGCGCTGCCTGCGACAAGGAATCGCACACCACGGAAAGAGTGTTCTTCTGAGGATTTATCCCTTTTAGCGCACATATCCGCTCTACGGCACGATTACTGAGAGCATCACATCCTATGGCATAGTAACTGTCAGTGGGATAGATTATAAGCCCCCCGTCACGCAATTCCTCAACCAAGGAGTCCACGAACTTCTCGTTGATACTGGTGGGATACATTTTCAGAATTCTCATTGTGAGTGCGATTGGTCGTTGAAATTTACAAGTTATGCCCGTGGACCATAACCGACAGTCCACAGGCATAACAATGGGGATTATTTTTCGCGCATGAACACGTTTATAGGTGTTCCGGAAAAGTCCCAATGGGCACGTATTTTGTTTTCAAGATATCTGCGGTATGGTTCTTTCACCCATTGCGGAAGGTTGCAGAAAAATATGAATGTGGGAACAGGAGATCCTTTTAGCATGGTTATATACTTGATCTTCACATATTTCCCTTTGTTTGCGGGAGGTGGATATGCCGCAATCTCTTCCTGCATCACTGTGTTCAACTGATGGGTGGGCACGATGCGCTTGCGGTTCTCGTAGACCTGGACTGCCGTTTCAAGCACCTTGAATATACGTTGTTTTGTCAATGCCGAACCGAAGATAATGGGAAAATCCGTGAAGGGAGCGAATTTGTCACGTATCGCTTTCTCCATGGTCTTGATCGCTTCCTGTGATTTATCTTCTACAAGATCCCACTTGTTGACACACACCACCAGTCCCTTTTTGTTCTTGGCTATCAGGGAGAATATGTTCGCATCCTGAGCCTCGATTCCGCGGGTGGCGTCAATCATCAGAATACACACATCAGAAGCCTCTATGGCCCGTATTGACCGGATAACGGAATAGTACTCGATATCCTCGTTGACTTTAGCCTTTTTTCGGATTCCGGCCGTATCAACAAGATAGAAGTCAAAACCGTACTTGTTGTAACGGGTATAGATGCTGTCGCGTGTCGTACCGGCTATATCGGTTACAATGTGACGGTCTTCTCCGATGAAGGCATTTATGATTGATGATTTTCCGGCATTGGGGCGTCCCACAATGGCAAACTTGGGTATTTCGTCGAGTTGCTCGCCATCATCCTCCTTTTCAGGAAGTTTTTTCACAACCTCATCCAGAAGGTCACCGGTTCCGTAGCCGCTTACGGCTGAAACCGGGAAAGGTTCACCAAGACCGAGGCTGTAGAATTCCGGCACATTATAGAGCCAGTCGTTGGAGTCAACTTTATTGGCCACAAGAATCACCGGTTTGCGTGACTTGCGGAGAATTTCGGCCACATGGTCATCAAGATCGGTGACACCGTTCATGGCGTCAACCACAAAAAGTATCTCGTCGGCCTGCTCTATGGCCAGGTTTACCTGTTTGTTGATTTCGCTTTCGAAGATATCCTCGGAGTTCACGACCCAGCCGCCGGTGTCGACGATGGAGAATTCCTTTCCGTTCCAGTCGACCTTGCCATATTGACGGTCACGTGTAGTACCGGCAGTGTCATCCACTATCGCCGTACGTGTGCGGGTCAGTCGGTTGAAGAGGGTTGATTTACCCACGTTCGGACGTCCCACTATTGCTACTAATTGTCCCATAGTTGATTAGTTGTTGGTGATCAGTGTAACCTGGTGCGGCACACTCACCACAAAGTTAGGAAAATTTTCGTGTCCGTCCAAATTATTCGATATATCCGAAGGATTTGAGTTTGTTCTCGCGGTTACGCCAGTTGCTTTCCACCTTGACGAACATCTCCAGATAAACACGTTTGTCAAAGAATTTCTCGATATCCTTACGGGCTTCGGTGCCAACTTTCTTCAACATCGAGCCACCTTTGCCTATGATGATACCTTTCTGTGAATCACGCTCCACATAAATCACCGCCATGATGTGGATGGCATTTTCCGATTCCTCGAACTTCTCCACGATAACCTCCACTGAGTATGGAATTTCCTTGTCGTAGTTCAAAAGGATTTTCTCGCGGATGATTTCGGTCACAAAGAAACGGGCAGGTTTGTCAGTGAGTGCGTCTTTGCCGAAATAAGGGGGTGAAGGAGGAAGCAGTTCCACAATTCTGTTCTGCAGATTGATGACATTGAAATCCTCAAGCGCGGATATCGGGAACACCTCGGCATTGGGGAGCAACTGTTTCCATTTCTCAACAATTCCGTTAAGGTCGTCCTGTCCTTTAAGAAGGTCAATCTTATTTATCACCAGCAATACGGGAATTGTTTCCTGAGAAACTTTTTTCAGGAACTCCTCATTTTTTGTCGGGTCCTCAACCACGTCAGTCACATATAGTAGCACATCGGCATCCTTCAGCGCACCTTCGGAGAACCCGAGCATACTTTCCTGAAGTTTGTATTTGGGGGCGAGCACACCGGGAGTATCGGAGAAAACAATCTGATATTCAGGGGTGTTGACTATACCCATTATGCGGTGACGTGTTGTCTGTGCTTTAGAGGTTATGATACTTACGCGCTCACCAACGAGGCGGTTCATCAATGTTGATTTGCCAACGTTAGGATTACCCACGATGTTGACAAAACCGGCTTTATGTTCTTGTGCCATTGTTCTTTAGTTTAGGTTATCCACATCACGACGCTGCGCCGGGCGTTTCCCGAACTGCCGGATGTATCATTATAACAAAGATTTTGACGGTTGGGTTCAGTGTGGCGGACTGCTCTTATTCCGTAATCTCAATTATGATGTTCTCAAAACCCCGTATGCAACTCTCGTAATATCCGTCGCCGGTGATGCGTGGTCCGCTTAGAATTTCATAACCATCTTTGGCGAGTATGGCGGTAAGTCTGTCAACCTCTTGTACGGAACCAACACTTAAGGCCATGTGGATATATCCTTGACGATATGGATTAAACTCAAGGGGCTCAATCTCTTCTCTATTCATAATTTCCACTTTTCCTCCATCCGGAAAAGTCAGAAAATAGGTTTTCAACCCGGTTTTAGGATTGTGATATAACTGGTTTGGAACAGTCGCAAAGTATTTTCTGAAAAACCTTCAGCACCCTCCAGATCTTTTACATATATTGCGATATGATGTAGTTTCATTGAGCAAATTTACATATTTCCTCCGGGATACGAAAAATCTTAAAAGGCCGTGTCAAAATCATTCATTCTGACACAGCCTCTTAGTGAAAATTTCGTTGGGGGAGTTCCGGGTTCAGCCCCAGATGAGGTAGAGCGCACCCCAGGTGAATCCTGCGCCGAAAGCGGTGAGGATTATGCGGTCACCCTTCTTAAGTTGGCCTTTGAATTCGTCAAGACACAAGGGGATTGAAGCAGCGGAGGTATTACCGTAGTGCTGGATGTTGACGAGCACTTTCTCCATCGGCATTTTAGCATGAGATGCCACAGCCTCGATGATGCGGAGGTTAGCCTGATGAGGAACAAGATAGTCAATGGTGTCAACGGTGAGTCCGTTACGCTCCATGACGCTCTTGGTTGAAGTGTACATGTCGGTGACAGCATTCTTGTAGACTGAGCGTCCCTCCTGATAAAGGAAGTGTTCGCCGGCGTCGAGAGTCTGCTGGGTGGTGGGATGTACCGAGCCACCGCCACGCATCACCAGATAATCAAGTCCCTTGCCGTCAACGTGGAATTCGGCATCCATAACGCCAACGGGTTCCTCGGTTGGTTCAACAAGAACGGCAGCCGCACCGTCGCCGAAAAGCGG
Source organism: uncultured Porphyromonadaceae bacterium (assembly GCA_947175645.1). Classification (GTDB taxonomy): domain Bacteria; phylum Bacteroidota; class Bacteroidia; order Bacteroidales; family Muribaculaceae; genus CAJUPY01. Next base: position 68,136 of record CAMWNP010000004.1, read on the forward strand.
ACATGTGGCACGGTCGTTATAATTAACCATTGATGACATTTTCTCAGCGCAGACCACAACAACTTTCTTGCGCAGACCGGCCTTGACGTATGCTGCGGCATCCTCCAGGGCAACAATGAAACCGGCACAAGCGGCCTGGATGTCATAGGCGTAGGATTTCTTCAGCCCGCAGCCTTCAGCGATTATAGAGGCTGTGGAGGGGAAACGGTAGTCAGGATTGGAAGTGGCGCAGATAAGGAGTTCAATTTCCTCAGGAGCCACGCCTGTTTCCTTAAGGAGTTTCTCCACTGCCTTGATTCCTAAATAGGATGATCCGGCACCTTCTTTGCGGAGGATGCGGCGTTCCTTGATTCCGACGCGAGTGGTTATCCACTCGTCATTAGTATCTACCATTTTGGAGAGCATCTCGTTGTCGAGGATATCCTCGGGGACGTATGATGCGATTCCTGAAATTCTTGCGTTTAACATATCTGGGAAAATACTTTTAATAAACAAAAGATGGCTTGACCACTGAACAAACGCGGTTGAACCGGAGTGAAACATCAGCCTCTGACGGCCATAAGTTCCTGAGATGAAACCCGGGGAATGAAGGCTTCCGGAATGGCAACCGCTATGTAACAATACAACTCCAACATCTGCGTTTCAAGGGTTGCTTGCAACCTTGGGACGCAGGTGTGGAGAATATTGTAAGTTCAGTTAAGATGCCTTGATTAAACAGTGGCTGCTTTTTCGATTACAACATGTCCGCGATAGAAGCCACATTCAGGGCAAACGCAGTGATAAACATGCCAAGAGCCACAGTTGGGGCAAACTGCCAGAGTGGGCATCGCTGCTTTGTCGTGAGTTCTACGTTTAGCAGTACGGGTCTTAGATTGTTTTCGTTTAGGATGTGCCATTTCGATTATTGGTTTTTAGTTGTTATCAGAAAGTTTTTTTAGTTCATCCCACCGGGGATCTGTCGGGGTTTCTGCGCCTGCTGAATCCATTGAATCCATTTCGTCGATGAGTTGGTCTTCCAGAGAAGTGTCGTCATCGCCGTTGCCGCTGCGGTGTTTTTTGAGCAGGGCACTCATTGCTCTGTTGCACTTACCCATAGGGTGGACATGCTTGATAGGTATAGCCAGCATGACAGTGTCATAAAGCATGTATGCGACATTGAGATAGTTGTCCGATTCCGGAATCTCAAGGAGTTCATCGCTTGCATCATTGTAACTGTCGCCGTATTTGACCACCACATGATAAGCAGTTTCAATGGGAATCACCAGATCATCCAGGCAGCGGTCACACAACACTGTGACTTCACCTTCGACGGCAAAGGTAAGGTCATAGAAATCGCCCGTGTTGTTCACGGCGAGATCCACTGTGAGATTCGCATCACGGATGTCATTGTTCTCCATATTCACGAAGAACTGCTTGCCCAGTTTGTAAACGAACTCGTTTATTCCTTTGGGCATGCTTTTGAGCATAAGTTTGTATTCAGTAAACTTTCCCACGGCTTAATGTCGGTTGAAAAAACTTTGCAAAGTTACGTTATTTTTTTTAATTATCAACGTTTTGCATGAAATATTTTTACACCTATTTTTATTTTGGATGCAGATGACAGATGGCGAAGGCGCACCGTGATTGTTCCGGCGCGCCTTACCTTGTGATTTCTTATAACTGAAGTCAGTCAATGACAACCCGGCTGATGCATGTTGTTGCGTCAGCGAGAGTCACGCGGATAATATAGACCGCGGGGGTCAGTCCGCTTCCGTCAATGATGTTACTTTTTGAGGCGAGTATCACGCGTCCGTCCGCACCGATGACCTCAATGGCTTTGACACCTGATACGGAGTCAGCGGTTATGATGCGGTTTTCAACGTTAACCACCACACCGGCAGCATCATCGGCTACCGAGGCCACACCTGAGTCTCCGGCTTTAATCAGCGACAGATTGTCTGCCACGAATGAGCCGTTCTGACTCACGGGGTTATCGTCCTGAAGCAAACGCATACCGGCTATGTGATACGGTGTTTCATCAAGCAGTTCATGGAGTTCCACTTCAAGATAGCGCCACCCGCGGAAGTCGAGTTTACCCAGTGAGAATGATTTTTCATCCGTTCCTCCGGCAAGTACCACAAAAAGTTCATGGTTGCTGAAGTCACCGTTGACATACATTCCGAGAATATCCCCGTCGTAGAATTGAGCATCGGATGATCCCGCATAATCCCAGAAGGCGTCTCCGCCGCGGTTTGCCTTGAATTTGTAGGTGAATATGCCGGCAGCAGTCCCGAAAAGTTTCTTGGCGGTACTGCGTGTGTAAGTGGGTTTGGCGGTCATTCCCTCGGATTTGTCAAGGTTGCCTGCATAGAGTGCGGCAGTCTCGAAATCTTCTGCCACATCACTGTTTTCTTTCACACCGCTTTCATCAATGGCCTTGAATGAGAAGTTAACATCCTGAACCATCGGGAGGTTTTCGTTATCACGGATTTCGCCGGAGAGTTTAACATAATATGTTTCTCCTACCTGAAGATCACCCCTGACGGCAAGAACTGCGTTACCATAGTTGTTGGCCAGTTTATTGAAACTGCTGTTACGGGTGTCAAACGCCACATTTGCGCCCTTGCTGTCAGTGATTGAAATCAGATCGTAGAAGTTTGAACCGTTGATTTTGCGGTCGAAACGGAATTCCACGTTGGGCGATGAGAAATGTATCACTCCACCTTCAGAGGGATATGTCTCGGTCAGTTCCAGACGGTTACGTCCTTGCGTACTGAACTTGAACACGTAGGGTTGGGCCAAATTACCGTTCTGATTTTTCGAACTTGCCGTACGGGCTCCGGTTGAGATCGTAACGGTATATTCGGTGCTGGTAGCGAGCGAGAGTTCAGGAATGAACTGAGCGGAATGGTAAGAGTTGGAGAACTTGATATAGCCGTCAACTTCCGGTGATATAGTGAATGAATTCCGGAATGATTCCTCGTCGATGTCAGTATTGAAGGTAAAATCTATTGTTGATGCACAACTTACAGGTTCGGTTACACCGTTGAGATTACATTCGGTCACCTCAAGATGTTCGGGACGGATCATGTCAAGCGGACAGTCAAGATATGAAACCTGATTGGCGGTGACTGTGACGGGATATTCCTCGGCAGTGTAACTGTCATGGCTCACCTTGACCGTGTATTCGCCGGGAGCGACATTGCGGAACACGAAGATGCCGTTGAAGATATTGTCGGTGGTACGTGTCTGTATCACTTTACCGCTCTTATCGCAGAGTTTGATGTCAGCACCGTTCAGCGGAAGAAGTTTGTCACGTCCGTAGGCGGTAAATGACCGCGGTATCTGCAGTTCACGGAGGTTGTGGTTGTCATAGACCAGACCGGCTACATTACCTGCGGAGAAACGGTCCTCAGTGTTGTAATATTCCATAATGGCACGAACGAAATGCCATGCTTCGAGCCACAGATAGTCATCGTTCATCAGACGGTATGCCTCAGGGCGATGCTCATGCATTCCCCCTTCTGAAAGGAGACCCACGGTGTAAAGCGTACGGAGAACCCCGAGGCCGCCCTGCCACATATTCTGATAGAATGTGAGGTCACCGCACACATATTCAGTTTTTCTGGTCCAGTAGGGCAACTGGTTTGAGTAGAGTTCCTTCCAGAGAATCTTGCTCAGGGTGATATTTTCAGGATAACGGGGAGTGCCGATCTCGTTCTCGCGGTAGAGCATCAGAGGGTAGTTTACAGATTCGCCGGCATTGGAATGGATAGAGAAGAAGAGATCCACTCCGAGTTGATTTGCTTCAGCGGCAATACCGGATAGCGAACGGTCGTCGGCCTCAGTATTCTTGATTCGTGACAGATAAGGTTTGGCACCTAAGGAGTCAAGGATATGATACATGTGGAGACCCTTGTAGAGGTTACTCTTTGATTCCCAGAAACTAAGGGTGTCGTTATTAGCGAAAGGATAGATATTGATAGGACGGTCGTTTGAAGTGTAACCGCCGTGACCGGGATTTATATAAATCTTCAGGTCACTCATCTTTTTGGCTTCTGTAGCGAAAGAAACACTGAGAACAGCCATAAGGATAATGATTAGTTTTTTCATCTGAAAATGGTTTTAGCGGTTAATTTTCACATTCATAAGGAACAGTTTGCCGTCAAGTGTAGAGTAGACCATATCTCCTGTGGCAGCGCAAACGGAGAGTTCTCCCACTTTCACCGCTTCGGGTGTGAGAGGTGAGGTTTCCCCTGAGTTGATTTCTATGAGGATAAGGTTTGACGACATGATGTTGTACCCGTCATCAACGGTGGAGACTGTAACCACGGCATCATTGCTGATCCATCCGGGGAAGTCGCCTTTGTCAGCGATTTTCTTCACTCCGGAACCGTCGAGGTTGCATACGAACACTCCCTGAAAAGGCTCACTGAAAAGGATACGGGTGCCATCGGGGCTGAGAGTGGGCCATAGATAAGAATGTCCGTCCTCCACCGGACTGAGTTCGGTTGTCACTCCGTCGCGCACCACGTTGATGTGATATACTGCCGAACTGACAAAGGTTTCGCCGTCCAAGGCGCGCAGTTCAACATTTTTGCGTGAGGGTCCGGACAACTGTTTAACCTTTCCGGTACGAAGTGTGACAACACGTACGTCGCGGTTCAGAAGGCCGTCAACCAGAGTCGCTGTTTGGTAGTACACCTTATCCCCTTTTTGTGAGAATACGGGAGCGAAGCCCGCAGCAGCCGATTCATCTAATGTGAATGTCTTGCCGGTGGCGACGTCATAGGAATAAAGGCCTGTGTGGTCAGTCGTTGAAAAGAGAAGCATGGAACCGTCAGGGCTTAGTACAGGATGGTAGGCCTGACGGTCGATATGCAGTTCCTGCGCTGAAGATATTTCAACGTCAGAGGCTGTCGCCGCCATAGAAATGGCGGCAGCAGCCAGTGTAAGTAATAGTCTTGTTGGTTTCATGTTAGTGTTTGATGATTACTTTCTTTATTGAGACACCGCCGGAGGTGGCAAGTTTCACTTTGGCGAGATAAGTTCCGTCGGCTACACCGCTGACGTTAAGCACATTTCCGCTGCATCGGGCAACTGTTGCGCCTGACATTGATATGAGTTCGATAGAACCGATTGTCGCATCGCCGTTTGCAATGAGATATTCCGATGCCGGATTAGGATGGATAGAGATGGTCGCTATCTCTATAGACTCTACGCTGTCATCGTCTGTGGCAACCATCATGTTGTCCAGTCGTATGGTTCCGTTCTTGCTCATGGCACTTGGCACCTCAACAATCTTGATACCGGTCAGACGATAGTCCGCGCCACCTTCCAGAGTAGACATGTCAACCTTCACCTCTTTCCAACCGAGGAAATCAAGTTTGCATATCATGGCGTAGGATACAGTGGTTTCAGAAGTGAACTGGGCATAGAGTTCATTTCCGGATAGGTCACCGTAAACGTATGTCATGACACTGCTTGCATCGGTAACAACCTTGTCTGCTGCTTCACGGCTGAAAAGAACTTCACCTTTGTCGTCGCTGTTCTTGCCGAATCTGTATTCAATAGCCGCCGAAGTGGTTCCGAAAAGAAGTTCCTTTTTATCGGCTGAGATTGAGGCGCTCTGCACGTTAATATTTTCATCTTCCAGGAGGGTGTATGCAGCCACGTTATCGAAATCTTCTATCGCAGAGTGACCTGACTTCTCTTCTCCGGCGTCTATAGCGGTGAATTCCACCTCAGTGGTATTCTGAAGCGTTATACCATCCTTGTCAGATATCTCCTTGGAGATGGTCACATAATATTTATCACCTATGTTCAGCGCCTTTGTGAAGGGGATACGAACATAACCGAAGTCATCACCCGCCTTACTGTACTTCATGTTGCGAGTGTTGAGCGAAACTGAGTTACCGGAGGAATCCTTCACGAGAAGTTGCTTGAGGATAGGCGATACGAAGGGGTGCTTGTCAAGTCGGATTTCAATAGCCGCACCTTTATAATGCACCTGATCGCCATTCTTGGGATAGTGACCTATAAGTTGCATGAAATCGCGGTCAGATGTGTGGAACTTGAATGTCACCGGTTTGCCCATTTCCATTCCGCTGTTATGCTGGGCCGTACCGTCAAGCGTTACAGTGTATTCAGTATCGGTGGCATAAGGTTGTGTTGGAACGAACGACATTGTGAAATTGGCATCGGACCACACGAACTTACCCTCGACAGCGGGAACGATTGAAAAAGCGTTCTCAGTGGTTGCCTCATCCATGTCCCAGTTGAAGTTCAAAATAATAGGTGCATTGCAAAGAACATATTCGTCACCCTCATTCCATACCGGTGAATAGGATAACACTTCAGGAGGAGTATTACGTATCTTCTTGAGTTGGAAATTCTTATAAGTGGCTTTATCGGCTTCCACCACAACCTGACATTCCTCAGGAGTATGCTGCTCCTCGGAAACACGGAGTGTGTATGTGCCCGGAACAAGATCAACGAAAGCATACACACCGTTGTAGAGATTATCTGTGGTGTACTCAGCAAGAAGATTTGACCCTGACTCGTCATAGAGTTCTATTCTGGCATTGTCGATTGCCACATATCGGTCATCCTTGAACATGACGTAGGAGGCGTCACGCAACAGGCGGGAGTCATTGATACGACCAACGATGACACCCTTGGTATCACCTTCCAGACCGAACATCTGGTCCACAGCCTTGCGGAAATGCCATGCCTCGAGCCATTTGAACTCACGGTTCATCAAACGGTATGTCTCGGGAATATAATCATGGAAAGAGCCTTCGGAAAGCATACCGTCGATTGTGAGGGTACGGAGAACACCCAGACCCACCTTGTCACCCCAGGAGTGATAGAACGACCAGTCACCGCGTACGGACAGGTTGTTGGTCCACACTGTGGCTTCGTTTTCATAGAGATGGGGACCGAGAATATTCGCCATCTTGAGGTTTCCGGGGCGAACCGGCTCATTGTCATAACCACGGTAAAGCATCAGCGGGAAGTTCACGCGTGATGACGTACCTGTGGCATTGGAGTGGATGGAGAAGAAGAAGTCCGCTTTGGTCTTGTTAGCGAGTGCATCGATGGTGGAAAGTCCGAGGTCATCCGCTTCAGTGTTGGTTACACGTGACATGTAGACTGTCATACCCTTTGCCTCGAGCATGTCACGGAGCATGAGGCCTTTGTCAAGGTTGGAGTTAGATTCCCAGAAACCTTCGGGATCACCTTGCTTGTAGGGATAAATTACAACATTACGGTCGTTCGATTCGTGACCGCCGTGACCGGGATTGATATAGATTGTCAGATCCTGAGGATTGACGGCATGAGATGCGAGCGCACATGCCACGGCGCTTATTGCTAAAGATGATAATTTTTTTCTCATACCGCTGATTATTTTAGAAGTTCCAGATTCATAAGTAACAGGCGACCGTCAATGGTGTTGCACACGACTTTGTCACCCGCGGCTGTTGCCGTGGGATTCATTGTCATAGATTCGGGACGAGTAAGTTCCGTGAAGTTCTCCCCCTGAAGATCCATTGCCACAATCTGTGACGAACTGAACTGATGGCCGTCATCTGTGGCGCGCATGGCGGCTATAGCGTTGTTTCCCAGCCATACAGGACACTCGAAATTTCCCGGCTGACCGAGCACTTTACCGTCAAGATCAGTAATCACCACCCCTTTTCCGGCAGCGAAAAACATAACCTTCGTACCATCAGGAGAGAGTGATTCCCACAGATATCCGGCATGGCTTTCCACCGGGCTATAGGCTTTTTCCACACCTTTTCGTGTGATGTAAAGCACTGAACCTTCAGTGCGCACGCTCACACCGTTGCCACTTTTCACCTTTCTGCCAAGAGCACGTGAACGGGTTGTGTAGGCATTGCGTCCGGTCTCACCCTCTTTCTTCACTTCATAACGTATTCCGTCAGGAGTAAATTCGGGAGCGAAGCCTGCACGCTGTTCGTCAGAGAGGCGCGTTGTCACTCCGTCATTGAAGTCATGGAGTTTCAGTCCTTTGTAATTTACCGACGTGAACAGAAGCATGGAACCGTCAGGACTTATGACGGGATGGTACATTTCTGATTCCACACCCCTCAGAATCGGCTCCGTAGATTTGACCCTTGCCACTTGTGCGGAGGTTGCCATACCTATGGCCAACATAGCACCGATTATGATTGATTTCTTCATATTTTTATCTGATTATTAGTTTCTTAACTGCCGAACCGACTGCTGTGCGCACATTCAGAATATACATTCCGCCGCTAAGTCCGGGGATATCTGTTTTCACTTGAGTTCCTGATGCTGCCAGGGATACAACTTTCACTCCGGTAACGGAATAAAGTTCCACACCCTTTATCTCACAATCGGCCGATATCTCAATCACGCCGCCGTCAGCAATCACCCTGGCGGTCACACCTGAATCACCGGTCCGGTCCGCCATAACTCTGTCAACACCTGCCTGATTGTTTTCATATCGTGCGAAAAGGTCGTTCAGACGTATGTTCTGTTCACCCTTATAAGAATTGTCAACAGGAACGTTGAACTGGATGTAGTGCAGACTGTAGGGATAGTTCAGGACATCCTCCGGGTCACCGGCGGCCGACAATGGAATTTTCACCGTATAGGTCTGTCCGGCCATGAACGCTTCATCCTCAGGATTGATATCGACGCGGTTGGTGCGGGTGTGAAGGGCCGTACGCAGGTCAACATTGATGCTTGACACATTCACCGATGGAGTGAATGAGAACAAAACTTCATCAGGAAGTGAATAGAAAGTGACTGATTTTGTAAGTTTCATGTAGGGAGAACGCGCACCCGAACCGTATGTGAACTTGACCAAGCCATCCTCTGATACCGTAACCTTGCTGATACCTGATGAACCGGTGGCCGCCCATGTATTCCAGTCTGTGTGATGCATCTCAGGTTCAGGAGCAATCTCCACCTTGACGGTTGAATTATCGGAATACTCGCTTATCTTGCAAGAGATACAGGTGGTTCCCTCTGCAACCCCGCTCAGCACACCGTCATCGATTCGTGCCACCTCACTATCCTCAACACTCCATTCCATAAGTGTGGAATCATAGTTGTAGAGGGTACCGTTAAGTTCGGCAGTCACGCCGATGGGATATTTTCGCGTGCCGTCAATAAGTATATTCTTTGAAGATATTGTCATCTCGGCATTCTCTACAACCATTTTTTTTGACACGCTGACATTGCCCACGCTGGCAGTGAGATTGCCTGATGCAGGTTTTCCCGATGCCTGGAAACGCATGCCGTCGCAAGAGCCCAGCGAAGGATCGCAACTGAGTGTGAACCCTTTGTAGTCACGGTCGATAATGGCTCCGTATTTATTGAATGCAACCACACGGGGCTGATAACTTGCAGCCACGGGACACTCAAGGTTATAGTCAAAGAACTCCAGGCGTGCCACCTCGTTATCGACAGGAGCGATACTGTAGTAGAGCATGCCGTTTGCAACCGCACGCGGAGTACCTTCGGTGGTACGGTTTGCAATAGCACCCTCAACATATATCTCGGCAGAACCGCCCGCATCCATATTAACCAGATTTACACATCCGAAATGCTTCATTATGTAACACATCACGTCAGTGGGACAACCTGATGACGAACCATAATTATCTCCTGCCTTGTCAATGACGATAGAATACATTGTTTTGCCGGTGGCATCAGACCCATAAGCACAGCGGCTGTAAACCTGGCTGTTGTATGCTTCGGTGGTGTTACCGCTGAGAAGTTCACCATCCTTCATCACCGTACAGTTACCGCCCACGAGGTTCTCCAGTTTCATGGGCTGTCCGTCAACGGCGTCTTTCCAGCCGTATTCAACAGTCACTTTGTCACCCTCGGCAAGTTTGTTGAGAGCGGTGGCGAAACTACCGCGACCCAGAAGCACCGCATCGGCATTACCGCGCAATCCACGGCCCGCATCAGGTTTGACTTCTGTAACCACAAATGAGATAGGTTCGGCCGAACGCCATGTCTGGCCCTCCTCAAGTTTCAGATAAACCTCAGTTGACACACCTTCCTGAATCACGAAATGCTTGTCAATCTGATCCACCGGGAGGAACTGACGGTTGTCAGGATAGTAAGAGTTATACAAAGCCAGTTCTTCGTTGCGGCATACTTTGTTGTATTGTGTGATTTCGAGATTTCCGGTTTTGTCTGATGAAAGGATACTGTAGAACGGATACGAGCCCACGCGGAAATTCTTGTCGGCATCCACGGCAACAATACCGGTGTGGGTCCAGCCGTGATCCCACTGGTCATATTTCATGTTGGTTTCGGTGATGATCTTGCCGTTACGCATGTTTCCGTTATATGTACTTCCTATGAGATAATCGGAGAAAGGAGCCTGATTTGAAACACACCAGAAGTTTGCATTGTTACCTGCCACGGCTTCATGTCCGGGTGAACTCTGGCGTTCCGCAGCAGCCACAAGCCGTTCCGTACCGTAGAGTTTATCATTAGCCTGGGTGGTCTCTATCCGGTTGTAAGGATTGGTCATGTCAATCTTCACGATGTGGACATTCAGAGGATATTCCGCCAGGCGGAAACGGGTATAATGTATCCCCGGTCCGAGATCGCGGTCGGAGATGTAGGTGATCTCGTAATCCTTCCCTTTGATGTCAATTGACTCGGCTCCTGCAGTCACCGCTACACCGGAGGTTCCCGCAAGAAACACTCCGAGCATGATTCGTTTCAGAATAATTTTCATTTTATGATGATTTTTTTTGATTTTACACTGTTTTTACTTTCCACTGTCAGCAGATAAACTCCATTGGCACTGTCAGGAACCACCATCTGCGCACTCTTTCCGGAAGCATACGCATGAGCGACCGTACGTCCGCCAAGATCATGCAGGGTAACGGCTTTCAGAGATTCTCCTGATGTGACAGTGAGAAGATCTCCCGCTCCCGGAACAGCCGGTTCTATGGTTATATCCCCGAATCCGTTGTCACTGACGCTTTCAACACCCTGCATGTTGTTGTCATACTCGGCGCGAAGGCCGTCCAGTCTGATGGTCTGGCTTCCTTTGTAGGATGTGTTTGCGGCGATATTGAACTGTATATAATATAATATATAGGGGAAACTGCCTATATCCTCTTTCCCGGGCATCGGGATCTCCACCGTGTGGGTTTTGCCGGCGGCAAACAGATCTCCTTCAGCGGGGGTTATGTCCACTCGGTTCGTACGGCTGTGCTGCGGAGTCCTCAGGTCGACGTTTATTCCTGACACATCAACCGAAGGGGTGAACGTCAGCAACAGACGGTCAGGCAAGGAATAGAACTTAATGGTCTTCGCTATCTTCACGAAGGGTGTGCGTGGAGAACCATAGGTGAACTGAATGGTACCGTCACCACCCATACTCACAGCCGTCACACCGGTGGTGCCACTCGCTTTCCATCCGTCAGAGCCACCCTCTGAAACGGCTTCAGGGGCTATTTCAACAGTGACATCACACTCATCAGAGAACTCACCCACCGTGCAGCGGACCTTGGCCGTACCCTCGGCCACTCCACGGAGCACGCCGTTCTCCACGGTTGCCACCTCCTGATTATCGCTCTCCCACGCAAGTGTGGTATGATCGTATGTGTAGGTGTGTTGCCCCACGGTAGCATTAACCTCCATGGGATACTCGCGGGTGTTGTCAATGAGAATATTCTTGAGGCGCAAGGCAATCTGCGCTCCCATCACTTTCATCTGCTTCCTGACGGTAACCGTGCCGGAGGTGGCCGTAAGTTCTCCCTCCGCCGGACTTCCGGCGGCGGTGAACATGGTCCCGTCACAATTTCCCACTGACGGGTCGCAACTCAGCGTGAAGTCGCGGTAGTCATCATTGATGATATCTCCGTAGCGGTTATAAGCAATGATCCGTGGAGCGTATGTTCCGTAAACAGGGGCTTCCAGTTCATAATCATAGAATTCCAGACGGGTCACCTCATTGTCAGCGGGTGCGGTTGAATAAACCAGCATTCCGTTGGCCACCGCGCGCGGAGTAGACTCCGTGGTCTTGTTGATGATACGGTCACCGACGAGCATCTGAGCCGATCCTCCTGCATCCATGCTCACCAGATTCGAACATCCGAAATGCTTCACTATGTGGCACAGGCCCTCCGTGTTGATTCCCTTTGATGCGCCATAGACAGGATCGGTGGCCATGTCGATTACACAGATGAACAGTTTGCGGCCGTCAGCGCTTGAGCCGTAGGAGCACCGGCTGTAGGTCATGGGGTTATAGTTTCCCATATTGTCAGGATTATAGTTCTGTGACGTCAGTTCTCCATCCTTCATGACAAGAGCGTTGCCCCCCACAAGGTTATCTATGACAGGCACTGTGCCTTTACCACCCTTTTCACTTGACCATCCCAGTTTTATCTTTATTGACTCTCCCTTCTGCAGACCGGCGAGTTTTGTACCCTTGTCACCGCGTGCCACCAGTACGGCGTCATAGTCGCCTCGTTTACCCGGACCCGAGCCGGTTACAATCTCCTCTACAGTAAAGGTCATGTTCTTACCTGTAGCCCAGGTCTGATTTTTTGCGAACTTCAGATATACTTCAGTCGACACACCGCTGACAATGTTGAAAGTTCTGCCGTCTGATGAAAGATCAGCAGGCATGAAACTCATATTTTTATCGTAGTAGCCTGTGTAAAGACAAACCTCATTGTCACGGCAGATCTTGTTTACCTGATATATGTCGATGTTACCAATGTTGTCCGTCTTTATCTTGCCGAACCATGGCCAAGCCTCGCAGTGAAGGTTTCGGTCACTGTCGACAAAGAATATCCCTGTTTCGGTATATCCACCGTTCCATTGATCGGAGTTCATGTTTGTTTCATCCACAATCTGCCCGTTACGTACGCATCCAACCACATGCACCCCGTTGAGCAACGGCCCGTAAGGAGCGAAACTTGAAGTCACGAAAAAATTGGCATTGGCGCCGCCCAGCACCTTGTGACCCTCTCGGGTCTGTCGGGCTGCGGCATTCACCAGATACTCTGTGCCGAACTGTGTTTCATTTGCAATCGTCGTCTCGATGGTGTTGTACGGATTATCCATATCCATGGTGATGATATTGACGTTAAGCGGATATTCCGGCAATCTGACACGCGTGTAGTGCACCCCCGGTCCGAGATCACGCTCAATCAGCCTGGTCAGTTCGTAGGTTTTTCCACTCACTTCAATGGATTCCGCCTGTGCTGCCACGGGAAGCAACAGTGCTGCCGCAAAGGCAGATCGGAGTATTTTTTTTATCATGATAACTAAGGTTGGCTGCAGTCGTTTACGTCAGTATATGACTTTGGCAGCCTTGACTGGTTTATATTCCGTTTATTCATTAACTTGCCCCGGGTCAGTATTCAATTGAGGACAAGGTCAGGGTTAGTTCTTTTTATTTATGTGCAAATATAACCTTAAATTTTTATTTCAGATAATTAAAAATAGTTAACTTTTGTTATAAGCCCTGTTTTTTACAGTAAATCGCTCAATTACACAAATTTTTCCATAATTATAGTTGACGTTCTGAAAAAATTACTAACTTTGCAACGCTATCCTCTCTCCAAATCAACCTTATTGAACAACAGTAAAACCAACAACAGTCATGAAGAAGCACAATTTTTATGCCGGTCCTTCAATTCTGAGCCAGTACACTATCAAGAATACCGCTGACGCAGTTTTAAACTTCGCTGACATGGGGCTCTCCATTCTTGAAATTTCTCATCGTTCAAAACAGTTTCAGGCAGTTATGGACGAAGCGGTGGCTTTGTTCAAGGATCTACTTGAAATCCCTGAAGGTTACTCCGTACTTTTCCTCGGAGGTGGCGCGTCACTCCAGTTCTGTCAGGTGCCCATGAACCTTCTTGCCAAGAAAGCAGGATACCTTGACACAGGCGTGTGGGCTTCAAAGGCAATAAAGGAAGCGAAACTATTCGGTGAGGTCGACGTAGTGGCTTCTTCAAAAGATCGTAACTACAACTATATTCCTAAAGACTACACAGTTCCGCAGGATCTGGATTACTTCCATTATACCTCCAACAACACAATCTACGGAACTGAAATCCGTAAGGACCCCGACGCCGGAAACGTTCGCCTGGTTGCCGACATGTCGTCCGACATCTTCTCTCGCCCGGTTGACGTGGCTAAATATGACCTGATTTATGGTGGCGCTCAGAAAAACCTCGCCCCCGCAGGGGTTACTTTCGTTATCGTGCGTGACGAGGCTCTGGGACATGCTGACCGTGCAATCCCCACCATGCTCGACTACCGTACACACGTCAAGAAAGGCTCCATGTTCAACACTCCCCCCGTGCTACCCATCTTCGCCGCTCTGCAAACCCTGAAGTACTACAAGCAGTTAGGCGGAGTTCGTGAAATTGAGAAATCATGCATCGCCAAGGCATCAAAACTCTATGAAGCGATAGATTCAAGCCGTATGTTCGTCGCCACCGTGCCTGACCACGCTGACCGCTCGCTGACAAACGTATGCTTCGTGATGAAACCTGAATATGCCGATCTGGAAAAATCATTCATTGACTTCGCTACCGAGAAAGGAATGGTTGGAATCAAGGGACACCGCGACGTCGGCGGCTTCCGTGCATCGCTCTACAACGCTCTTCCCATGGAAAGCGTCGATGCCCTGATTGAATGTATGAAGGAATTCCAGAACAACAAATAAAATTCCTGACAATGAAAGTTCTCGTTGCAACAGAAAAACCATTCGCGGCAGTTGCCGTGGATGGAATACGCAAGGAAATAGAAGCAGCCGGATACACTCTGGAACTTCTTGAAAAATACACCGACAAACAGCAGTTGCTCAACGCCGTTGCAGATGCCGACGCTCTGATCATTCGCTCTGACAAGGTCGATGCCGAAGTGCTCGACGCAGCAAAGCAACTCAAAGTTGTGGTTCGGGCCGGAGCAGGCTACGACAACGTGGATCTCGCCGCGGCTACCGCCCACGATGTTTGCGTGGAAAATACCCCCGGACAGAACTCAAACGCCGTGGCTGAACTCGTGTTCGGCATGACTGTGATGGCCGTACGCAACATGTTCGACGGCACCTCAGGCACAGAACTGAAGGGAAACTCCATAGGCATACATGCCTTCGGACAGGTTGGACGTAACGTGGCTCGCATTGCTAAGGGTTTCGGAATGAATGTGAACGCTCTTGACCCCTATTGTCCTGACCAGGTTATGGTGGAAGCAGGAGTCACTCCGGTCCATGACATCAAGGAACTTTACAAAAACAACAAATTCGTATCGCTCCACATCCCCGCCACGGATGAAACACGCAAAAGCGTTGGCTATGACCTGATTACGCTCATGCCTAAAAACGCCGTACTTATCAACACTGCCCGTAAGGAGGTGATTGATGAAGAGGGTCTTGCCAAGGCTCTTCGTGAACGTCCCGACATCAAGTATGTGGCAGATGTAAAACCAGATAACGCAGATGCCCTTAAAGAAGAATTCGGAGCACGTGTATTCTTCACTCCTAAGAAAATGGGCGCCCAGACGGCAGAGGCTAACATCAACGCCGGTATAGCCGCAGCACGCCAGGTGGTTGCCTTTCTACGTGATGGCATCGACCGTTTCCGAGTGAACAAATAAAATATCCCTTATATAAACTGCAAGAGGGTGTGCTAAAATTTTGGCACACCCTCGTTAAGTTTATATGAATTATTAAATTTATATGAATTATATGAATTATATGAATTATATGAATTATATAAATTATATAAATAAGTCAGATGCAAACCGCTTCCGGAAGCAACGACACAGATGGCTTATTATGACACACCTTCGCTTAATATATAGACCGCTACATTTGTTAAATTCCTGACAATTAACACACCTTAAATTGGCTCATAACCGCCTACACCACACATCTTTATCCTTCAAACATATCTCTTTTCTCATTTTCCTTTATCTTACAATTTCCGGTCGTATCACCCTTTTCAGGCAGTAACTTTGCAGAAAAATAATCAGATACGATATGAAAAAACACAAACAAACCCTGCAACTCATTCTCGCCTCTTTAATCACACTTGCCGGACTCATTCTCATAGGAGCCGGATTCTTCGCACCGCCGGTGGGTACGATCGATGCCTCTGTCCTCACCGCCTTCGGTGAGATCCTCACATTTGCCGGCGCACTCTTCGGCATGGACTACCACTACCGATTCCGTAAATAAAAACATCTTAATCTCATGCGAAAAATCAACAAAATCATCATCCACTGCTCAGCGACTCCCGCCGGCAGGAACGTTACTGTTGACGACATCGACCGGTGGCACCGGCAGCGGGGCTTCAACAGCATCGGCTATCACTATGTGATCTATCTTGACGGTACAATACATGCCGGACGTCCTGAACATATTCAGGGAGCGCACTGCAAGGGACAGAACGCCCACAGCATAGGCGTATGCTATATAGGCGGCTGCGACTGCCACATGAAACCGGCCGACACCCGGACCCCACAGCAACGCGAATCTCTTATAAAACTTGTCGACTTGCTGCTAAACCGTTATCCTGACGCCTCAGTCCACGGCCATAATGAATTCACCGCCAAGGCTTGTCCCTCATTCAATGTAGAAAAAGAATTCCGCCGATGAAAATAATCCTGCCACTCCTGCTCATCATAATCCTCACCTCATGCGGTGCAAGCAGAAAGCAAACTATTGAAGCCGGACATGTCATCTCCACGGATACACTCCGCACTTTCCACTCTGAAGAGTCTGCAAACGCCTTAACGTTCTCTCAATCGGAAACAATGATCGCCGCGGACTCCGCGGTGTGTGTCAACGACTCCATTCCTTTGACACGACTCTACGGCGTCAGGATGAAACACAAAGTTAATCACGTAACTGTTGAATCTGCGTCAGCGACCTCCGACTCCGTGGACCACATCAGCCGGCTGACATCCGAATCCTTTGTAACCTCACAATCTGAACGCCCCGCTTCCTCCCCACCCATCATCGCTTACATCCTCATAATTCTTATTATCATCATTCTCATCCGGTTGAGAAAACACTGATATTGCAGTAAGGAGGGTGTGTCAAAACAAAAATTTTGGCACACCCTCTTAAGGTTTGTCAGAATAGGTTAGATGCAAGGCGCTGAGGATGAGGCTGATGGGAGCATACCTAAGTATGTGACCGAAGCCGCTTCCGAAAGCAACGACGCAGATGGCTTATTATGACACACCGTTCTAAAAGAGGCGTACCTTCAGCAGGCACGCCTCCTTCATCGTTGATCATTACTATTTTAAGAAAACAAATAATCAACTGTTGAATAACTCATCGCGGTTTAGGAATTCTTATCTTCTTTTTATGTAATTATTATCTTTATATTCTGAAAATTTTGAATTCGGCAGAATAGTGTTCCGGCAACAGAAAACCGTGATCTCAATTTTTCATTGCTATTTGTTTTCAGTGCTCTTATCCTGGGAACCTGCGCCTTGTGCTGCTCTTTTTTTGGCAATCTTCTTTCGGTTCGCCTGAACCTTCTTACGGCGTTTGTCAACCTGCTCATGTTTTTGTTCACGATATTTCTCACGCTTCTTCATCTCCTCGCGTTTCCGTTCCATGATTTTCTTCTCATAGCGAAACATCTTTTCAATCTTGCGGGGAGACATAACCTTCTTGAACTTTTTATAATATTTCTCGCGGACATCAATCATTTTTCGGCTTGATTCAAACCCCTTGCGGATATTCTCATCAATATCACTGTCTGACAGTGAACCTTTCTTGCCATTGATCACTTCCGGTTCCTTACACTTGTTCTGCTCCCGTACCGAAACCATTTCGGAGCGGTAGTCTGTATAAATCTTCACGAAATTAATGGCTGTGTCACCTTTCAATTTCAGTTTTTCAACAAGCCAGTCAGCCTCCTTGACTATCTGGGGACCGGTGGAAGGCGACATACACTCGGCCTTGGAAACATTAATCGTAAACAGTGCAATCACCAGAGCGGTCATCACTGAAAGCAAAGTTCTCATATCTTTTCTATTTTGATTTTATAAAAATTTGTGATAGGTGGTTTAATAGGATGTCAGACATCAATCAACATCTGACGCCATAAATTCTGAATAAGTATCAAGATCATCCAACGCTATGGATGCATTCAGTTCACTGTCGCTCAACGAGGCTATGTAAGAGTCCAGATCCGGAGTGTTTCTGTAAGTTCCGAACAGGAAAACTGCAACTGACGCTATCACCGCTATCGATGCCGCAGCAGCAACAAGCAGCGTGACAACCTTTCTCCCCTTCCGGGGCATGGACGCTACAAGAATACGCCTCTCCTGATGCTCGAAATAGCCTTGAGGAACAGTATAAGGATTTGACCGATCCCGTATATTGTCAATATTAAATTCCTGTCTGTTCATATTTCATTGATTTATATTAATCCTTTTCACTGATTTAACTCGTTTCAGTCTGATTTCCTAATTTGCAATCCGTTTAAATCAGTCGTTATTGAGTATATAGTCCGTGACCTTCTGACGGGCTATGTGATATGTTGTCTTTAACGTGTTGACTGAAGTGTCGCATATCTCTGAAATCTCCTCGTAAGGCATCTCGTCGTAATATCGCAACTCGAACACCGTACGCTGCTTCTCCGATAACGTCAGCAATGCCTTCTGAAAGGTCACTGCCATGGCATTGTCATAGTCAACATACTCACCATCTGTGAGTTGATGCGACAGTTCATCGGTCAGTTCTCCTTCGTTACGGTAACGCGACGCCATGAATCTCGCTATCTCATTGACCGCTATTCTGTAAAGCCAGGGTCTAACTGCATTCTCTTCACGCAAATTGTCAAGCGAACGGTATGCCCTTATGAAAACCTCCTGCACCACATCATCAGCATCGTAGTGCGATACCACCTGCCTACGGACAAACCAGTAGATAGGCTCCCGGTAGCGATTCACAATCTCCGTGAATCTGTCCGCTATATGTGACTCAGATTTTTTCCGGCTAAAAAGCATTTAAAGTGATTCCTTTTTACGTCTATTTCAATCAACTACACTCCTAAGACCCCGCTCATCAGCCAAAGTTTATTCAACACCGCAAAAAATTTTCAGATCACGTTTCACAAAATTTATTAATACATAGGTAGTAGCCGTTGCAGTTTAAAGCACCACCGGTTAAATCCGGATAGCACCCCGCCATGTCCACCCAGTCTGACTTGTATATCAACCCAGTCCGACCTGATCGAACCATGGCTGGGGCGTCCTGTCAAGGACGCTGATTTTTCGTAACCCCGTACGCCGGCAGGCGTGCGGGGTAAAGCATCAACTTATAGTGTTGGCGTCCGACTGAGGACGCCGATTAAATCCGGATAGACCCTCATCCGCCCCTTCACGCCGACACGACCATGCATGTCCCAGGACCGTTTTACCCATTCACCCACGGAAACAAAAAAGGCACCACAACACCACTGTGGTACCCCTAAAAAATTTATATACTAATCTTTAATCAGAGCGTAAGCGCTATATTCTTCTCCTTGGCCAGTTTACGCAAGTGAAGCAGCGCATAACGCATACGGCCAAGCGCCGTGTTGATGCTCACATTCGTAGTCTCGGCTATCTCCTTGAAACTCATGTTACGGTAGAACCGCATTTCAATAACCTCCCGCTGTGACTCCGGAAGTTCACGAACCAGATCGCGCACATCTTCAAGAATCTGCGACTCAACCAGAAAATCCTCTATGTTATTATCCGCTAAATCCTTGCGGTTCAGCACGTCAATCTCCTCATTATCTATCGAAACCAAAGCCTGAGCCTTGTTCTGACGGAAATAATCAATTATGATGTTACGTGCTATGCGCGTCATCCACGCGGCAAACTTTCCGGCCTCGGAATAACGTCCCTGCTGGATAGTGGAAATAATCTTTACAAATGTTTCCTGGAATATGTCATCGGCAAGTTCCGGCGACTTCACAATGTGAAGGATATAAGAAAACAACTTATCCTTATGGCGGTGAAGCAGCGTATCGAAAGCCAGGTTGTTACCTTTAGCATAAGCGGCAATGAGATGCTCATCTGAAAGCCGTGTCAATTTTTGCATTACTTATTGGTTTTGATTTGAGTAATGTTCCGCTATAGGCAATTATCTTTTTAAGTTTATTATCAGGTTACAATTTCTTTATTGCAAAAGTACAATTTTTTTTCCTATCCGCCAAACACACGGAGCCAAATTTTTCCGTTTTAAGATTTATTATAACAATTTCTTTTGAAACAAATCAAATTTATTTTTCTTCAACACAATATCCATCCGCTCGCAACGTTATAGAATTGAAGCCGTAAGAAACAAACATACAATTCATTCATCCACCACTATTTCAACCCCTTACAATTATCTGCCTATGAAGGAAAACATTACTCAGCAAGAAAACAATGAAAAACAAGTGAAAGAATCTCATAAAACAGTTTCTCCAAAACAGTCGACCCTCGATTTCATAATGCAGTTCGCCCGCTCATGCCGCCCCGTGGCCGCAAAAATGCCCGCAGGCCTGAATGTTATTTCCGCAAACTGATACGGACTACACCCTCACCACTCCATCTTTTCCTGAAGTAAACAGCGAAAAATTTGGCTGAGCGAAAAAATTTCACTACCTTTGCATCCGCAATTTAAATCAATTATTAATTTTTATAAACATGAAGTACGAAACCGTTTTCATTTTAACTCCCGTTTTGTCTGATGTTCAGATGAAGGAAGCGGTAGACAAATTCACCAAAGTGCTCGCCGACAACGGCGCTACTGTGGTGAATGAAGAACTCTGGGGTCTGCGTAAACTCGCCTATCCCATCGAGAAGAAAAGCACCGGATTCTATGTTCTCGTTGAATTCGAAGGCGCTCCAACTGTAGTCAAGAAACTCGAAACCGCTTATCGCCGTGACGAACGCGTGATCCGTTTCCTCACCTTCCGTCTTGACAAATATGCAGCAGAATACGCCGCTAAACGTCGTAGCCTCAAAGCCGACAAAAAAGAAGAAGTAGTTGTAGAAGTAAAGGAGGACTAAATCATGGCACAGCAATCTGAAATCCGCTATCTCACTCCCATGTCTGTGGATGTGAAAAAGAAAAAATACTGCCGTTTCAAACGCAGCGGTATCAAATATGTTGATTACAAGGACCCCGAATTCCTCAAGAAATTCCTCAACGAGCAGGGCAAAATCCTTCCCCGCCGAATCACCGGAACTTCTCTGAAATTCCAGCGCCGTGTGGCTCAGGCCGTTAAACGTGCCCGTCACCTCGCTCTTCTCCCCTACGTAACCGACTTGATGAAATAACCCCTTAAAGCACTGAATTTTTATGAAAATCATTCTCAAAGAAGACGTTCATAACCTTGGATACAAGGATGACGTGGTGGAAGTAAAGGACGGTTACGGTCGTAACTACCTTATCCCCACCGGCAAAGCCGTAATCGCTTCCGAGTCAGCGCTTAAGGTACTGGCTGAAAACCAGCGTCAGCGCGCTCACAAACTCGCTAAAATCAAAGAAGACGCTCAGAACCTCGCCGCTTCTCTCGAAGGCGTGGCTCTCACAATCGGCGCCAAAACCAGCGCTACCGGCACCATCTTCGGTTCTGTTAACGCTATCCAGATCGCTGAAGCACTCGAAAAACTCGGCTTCAACATCGACCGCAAAGTTATCGAAATCAAACAGTCTGTTAAAGAAGTCGGCAACTACAACGCAATCCTCAAACTCCACAAGGATGTAACCGTTGAACTTCCCTTCGAAGTTGTTGCTGAATAAGCCAACGCCAACAGACTTTTCCGTCCAAACACGGAGATAAACCTAAAGAGGGTATGTCAAAATTTCTCGTTTTTGACATACCCTCTCTATTTGCGAGACTTACTGGCGAATCCGCCAAGATGAAGCCTGTTTCTTGTTTTATCCTCAATACTATGGTTTTTTATTGAACAGCGAAAGTATCCACAGGAACACAATCGCTCCGATTGTCGCTGTCACCAGACTACCGATGATTCCGGTAAAATCAAAACCTACCATTCCAAGCAGCCAGCCGCCAAGGACACTACCTATTATTCCTACTACCATATTTACCAGGCAACCGTAACCACTGCCCTGCATAAGTCGTCCGGCAATTGCACCGGCACAAATACCTATCAAAATAAACCAGATAAACTCCATATCACATAATTTTAATTGTTCTACCTATATAACAACAGCCCGGCGCTTTTGGTTTAACTTTGTTAACACTAAAAAGGGCCACCCTCAGGCATCCCTTTTATAGTTACGTAAAAAAAACTTTAATCGTTTTCAGGGCGAAGTTGACGCACTGTGGCGGCAGCCTGCCACATCTCGCTCTCACGCAGTTGACGCAGTTCCTCGTTAAGTTTCTCGCGGTAGTCAGGCTGCGAATTGGAGTCAATTGATTTCTGCGCTTCCTCTCCGCTCTTCACACTTGCATAGAGTTCCTGAACGACAGGCTTGATGGCATCGTGGAACGGACCCATCCAGTCAAGCGCGCCACGCTGTGCGGTGGTTGAGCAGTTGGCGTACATCCAGTCCATACCTTTTGCTGCAAACAGAGGCATAAGCGACTGAGTAAGTTCCTCCACTGTTTCATTGAACGCCTCGGAAGGTGTATGTCCGTTTTCACGCAGAACCTCATACTGAGCCAGGAACAGACCCTGGATTGCACCCATCAGGGAGCCGCGTTCTCCGGTGAGGTCTGAGATTGCCTCACGGTGGAAAGTGGTCTCGAACAGATAACCTGAACCTATACCTATGCCCAGAGCAAGCGTACGCTCAAGTGCCTTGCCTGTAAAATCCTGATATACGGCGAACGAAGAGTTCACCCCGCGACCTTCCAGGAACATTGAGCGGAGCGAGGCTCCTGATCCTTTGGGAGCCACCATGACCACATCCACGTCAGCCGGAGGAACAACACCGGTGCGGTCGCTCCAGGTGATGGCGAAACCGTGTGAGAAATATAAAGTCTTGCCCTCTGTCAGATGTTTCTTTATTGTGGGCCAAACACTCATCACGGCCGCATCAGAAAGCAGACACATGATCACGGTGCCCCGCTTGCATGCTTCCTCAATGCTGAAAAGTGTCTCGCCGGGAACCCATCCGTCCTTTACAGCCTTGTCAAAGGTCTTTCCTTCACGTTGACCAACAATAACATTGAATCCGTTGTCACGCAGATTCTGGCTCTGACCGGGACCCTGCACACCGTAGCCGATAACGGCTATAGTATCGTTCTTAAGTATCTCACGTGCTTTTTCCAGGGGAAACTCCTGGCGTGTAACGACGGTTTCTTCAACGCCGCCAAAATTCAGTATTGCCATATTCTTATGTTTATTTCTGTTTATACTGCAAATTTAAACAATTATGCCTGATTACGCAAAAGATTATAACATTTTTAATTTCCACAGTTCAAACCAAGGCTTTATTTATCAATTTTTCGTAACTTTGTCAAGTATTATGAAAGTATTGAAATTCGGAGGTACTTCGGTGGGAACAGCCGAAAGTCTCCAGCAGGTTAAAAACATCGTCTGTTCACAGTCGCAGCCCGTGGTTGTGGTAGTTTCCGCCCTCGGAGGAGTCACTGACCGTCTGATCACCACGGCCCGGATGGCCGCTGACGGAAACTCAGGATATGAGGATCTATACAACGACATTGCCGGACGACATCTCAAAATGATCTCTGACCTTTTCTCTAACGGTGAGGCTGATGAGGTCCGACTGACGGTCACACCCATGCTGGATGAACTCGGGAACATATTCCGTGGAATTTTCCTTATCCGTGACCTCTCTGACCGCACTCTTGACATAGTTGTCAGTTACGGCGAGAGAATCTCGTCGATAATTACGGCAGCACTTACCGGCGCACGACATGCCGACTCATGCTCTTTCATCCGGACTCGCCGCAAGGGAGGTGTGAACATTCTTGACCAGGCAGCGACATCAGCGCTCGTGGCTCAAAACTTCGCAGGAGAACTGCCTCCGGTAACCGTGGTGGGCGGATTCATCTCACGTGGGGAAAACGGTGAGATAACCAATCTGGGACGCGGTGGCTCGGACTACACCGCCGCTCTGCTCGCCGCTGAACTCGGAGCGGAGGAACTGCAGATATGGACCGATGTGGACGGATTCATGACTGCCGACCCCCGTGTCATCGACAAGGCCTACGTAATCGACACCCTCTCATTTGTCGAAGCAATGGAACTCTGCAACTTCGGGGCAAAGGTCGTCTACCCTCCCACAATCTATCCGGTATTCCACAGCAACATACCCCTGTTGATAAAAAACACATTCAACCCCGGGGCTCCCGGCACACGGGTAACAAGAAATTCTATAGCATCGGACAAACCCATCAAGGGCATATCTTCCATAAACGACACCTGCCTCATAACGGTCACCGGACTCGGAATGGTGGGTATCGTAGGTATAAACGCACGCATATTCAACACACTGGCTGAAGCGGGTGTAAGCGTGTTCCTCGTTTCTCAGACCGCCAGTGAAAACAACACCTCATTCGCCGTCAAGAATGCAGATGCCGAAACTGCCGTCAGGGTGCTTCGAGAAGAATTTTCAAAAGAACTGGTGGAGGGACAGATATCTTCCATCACCCCGCGACACAACATGGCTACCGTTGCTGTGGTGGGAGAAAACATGCGAAACACCCCCGGAATTGCGGGTAAACTCTATAACACCTTAGGAAAGAACGGCATAAACGTGGTGGCATCAGCCCAGGGTGCCTCGGAAATCAACATCTCGTTCGTGGTAAACCTTGAGGATCTCGACAAGACTCTCCACGTGATCCACGACTCCCTGTTCCTCTCAGAAACACAGGTTCTGAACCTATTCATTGCCGGCATCGGACAGGTGGGACGCCACCTGCTGCGCCAGATAAAACGACAGCAGGCCAAACTGCTCGACTCAAAACGTCTTGAAATACGAGTGGTGGGCATTGCAAACTCTCGCAAAGCACTCTTCAATCCTGACGGTATTGACATCGACAATTTCCGTGACATACTTGAATCAGAAGGCATACCCGTGACCCCGGATATTCTACGTGACAGAATCATCAGCATGGACATGTATAATTCCGTGTTTGTTGACTGCACGGCTTCAAAAGATATAGCCGCTCTCTATCCCGAATTACTTCAACACAACATAAATGTGGTGGCAGCCAACAAGATAGCAGCGTCAGGCGACTATGAAACATACCGCTCGATGAAGGATGAAGCACAGCGCCGCGACATCAAGTTCCTATTTGAGACCAACGTTGGAGCAGGTCTGCCCATCATCAGCACCATAAACAATTTCATCAACTCCGGCGACTCCATAATACGCATCGAAGCAGTAGTTTCCGGAACCATGAACTTCATTCTTGACCGCGTGGAAAAAGGAATACCTTTTTCTGAAGCAGTGCAAAGCGCCATGAAGGAAGGTTATTGCGAACCGGATCCACGAATTGACCTGAGCGGAAGCGATGTAGTCCGCAAAATTACGATACTCGCCCGTGAGGCAGGATACCGCCCGGAACAATCCGACGTCAACGTCACTCCTCTCCTTCCGGAATCGCTATTCAAAGGCACAACACAGGAGTTCATCGACCAACTTCCCGCCCATGACCCCACATTCGCCCGAGTCGCCGCTCAAGCCGCTGAAAAAGGAGAACGGCTACGCTACATGGCCACACTGTCGCCTGACGGTTCCACGGCTGTCGGACTTTGCTCCATACCTCCCGGTCATCCCTTCTTCGAACTGGAAAGTTGCAACAACATCATAGCAATCACCACCGACCGCTATCTTGAATATCCCATTATAATAAAAGGTTACGGCGCAGGAGCAGAAGTTACTGCCGCCGGAGTGTTCGCCGATATAATAAACATAGCAAATATCCGTTAACATAATATGACCTCGTGGCCTCATGGCCGCGAAGCCCGGTCAGAATATGTCCGATATATATAACCTAAACCAATGATGCCATGAGATATAAACCCGTCAGAGGAAACAGTGCGAGCGTAGGGCTGATGGAAGCGGTTCTCAACTGCTTCACCCGCGATGGCGCGTTATATCTTCCCGAGCACTTCCCCGTCATTCCGCGTGCCTTCTTCAACAACATAGCCGACATGAGTCTTCAGGAGATAGGCTACGTGGTTACAAACATGCTTTTCGGTGAGGATCTGCCATCGGAAACCATCAAGAACGTAACTGACAAAGCACTCTCATTCCCGGTTCCGTTGTCCAGAATCAGCGAAAACGAATTCACCCTCGACCTCACTCAGGGACCTACCCGCAATTACAACGATATTGGAGCACGTGTCCTGGCGGAAATGTTCAAGCAACATCCAAACCGCAACCACTGCAACATGATTGTCACCGCTTCAACCGGCACTCTCTCAGCAATAGCGGAAGCATTTCATGATATCCCCAACGTAACCACTTTCGCCATCTACCCCTCGGGAGAACTCAGCCCCAACCGGCGCGAGCACCTCCTGAACTACGGAAAATCCGTCGTTCCCGTGGAAGTAAGCGGTACTCTTAGGGAATGTCGCTCCATTGTACGCGATCTTTTCACAGACCATGAACTGCGCGACACTCTCAGGCTCATCTCCGGAAACTCGGCGAACATAGCCATCCTCCTTCCGCGTGTGATTTTCTTCTTCTATGCCTATGCCCGGCTCAGGCAACTCAATCTTCCCCTGGAAAAAGTGGTGATCGCCATCCCCACTCGTAACTTCGGAAACCTCACCTCTGCCCTGATAGCCAACCGCATGGGACTCCCTGTGAGCCGCTTCATTGCAGTAAATCCCGATGGCGCCGACCCGGAATTCATAAGCGACATACGCCTGGCTTCACTCCACGGAACCGCATCTGCCGCACAAATCTATTCACCGGCAAACAACCCCCTTTCCGCTGACGAAATATGCCTGCGGCTTGAGGCCGAACGTCCGCTCGACCATAACCCCAGACAGACAGCCCACCGGTCCGTGACACACATCTCTCCTTCTGTCATAGCACTCAAACGAATCATTCAATCCAAATCCTGACAATATGAAAAAACGTGACATCAAAAAGGAAATCCGCCAGACATGCGGAACTGTAGCATGTGAGGCGATCCTCGCCGCAAGCCTTATTAACGGCGTTGACAAAGAAGCAATGCGCAAACCAATCATCAACGCCGCCGTGCTTCAGGAAAACTCTCTCAGGAAAGTTTCCGTGGCTTTCGACAAAACTCCCGCCGACTTCCCCTCACGAAAGGATTACAACAAAGCACGCCGCGCCTACTACAAGAAAGTATTCGCCGCAATCCGCTCTGAATTCGGTGGAGCACTGCAGGAAATAGTTAACGAAATGAACGGCGCCATGCCTAAGAAATGAATATCTACGGAAAAATCCTCAAACTGTTCGGATGGTCAGTGACGGTTTCCGTCCCTGACTATCCGAAAGCCATCATCTGCGTGGCCCCGCACACCTCTAACTGGGATTTCATTCTCGGAAAACTCGCTTACGCCGCCGTTGGACGTCACGGAGGTTTCCTCATGAAGGAATCATGGTTCTTCTGGCCACTCGGCCCAATTTTCCGCGCCATAGGTGGTGTTCCCGTCCCGCGCCGTAAAAAAAACTACTCGCTGGTACAACTCCTGATTGAGCGTTTCCGCAAAGAACCACGCCTGGTTCTGGCTATTACCCCTGAGGGTACACGAAAACCTACAGCACGCTGGCACACCGGATTCCTTGAAATTTCCCGGCGCGCCGATGTCCCCCTGATTCTCGCGGCCATAGACTTCGGCACTAAACAGGTACTGATTGAAAAGCAGTTCCGACCCACCGGCGACAACGAGGCCGACATCCGCGAGATAAAAAAATACTACAGCCGGTTCACCGGCAAAAAACCTGACAACTTCATTACCGACTGATGAACTCCGACCGTACACTTAACGTGGCCCTCCTGTCCATTGACATCGCTCAGAACGACCCCCATGCCAACCTTGAAGCCACAGAAACCCTCCTGAGGAAACTTAACCCCGGAACTGACCTTGTGGTTCTTCCGGAACTGTTCTCTACCGGCTACTGCAACAGCCGTGACACCATCAGCGAACTGGCCGAAACCGTCTCCGGTAAAACCATCACCCGGATAAAAAAATGGGCCGCATCTTTCAACTGTGCTTTCGCCGGCAGTTTCCTCTGCCGCGTGGGCGACTCATTCTTCAACAGGGCATTCTTCATTGAACCGGGAGGCGATGAAACATACTACGACAAACGGCACCTCTTCTCCCTCAGCCACGAAAACACCCTCTACACGCCGGGAATATCCCCATTCCGCACCGTCAGGTTCCGCGGTTGGAACATCAGCATGATTGTATGCTACGATCTGCGCTTCCCAGTCTGGGCCCGCAACACAGGAAACCTCTATGACCTGCTTATTGTTCCCGCCAACTGGGGAAACACACGCCAATACGCATGGCAGCACCTCCTGATTGCCCGCGCCATAGAAAATCAGGCCTACGTCATAGGAATCAACCGCTCCGGAACAGATGACTACGGAACGTATGACAACACATCGCTCGTCATAGGACCTAAAGGAAACATCCTTGAACTTCCGGAAACCAACAATATCATCCAGGCTACACTTTCGCTTCAGAAAGTACTTGACATACGCGCCTACCTCCCGGCATTGAACGATGCCGACCACTTCTCCATCGATGTCTGACCCCGGTCCAGCTCCCGGCTATTAGACCCGGCTCCCCAATATTTGTTAATTCTGGCATTTCACAATTTAAACTTTTTAAACACCGCAAAATGAGGAATTTTGCGAAAAAAATTGTAACTTTGCAGAATAATTGTCACATTGAGCCTATGACTTCGGCTCCTTGCTTCATGAAAAGTCACTGATGAGTAAACAGAAAATCCTTTATATTTCTCAGGAAATAACCCCCTATCTCCCCAAAGACAACCTGTCATATCTGGGTCAGCATCTCCCGCAAGCCATTCAGGAATACGGCTACGAGGTGCGTACCTTCATGCCAAAATACGGG
Source organism: uncultured Porphyromonadaceae bacterium (assembly GCA_947175645.1). Lineage (GTDB taxonomy): Bacteria > Bacteroidota > Bacteroidia > Bacteroidales > Muribaculaceae > CAJUPY01. Next base: position 97,173 of record CAMWNP010000004.1, read on the forward strand.
CTCATTAACGAACGCCGCAACCAACTCCATGAAGTAATCCGCCTCTCAGGAATGAACATAGTCATCGACGACACTGACCATCCGCTCATCATCAAAGTGGCAACACTCCAGCCCTCTCGCATGCAGGTCTACTTCATTGACAACGATGACTATTTTGACCAGCACGGAATCGACGGCCTTGAAATTAACATTCACCCCTCCGACAACGACGAACGATCAATTTTCTTCATAAGGGGTGTCATGGAAACCGTAAAAAAACTACGCTGGGAGCCCGCAATAATCAACTGTCTCGGTTGGATTACCGCTCTTGCTCCGCTTTATATCAAAACCAGGTTTATCGATGACCCCGCATTCCGGTCATCCAAAGTGATATACGCCCTCTACAACGAGCCCATTCCGGAAGATTTCGATCCCCGATTCGTTGAAAAACTCCTCAGTGACGGATTCACCGAAGAACAGATAAAGTCACTCATCACCCCGGAAGGTCGCGTCGACAACCTGGCAATCAACAAAATCGCTATCGATTACGCCGATGCAGTTGTCGTTTCCTCCGAAAATGTCGATCCCCGCATCATTGACTACGCCGTCGAATCAGGCAAACCATTACTCCCATTCAACAACGGAGACAACTTTGAACACTACGCAACATTCTACGCATCACTATAACCGGTCGAACACAACGATGAAACAATCAAGAAACATAGCATACACAATCCTGTCGGCAATCATCCTGATGTTCACCGCTACCGGTTGTGACGACACCACCGGAACAATTGGCGAATCACTTATCCAGGACAAAATGGAAATAGTGATGGACTCCACATTCACCATCACCGGACGATCTGTAGAAAACCACAAAATACAGTCACGAACCGTCACCCAACTGCTCGGAAACATCGACGCCGACGGCTACGGCTCACTCTCCTCAAACTACGTGACCCAGTTCATGTCAGCATCAAACATCGACACCGTAAACGTTTCATCCGCTGACATCGACTCACTTCAACTTGTCCTGAACATCCCCAACGGCGATTTCATAGGCGACTCAATTGTCCCCATGGGTCTCAAAGTCTACCCTCTCGTCAAACAACTCCCTTCTCCCATTTACTCTGACTTTGACCCCACCGGATACTATGATCCAAACACCCTGCTCTCAAACAAAATCTACACCTATTCAAACGTAGGTGAAAACGACACCGTGCAGGGTTATACAAGCCACTATGTCTACGCAACACTTCCAAAATCCCTTGCAGTAGACCTTTTCAAGGCCTATAAGGCAAATCCCGGCAACTTTGCCATACCATCGCTATTCGTCAAGAACGTATTTCCCGGAATCTACGTTGAAACATCCTACGGTTCAGGCCGCGTAATCAGGATAGCACAATCATCACTGCGCCTCCATTACCGCAAGCACACCACCACATCGGACGGTCGTGACTCAACCTATGCAGCCATAGGATTCTACTTCGCCACAAAGCCTGAGGTAGTATCCAACAACATCATCCGCTACAACATGGCACCCCAACTCAACGACCTGCTGGCTGCCAACAAAAACCTGATAGTCGCTCCCGCCGGACGCGACATCGAGATTGAATTCCCCACTCTGAGGATGATGGACTTCTACCGCCGTAACTCGGGAAAACTGTCAGTACTTAACACACTCTCATTCGCCATACCCGTAGAAAACATCACCAACGACTACGGCATCGCGCCGCCTCCAACAGTAATGATGATTCTGTCAAAAGACAAAGACAAATTCTTCATTGACAACGAACTGAATGACGAGGTTACATCTTTCATAGCCCAGTATGATGAAACAAACCGATGCTATGTATTCTCCGAAATGCGAAACTACATCAAGGAGATGCTTGAGAAAGAAAACGTAACCGCCGAGGACTACACCTTCACCATCACTCCGGTGTCACTGGTGACCACAACCGAGGCATCAACGTCATATTACTACTACTCAACTGCCGACAGGGTCAATGCAATAGTCCCGTTCATCGACACTCCGGCAATGGCAATCCTTGACCTTGACAAATCAAAAATAATCTTCACTTTCAGCAAACAAGTAGCATCAACAAAATAATCCCGTCAACGGGATCACCAGCCGCAATAGCTTAGTCGGTAGAGCATCTCATTCGTAACGAGAAGGTCGTGGGTTCGAGTCCCACTCGCGGCTCAAAATTAACCCCCTAACACATTGATGTTAAGGGGTTTTTACTTTTCCAGGCATAAGACTTATATGACTTATAAGACTTATAAGATTTATAAGATTTATAAGATTTATAAGACTTACAAGCCAACCAAGCCCATAAAACTCAAAATTCAGTAAATGCAAAAGGTAGAAGTGACTTAACGGAGGGAATGATATAGATATCGGTTTCACCAACCAGAAGCACCTCCACGTTATGTCCTGCAAGGGTTTCATATTCCACAAGAGCCTGACGGCATGCGCCACACGGAGAGGCAGGAATCGTGAGCCAGCGGTCATCAGTGCCTCGTGCCGCTATCGCTATAGCAGTGAACTTGGCCTCGGGATAGCGGGCATGAGCATAATAGCATGCCGAACGTTCAGCACATGTTCCTGAGGGATAAGCGGCATTTTCCTGATTGGAACCAACAATGATTTCGCCGTTATCAAGGGCGATGGCTGCTCCAACCTTGAACTTACTGTAAGGTGCATAGGCACGGAAGGTTGCCTCCTTTGCCTCGTCGACAAGTTTTTTTTGCAGCGGTGTCAATTCATTGTATTCCGCTATCTCATAAGAGGTTTTGATATTTAACTCTTTCATGGTCAATCTTTTCCGGTTATTATCTGTTTAATTCCGTGCAGACGGTTAAGCGCCTCCATCGGTGTAAGGTTGTTTATGTCAAGGTTAAGAATCTGGTCACGTATCTGCGCCAGAACAGGGTCGTCCAGTTGGAAGAACGAGAGTTGCACTCCCCCTTCGGCAAGAGGTTGCTGAATTGCTGCTACTGATTCAGCCGGATTGCCGGCATTAGTCTTTTCCATCTGCCTGAGCACCTGATTGGCCCTGTTTACAATGGAGCGGGGCATTCCCGCAAGTTTAGCCACATGGATACCGAAACTATGTTCGCTTCCTCCACGTGCCAACTTCCTCATGAACACCACTTTACCATCGATCTCTTTCACAGAGACATTGAAGTTTACCACACGCGGATTAGTCTTCTCCATCTCGTTAAGTTCGTGATAATGAGTTGCAAAGAGTGTCTTGGGATGCATGTTGCCATAATTGTGGATATGCTCCACTATGGACCATGCTATGGAGATTCCGTCGTAGGTCGACGTGCCGCGTCCAAGTTCGTCAAAAAGAATCAGGCTGCGTTGGCTCATATTATTGAGGATGGAGGCCGCCTCGGTCATTTCCACCATGAACGTTGACTCACCCTGCGACAGATTATCGCTGGCACCAACGCGTGTGAATATCTTGTCAACCACACCTATGCGCGCTGCATCCGCAGCAACAAAACACCCTATCTGAGCCATCAGCACATTAAGCGCCACAGAGCGTAGAAGCGCTGATTTACCCGACATGTTCGGACCGGTGATCATCATCACCTGCGTCTTTTCGTTGTCCAGATCAACAGTGTTGGCAATGTATGGCACACCGGCCGGCAACTGTTTCTCAATCACCGGATGACGCCCCTCAACTATGTTTACCGTCAGCGAGTCATCCACCACCGGCCGGCAGTAGCGGTTCTCCATGGCCACACGTGTGAACGATGAGAGAACATCCAGCCTGGCAACCAGTTGTGCATCAAGTTGAATGGTGGAAGTAAAATTGCTTATATAGGCAATAAGTTCACTGTAAAGCCTTGATTCAATGGAGGCTATCTTCTCCTCAGCGCCAAGGATCTTCTCCTCGTATTCCTTAAGTTCGGGGGTAATGTATCGTTCGGCGTTGACAAGCGTCTGCTTGCGTATCCATGTTTCAGGAACCTTATCCTTATGGGTGTTTGTAACCTCTATGTAGTATCCGAAAACATTGTTATAGCCTATCTTCAGCGAGGGAATCGAGGTAGCCTCGATCTCGCGCTGCTGAATCGCCCGCAGATAATCCTTACCTTTGTAGGCTATCTCGCGCAGTTCATCAAGTTCAGGGTCTACGCCGGGACGGATGATATTGCCGTTCTTTACCGTTGCCGGAGGGTCATCGCTGATTTCACGGGTAATTTTCTCACGTACCTCCACACAGGGGTTCAACTGCTCGCCGATGGCCCGCAGCACGGGCAGGTCGGCATTAAGGCACAGTTCCTTCACCGGCACGATGGCACGCAGTGCATTACGCAACTGCACAACCTCACGCGGAGTGATACGGGCGAACGACACCTTGGAGGTAAGTCGTTCTATATCACCTATCTGTTCCAGATTATCACGTATTTCATCGCGTTGCTCAGGGTTACGGAAGAAATATTCCACAACATCCAGACGCTGGTTGATGGCTGACACATCCTTCAACGGGAAACTAATCCACCGGCGCAGCAGACGTGCGCCAACCGGAGTCACCGTGCGGTCAATAACGCTAAGCAGGCTTTTTCCCTCATGATTGAAACTCTCCAGCAGTTCCAGATTACGAACCGTGAAGCGGTCCATCCTTACATATTTGTTCTGTTCTATCCGGTTCAGACTGGAGATATGCGAAGTGTTGGAATGGCGAGTAATGTCAAGATAATGGAGTATTGCGCCTGATGCTATGATAGCGGACGGCATATTTCCTATACCGAACCCTTTCAGGGTAGAGGTCTCAAACTGCTTCAGCAACCTTTCCCTTGCCGAATCATCCGTAAAAATCCAGTCATCCAGTTCGTAAGTCAGGTAGCGGGCGGTAAGAATCTGATCAAGCCTCTGCCTGCTCCCCCTGACGGTAAGCAGTTCCTTGGGCGCGAAACTCGCCAGCAGTTTGTCTACATATTCCGCAGGTCCCTCCGTTGTAAGGAACTCACCGGTGGAAATGTCGAGGAAAGCCACCCCGACATTACTTTTTCCAAGATGAATGGCAGCAAGGAAATTGTTTTCGCGGTGGTCCAGGACATTATCATTCAGCGTCACACCGGGAGTAACCAGTTCGGTAATCCCCCTCTTGACAAGTTTCTTGGTCAGTTTGGGGTCCTCCAGTTGCTCACAGATGGCAACCCGTCGTCCGGCACGCACAAGTTTGGGCAGATACGTGTCAAGCGCATGATGTGGAAATCCGGCCAGTTCCACTGATGAGGCCGCTCCGTTGGCACGCCGTGTCAGGGTTATTCCCAGTATTTCCGATGCCGAAATGGCATCATCGGAAAATGTCTCGTAGAAGTCGCCCACCCTAAACAGAAGAATGGCATCCGGATGCTTTTGTTTCATCTCCAGATACTGCTTCATCAGCGGGGTTTCCACTATTTTTTTCGCCATCTGATATCCCGGTTAATTAAATGGAATGATTTTATTTGACAACAATGAATCCACGGTCACCGAGCGCTTTGGAAATCTCGGCTATATGATCGTGGTTTCGTGTTTCAAGTTCTATTCTTATTGTGCATCCGTTGATCTGCGTGTGACTGCCTACGCGCTCATGGGTCACGGAAATGACGTTTCCGCCATGCTCCGCAATGATGTTGCAGACTCCTGAGAGTTGTCCGGGCTTGTCAGCCAGATCGATGGTGAGGGTTGACAAACGTCCGCCGGCTGTAAGTCCACGGGTGATCACACGGTTAAGCATATTTACATCAATGTTTCCTCCGGACACCATGCACACAACTTTCTTACCCTCAACAGGAATCTTACCCGCCATGACGGCAGCCAGAGGAACGGCACCGGCACCTTCCGACACAAGTTTCTGTTTCTCAACCAGATAAAGTATGGCAGTGGCAATCTCATCATCTGTAACCGTCACCACATCATCCACATATCTGGTGCATATGTCGAATGTGTTCACCCCGGGTTCCTTCACCGCTATACCGTCAGCGATAGTCGACACGGAGTCAAGATGCTTGATTCTGTGTTCTTTAAGCGACTCCTCCATTGAGGGCGCACCTGCCGCCTGAACCCCATATATCTTTATGTCAGGGCGGAGAGTCTTGACTGCGAAGGCTATACCTGAAATCAGTCCGCCGCCACCGATGGGAACAACTATTGCGTCAACGTCAGGCATCTCCTCGATAATCTCCAGCCCGATAGTGCCCTGACCGGCAATGACCTTGGGGTCGTCAAAAGGATGGACAAAGGTGTAGCCATGCTTGTCACGCAACTCTATGGCCTTGGCGTAGGCATCGTCATAAACCCCCGGAACAAGGCAAACCTCGGCACCATAACGTTTGGTCGCCTCGATTTTTGAGATAGGGGCACCGGCAGGAAGGCATATCAGCGCCTTTATTCCGTTATGGGTCGCTCCCAACGCCACCCCCTGAGCATGATTACCCGCTGAACAGGCTATCACACCCCGCTCCTTCTCTTCAGGAGTCAGTTGGGAGATTTTATAATATGCGCCACGAAGTTTGAACGACCCGGTGTGCTGCAGACATTCCGGTTTGAGGAAAATCTCGGCGTCATCACGAACTTTGCACGGCACCAGATGAGGGTGACGCGCCACATCTTTCAGCACTTTGGCTGCATTATAGACTTCATCGATTGTCAACATGGCTGTTATGATTGTTTTGATTGTTTCTGAATCTGCTCGTGCATGGATGCCGCGGCATGCCGTCCGTCGCCCATGGCGAGGATAACCGTGGCGCCCCCACGCACAATATCTCCACCTGCGAAAAGGATATGCAGCGATGAACGGAGATTGTCATCAACCGCTATGGTGCCACGGCCCGTCACGTCAAGTCCGGCGAAGTTAGCAGGTATAAGCGGATTAGGTGATACCCCTACGCTTACTATAACCAGATCCACTTCAACTTCATCTATCGCTCCGGGTATGGCAACGGGTGAACGGCGTCCGGAAGCATCAGGCTCGCCCAGTTCCATCCGCTGGACACGCATGGCACGGACAGCACCCTTCTCATCAGCGATATATTCCACGGGATTGCACAGGGTCAGGAACTCCACACCCTCCTGACGGGCATGGTGAACCTCCTCAACACGCGCGGGCATCTCCGCTTCGGAACGTCGGTAGACAATCATCGCTTTCTCCGCACCCATACGTCGGGCTGTGCGAACGGAGTCCATTGCAGTGTTTCCACCACCTATCACCGCCACGCGTCTGCCAACCGGAACCGGCGTATCGCCATCATGTCCGGCGCCCATAAGATTTATACGGGTCAGATATTCGTTTGACGAGAGAACACCAATGAGGTTCTCGCCGGGGATTCCCATGAAACGGGGAAGTCCGGCACCGGAGGCTACGAAAATCCCTTCATAGCCTTCATTGACAAGATCATCGTAACTGAGGGTTTTCCCTATCACGCAATCTTTTATGAACTTCACTCCGAGTGCGGCGAGTGCATCTATCTCACGCTCCACTATGCTGTTTGGAAGCCTGAATTCGGGAATACCATATTTCAGCACTCCGCCAATCTGGTGAAGAGCCTCATAAACGGTCACGTCATAACCGCGTTTGACCATATCACCGGCAAACGAGAGTCCGGCCGGACCGGATCCCACCACCGCAACCTTGTGTCCGTTAGGTTCCGGCTGCACAACAGGAGCATCGCTCACACCGTTATCCGCCGCGAACCGCTCCAGATAACCTATGGCCACGGGGTCCTTCTTCATCTTGTTGTAGATGCAACGTGATTCGCACTGCTTCTCCTGAGGGCACACACGTCCGCAAACCGCCGGCAAAGCGCTGGTTTCTTTCAGCACCGCCAGTGCTTCCACAACATTCTGCCGCTCGATGTTCTTGATGAACCCGGGGATATTGATTCCCACCGGACAGCCTGTGACACACTGCGGGTCAGGACAGTCAAGACAACGGATAGCCTCGGTGAAAGCCTGAGCGGGAGTCAGTCCGCAGTTGACTTCCTCGCTGCAGGTCACCCTATAGTCAGGTGCAAGTTCGGTCATCTTCACACGTGGTGTCGCAGAACGTTCACGGGCACTTTTTTCCTTGCGGAGGGCTTCACGCCACTGTGCGTCGCGGGGAGATATACTATCTTCAAACATAATCAGATTTTTGTGGGGTTATAAGCGCGCAGACGCATCATCATTTCATTGAAATCAACCTTGTGGGCATCGAACTCCGGACCGTCAACACAAACAAACCGCGTCTTTCCGTCAACCGTAATACGGCATGCACCGCACATTCCTGTGCCGTCAACCATAATGGTATTCAGCGAGCATATTGTGGGCACCGAATAGCGGCGTGTCAGTTCAGCCACGAACTTCATCATAATGGCCGGACCTATGGTGACCACCATATTCACATCAGTGCGGTTGATAACTTCTTCTATACCATTGGTAACCAACCCTTTGGTGCCGTATGAACCGTCGTCGGTCATGATGATGACCTCATCACTGTACTCCCTGACCTGCTTCTCCAGAATTATCAAATCCTTTGTGCGTGCGGCAAGCACTGAAATAACCCGGTTTCCGGCCTCTTTCATGGCTCGGACAATAGGCAGCAGAGGGGCTACCCCCACTCCACCTCCGGCACATACCACGGTTCCGTATTTCTCGATTTTTGTAGCACGTCCCAGCGGACCAACCACATCCGTAAGAAACTCTCCGGGTTCAAGTGCACATATCTTTCGGGTTGACTCACCCACGGCCTGTATAATCAAGGTGATCGTACCGGCGACGGTGTCAGCCTCCGCTATAGTCAGCGGTATACGCTCGCCTCTCTCGCCGCAGATAACAATCACAAAATGTCCCGGCTTACGTGAACGGGCTATCAGCGGTGCCTCCACCACAAGTTTTACCACATTTTCCGAAAACCGTTCCTTAGCAACTATTTTGTTCATTATGATCAGTTTATTTATCTTACAAAGATAAGGTTTCCCTACTGGATATGAAAACAATTTGAATAAAAAATTTATCTGTCGCGTTCACTCCACATTCAAGCCACGACGCCCTCAAATCCATGCGCACGAGTCAAATACCGCCAAGCAGATGAAGAACCTGCGGGAGCAGGGGGGTGATGTTATCGTTCACAATAGTGTGCACCGCGTGATGAGGGTTCTCCACCACTATGCGCTGCGATTCAATCCTTGCACGGGCGTGATCAGCAGTGCAACCGTTACGGGCAACCACCCGCTCAATCCTTACAGGTTCCGGAGCCGTGACATCCCACACCTGACTGACCATACGGTCAAGACCGCTCTCATACAATATTGCCGTTTCTATGAACATCACCGGAGCGTCAGACCCGGCAGCCTCACGCGCTATATCCTCACGGACATACTGATGCACTATAGAGTTGAGTATAAGCAGTTTATCAGGATTATTGAATACGATCTCCGCAAGCACGGGGCGGAGTATCTTATCTCCGTCAACCGCCTCTGCCGCAATTTCTTCAGCAATCCTGCGCTTGATTTCTCCGGAGTTATCCATCAGGGCCTTAGCCCTGGAATCGCAGTCATAAACGTCATGCCCCATGGCAGTGAGCATACGGCTGACAACTGACTTTCCGGCCCCTATACCTCCCGTTATGGCAATTATCCGTGCCCCCATCAGTGTTGTTCAATAAGATATTCCGCGCTGTCAGTCAGGAGCATGGGATTACGGTAGGTTTTCGGCAGCGCAGGGAGAATCAGCGGCATTCTGCCCGTTACGCGTGATCGCCGCGAGAAGTCGGCAATGACACGGAACGTGGGCTGATCACCCGAGTTATACACATTCATAGGAATCAGGTAACTGACCTTTGCCTCGGCAGGAAACACCACTACCCGCTTGCCCGACGGACCATTCTCAACCTCAATGGGAACTGACCGGTTGGCTAAGATCAGCGGTTCAACCGGAATCTTCACCTTGACTGTTGCGGGAATCGCTCTCATACCTTCAGGTGGAATAAGTCTGACCTCAATCTCAGTGGTATCACGCAGATTGTTTGCCGAAACGGGTTCGGTTGTAATCGACGAGATATCACGGATGGGACGTGCCGAATAAAGTCTGACGGTGTCAGGAGTGAATGTGATGCCACCTGATATGATGAACTGCGGGGCGGTTGAGACATCTTCCGTGTTAAGGCGAACCTTCACCGTTTTCGGGGGACGCCGGGTAAACGGAACAGATATGGAGTCGGGATTCAGGGCCATTACCTGTGCCTGACCGAACACTCCGCGAATGGCGTTGTTAGCCTTCTGACGGGTGATGACAATGCGGTTGTTGTCAGCCGAAATATCGGCAAAATCGAATGTCAGTGTGGGATTACTTCCCAGGGCATAGCGTACCAGCGCACTCCCCTTATCCTTGATAGTAAGGTTCAGCGATGTGGGCTCCGAGGTTAGCAGAGTCACATCGGCCGGCACATTTTCCAGTTTCACCGGCACAACAAAGTCGCGCTGCACATCATCGTTGAGAGCCATAAGAAGCCAGAACAGGGCGGATATAACCAGGAAAACCATGAAAGTACCCACGTTTCTGCCGCGGACCTCCTCCATGACCAGTATTACCCACCGGCGCAGTTTCTCCAAATTCGTTCCCATAACAATGTGGTGGACATGGGTCACATGTCCACCATATTTAAAAGGTGATTTTCTGAGAAATTATTTCTTTTCAGCAGGTTTTTCCTCCTCAGCGTTCACCGCGGTCTTGAGGACACGGATTTTCACACTGTCGCTGATGGCAACGATAACATAATCGTCCTTAACCTCAGCGATTTTGCCGAATATACCTCCTGCGGTGATTACCTTGTCACCGGGTTTCAGAGCGTCACGCATCTGCTGCAGTTTTTTCTGCTGCTTCTGCTGGGGGCGAATCATCATGAAATAGAAAATGGCGATCATGGCAACAATCAGAAGGATGCCTTCCATGCCACCGCCGAGGAAGCCACCGCCACCAGTTGCACCGGCTGCATCAGCAGATGCCTCAACTGCGGGAGCGGGAGTCTGCGCAAGGAGCAGGATGTTGAGAAGATTTGTCATAGTTCTTATGTTTAGGTTTGTGATTATTTAAGTTTAACTCTATCTATTTCAGCATTTTACCCTCTTCGCGGAGTTCCTTGATGACACTCGCTATGATACCGTTGATAAACTGGCTGCTCTTGGGCGTGGAGTAGCGGTTTGCAATGTCGAGATACTCGTTGAGTGTGACGGGAATAGGTATCTGCGGGAAAGTGAGCAGTTCGGAGATTATCGTGCAGACAAGCACAATATCCATGAATGCCAGACGGTCAGGGTCCCACTGGGTTGTGTTGATGTACTTGTCAAGATAAGACCGGTAAAGTTCGCGGTTCTTTACTATATCAGTGAACAACTGCACTCCGAATTCAGCATCCTCGCTATCCTTGTACATGGGGAGGAAACCGGGGGAATCGTTACCGGCCACAGCCCATTGGCGAATTGTTTTGCTGACGAAAGTCGCCATAATGTCAAGGTCATCGTTCCAGAACACCGAGCGTATCTCAAGCGCATCAGCCATGGCATCGGAAGGAACGATTATGCTCTTCAGTATGTGGCGCCAGAGTTCGCAATCTTCAGCAAAGTCCGGCTCTACCGGATTATTCATGTACTCCTTGTAGAACTCGGAAGCGGTTATGCGGTCGAGCAATTCACGGATAAGGAATATATCACCGTTCCAGTTAACCGGATCCTTTTCCATGAACTTCGAGAACTGCTCGTTGTTTTCCAGAGCCGCTATGAACTTGTTGTTTACAAAACGCATGTTGGGGTTCAGATCCTCCGCGGTGGGGAGATATTTTTCCTTTGCGGCCTGAAGGCGTCGTTCCTGCTCGTGGGTCAGTTCCACCATCAGGGCAAACACGTCAAAGTAAAGTTCGTAGGATTTGGCAAGGGATGCTTCAAGCGACTTGCGGGCACTGATCAGCGAACCTTTGGCATCATTGTAGTTATTGAGGGTATCCACAACCATACCGATGGCACGGTCATAACCTGTCTGGGTGAAGTCCTCCATCTTGCGGGCATCGGCAATCATTTCGGGATCTTTAGCGAAAATGGTGCGCACGATTGTCACCCACAGGCGAATGTCGTCCGTAATCTCCGGCGACTTGATTCTGGAATACTCCTTCAGGGCTTCGGAGTCTGCTATTTTCTTGTAAAGTGATGGAATTGCGTTGTCAAAAAGAGCGATTGTGGAATTTCCGCGATTGATGATGTCACGGATATTGTCGTCAGCAGCGAGCGACCTGGCCATTGCCGAGCCATTGATCTTGCGGTTCAGAGTGAGACCGCTCAGCGGATCACGTCCTGACGACTGCACCTGGAAACCTGACAACTGAAGTATCATGAGCATGAAATCAAGATACAGGTCATAGGCAACCTTATTGTCGCGCGTCATCTTTTCAGGGGGCGGCAACAGACGGAACTCGCTTCGGGTCAGCAAGTAGGCATACAGCATCTGAACTGCTTTCAGTCTTATTAATGTACGATTTAACATCTTATGTTGTTTCTTCTATTTTTGACGCTGCAAAGTTATTAAAAAAAAATAGAATTTTAAAATTTTTGTACACTCAATGCTGTTCACGAGGCTGTGTCAAAATTCACAACTCAACCCGCAGGATGCAGGTTATTGTGCTTCATTACTTTGCTCTATAAGAGAACATCTTCACGCGGAATGCCGAAAAAAATGCGGTCGCAGTGAGTTACGGCGGGATATGAAATCATCCGCCATTCACCGTATGTATCAGGCCAGATGGTTGAAACCTTGTGCCTTGAGGGGAATTTCGTTTCCGTCGCGTGTGATCATGGCGCACCCCAGATCCTCTTTGGTGATATGCCCGATAACCTTTATTCCGGGGATTTTTTCCACTTTCTCATGTTCATGCAAAGGCACGGTGAAGAGGAGTTCGTAATCCTCACCTCCGTTCAGTGCTGCGGTCACAAGGTTCATGCCAAGTTCCTCGGCCATGACGGCTGTCTGATAGTCTATGGGGATACGGTCTTCGTAGATTCTGCAACCGGTGTGACTGCTTTTGCAGATGTGGAGCAGTTCCGACGACAGTCCGTCCGAAACATCCATCATGGACGTAGGTTTGATACCGGCATTTCGGAGAGCCTCAATTACGTCACGGCGAGCCTCCGGCTTGAGTTGACGCTCAACCAGATACTCCTTGCCACTGAAGTCAGGCTGGAAATCCTTTTGCCCGGCCGAAGCAACCTTTTCACGTTCAAGGAGTTGCAGACCCATATAGGCTGCTCCAAGATCACCGCTCACACAAATCAGATCGGTGTCACGGGCACCGCTGCGTTGAACAACCCGGTCAGCCGGCGCGTCACCTATGGCCGTTATGCTGATCACCAGACCCTGACGTGATGCCGTGGTGTCGCCACCTACAAGATCCACTCCGTAGACCTCGCATGCCAGACGGATGCCGTCATAGAGAGCATCGATATGCTCCACCGCAAAACGTTTGCTGATACCGAGCGACACGGTGATCTGCCGCGGGGTGCCATTCATTGCATAGACATCCGAGAGGTTGACAACAACAGCCTTGTAGCCAAGATGCTTAAGTGGCACGTAGGTAAGGTCAAAGTGTACACCCTCCAGCAACAGATCGGTACTTACAAGCAGGTCTGTGTCATTATAACGCATAACCGCGCAGTCATCGCCCACACCAATGATGGTTGACTCATTGACATTCTTCAGTCCGGCGGTCTGACGGTCAATCAGCCCGAATTCTCCTAATTGTGATATTTCGGTGAGTTTTGGTTCTTCCATAGAATTCTATATTAAACGTGTAAGTGGAAGTTGAAAAAATATTTAATATTATCAAGCAGACGTCGTTACTTCTTATTTCATATCTCTTTTCGGTGCTTCACCCGCTTTTCATCAGTCGTGCGGTTCACTACACTACTTCTTCAAAAAAGTATCTCCCGAAAACGGAATTGAACTAAGTATAAACTGATTTTTCAACATCTACCTAATATTTAACAATCCTCAAATCGGGCTTGTTCAGACGGAACAGAATGAAACGGTGTGCCACGCTTTGCCTGGTGACACACCGCTTCAATATGTTTATGGTCAGACGCGGGCAACCATCTCCTTGATGATAGCCACGGTGGTGGGCTGAGCCTTGATGGCGGCCTGCTGCACCTCCTCGTGTGAGGGAACATCAGTGATATCTTTGCCTCCCAGATCGGTGATGACAGAGATTCCGAACACATCCATTCCACCATGTTTCGCCACTATAACTTCCGGAACGGTTGACATGCCTACGGCATCACCGCCTATGATGCGGAAGTACTCGTACTCTGCGGGAGTCTCGAAGGTAGGACCGGTGGTACCCACATACACTCCGTGTACAAGATGCAGACCTTTCTCTTCTGAAATCTTGTCAGCCAGTGCAATGAATTTCTTGCTGTAAGGTTCGGTCATTGCAGGGAAACGGTCGCCAAGTTCCTTGTAGTTGTGACCGCGAAGGGGATTTTCAGGGAACAGATTGATGTGGTCAGTGATGATCATGACGTCACCCACGTGGAACTCTTTGTTCATTCCGCCTGCGGCGTTGGATACGAACAGCGTTTTCACACCTAAGGCACGCATAACACGCACGGGGAAGGTAACCTGTTTCATGTCATAACCCTCATAGTAGTGGAAACGGCCCTGCATTGCCATCACACGTTTGCCACCCATTGTTCCGAAGATGAGATTTCCGGAATGTCCCTCAACTGTGGAGATGGGGAAATTGGGTATTTCAGCATAAGGGATATACTGTTTTTCATCGATATAATCAACCACGGGACCAAGTCCGGTTCCGAGGATAATTGCCAACTCGGGCATTTTGCCGTTAACCCTGCTTCTGAGGAAGTCGGCGGTCTGGTTTATCTGCTGGAGCATACTGTAAGGTTATTGTTGTTAGAGATTAGAATAGTTCAATTCACCGGTTTTGATTTGCGTCGCGGCACATTCTTGAGGATTAGTTCGTCGAAAGTGCCTCCGTCACGAGGCTCAACCTTCACGGCTATGGGAAGATAATAGATATATTTTCTTAGCCGGGGAGGGAAGTAGGGATTGTTAATTAGCCTGACGGCATCTTTCTCAGTGGTGATTATCAGGCGGTTGCACCCCTTCATGGCATCGAATTTATTCTCGATGAGTTTGAGATCTTTCTTTGTGAACTCATGATGATCAGGGAACAGTTTCACCTTTACTTTCGCCTTGAACCGGCGCAGATACATCACGAACGGACGGGGATTGGCAATACCGGATATCGAGAGGATGGAGTCATCCGGACTGAGGTATTCCAGTGTGGGATTATAGTTCGTGTCCTCCGGGAAAAGGGGTATAGGCTGCCGGTAAACGAAGCGTGAGAAGTAGAGTTGCTGATAGGGATAGAGTTTCAGGTTTGTCTTGAAGATTCTCTGTTCCAGGGGCTTGATGTGGTCAGGACATTTGGTGACAATGACCACGTCGGCATTGTCAATAGCACTGACCGGCTCCCGCAAACGTCCGTAGGGGAGGAGGTGATCCAGGAAGAAAGGACGGTTGAACTCGGTCAGGACCACTGACAGCGACGGCTTCACATAACGGTGCTGATATGCGTCGTCAAGCACTATCACGTCAATGTCAGGATCGAGCCGCAGCATTTCTTCAATCCCCTTGACACGGTTTTCACACACGGCGAACATCGTTCCCTCGCCATACTTCCGGAACATCTGATAAGGCTCGTCGCCAACATCACGGGGAGTGGAGTTTTTTGTCACCTGAATGAACCCCTTTGTTTTTCTGCCGTAGCCTCTGCTGAGTACTCCAACGTGACGTGTCAGTTTCAGCAGACTGATTATATACTCCGTGTGGGGAGTCTTTCCGGTACCCCCCACAGAAATATTTCCCACCACAATCACAGGCACACTGAACGTACGCCGTTTCAGCAAACCCCATCTGAACATGAGGTTCCGCGTTCTTACCCCTATGCCGTAAAGTATTGACAGGGGAAAGAGAATGGTCCGTGCGATTAGTTTGTTTCTGGCCAACTGGATTGCGGTGGAGAATAAAAATGTCCGTTATTTTACTGTCATGTATTCCATGCGGGCCTGAACCGTGGGCTGTTCGGTCAGGGCCTTGACATTCTCATACATGCGGTATTCATCGCTCATTGATGAGGGAATCATCGCTTTGATCATTCCTTCACGCTGCATCTCTTCTATCTGTTCCCAGAAAGAAAGTTTAAGTTTGGGATAGGCTATAACCTCGTATTTTTCAAATCCGAGAGCATCAGCCATAGCCTGCACGGCATCATTAAGGTTGCCCATGCGGTCAACCAGACCGAGTTTAAGGGCCTCGCTTCCGTCCCACACACGACCTTCGGCGATAGCCTTGATCTGATCAACCGACATTTTTCGTCCTTCGGCACAGCGTCCGACGAATGTCTCGTAGCCACGGTTTACGTTCTGCTGGAGTTTGGCCAACTGCTCGTTGTTGAGAGGTGTCATGAACGAAAGAGTGGCGTTGGGATTGGTCTCGACAATGGATGTTGTCACACCTAAATGATTTGTCATCAAGCCCTCCACGCAAGGAATCATACCGTAAATACCGATGGATCCGGTGATGGTTGTGGGCTGGGCGAAGATTGTGTCGGCACCGCATGAGATGTAATAACCTCCTGATGCGGCATAGTCGCTCATTGACACGTAGAACGGACGTTCAGTTGCCTTATAGCGCTGGAGTGCCTCCCAGATCTGCTCGGATGCGAACGCGCTGCCACCGGGTGAGTTTACGCGGAGCACGAGTCCGGCATTATCCTCGTCATCGATAAGTTTCTCGATTTCATCCACCATGCGGCTACCCACAATGCCTTGAGTACCGTTGTCAGTGATTTCACCCACGGCATAGAGCACCGCAATCTTGTTTTTGCTGCTCTTCTGATGCTCCAGAGTTGTTGACGCGCAATACTGCTTGGGAGTGACCAGACTAAGAGACTCGTCTTCATCCTTGCCGGTGAGTTTTTTGAGTTTCTTTATCACGTCAGTGCGATATTCAAGTGAAGTCGCTATGTTGTTGTCAACGTAGAACGAGGGATCGGCACACATGATCAGCGAGTCAGCCCACTGGTTGACGGTGGCTGCGGTGGTGCCGCGTGCCTCAGCGATGGTGGAGGTCATGTTACCCCATATATTGTTGAGGAAAAGAGAGGTCTGCTCACGGTTTGCCTCACTGATTTCAGAGAGCATGAAAGGCTCTACCGCACTTTTGTAAGTACCCACCTTCACAATCTGCATCTTTACGCCCAGTTTGTCCATGGCGTCCTTGAAGAACAGCAACTGGCTGCTCAATCCGTGGATATCGACCGAACCGACAGGGTTTACGTAAATCTCGTCAGCCAGTGAAGCGAAATAGTAGTCGCCCTGTGAATATGAGTCGGCATAGGCTATCACTTTCTTGCCTGACTTCTTGAATTCACGGATGGCGTCTACAAGATCCGTACGCATGGCTATTCCTCCGACCGATCCTTCCAGGTCAAGGAACATACATTCAATCTTGTCATCATTTGCGGAGGTGCGGATAGCATCATTGAGTTCGCTCAGGGCTACTGTCGGTGTACCCATCCCGTAAACCTCATCCCAGATATTGACCGCAACCGGACGTTCTACAATCTCGCCAGAGAGTTTCACGTGGAGGATGGAATGTTTCTTCACATCAACCTGTGCTTCGGCATCGCCCATTGCTGCGACAACACCTATAAACATTAAGAACAGAACAAACATAAGCCCGACTGAAATCCAGATGGCGGTAAGCGAGCCCATGATGACAATGAAAAATTTCTTTAACATAGCAGAATATGTTTTTATTTATTATTGAAGTTATTTCTTAAGGTCTTTCTATTAGTTTTGACGCAAAGTGAGCAAAAAAATTACACCGGACCTTAAAAAATTCTTCAATTTACAAAATTACATTAATATGCCCCATCTTCCAAAAATTTTACCCACAAATTTTCACCTTCACATCAGCGATTCACGAATAATTTGTACGCTCTATCCACTCAGATGCGCTAAGTACAAAAGAAGGAAGTCCGGCACTCATTCTAAAGTGGTCAAATTCGACCACTTTAAAATTGGGGTTATGTATCACTTCTCATGTGCCAAGAAATTCAAGTATGCAATATCCCTGTGAGCGTAGGTGCCACCATAGCGTCCTGCCTTTGACCGTATTCCGATTGCATTGGTCCGTTCAATCCATGTTTTCACTGATAAAACAAAATTATTGCTACCGGCTGCGTTTTTAATTGTACCGAATTCGGTATAATTAAAATCTGGGTTATATAACATTTCCTTGTGGGCATAGGTTCCATCGTAACGACCTGATTTTGAAATTATTCCGACGGCATTAGTCGCTTCAATCCATTTTTTCGGTGAAAGAGTGAACGCGTTCAATTCCGCTTGCATTCTAAACCCCTCGAATTCGGTGGGTTTAAAATCAGGATTATACAGTTGCTCCCAAATTCCCAGATACTCAATAGTATTGCGGTTGCGTAGCCAGTTTGCAATCACAGCATTAGGCTCGTCACTCTTGTGCCGAGCCATATCCAACGCCCTCCGTCATCCCGTCGCTTTCCTATGCCACGGATCCGGTCATAATACACTTCGCCGTAACATTAAAAGAGGCTGTGTTCACGTTTAAACACACCCTCTTTCAACATTATTGTTAATCTATCGATTTACTTCACTGTAACCTTTTTAGTGAAGTGGGCGGTTTCACCAACGATTTCAAGGATGTACACTCCTTTGTTGAGGTCTGATGCATCCAGATCCATCTCTGATGATGATGACACCGCTGATTTCACCATAGCGCCACTGAGAGAGTATAGACGGGCGGTATAGCCGCTTTCACCTCCGACGGTGATGTTGAACATCTTGCCGGTTTCGTTGGTGATGATAAGGCGAAGATCCTCATCTTCATAGACAGTGCCTACTCCGTCAATACCTAAAAGTTGCTTGGCACCGTTTATGGCACTTAATTTTCCGGCACCCCACTGCACGGGATTGCCTGCCAGAACGCAGTTGTCACGGACAGAGGTTTTGTTGAACAACTGTATCACCTCGCTACGGGTCAGTGTAGGTTTAATCTGCAGCCAGAGGGCAACCGTACCGGCGGCGAAAGGTGTGGCCATTGAAGTACCCTGCTCGCAGAGCCAGTAGTTGTTGCGTCCGTTGGCATCGGCTGTGGCACATACATACTGCGCTTCTGCCTTAGCCTCGGCTGAACCGCTATCCATGAAGGGTGTGCTGTAAGATGAGATGATACCCATACCGGGAGCACACACGTGAGGAAGACTCTGACCGTCGAAAGTGGTTCCGAATGAGGAGAAGTCCGATACATAGCCCAGGTCTTTCTCGCTGTAATCATTGTAAGCGATAGTCGTCGGACTATTGTTTCCGAACACGCCCCATGACAGGCGGGTGTTATAAGAACCTATGGCTATTGCTTTTGAGGCGGTTGCCATTTCATTGATATTCTCCAGGTTTGTTCCGTTGTCATATCCTGCCAGCCCGAAGTTGGTCATCTGTCCGGCGTTGACTGTGGCAAGGAGTGTCTGACCGGCGTTACCATCCACAATAAACAGCGGAATAAGGTTTCCGGTGGTTGAAAGGCTTACGGTGAAAGTGACGTATGAACGGTTGTTGGCGCTGCGCACACCGCTTTCTATCACCACGTATGAACTGGAGTTGAAAGCATTGTCAAAGTAGATGTTATGCTCATAGGAGGGAGAGGTGTAACCGCTGCCGGCAATAGTGACGGACTGTGTCTTGGATGAGTTCACCTCACGGATTATGTTTACCTGACCGCTGGTTTTGTCATATACCGCGAACTTACCGGTGATCACTCCATTATTGTTAGCCCAGAATTCAACCATGTTGCCGGCCACTTGCGTGGCGAAGGTCTTGATGGATTTGTCTGCGGAAGTAAGTGTTTTTTTCAGTGACATGTTCACGTCGCCTGAGTTACCTGCCGCAATGAATATCAGCGCACCGCTCTCAGCCACCTTGTCAAGTGCCAGACAGAAGTCACCCGTTCCGTCGTGTGACCCGCTAACCGAACCGAGCGAGAGGTTGATAACCGCGGGCTTACCCTGTTCCTTGGCGTAATCCGCTATTTTCTGACATGCCAGCAGGATGTTTGCGTTTGACAACTGACTACCGGAAAGATACAGGTCGGCCTCACGTGCCACGCCGTAGTAAGGTACATTTCCTGTGACAATGGCAGGCTGCGGACGTCCGAACACCGACTTCGTGCCCACTATCTTGCCCGTGCCGTTATACGCGCCGCCCATGATGCCCGCACAGTGCGTACCGTGGGTCTTCTTGGAATTGTCAGTGGTGGCGGCGGACATATTTTCCTCAGTGTACAACTTGTTGGTGTCAGGAATATAGAAGCGTTTTACGCGGGAATTCCCCTGGGCATCGCAGAAGTTGATATGATTGGGATCCAGACCGGTGTCGAAGATACCTGCAACAACACCCTTGCCATTGAAGGCGGCGCTGAGTCCGGTACCTGCCTGCACCTGATCAACTCCGGTGTCCTTACGGGCTATGTCAAGACAGGGTGTGGCCATTTCTCCGAAGGAAATACGTTCTACTGATTCTTTTCCCGACAGAAGTTCCACCTCATCGAGCGAGAGTTCCACTATGGCCATATCCTCTCCGAAGGTAGCCAGAACAGGATAACCTTCCAAATCCTCAACCGTATATCCCGCTGCCATTTTGACAAGAGCGTTAATCATCTCAGCACCACGGGTGGGATTGAGTTCATGCTCCATCATGAGCATACGTCCGGCAGGACTGATCTTCGCACCGTCAGCAAACATTGTCAGCGATGCGGCAAAACAAAGTGCACCTATGAAAATTTTCTTCATGATTTATACCTGATTTGTATTACTTTTTCCTTTTTCTTTTTGATAGCAAACGATTGTTACTGCATTATAACTTGCAAAGATAATGATTTTGACGTTTCTCAGCAAAAAATACTACACTTTTCTCACATTTTCCCCTTTTTGAATATACCTTTGAATCTTAGACCCATAATGTGAATAAACCTAAAACTATCCTAATCATTATCAAACTGTTTGATTAATAGACTATAAACGCTTAATTTTGCACACATGAACTACAAACCTGTCATTCTATCTCTCACACTATTGACCGCCTGCGCCGTATGGGCAAAATCTCCTAACGGCATGAGGCTGAAAGCACACACTGAAAAACCTAACTCCGCCCGAACCATTACGGATGTCTACGAAATGAACGCCGTGGACGTACCCCCTGAGTTCCCCGGCGGAAACAACGCCATGGTTTACTACATCAACCGCGAGCGGACCTACCCTGAGGGCGCACGAAACGACGGTGCATACGGACGTGTGTTGTGCGGATTTGTCGTAAACACTGACGGAGCCATCTCCCACATTACGGTTATGCGTAAAGTCCACCCCGATCTTGACCGTGAGGCGGTAAGGATTATTGAAAACATGCCGCGATGGAGTGCCGGCATACGGCATGGCGAGAATGTTCCGGTATTCTATCTCCTCCCCATCACTTTCCGCCAGTAACCTCGGCGACCAAGAAAATACACCGTATAGGCCAGTCCTATGGAACAGAGCGGACTGAGCAGGTTGAACAGACAGAACGGGAAATAGGTCAGTGTGGCCACTCCCAGCACCGTGCTCTGCGTGACTCCGCATGAATTCCAGGGTATGAGCACCGAAGTCACGGATATACCGTCCTCCAGCGACCGGCTCAGCACCTTGGGTTCGATTCCGGCACGGCGATACACCCCCTTGTAGAGATTCCCGCATATAATTATTGACAGGAACTGATCTGCGGTACAGGAGTTCATAAGAACCCCGCTCGACACCGTTGCCGTAACTATCCCGCCACGGTCCGACAGCCGCTTCTGGAAGCAACGTGTCAGCGTTGTGATTATCCCTGAGCCCAGAAGCATACCCCCGAAAAACATTCCGCACAGAACCAGAAGGATGGTGGTACCCATACCCATCACTCCTCCTGTAGTAGCGAGTGAATCCACCATCTCGTCACCCGTGTGGAACTCCGTACTCGTGAAAATCATGCTCAGCGACACTTTCAGCCAATGCCACAGACCTTCACCTTCCATCCCGAGCGTGCCGAACAGTTGCGGCTGAAGCAGGAAAGTACCCGCCATTCCCGCCAATGAACTTAGCACCAGAGTTGTGGCAGTCCCCATCCGGAATATGAGCAGCACTATGGTAATCAAAGGTATGACCAGCGTCCACGGGGTGATGTTGAACACTTCGTGAAGCCTGTTGATAACATCAACCTCCTCCGAAACCGCCGGTCCGGCATGATTCAGACTCACAATGGCAAACACAATCAGGGTGATGACAATAGCAGGCACGGTGGTGAACGCCAGGTTGCGGATATGACTGAACAGCCCGACACCGCAGGTCGACGATGCCAGAACCGTTGTATCGCTCAACGGTGAAACCTTGTCACCGAAATATGCACCGGAAATAATAGCCCCGGCAACCCATCCCGCACCGTAGCCCATCACCGTTCCCACTCCCATCAGAGCAACACCCACCGTGGCTATGGTGGTCCATGAACTCCCTGACAAAACCGACACAACTGCACATATCATGCAGGCCTCCATCAGGAAAAGCCCCGGTTGCAGAAACTCCAGCCCATAACAGATCATTGTTGGAACAACTCCGCTGAGCATCCATGTGGCGGCAACCGCACCGATGCACATCAGGATCGGCACACACGGCAGAATCTGACGGGAACTCTTCACAAGCCCTATCCACAGATGTCGCCAGGTGCGCCGTGTAGTCACAAGAGAAAGCACAACCGTGACTATTCCGGCCGCAAAGAGTATCAGCGGACTATAATCCCCAACCCTGTCGGACCCCATGAAAACGATTATTCCAATAAGGGTGACAACAAGAAACAACAATGGTATGATGGAAACGGAAATGCCGGGATTAACCCGGTTGCTGTCAAAAATTTTCAATGCAACAAAATTGTACCGGTGACTGGATCAGAAAACTCCTGCAAATTTACATCTTTTCAATCAATTTGAATTCAAAATTTAAATTTATTTCAGCCGGCCGATGATATTTTCCCTTCACGTCCACTTCAATAAGACCCGGTTTCCCAATATTTAAAAACGGGTCTAACTATGAACCCTACCCAATCCGGATGTGTTATATTGATAATACACGTTTTGACTATGGCAAATCCCGGATTAACCCTTATCGACCGCTTCAACAACTGGCGGCAACGCCATCTGACCGACACCGCATACTTCTTCCTGCTCACTTTCATCATCGGACTCTTTGCAGGAACTGCCGCTCATCTGCTCAAACTGATGATTGGCTCCGTAACCACGCTCATCCACCACGGATTCCACGACAAAGGAGTTAACTGGTGGTTCCTCATAACTCCTGTGGTAGGTATTCTCCTCACCGGTCTGTTCCAGCGCTATGTAGTGCGGGTGAATCTGGAGCACGGCGTGGAACGGCTCAAGAAAAATCTCGCCGTACAAAAATACCGGATGACCAAACGCTCCCTGGTTTCAAGGATGATCGCCAGCAGCCTTACACTCGGATTCGGTGGATCGGCCGGGTCGGAAGGCCCTATAGCAATGACCGGGGCATCGATAGGAAGCAACGTTGGACAGGCACTGAAACTCCCTGACAACATGCTGCGGGTTCTTGTGGGTTGCGGTGCAGCCGCCGGAATAGCCGGAATATTCAAATCATCCGTTGGCGGAGCCATGTTCGCCTTCGAGGCTCTGGCCATGGAACTCAGCATGATTGCCGTGATAGGGGTGTTCGTCGCATGCATCACGGCATCTCTGACCGCATTCATCCTCTCAGGCTGCACAACTGACCTCGCCTTCAGCAATCATCCCGCGCTGCCGGCCGAGATATATCCCTACATCATAATACTGGGGATTTTCACCGGCTTCTACTCAATCTACTACACAGCCATCATGCGCGGCATGCGTAACCTGTTCGACTCCATCAGTTCCCCATGGAAGCGAAATTTGATTTCCGGAATCATTCTCAGCGTTCTGGTCTTCTCATTTCCTGCGCTCTATGGCGAAGGCTACGGAATAATGGGCAAGATTGTCAACGGCGAATTTCAGGGTGTGCTTAACGGCTCTATCCTTTCTGACATCGATCTGGGCGCATGGTCGCTGATTCTTGTGGCTGCGGCGATAATCCTGGTTAAAGCCTTTGCATGCAGTTCTTCAAACTGTGGCGGTGGTGTGGCCGGAGACTATGCCCCCACCCTCTTTGCCGGCGTGATAACAGGCTTCTTCTTCGCACTGTTCCTCAACAAAGTTGCCGGTCTGGACCTGCCCGTCGGCTTGTTCGGACTGTTTGGAATGGCAGGCGTGATGTCCGGGTCCATAGGCACACCTCTTCTGGCCATATTCATCACCACGGAAATGGCGTCGGCCTATGACTATTTCCTTCCCATCTGCATCGTCGGGTTCCTGTCTATCATCATCGTGAAACTATTTTCCCGGCAGCCTTTTCTCCACCGCAACATATGAGTAAAGGTGAACCCTTGATACAATTATATCACGCTCAGGGCACCCGTGTAAGAGTCCATTATGAACCCTCTGACACTGATTCCTGCCGGTGGCATCAGCGGATGACGCGCTATCAGGTCGACCGTCTCGCGCACAGCATCAGCCGTATCCTCAAAACCGTGAAGCCACTCCCGGAGGTTGATTCCGCAATGCTCCATCAGGGTGATATGCTCCTCGCTCACACCTCGCTCCTTCATCAGATGGAGCATCTCCCCGGCATCCATACCCTGCACTCCGCATCCGGTGTGACCGATTACCATTATCTCGTTCACACCTAATTCATATACGGCAACCAATAGAGAGCGCATCGTTGAGTCAAACGGGTTGGTGATAGTTCCACCCGCATTCTTGATGATTTTCACATCTCCGTTGCGCAAGCCAAGAGCCGCCGGCAAAAGTTCCACGAGGCGCGTATCCATGCAGGTAACTATGGCTATCTTTTTGTCGGGATACTTGTTGGTGGCATATTTCTGATAACCTTCGGATGCCACGAACTGTTTGTTGTAATCTAAAATTTCCTGTATCATAGTCTTGATTTATCGTCTGTGGCGCATGAACCTTTTCTTCGTGGCCTTAAGCCTTGTTATCCAACGGCTTATCTTGACTCTGAGAGGCGACGGAGCCGATGTGAGATCGAATGCATGCGGATCGGAGAACGACTGGATGTGGGTCACCTCACCGAATTGCTCCGGATAGATGACCATGAGATTGTTACGTGAGAAATACCGGTGAAGGAATCCGGGGAGTTCAGCCGTTTCGGTGCTGTAGGAAATGGAGTTTATGCGCGCGTTGATCACCACGAAAAGGTCATCGTCAAGAATCTTGTTACTCAGCAGAATGAAGTCGTCATGCTGCTCTATGATCTGAAATTCCGCACGGATGGCAAATTCTCCCTGACGGATGATGGTATAGATGGGCGGCCGCTGTTCCTTGCGGCAAACGAAGATTATCCTGCACCCCAGTTGGCGGGTCAGCGATGCCAGCAAAAGAACCCATCGTCGGAACCCTGTCTCGAACTGCGCCTTGTCAGGCAGATAAACCACTATGCGGGTAATGGTGTTGACCGGAATATAGCACCGCGATATCAGAACCATTTTATTGGTCAGATTAAGGAGTTGCTCCACTTTCGCACCGAAAAAACTGTCGATCACGGTAGCCTTGCGGTGCATCCCCAGAATCACAGTGTCTATGTCACGCTCCGCCATCACATTCACCACTCCGGTAACCGTGTTGAGGTCATATCGTTCTATGGTGGTGATATCAGTGTCCATCGCAGCAGCCGATGTGCGGGCTATGTCCAGACTCTGCTTGCCTATGGTTTTGCTTTTCGCCGAATTGTCGTTCCTCACGTGAAGCGCATGGAGCGTGGAGTTTGGAATACCCTCGTTCATGAGCAGAGCCAGTTCAACCAGCGATTGCGACGTGACTGGATTGGCTATCGGTATAAGTATATTGTTCCTTGAGGCGTGAGTGGCTGCCGACTCTTCCTCGCCGGCGTTCTCCATCATCCTGATCTTCTCCTTGGCGGCAGCACCGGTGGTAACTATCGGGGCTATGGCACATGTAACCAGAATCACCAGAATGGTGGCGTTGAGCACTGACTCTGAAAGCATGTGGCTCCCGTCAGGATTAAGCATCCTGTAACCTATGGTGACCACGGCAAGAGCCACGGCGGTGTGGGCCGTCGACAATCCGAACAGTATCTGGCGCGCGTTCGTGTCCATCTTGTAGATCTTCTGCGTCAGCCACGCCGCAAGCCACTTGCTCACCAGCGCCACAGCAAGCAGATACAACGTGACGGCAAGCGTATCACCCTGCCCCACAACCCCAAGATTGATCATCATACCCACTCCTATAAGGAAATACGGGATGAACAGGGCATTTCCCACAAACTCTATGCGTCCCATCAAAGAGGAACTCGCCGGAACATAACGGTTCAACACCAGTCCCGCGAAGAATGCGCCCAAAACCGCCTCCAGACCTATGGCGCCCGCTATCCAGGCCGAACAGAAAACCATTGCCAGGATATACACGAACTGGGTGACATTATCTGAATAATGCTTGAAGAAATAGCGCGTCAGACGTGGATAGACATACAGCACTCCGGCGCAATATACCACCAGTTTCAGCAACAGCCATAGCATGGCCAGGATGCTGAACTCTCCCATCTCATGCATGTTCACAGCCGCAGCCAACACAAGCAGCGAGCCTATTACGGCAATGATTGTACCTACAACCGCTATCAGAACCGACGGCGATTTGGTTATACCGAAACGGGCCGCCACAGGATAGGCTATCAAAGTGTGTGAAGCCAGCACCGAGCCGAGAAGAATTGACGTGATCCACGGCAGATGGAGCAAATACGCGCCCAGCATCACACCCATAACCATTGGTATGATAAACGTGAGGAACCCGAACAGAAGCCCCCGTTTGAGGTTCATCCTGAGCCTGTACATGTCTATCTCAAGTCCCGCAAGAAACATTAGGTAGAGCAGCCCCACCTGGCCGAAGATCTGGAAACTGCTGTCACGGTCAAGGATATCGAAGCCGTAAGGCCCTACAATGACGCCAGCCGCTATCATTCCTATGATATGCGGAATCTTTAACTTCGTCAGGATAACCGGCGCAAGCAAAATAATCACCAGCACGATAAAAAATATCGTGACCGGATTAGTTACTATGGCGGCTGTTATCATGGCGGAGTGAGGATATTTAAGGTAGTGGAGAATTTTTTGGATAGGATTAACGCGATGCCAGTATGTACTGCGCTATCTGCACCGCATTAAGTGCCGCTCCTTTCTTTATCTGGTCCGATACTGTCCAGAACGACAGTCCGTTAGGATTCGTCAGGTCTTTGCGGACACGTCCCACATAAACAGGATTCTCTCCTGCCAGGAACAGCGGCATCGGATACTCTTTTTGACCGGGGTTATCCATCAGAACAACTCCCTGAGCCTCGCTGAACGCCTCGCGCGCCTCTTCAACACTGACCGGACGTTCCGTCTCTACCCAGATCGCCTCGGAATGTGCCCGCATAACCGGAACCCTGACACAGGTGGCGGATACATTCAGTCCGGGGGCGTGCATGATCTTTTTTGTTTCGTGATACATCTTCATCTCCTCCTTGGTGTAGCCGTTATCGGTGAACACATCAATGTGAGGAATGACATTATACGCCAGTTGGAATGCAAACTTCTCAACCGTGGGGGCTTCACCGTTAACCAGTTGGGCTGACTGCTTCTCCAGTTCAGCCATAGCGGACGCTCCGGCTCCGCTCGCCGCCTGATAGGTGGCCACATGCACAGAACGGATTCCCGCAAGATCATAGATGGGTTTCAATGCCACAACCATCTGAATTGTAGTGCAGTTAGGGTTAGCGATGATGTTGCGTGGCGCACTCAGCGCATCCGCGCCGTTAACCTCCGGAACAACCAATGGCACATCGTCATCCATGCGGAATGCACTTGAATTGTCAATCATGATTGCACCGTGACGGGTGATGGTTTCGGCATATTGGCGCGATGTGGATGCTCCCGCTGACACAAATGCGAAATCAACCCCCTTGAAATCATCATTGTCACGGAGTTCCTTGACCGTTATCTCCTTGCCACGGAACATGTAAGTTGAACCCGCGCTGCGGGATGATCCAAAAAGAAGAAGTTCTGTCACTGGAAAATACTGCTCGTCAAGCACTCGGAGCAATTCCTGACCCAC
The DNA here is from genome assembly GCA_947175645.1 of uncultured Porphyromonadaceae bacterium. Lineage (GTDB taxonomy): Bacteria > Bacteroidota > Bacteroidia > Bacteroidales > Muribaculaceae > CAJUPY01. Next base: position 125,518 of record CAMWNP010000004.1, read on the forward strand.
GGCGCCACTGGCACCTACTATCGCTATTTTCATCTTATTCTTGCAGACAGTTGTAAAACGTACGTAATCCATTGACTTTGAACAATATCCGCAGTTTATAACCTGACATTTTTCAAAGTCATACACAAAATTACAATTTTTTTTTGAAAAAATGCTGACCCGATTAAACCTTTTGGAAAATTGATAGTCAAATAACCAGATAATAAAACAAAACTAACATAATTACCCGGAAGCCGAGAAGGTCAAATCCGGAACCGAGTTTCAATGCTATTATATTCAATAGTCCGCAGCCACCGCCATTAACGGTGGCTGCGCCCGTATTATATAAATCCACATTAGAGGTGTAGATCACTCCGTAGGTCTACGGCCGACTCTGACCAAGGGCATGGCAAGACGCCGATTAAATCACGCATGCACCTCCATCACCCACACTCCGACCAGTCTGACCAGTCTGATCCGTCCGACCCATATTTTTTGCACTTTTTCCGCACAATTTCACCCCCGGAAACACCCCCGTAACTCCCTGACCCACCGGAGCAAACACCTGTGAAATTGTCAGACTCTCCACCTCACCCCCTCTGACATTTTTTCGTCGGAAAAGCCGTTTCCCATATTACCTTTGC
>CAMWNP010000005.1 GCA_947175645.1 uncultured Porphyromonadaceae bacterium
ACTAAAAGGTCTGACTCCTGCAAATGGAATCAGACCTAATTTTATTCCTACTCAAATTTTTTTTAGCGGACAGTAATAAATTAATATAGAAATGAGAAAAATTCTAAACGTTATTATGTGCCTTTTCGCAACAGTTATTATTGCGAAAGCACAAGTACAAGATTCACCAACGACTATGAAGGTTTATTGTGAAGTTATGTGTGTGCAGTATAATCTTTTTAAAGGAGACGTTAATGCAGTCGTGGATTTTGGCATAGCCGACAAGGCTAAAAATGCTGATGGCTGGATTTATGATTCGGAAACCAACAAAAAGATGTCATTTGCTTCACCAATGAGTGTGTTTTCATATATGGCAAAGCGTGGGTGGGAATATAAGGATGCCATAATAATAACAGAAATTAATGGGATGAAAGGCAAACAAAATGTTTGGCATTTTATTCTTACTAAAGAAATGCCTTTAGATTGTACTCCGGAAGACATCGTAGGAAATATTGACTACCGAAATAAATAAGCGTCTTTTCGCGCATCTTATAGAGTCCATAACTTCGCTAAAAACATCAGCAAGTTATGGACTTCTCTTTTTCCGACCTCAACCTTCAGATTGGCAACTGCCCATCAATTTCAACTCCGTTGTAATCAACAACGTCGCTATGCTTACAAGCAATGAAAACCTGCCCGGCTTCAAGGTTGGCTCAGCATTTCTTTGCTATGGCAAAGTCATCGCCGGAAGGTGCCTTAATCAGAAAGAATCCCGCAAACAAATTCGACTACGAAGCGTTTTTGCTGCGCAAGCGGCAAGCCGATAACGCCCTCCACGCTTACGTTCCGGAGGTTTCGCCTTACCACTTTTCTCCATTTTTCAGCCCCCTTGCTTTGTCAATGATTTATTTTCAGATATTATCGCTTTCCGTTGTCTGTTAGTCAGCGCAGGCTCTACATAGTTCTCACTATACCAGCGGATAAATCCTTCGGGTTGTCCGTAGAGTCCTATCCAGTGACAGTAGCGGTTAAACAGTAAGCACTTCAAAGCGGCGGGTGTGCCGTCGTTGTTATGAAGCCACTCCCATAAACCCAGTTGCTTCAGTTGATCTTTTTCGCACTCCCAATCCCGGTCTGTTCCCCGGGCCCACAAGTGTTCATAGTTCCAGAACATGGTGTTGGTTTCGGCGGGTGGATTGTTCTCTCCGTTATAATATCGGCAATCCAGTATTCTGTCATATACCTCAGGCTTCATCATTCCCTATTCTCACACGCCCAATTTATCAGATTATGCAATATGGGTATAAGAGTTTTCCCTTTTTCGGTCAATGAATATTCCACTCGTGGCGGTATCTCAGGGAATAATTCCCTTTTAACCAGATTGTCTTCCTCCAGTGTCTTCAAGTTTGATGTCAGAACTTTGGGTGAAATATCCGGAATTGCACGCCCTATTTGATTGAACCGGGTCTTTTCGTTCTCTGCGAGTATGCATAGAATCAATATAGACCATTTCCCTGAGAAGCGAGAAATCATATTCCTGACAGGGCACGTTTCGATATTTGTGTATTTTTTTAAATTTTCTTGTATCTGCAAGTTGCTCATTTTCAATAATGGTTACCTGACGGTAAGTCTGTTTGCTTTAGGAAACTTCTTGTTTTTCCGGGGTTCAAGCATTAACTTTGCGCTATCAAAAAGAAAGCGAATTACTTCTGCAAAGTTAGTAAATAAATTTAATAATAATAAATCATGAGCGAAATCAAGATTCTCAACAGCGGCGAAAAGTTCGCACATGCCTCCGTAGGTTCCTTGCATGACTTCGAGGGCAAACAGTTTGTAAAGGATGCAACAGGTGCAACCTCTTGTGAAATATCTTTCGGTACACTTTCAAAAGGTGAATCAATTCCTTTCTTTCATAGCCATAAGGGAAATGAGGAAAACTACATCATCCTTTCAGGTTCCGGCAAATTCCAGGTCAATGACGATGTCTTCGACGTTGCGGAGGGGTCAGTTGTAAGGGTGGCTACCAATTGCGACAGAAACATAAAATGCACTTCCGATGAAAAGATGTGCTACATCTGCATTCAGGCCAAGGAAGGGAGTCTGGAGGGTTACACCATGACAGATGCGGAGATAACCCAGCGTGAATCTTTGCTATGAGAATAATGGTGTGATACTGAATTGATTGAATAAATGGAGCGGTGAGTCATAATAGGCCATCTGTGTCGTTGCTTTTGGAATTCGGCTTCGGTCACATACTTATGTATGCTCCTATCGTCCTCATCCTCAGCGCCTAACATCTGACCTATTCTGACAAATCTTAAGGGGCAGTTCAAAAATTTGGAATTTTGAACAGCCTCTTTTTTATTGTCACGTGGGGTTGGAACGTATTCAGGTTTTTCCCGTTTTTTATTATTATCTTTGCATTGTAATCAGTTTTTGAGGGTACATAATTAATCAGTTATGACAAAAGAACAGTCGGCACAACTGCTTGACAAGGCAGCGATGTTGTGTGTGGTCAAACATGGCGGACAGCGTGATAAGGGTGGCAGTGCCTATTTTCAGCATCCCATGCGGGTTGCAATGAAATGCACGACCGATGAGGAAAAGATGGTGGCGCTCCTGCATGACATAATCGAAGACACGGATGTCACTGCGGATTATCTGCTGCGCGAAGGGTTCCCGCGCCGGGTTGTTGACGGAGTCATTGCCGTTACAAAACGTGATGGCGAGAAGTATGAGGATTTTGTGACACGAGCAGGGAAGAATCCGCTTGGACGGATAGTGAAGATTCATGATCTGGAGGATAATCTTGATCTGATGCGCCTGGATGAGATGTCGCCCGAGGCCGTCGTGCGGTTAAACAAGTATTTGAGGGCATACCGTTATCTTAAAGAAATAAGTGAAGAATGAAGCATCAAAACCGGGTGGAAGAGTTTCGCTACAAGGAGCCTGAATTTGCATATCAGCGAGTGTTGTTCAAGGAGTGCGTCATCGCCGGAGTATCATTTCATATTGGTCCGGATGATGAAATATGGGAAGAACTTCATGAGGGTGCGGAAGTAGCCCTGGTGCGCGAACGATCTAACCCTCATGATTCCAATGCCGTTGCCATAGCGCTGGCTGATGACTATGATGGTGATCCTGACAATTTTGATTTTGACCTGATTCTGGGTTATGTGCCGCGGAGTGACAATGCGGAATTGGCACGATTGCTTGATGCCGGTTACGCTGATAAATTGAGTGCGAAGATCACCGGCTTCCGGCGGTATGGAAATCCGAACTCCAGGCTGCGCATATCCATTTATCTTGAAAGCATGAAGCCGCTTCGGACCAAACCTAACTTGCTGCGTGCCACAACTATAGGCCTGGAGGAGTTGATCGGTCTCGACCTGGATCTTCGCAGAAGCGGTACGGCTTATATGCGCTTCGGCGGTTTCTATGAACGGGACGTGTTTGAGCCGGAGGAAGGAGACAGCGTCGTTGCAGTATATGACGATGACCCTGAGGTGACAGTCTTATATCTGTTGAGGGTTTTGGCCACGGGAGAAAGGTGTAAGGATTATGTCGATGATCCGGAGTGTCTGGACATGGTCGATGACTGCGCCCCCTACATACTCACGAATATATGTGGTCCGGTTGTTGTCAACAAAAATGAGCAAACCCCTCTTTCCGGAGTGGATCTCGCAGGATTGGACCCTATGGAGTATCTCAGCGATGAATATTCCGATCGTTTCAAACATATTTTCGACTCGGTTCTCGGCGGGATTGTCGCAGAGGATAGATGCAAAAGAAGGGAAAGTGAAGATCAGATAGACTGAAAGATGCACTTCTGATAATTTTCTCATACGTGATGCTGTGTCAAAATAGGCGCAGCCTCTTGCTCATATCTCGCCCCACGCTAACATTTCTTATTGCTTCTGCGCTAAAAATGCAAAAATTCACTAACCTTTTCTTTTATCCGTTAGGTGTCAGACATTTCATAATTTTTTCGTATATTTGAAGTCGGAAAAGTCTCTTGCTTCGCAAGCGCATAGGCGATAATGACCGCTCCGCGACATTCTGAAAATAAGAAGCGTTATGCTTATCTTGTTTGTTGAAAATGTAAGAAATTGCAAATCGATGCAAGAGATAGCATAGTGGTTCTCACGCATATGCGTGGGTCGCTATTGTTACATCTGCATCAAAGGTTTCCTACGCCCCTCAACAAAGACGTGGCATGGTTGGCTCACGGATTTTTGTATAATAATTATCTCATTTCTTTATATGATCATTCCTTCTAAATTATTAACTATAATACTGGCGTTGGGTTCTGTTCTCCTGTTTAGTCTTTCGGCTAAGGCTGCTGACCAGATTGCCATTGACGGTGTGACTTATACGAAGCATACCGCCTACGCTTGTAATGACCCCATTCCCTTTACCCTCGGGGAGGACGGTCAAAACCATTATTATGAGTTCATTGAGAGTAATATCTTGATGAATCAAGGTGGAGGACCGGCCATTACCATTAAGGGTAATGTCGTTATCGGAGTTTATAAAACTCTCAACGTCAGAGGTGGCGACGCAAAAGGTTATCTTGGTGGCGGTGCCGGCATTTATGTGCCTAAGGGGGCGTCACTCCGCATCATGCCCTCGCAAGGTCAAAGTTCCTGCACCGTTACAGCCTACGGCGGAAATGCCGGACAGCCGAATGTGAGGATTTATGGCGAGGACAGGTTTATGCAATATAACAATGGTGCCGGCGGTGCCGGGGCTGGTATCGGTGGCAACGGAGGCAATGGCGGTAGTGCAATCAACGTGTTTGACAATGCCGGTAATTATTCCTACGCTAACTATGGTCAACCGAGCCAACAGTGCGGTAATATCTTCATTGACAAAGGTGTGACTTTGACTGCCGTAGGTGGTCGAGGTACCGGTGTCGAACACACTGATAATGGCAAGACGGTATATAATTTTGACCTTGTCGGATCTGATAGTAGCCCCAAGAATTACGGTTATAATGCTGCCGGAGTAAAGAAAGGCTCGTGGCTCAATCTTGAAGTTGATAACCAAACGGCACACTATAGCGGCGACACATGGGGTGGACCTTATTCAGCCTACGGCTCTCCCGGCAGTCAAGGCGGCGGTGGCGGTGGATATCCCGCAGCCGGTATCGGTGGCGGTGGCTCAGGCGGTGGTGCCGGCGGCTTCGGCTCACTCGGTTCATCCGAAACCGGCAAAGCGACAAGCGCATCAGGACATGGTGGACACGGCGGTGGCGGTGGCACAGGCTACGGCTATGCCGGTCAGTTTGGTATTTCAGGCGGCTATGCTAAATTTCAATATGGCTGGACCACTCCGATTATTTCTGCCGCCGGTGCTGAATATAAAGAGGCCGGTGAGTACCTGACAAGCAGCGGACTCTATACAGGACGTAACGGCTACTGGGGTCAGAAAAACTTCTCAGGCAAAGGTCATACCGAAGGAGAGACGGGGTCGCGACAACTCAACGGAGTACGCCCCGGCAGTTACCTTGAAGGTGGCAACGGTGGCGAATTAGTGTCGGGGTCTCCTGTAAGTGAGCCGGGTATAGCCGGGGGTGGTGTTCTGTTCGATTCTCGTTCGGGAGAAATTACTATTCGTGGCAACGTAACCAGTCTTGGCAATGGAGGCCACCAACCTAAACAATATCAAACAATAGGCTCGGTAACATATACGCAGCCTAACATGCCCTATTATATCAACGATATCGGAACGGCGCTCAATGGCGAACACAATCCTTTCAACGTGACGGTTGAAAACGGAGTCCTGACCACTAACCGTCAGGACGGACTGACGATGACAGACGAGAACAACTTTTCAGCAAAAGAATATACTGTTACCGTAACAAAATATCTCGGCTCTATCTTCGGGCATCAGATGATGAATCCACCGGAAAAGAGGACTTACCGCCTGTCAGGCATACAGCATTTTAAGGAGGAGTTCGGTGCGTCGGCCCTGTATGTCTCTTACAATGGTCTGACTCCGGGGCAGGAGCGATTCACTTATTTAAACCCATTGCCCGACAATAAGAATGCCATTCACTCAGACGGCATCAGTCTGGCCGAGAGATATTACTCAGATAAAAACCTTCCGTCAGGTGACTGGGAGTATACCGGTGCGCTTACCTGGAAAACCGTAACTAACGCCGGTCAAACTGATTATGCCTTCAATGGCCGGTTTGATAAAAATTCTTCCGAAGACAGATTGGGTATATTTTTCTTTGACGTCATGCTCAAAAACGGCTCTCTTGAAATTGGTGATATGACCTTTTCTTCGTCATATGACTGGATGAGTTACAGCCAGATAGTGACTGCCAACGATTTTCAGGTGCGTTTTCACCGCAATGCCTCAGACGGTTATGCCGAAATGAGATGGATGAATTGGAAACCGCTCAATTTCGCATTCTGCGGCTACGGGGGAAATAACTATGAGTTACAGTCTGTAACGACTGCCACATTGCCCTCCTTCAAGAACAATAATACGGATGACACAAACATCTTCGGGTTCTTCACCGAGCGTGCCGTAGTCAAGGATGGCGAACTTCAGATTAATGGTCAAACCTTTGATACCCTTGAAGAACTCGCCCGCAATAGCAAGGACTCCATATATGTTGTTACCTGGAATCCTACCAAAGAACTTGTCTCAGCGGAATCTCGTCAACGGATTGCCGTTAAGATTGATGAAGCCTGTGGTGCATATCAGCCGGATAAATCAAATAACAATCGGCTGATGGCAAAACTGACCTATAAATCAATGTTGGTGCAACATTCTAATATGGAATTGATTACTGACAATGACGCGCCGACAATTATCTCTTTTACCTATAAAGGAGATCTCAGAATCATGATTGAGGGCGAAGAAAACATTGGGTGTATGTCTGACGATTGGACCGAAGCGTTCATTTCCGTTCCTGCCGGGCGGCAAAGCGTTCATTTCCAATCGGATGATAAGGAATCATATCTCTACGACATCCATGAAGTCTCCACTCTGCCTCAGGATGAAGACGGCTATTATGTAATTCGCACTTCCGATGACCTTGATGCGGCAAGCAGCCTGGTGAACAATTCAGGCGGTAGCGCTTTCCATTTCCGGGTGATTGGAGAAGTTAATTCATCTGCTGATTTTGAACCGTTTGGCTCGTCATCTCCGTTTGTGGGCTCAATCACGGGAGGAACAATCAAGTTGACAAATAATAAACCGCTCATGATTCACGCGCAAAATGCCGTGTTTACTGACATGACAGTCATCGGTGATATGGTCAATGACGGTGCTATGGTTCAGGACCTGGTTATTTTCGCTTACACCACAAACGACGTTAAGTTTGTCAATTGTAAAGTCTCCGGCTCTCTGAATATGGACAATAAATTCGGGTATAACCTTGCCGGATATTCTGTTTGGGCTCGGAACACCGAATTTTCAGGTTGCGTTTCAGATGTTCAGATGGTTGGATACGTCATGAAGATGGATTATGACGATGAAGACGGAGACGAGGAAAACTCCTCCCTCCTGAAGCCTTATATGGGCGGATTTGTTGTCGGGCTCAAGATGGAGGATGATAATCTGGGGCTGAAGTTTTCTGACTGTTCATTTCTCGGTTCGGTCTATGCGGTAGATGATGAAGGAACAATCTATCCGGGGCAACCTTTCGGAGAGTGCCCCGGCGAATGTGATTCAGACATCTTTGACGTAAGAAATTGCATCTCGACCTTTAATCCTCAGTATGACCGACTGCCCTTCACTTCCGCTGTCAACACATTTATCCGTGCTGATGAAGATAAGCAGATGGTTAATTACTCAACTAAGACGGCAGAGCAATTTGCTTCGGGCGAGGTGGGCAATCTGCTCGCGAATAATGGCCGCAGTCACTGGTATACTCCCAACAATTCGGAATATCCTGTATATGATCATGACAAGTTTTATAATCATGCACGCATTATAGCCGGGGAGAATCTTGTGCTTACTAAGGGGACTCCGGCGATTCATAAAACGAAGTCATTATCTACGCAAAATAATCTCTCCGATAATTCCAAACTCCATTTGCATGAGGGAGATGAATTTACGGTAAGCCACATTGCCAATCAAGAATGCCTCTTGTATATAAATAATGAACTCGTATCCAATACAGGCACTTACACCGGCATTGCTCCTGCCGGAGAAACGCTGATTTCAATGAAGGAATTGGCTAAGGCCGGAGATGAGTTTGAAGACGGCGGCTTGAAGTACGTGATTTTGACTACACAAGAGGGCGATGACTACGGAACGGTTAAGACTTTGCCCGGTACGAGCGACAACTATGGTAATTCTGACCTTTCCGGCAAACTTGTTATTCCTTCCGTCGTGAATTCCGACGGCTCGGTTTATTATGTCACCGAGATTGGTGACTACGGCCTTGCCGGCAGCGGGGTCACTTCCGTGGAACTTCCGGAAACCTTGACTACTATCGGTACCTCAGGACTCGGAGGATTGACCGGTATAGAGGATATTAAGATACCCCACAATGTTGAATCTCTCGGCAGTAGCGTCTTTAAGGGATGCAGTAACCTCAAAGAGATTACTTTTGCCAACGATATTCAGATAACGGAAATTCCTCAGAGTGCTTTTGAGGGAACTGCCATCACATCGATCAACGTTCCCGAAAGTGTAACTTCGATTGGCGATAATGCATTCTTCAACTGCAATGACCTGAGAACTGTTACGCTTCCAGCCGGATTGACTTCGCTTGGCGAAAAAGCATTTGGCGAAACTCCGAATCTTAAAACGGTTATCTACCTGACGGATGAACCAGTTAGTGCATCGGAAAACGCCTTTAGCGATTACTCGACACCAACTCTCTATGCCCTTCTTTCGGAGAAAGATAAGTATGAGGATATTGAACCCTGGAATAAGTTCACGAACACAACTTGGTGTGGAGTCCACCTCAATCCCACAGAGATTGATTTAATCATTAGTCGCTCAGCGCAACTCTCGGCAACCGTTGTTGTGGCTCCGGGAGAAATGCCTCAGGATATTGTATGGTCTTCAAGCGATCCGAATATTGTTGAGGTCGATAATGAAGGAAAAGTTAAAGCCATAGATTATGGACACGCGACAGTTTCATCTGTTGCCGGCCCATATGGAAATGAGTGCGAAGTTACGGTACATGACTTCACTACAGGCATTGATGAAATCTTGGGCGATGAAACCAAACAGGTTGATATCTTCAATCTTCAGGGGGTATGCCTGAAACGCAATGCATCGGCTGATGACATCCGCACCCTTGCTCCCGGACTTTACATCATAGGCGATAAAAAAGTCCTCATACGAGAATAAATCATTTACAATACGGAGCCTGCGGTTTCAGCCATAAGGCTCCGTGTCTTTTACTCATAAAGGGCGGTGTGTCATAATAGACCATCTGTGTCGTTGCTTTCGGAATTCGGACTCAGTGCCTAACATCTTAGCGCTTTCTACCATAGGAGAAAGACTTTTATCGCTCATTATGTCATTTGAAGTGGTTTGAAACTCTATTACCGTGACTTTTTTGTTGCGTTGCGTCTGAATTGCGAGTTAAAGATAATTGGGCGTATCCCAATTTGGAGAAATAATGAATTTCTTCATGATGAGGAAAAATTTTCGCAACGATGTATTATTCGGACTTGTGGGTTTCTCGTGATAAAATGCGTATCTTTGCAGAAAATATTAAATGTTATGTTCATTTTCAAATTAACTTATAAGAAGCCGTTGGCTGAGGTGGAGCGGTTTTTGGCTGCGCACCGCGAGTTTCTGGACAGGTTTTATCAGGCCGGGAAACTGGTGGTTTCCGGTCCGCGTGAACCAAGGGTGGGGGGCGTGATTCTATGCAATGCCGCTACTGAGGCGGAGGCCCGGGAGATTATCGCTCAGGATCCGTTTTTCGTGGAGGAGATCGCTGATTATGAGGTTACGCAGTTCCATGCCACCAAGCATTGTGTGGATAATTTTCTGAACGGGCTGGAGTGACGTTTCACATACTTAAAAACGCAGGCGGGGCGGTGTGTCATAATAAGCCATCTGAGTCGTTGCTTTCGGAATTCGGCTTCGGTCACATACTTAGGTATGCTCCTATCAGCCTCATCCTCAGCGTCTTGCATCTGGCCTATCCTGACAAACCTTAAGAGGGTGTGTCAAAATTGCATTTCGACACACCCTCTCGCGGTGTTATTTCGTCATTCAAAGAAGAGTTTTAGAATGCTTTGATGGCTATGTCAGTGAGCCAGATCCAGAGAGGACAGGTTACGACAAACAGGATTACACTTAATGTGAGGGAAGAAGTACCGGTTGCAACGTAAGTGTTGTATTCGTCAGCGATGATGATACCTGAGAAGGCCGGGGGAAGCGCTGCTGCCACAACGAGCATTTTCAGATTTTCGGGATCCATGTGGAAGAGAAGTCCGAGGATGAGCACCACTGCGGGCATTACGAACATCTTGAGGATTGAACCGAGGATCACCTGCCAGTTGATTGACACTTTGATTGCAGAAAGGGTTATACCGGCTGAGAACACTGCCATTGAGGCATTGGCTTTAGCCATCAGGTCAAATGAAGGACTGAGTTCTTTAGGCCAGGGTATACCGGCGAGGACCCATACAACGGCGAGGATAGGAGCCCAGGCCACAGGCTGGGCCAACGCGTGGAGCACGGGTTTCCATGCTGATTCTTTTTTACCGCCGTTCGCGGCTCCCTGTTTGGCAAGGGATGCGTTCATGAGTGAAAGTCCCACGGGAATACCGACGGCGTTGACCACGATACCTACGATGGCAACCACAAGTGCAACTGCGGGAAGACCTACTGTAGAGTCAAAGATAGGCTCAAGAACGGCAAATCCGAGGAAGCCGATTGTTGGTGAACCACTGATCAAGGCGCTGATGGCGGCATCCGCACCGGTGTTTTTCTTGAAGCAGTATTTGAAAATGAAGTATACGAGCATGAAACAGCCCATTATACCCAGCAACGATACGATGGTAAGGTTGATGTCTTTGGCAAGGTCTTCGCGTGATGACTGCACGATAGAAACGAACAGTGCGGCCGGCAATGCGAAGTCAAGCACTACTTTATTGAATTTTTTTGCGTCATCACCGCTGAAGGCTCCCTTTTTACCGGCAATGTAACCGGCGAGCATGATCACGACGATAGGCACGATGGCGTATAGAATGATGTGTGTCATGATAAATTGAATTTAGTGATTTAAATAGTTGATTAGGGAGAATCCGCCGTCAGTTTCCGGTCAGACGGCCGGGGCGACGGATTTCTATGGTTTCCGGATTCCGGAGAGAGGCTGGTTCAGCCCTCCGCCGGATCCGTTGGCCATGATATTCCTATCAGACGGTGTAGTCGATAAGAGGAGTTGGGTTGAGGTAACCGATGTGTCCGCTTTCCTTACCGGAGTCGGCTGCCAACTGAACGTTTATCAGTGCAGGTTTCTTTGAAGCGATTGCCTCGGTGAGAGCCTTGGTGAGTTCATCGGGTGTGCTTACGTAGTATGCCGCACCGCCGAAAGCCTCGGCCATCTTGTCATAACGTGCGTTGATGTCAAGGGTTGTTGGAGCAGGTTCGTCTGTTCCACCGGGATTCACACCCACACCGTTGTAGATACCTCCGTTGTTGAAGATCACTACCGTGCAGGGGAGTTTGTAGCGGCAGATTGTTGCGAATTCCATTCCTGAGAAACCGAAGGCAGAGTCACCTTCCACGGCAACAACGCTCTTGCCTGTTGCAACGGCAGCACCGATTGTGGAACCCATACCCATACCCATGATTGACCATGATGCGCAGTCAACGCGGTGGCGGGGAAGTGCCATGTCAACAGTGTCACGTGTGTCGTCCAGAGTGTTGGCACCCTCATTGATGAGGATAACGTCGGGGTTGGATTCAAGAATAGGTTTGATTGCGCTCAAGGCTGTCCAGTGGTTCATGGGCTGAGCGGTTGCTGCAGCCTGCAGACGAGCCTCGAATTTCTTGTTCTTTTCTGCTGTTTCAGCCTGGAGTGAAGGAACCCATGTGGGGTCAAACGCAGTTTTGTATTTGGGCAGTTCGGCCAGGATTGCCTTCAGTGATTCGTTCATGTCGCCGACAACGGGTGCGGCTACGGGAACGTTACGGTCAATTTCGCGTGGCTCAACATCGAGTTGTACGAATTTGACATTCGGGTTCCATTTACCTTTACCGAATGAGAGCATCCAGTTGATACGTGCGCCTATAACGATTACCACATCGGCCTGCTCCATGATTGTTGAGCGGCATGAAAGCGCACTCAGATCGCCTTTGTCAGGAAGAACACCTTTGGCCATAGACATTGCCAGATACGGAATCTTGTAGGTGTCGCTGAGTTGTTTGATCAGATCTTCGGCCTGAGCCTGTGCAGCACCTTTACCAATGAGGATGGCAGGTTTCTTGGCTGCTGCGATTGTCTGTGCCGCGCGTGTCACCGCATCAGCGTTAGGAGCGACCTTTGAGTAGACGTCAACAGGTGAGAAATAAAGTTTTTCTGCTTCTGCTGCATCCATGACTTCACCGAGGGCGGGAGTTGTCATGTCGATATATACACCGCCGGGACGACCGCTTACGGCTGCACGATATGCACGTGCTACGGCAGCAGGGATGTCTTTGGCATGGCTGCAACGGAATGCTGCCTTAACATAGGGACGGGCAGCGTTCAACTGGTCGAGTTGTTCGTATGTACCCATGTCCATATCAACCATCTGAGGATCTGAAGCACCTGAAATCTGTATCATAGGATAGCAGTTCACGGTTGCGTTGATTGTTGCTGTCAGACCGTTGAGGAATCCAAGAGATGAAACAGTCAGCAATACACCGGGTTTGCCGGTGAGGTAGCCATGAGTGGCGGCTGCCATACCTGCCTGCTGTTCAAAACGGAATCCGTAGTAATTCATGCCTATTTTCTGCATTGCGTATGCTACTTCGGTCACGGGGATACCCACCAGACCGTATACATCCATCAGTCCGAGACGGCGAAGTGATTCTGCCAAAATATACATACCGGTTACCTGCTCCGGAAATTTGGGAGCGGCAGGGGTTGTTGAAGTGGTATTAGTTGTTGTGCTCATAAGAGAATTTTTTTTTAACGTGTTGTAAGTTATAATATGAAAGGGTGACCTGCGGAGATCCTTCACGGATTATCCGCAAGTCGCCGGTATGTCAAGGTTTATTTCTGTGCTGTGGCAGTTGATGCTGCGGGAGCGGCAGGTTTGGGAGCGGGAGCGGTTGTACCGTTCTTAGCGAATTCGTCGATCTCAGCCTGAGTGTAACCAAGAGAGGTAAGCACTTCAGTGGTGTTGCCACCGAGTTCAGGAGCAGGACCATAAGTAGGCTGGTAGTTTGACATTGTGAAGGGGCAACCTACGGTTACGAATTCACCGATTTCACCACCCTGGTTGATGCGGACGAGAGTGTTGCCGTCATAAAGGCTTTCATCAGTCATCATTTCTTTGGTTGAAAGAACGGGACCTACAGGAACACCTGCTTTACCGAGGATTTCAGTAACCTCATATTTGGTTTTGTCAGCAGTCCACTGACCAACTCTCTGATAGATTTCCTGTTTGTGACGGTCACGTGCGTCTGCAGTGTTGAAGTCGGGATTGGTCAACCAGTCCTGGAAGCCTACAGCGTTGCAGAAGAGTTCGAAATCTTTCGCGCCGCGCTGAAGAACAATGTAGACATAGTTGTTGGCGTCAAGTTCGGTGTCATAACCGCCGGCGGGCTTGCATTTATATGTCCAACCGAGAACACCACCACCTTCGATGTTACCTGAACGAGGAACACAATCACCGAATTTTCCATCGGGATACTGCGGGAACTGAGTCAGATAACCGATCTTGTCAAGAGTCAACTGGTCACGGGTCTTAATACGGCAGAGGTTAAGACATGCGTTGTGCATTGACTGATAAACGTAAACACCTTCACCGGTTTTTTCACGCTGAACAACAGCGGCGAGCAAACCAATCAACAGGTGCATACCTGTGTTTGAGTCACCAAGAGCGGCACCACTCTGGGTAGGGATGTTGTATTCGCCGTCATACCAGCCGGTGGTTGAAGCGGCTGCTGCAGTCACCTGTGCGATAGGTTCGTATGCTTTAAGATCTTTGTATTTTGAAGAAACAGGGAAACCTTTGATAGTACCATAAATACAGCGGGGGTTCAAGGCATGAACGGCTTCCCAACTGAAGCCCAGTTTATCCATTGCACCCGGGTGCAGGTTTTCAACGAAGATATCACATTCTTTAATAAGTTTGGTAAGAATAGCCTTGCCATCAGGTGTTTTAGCGTCAAGAGTAAGAGATTTCTTGTCGCTGTTGAGTTGCAGGAAGTAGTAACTGGGCAGATCAGGATTGAACTGAAGTTCCTTACGTGTTGCGTCACCAACTCCGGGACGTTCGATTTTTATTACATCGGCTCCGAGCCATGCTAACATTTGTGTACAAGAAGGACCGGACTGAACTTCTGTGAAGTCTACTACTTTCAAGCCTTGTAGAGGTGCTGTATTCATAATATTATACTTTTAATTTGGTTATTGTATATGTTTTTCGTTTTTCTGTATTTCTAACAAAGAATCAGACTCAATAGTTCTTATCGGTTGTTAAAAAAATGTTAAATGCCGGAATGACTGTGGTGCTGCAAAGATAACAGGAAAAACGGCTCCCGGGCAATGAATAAACCTCAAAATACACGGAAAACTTGCAGGTTAGATAGAAATTCCATATATTTGCCAAACACTAACAAATCATTTCTCTCTTGCCATGAAAAAATATTCCAACCGCTCGGTCACCGAAGGGTGTTCGTTCTACGGCAACTTTGAGGCTGATAACAAATCGTTCCGTCTGAACACCTCCACCGGCTACTACGATGTGACCTCCGGCGAGCACTATCAGTATCTGCGCAACCTACAGGGTTCGGTGATGGCGGTGGTCAACAGCCGTGGTGAGACAGTGCAACGCACCGGACTCTATCCTTCCGGCACTCCCTATATCCTCCCCTGCGACTACAAGTCAGACGGCACTAACGATATGACCCCCAAGACCGACCGCCTCCACATTGGCAATCACTGGATGAGCCAGTCCGGTCTGAACCTCTACGACAACACCGCCCGCATGCACGATCCCGTCCTGTGTGACATGAAATCCGGAGACCCCAAATTCTCAGAATATCCCTCCATGAGCCATTATTCATTCTGTGGAGCGAATCCAGCGAATATCATTGACCCCCTCGGAGAAGATTGGTATGTGGATGAAAGAGGATGGCTTAATTGGATAGAGTCTCAGGAAGCATTTATTGAAGATAAAATTAAGGGTTATTATTTAGGAGAAACTGCAGTCGTTGTTATCGGTTCAAGAAACGAAACTTTAGGAGTGAAAAATGGTAAATCAGGTTATATCGATGGTGAAGGAGCGATTACGGCAACTGCTTATATATGTGGAAGTGAAGGAGCAGATGATGTTACCTCATATACGGCTTTTACAATGTCATCAGATTATGCGAAGTATGGTGCCATTGCTGATGGCGTTTACACTTTATCTTATAGAGAATATAGTGGGACCGGTAGTATTCCAAAGAATTACTGGTTAAACTATGGGAAACCTGTCAATTGTCTTGACGGTAAAAATCCAAATCCTTTTGACGCTTATTCTACTACTCAGAAGAATGGAATATTTGTTCACCGAACAAATTTGGACGGATTTGCCGGTTGGCATTCGGAGGAAAAACCAGTTTCGTCTGGATGTATTCTAATAGATACAAAACAGTGGGATGGATTTGTGAAAAATTTAAATAAAGTAATGAGTAAGAGTGGAACTTCGGAACTATTATTGTTCTTGGGTAGATATTAAGTTAATTATGTTATACATGAAGAAATATATAACGATTTTTGGTGTGCTGTTGATGTTCGGCAATATTTGTTGTAAAGCAGAGAGTAGACATAAACGCTTCGCAGCGGAGGTCCGTTTTGAGAGTCTGCGGAGTTATCCGGATTCAACGTACAGCGAGCATAATGCCATACTGTTCTCCGGTTGTGACGGAGATGTGTGGCAGTACAATGTGAGAGGTGAAGCGGCGGATCGTCTTTATCTGGAACTCCGTAAGCCTGAAAGTGATTTCAGTATCACCACGTGGGTTGATAAATCAGATGTGGCTGTTGACTCTGTTGGAGAGATCCCTTTAAGGCTTGCCGAGCCTGTTTATCATTACAAACTATCACGACCGTTCAAATATTGTTATATAGAAACAATCATGTCATCAACGGCTCCGGGAATAGTGTATGCCGATTCTGTCGCAACGGAATACAGTGCGGTGCTTAATGATATATACATGAAAGATTTGTATTGGGGCGGAGCCATAGTGGATAAGTCGGAAAACCGCCTGAAAGTTGAACTGATGCAGGACTTGTCAGGTTCAATATCGGAATCCCTGGTGACAGGATGGGTTGATAAGGGAACTCTGGTTGTATACCCTTCTAATAACACAAAAGCGGGTGCCGGAGTGTTTTTCTTGTATCAACAGCCTGATGATCAGTCAAATCATCGGCAGTATGATAACGAGATGGTTGGGGAGTTCTCGGTTCTTGACTATGTTAAGGATAGCAGAACCGGTGAGACGTGGCTTAAAGTGGAGTTTATCCATAGACCGGATGGGACAACCGTTACCGGTTGGATAGACCATTGGTGTGATTCTGTGTGGACTTGTGGAAATTAATATATTATGAAGAAATTACTTTTCATGTCAGTGTGCGTGGCGGCAACGATTGCGGTTTGCACGTCTTGTCAGTCGGAGAAAATTGTAAACCGTCAGTATCCAACGGTGGATGTGGATTTCGGAAGTATAAAAAGTTATCCTGATTCAATTTCTGACCACGCAAATGCCATACTTTTTTCGGGATGTGAACCAAATTGGGAATGTGGTCTGATTGGGGAATCATCTGACAGGTTGTATGTGGAATTAAGCAGACCGGACGATGATTTCAGCATAACCACCTGGGTGAACAAATCAGCGTTTTCTGTAGATACAGTTGTGGAGTTGGAATATGAACGGGTTAAGCCTCGCTATCACTTCGTTGATGGGAAACAGATGCCGGGGATTGAAGCAATCATGACCAAACAGTTGCGCGTGTTGGTTTATGCTGACTCGGTTTCAGCCTCCTTCAGTGCTGCGTTAAGCAACATCCCGTGGATGAGTCTTTTCTGGGGTGGTCGTATAATCGACAAGTCGGAAAATCGACTGAAAATGGAGTTGATGCAGGATTTAGCCCAACCCGGATCTACCGAGTCATTGATAACGGGATGGGTGGAAAAGGGTATGCCGGTTGTTTTCCCTCCTAAGAACGGAGCGGATAGCAAGGCTGGGCCCAACCTGTTTATTTTGTATCAGAAGCCTACGGTTCATTCCGGGAATCAGCGGTATGTGAGAAATTACATCAACAAAAAAGAACTGCTTATCCTTGATTATGCGATTGATGAGAATGGGGAAAAATGGCTTAAAGTGAAGTTCTTCTATCTTAACCCACTGGATGCTACCCCCGTCGTCGGGTGGATAAACCAATGGTCAGCCAACTTGCAGGATGGCGTGGATTGAATAACTGATATCGGGTAATCCGGAACAGCGTCTCAGAGGCTGTTTATGATGGCTGCTATCTCTTCGGCATCCTGCGGGGTGGTGGCAGGTGAGATGGGGAGTGAGATACAATGGTCTGCTATTCGGTCTGTGACCGGGAGATGGAGCGAGGCGAAACGGGTGGCATAGCAGGGCTGACGGTGGGGCGGGGTGGCATAGTGGATGTCGGTCTGCACGCCGTTTGCGGCAAGATCCTTGCGGAACCGGTCGCGGTCAGGAGCGAGGATAACATATTGGTGCCACACATGTTCGGATGGAGATGCCGGGATAGCGGGCTTGGTTACTTTAGGGTTGGTGATGTGACGGTCGTATACTGCCGCGAGTGCCTGACGGCGCGCTGATTCCTCACCCAGATGTTTCAGTTTAACGTTCAACACAGCCGCCTGAACTGGATCGAGCCGGCAGTTGAAGCCGCTGTAAATGTTGTGGTAGCGACGGTCGCTGCCGTAGTTGGCAAGTGCCCTGACGGTCTCGGCAACTTCGGCATGAGGGGTAAGCACTGCGCCGGCATCACCCATGGCACCGATGTTTTTTGTGGGGTAGAAACTGAATGCCGCTGCGTCGCCCAAGGCACCGGTCATGCAGTTGCCATATAGTCCTTCCGTTGATGAAACTGCCCCGATGGCCTGCGCGTTATCTTCAAAAAGGAGCAAGTTATGTTTACGGACAAGTTCACGCATGGTATCATCGTAGGCCACCCGACCGTAGAGATGCACTGTCATTATGGCGCGTGTGCGCGGAGTCAGGGCAGGTTCTATGGCAGCGGAATCAATGTTGAGAGTATGTAGTGAAGGCTCTACGGGAACAGGGGTTAGACCGGCCTGAATGATGGCCATCACGGTTGCTATATATGTGTTTGCGGGAACGATCACCTCGTCGCCGGGGTTCAGTCGCCCCAGAATTTTGTATGTTTCAAGAATCAGCCTGAGTGCATCCAGTCCATTGCTGACCCCCACGGCATATTCAACTCCGTGGATTTCTGACATAGTGCGTTCAAAACGAGCATTCTCCTCACCGCCTATGTATCTGCCGCTAATGACCACATTGTCAACCGCACGGCGGATGTCGTCCATATAAGGGGCATTGACTTTTGCCAGATTCAGGAACTCGAATTGTTTCATGGGTTGAGTTTTTCGGCTGTCAGTTCAAGGAATCGGTCGAAGTCACGGACGTAGTCTGCCTCGGAAAATTTCTCGGAGGTCAGCACCAGGCAGACAGATCCGGATGAGAAATTGTCCAGCGAACGCCATATCCCGGCAGGGATATATAACCCCTTGTAGGGGCGGTTGAGCGTGAATGTGCGGCTTTCGTGTCCGTCATGCAGTGTCACGTCAAAACATCCGCTGAGCGCAACTATCAGTTCGCGCGCTTCATGATGGGAATGTCCGCCACGCTCTGAGTCGCCCGGAATATCATAGAGGTAGAAAACCCGTCTGACATCAAACAGTGCGCCGGGAATATTCTGTACGAAAGTGAGCGACCCGTTGTCGTGCCTGATTCTGGGAAGATCAACTATCCGGCAGTGGCTCAGCAGAGATAAGGAATGGTTATTCATCGGAGACCTCCTTCCTCAGTGTGTCAAAGTCGCGGATATAGTCCTCGGGGGAGTATGTGGTGGATGTGAGCACCATGGCGACGGAGTTAGTGGAAAAATTGTCAAGTTCGCGCCACGTCATGGGAGGAACAAGCAGGCCGTAGTACGAACGGTTGAGCAGGTGTCGCTCAACGGTGCCGTCGGGGTGGGTTATGACCACTTCGAAACTGCCGCTCATGGCAACTATCAGTTCGTATGCTTCCCGGAACGCATGTCCGTTTCGCTGACGTCCTGCGGGTACGTCATAGATCCAGTAACAGCGCTGCATGTCAAACGGGATATGGTCACCGTTCTGGATGAAGGTGAGGTTTCCTCTCCGGTCGCAGATTTTTGGGAGGGTCACCATTTTTAATTCCTGCCTGTTCATGATTTCAGACATCTGTTGGCAAGATTGTTGAGATAGTCACCGTAGTCACAGTTGAGCATAGGTGCCGCGAGTTTCTTCAGTTGTGCTGCGGTAATGAATCCGCGTCGGAACGCCACCTCTTCCAGTGCGGCTATGAAGAATCCCTGTCGTTTCTGGATAGCCTCGACGTAGGACGAGGCTTCCATCAGGGAGTCGACAGTGCCGGTATCCAGCCAGGAGAATCCGCGTCCGAAACATTCCACATTAAGTCTCTTTTGCTCAAGATAAGCATGGTTGACAGATGTTATTTCCAGTTCGCCACGTGCCGAGGGGGTGACTCGGGCGGCTATGTCAACCACATCGTTAGGGTAGAAATACAGCCCCACAACAGCGAAGTTTGATTCCGGTTCGGCAGGTTTCTCAATGATTCTGAGCGGCATGCCGTCATCATCAAGAGTCACGACCCCGAAACGGTGTGGATCTTTCACCGGGTATGCGAAGATTGTGGCGGTGTTTCTTTCAGCCGCGTTCCTTACACCCCTTTCGAGCATGGCCGTGAAGCCCTGACCATGGAAAATATTGTCGCCCAAAACAAGGCAGACGTCCTCATCACCAATGAATTCACGCCCTATGATGAACGCCTGGGCAAGACCTTCCGGACGCGGCTGTTCGGCATAGGAGAAATGGACGCCGAGCCTTGTGCCGTCGCCCAGCAGACGCCGGAAACCCGGCAGATCGTCAGGTGTGGAAATAATGAGTATGTCACGGATGCCGGCCAGCATCAGAACCGATATGGGGTAGAAAATCATCGGCTTGTCATAAACCGGAATAAGTTGTTTGGAGATGCCCATTGTTATGGGGTATAGGCGGGTGCCGCTTCCTCCGGCAAGTACTATCCCTTTCATGATTCTGACGTTTTAGAGGTTACGGATTCAATCCATCCGGGATTGTCGAGATACCATTTCACGGTAAGCCTGATCCCTTCGGAGAATGGAGTCTGTGGCACCCATCCGAGTTCACCCGCAATCTTTGTTGGGTCAATGGCATAGCGGAGGTCATGTCCGGGGCGGTCAGTGACAAACTCTATCAGTGATTCATTGATATCCTCTGCAGGGAGGACGCTCAAATGCCGGTAGTCCGGATTTTCAGCGATAAGCCGCGACACAGTTGCGATAATCTCCCTGACTATGCTGATGTTCTGCTTTTCGTTGAGTCCACCGATATTGTATACCTCGCCCTGTTTCCCTTTTGTCAGCACCAGGTCTATTGCGCGTGCGTGGTCGGTGACATAGAGCCAGTCGCGCACGTTTTCACCCTTACCGTAAACAGGGAGTTTCTTTCCTTTCAGTATATTGGTGATTATCAGGGGGATAAGTTTTTCGGTGAACTGATAGGGACCGTAGTTGTTGCTGCAACGGGTGATGCTCACCGGAAGCCCGAATGTTTCGTGATAAGCCATGACAAGCATGTCGGCCGATGCTTTTGATGCGGAGTAGGGTGAGCGGGGAGAAAGTGGGGTATGCTCGTTGAAAAGGGCGTTCCCGAAAGTCTCGGGGTTGCCGCGGTGTGAGCACACTCTGCTTACTTCGGCATTCATCTGCAGCGGCTGTGGTGATGTAAAATCAATGGTGAGGGCACCGTAGACTTCATCTGTGCTGATCTGAAGGAAGCGGTGTCCGGGAAGATAGGAATTGTCAGGACAGCGCCAAGCCTCACGGACTGCATCCAGAAGGGTCTGTGTTCCCAGAATGTTGGTCTCTACAAAAATCCGTGGTCCCGTGATGCTGCGGTCAACATGTGATTCTGCGGCGAAGTTGACAACGTAGTCAGGTTTGTGTTCCTTGATAATAGCGCTCACCAGATTGAAGTCTCCGATGTCACCTTTGATGAACGTGACGTTGGGGAGAGCGATTTCATCCTTTATGCTTTCAAGGTGTCCGGCGTAGGTCAGAGCGTCAAGAATGACTATCCTGACATCGTTTCCGTAAGTTTCGATGAGGTATTTGACAAAGTTTGCACCGATGAATCCGGCGGCCCCTGTCACAAGATAGCATTTCATGATAATGGTTTAAATCGTGATACGTCGGGTTGCTGAACCAGCACGGAGAATGTAAATTCCGCGCGATGCCAGGTGCAGACGGTAAGTGCCCGGCTGCATGGTTTCCGTGATTATCGGCTGGCCAAGAATGCTGAATATTCGGATTGTCACGGTGCGGGTGGCTGTCACGTAAACCCATCCGTCCTTGACCATTATCTCAACTCCTTCCGATTCCACCTGCTGGTGCACAGCCTGGTTGTCGACCGGACGTGATGCCTCCTCCCATTTTACGGGACCGCACCATGCCGACATGGCGGAAAACGTCAGGGCTAATATGAGTAAAATCCTTTTCAAATCACGTGGTTCAGGTAATATCTGTCAAAATTACTAATTTTAATCTGAACCGCAAAATAATTTCCAGGAATTTGAATTAAGACTATAAAGTCATTAGGGTCATTAGGGTCATTAGGGTCATTAGGGTTTTTAGGGCCTTTAGGGTCAATAAGGTTTTTAGGGCCTTTAGGGTCAATAAGGTTATTAGGGGCTTTAGGGTCTTTAAGGTCATTAAGGACTTTAGGGTCATTAAGGTTTTTAAAAACCTCGTTTTTTTCTTCTCATCTCCGACATTCGCTCTGAGAAGCCCCCCCTTTCAAGGAAATCCTTTTCTAAGCGTTGGAGTTGCTTGAAAAGCAGGTAATCAGCCTGGTTGAGCAGTATTATAGCCATGTTGGCTATTGTCTCCGGCGGGCGTGTTGCGGCTATGTTCATGAAAAATTCGGCATCGTTATGGTCTCTACCCAACTGGCGCATTGTTTCATATTCGATGCTTCCCTTTTCCCATTGCTGATGATGTCGGGTTTTGAGATAGTCTTCGTAGTCTTCGAGCAATTCTTTGAGGCTTGCCTTAGCCACATTTATGAGTTTAATTTCCGTTTTGGTTGATGTTGTTGAGGCTGCACACCCTTCCACTATGTTCTGCTTGCCGCTTCTGGCTGCCTGCACCATCTGGTCGATGGTGCGGTCACCCTTTTGCAGGAAACGGCTGCAGAAATCGAATGTGAGTTGATAAATCACATCCGCTTTCTTGTAACTTATCAGATTTTTATAGTTACCTCCGGTATGTGGAATCAGGCCGGTCATTTTGCAAGAGCAGGAGAAACAAATGATTTAGTTTCAGTTGCAAACGTACCATAGTGAGTGTAAATTTGCCCGTAATGGATGCAACCAACGCCATCATCAACAAAATCTTTTTTCTGTAACCCATTTCCTCTGATAAAGGTGCCTAATTCTTCAAGTGGCTTAACCTCCACTCCATCAGGGCAAAGTCGGTCAATCAGTTCTTTTAATTTGCTCATACTTCGGTCTGTTTTTCGTAACCCTCGTAATAATAAGATTGCTCAATCCCCTTGAATATCAGTTCACGGTCCTGCGTGCGATCGGTGAGCGCAGGTTGAAGCAGGAAGCGCAGTTCAAGGTCATTGATGGGGCTGCGCTCCATGGCCTGAAGATATTGCTCCTTATCCACAATCTGCCAATCTATCACTCTGCCCAAACGCTTCTTTAATATCATGTCAAGCCAGATGCGTGTTGCTCGTCCGTTACCTTCCATAAACGGATGCGCTACGTTCATTTCAACATATTTGGCTATGATTTCTTCATAGGTGTTTTCGGGCATACGCTCAATGGCTGCCAATGCTTCTTTAAGATACAGGGAATTGGCAAACCTGAATCCTCCTTTGCTGATATTCTTCTGGCGTATCTCTCCGGCAAAGGGATAGAGTGTGTCAAACAGATAGCGGTGGATGGCCTGCAACCCTTTTACGGTTCCTACTTCCATGGCATCAATCGCTCCGGAGTCAAACAGCCGTTTGGCATTCTCCAGACTTATTGCATCAACAGACTTCATAGGGTTTCGGATTCGAGTTCGCAGTGCTTGATTTCTTTGCGGTGGGCATATTCGGCTACGATGGCGGCTTCGCGCTGCATTTTGTTGACGTAGTTTGTGATATTCTCCGAAATAAAGCGATAGAAAAGCATTCCAAGCACGTAACTCTTGAAATCCCAACCGTCGACCGAGTTGCGCAAGTCCTCGGCAATGGCCCATATCGCCTTGAAAAGTTCCTGTTTCTGTTGAGTGCTTGTAGCCATGAGTGAAAATTCAGATTGGGTTGGCGTTAGATTGCAAATTTACGAAAATTTCCTGATAATCCTGAAATAATGGAAGGGAAAGTTGACTTTAAGTTTTTTAAGGTCATTAGGGTCATTAAGGTCATTAGGGTCATTAAGGTCTTTAGGGTCCTTACTTGATGCTGCTCCGCAGCATAGGGAACACGGGGAGTGTAAGAACTATGATGATGAGGGCTCCGGCAATATATGGGGTGGGGGTGAACTGAGCCGAGGGTATCATTGACCGCCAGAGGGTTGCCACAGCGGGGGTGAGCAGGGATGCTGTCATCAGTGTCAGCAGATTTGACAGGAGTATGAACAGGAGGTAATATCTGCGTAGTGATGCCGGTGAATAGCCTAAGAGAATCAGGCGGTCGGTGGTTCTGCGGTTTTTCTCAACCAACAGGTACAGGCAGAGTATCTGTATGATGACAGAAAGGAGAATTATGGCACTTCCTATGGCTATAAGGATGGTTGTCAGCAGTTTGACGGCGTTGGACAGCACGGAGGTGTCGGTTCCCTCACCCGAACGTTCCAGATGATTCTCGGAAAGGTAGCGGTTTATGCGGTCGCTGTCAGCGTAAGTGCGGATAATCAGTCGGGTAGGACGGTTGTCGCCGGGCTGTCCATACACGCGGTTGGCCATGATGACGAACTCTTCCGGGGCGATAACGGAGTTGATGCGTGATGAAAATCCCACTATTCGCGCGTCATATTCGCGTGACCTTCCGTTTCCGCTCAGGGTTAGCCTTATGGGTAGCCGCGAGAGAGTTGACTCTGAAAGGCGCGGGAGCGACCGCGAGGAGGCGAACCCGTAGTTATAGAGAGTAAGATAGTCCCGTGGGATGATAAGGGGTACGGTGCGGGTGTCCGGTGAACAGGACCATCCGTCAGGTATGGTGTCAAGGAAAAAATCAGGGACGGCTTCCAGAAACATTGAAGTGGATATCTGACCTCCAAGGTTCATTGAAAGCATTACGGAAAAGTCACCTGAGATATAAGGGGCCACTGAGTCTGTCCATGCCTCACGGCGGAGGTGGTCAATTTCTTCTACGGAAAAACTGTTGTCATTGAATCCTGACCTATCCACAATCTTGGATACTGTGATGAATTCCCTGGGAGTGTTTGCCTCAGGATTGAGCCATTGTGATGCATCGTGGCGGAACTGCAATGCGAGCATCACCATGGCGACACCGCATAGCAGCGCTATGAAGTAGGTTGCGACCTGTGCTCCTGAAATGTTTTTGCGGAGTAGTTTCCACACCAGTCCGTTCATAGTGTCAGTGGGGTTATCGGGGTTATCAGCAATGGGTTGCCTACGGATGTGGCAATCAGTCCGGCGCCGTTTTGGCGTAGCGCACTGTCAATCATCTGTGCCATTATCAAGTTGTTCGCCTCATCAAGGTGGCTCACCGGTTCATCAAGGATAAGGAAATCCATGGGCTGACAAAGTGCGCGTATAATCGCCACTCTCTGCTGCTGACCGAGTGAAAGCAGTGCTGCCGGGGTGTTGCGTTTATCCGCTATTCCGGCTGTCTGCAGCATCTGAGTGATTTCCCCATCGGTGCGGCAGTCGGTCATACGGTTTTTCAGCATGATGTTCTCGATCACCGTCATTTCCGGAAAAAGCGACAGGTTCTGCGGAACGAATGCCAGATGGCGCGTGCGTATTTCTGACCAGTTGGCAGGGCTGAGAGTGGAGACCGGTGTACTGTCAAAGATGAGTTCCCCGGAGTAGTCGGTGCGCAGTCCGTAAATGAAGGCGCACAATGAGGATTTTCCTGCTCCGGACTCCGCATGCAGCATGTAGCGTTGACCGCGCCGGAAGGTCAGTTCGGTCAGCCACACATTGCCGTTGGCGTGGCTATCCCGTTCATCCGCGAACACTTCGGGGAGCAGTTTGCGAAGAGTGATGGTGTTCATCTCAGCGGGCTTCCCTGATTGTTTCGGCGAGTGCTTCCAGCAGTGCTGTTTTCGATCCGTTAAGCGATAACCGCATGGTTATGGATGTGTCACGGCCAATGATGGCAACGCTCGGGCCATAAGGTAGGTTGAAGGCTCGCATTGTCTCGCTGTTATACGGTATGTTTATTGCCACACCGAACGATGCGCCATAAAACAGATCGGCATAACCTGACTCCATCTCCGGGGTGCGGATATAGTCGGTTGACACTGTCAGCAGCGGCGGAGTCTGCAGCAGGTAGAGCGATATGTCGGGGGTAAGGTTGTAACGCATCTGTCCCTCCTCCTCGTCGGCGTTCCGTGATTTGCTCCCTCCGCCGAACATCGACAGCATTGAAAGAATGGATGAGAGATTCCCGTCAGTCAGAGTCATTGTGCCGGTGATGTTCCATGCCGGTGGTGTCATTTTGCGAAGATAGGTGCCGGTAGCGGCCGGGGTGGCGCTGATCATAAATGACCCGCTGATGAAGTCGGTGACGAACATCCACTCATTGTATTTTCTGATTATGGATGATAATGCCGGGTGCAGATAACGCATGAGGCCGTTGATGTCAGGTGATTCACCCATAACCGCCACACCTTGCGCTCCCGCCGGGATTGATGAAATGACGTCAGGGTCAGCGGGTGGGATGAAGCGAGTGATGTCAACTGGATATCCCTCGGTGTCGAACATGGTCAGTTCGGCGTCAAGAAAGCGTTCATGCAGGTCGATGGTCAGGCGCATGCTGTTGTAACCTTCCGCCATGCTTTCCTGCCGGTCATGGCGGTTAGGGGTTGTCTTGCTCCGGTAATATGCTGAAACGGTCATCTCGCTTTCTTTGAGGAATCCGGTAAGTTCCTGATCGGCCGACAAGGGATTTTCATCAGCCTCTTGCATTATTCCGGCAATCAGTTCCGGTGATTCCGCAATCACTGCTATTCCGTCATCTTCGGCTATGGCGAGAGTGCTTGTGGCATAGATCTCACGTCCGGAAACCTCGGTCAGAACACCGTTCTCGTCAAGATATCGCTCCATCAGTTCCGGATTCCTCACGGTTGTCACGCCAACCGGGCGGTCACCGTATGCCGTGATGACTACATTTTCCATGTCAAGGATGGGGTAGAGGTCCACAATTGCGGTGAAAAACTCTTGCTGACCGGGAGTGGCTGCTCCAAGCAGCAGTTCCATGGAGGGTGACAGTGTCACCTTGCCATCGCGGATGCGGCAGCCGGAGTTCTTCAGGATGGCATCGACGTTGACTCGCGCAACCCCATCTGATTCGGCAGGGATATAGTCATAAACAGACTTTTCACCCCCGTTGCGGTTGCAGGAGGTGAAAAGTGCCAGTAGGGTTAATGCAATGATTGAGAGATGTTTCATTTCCTCACAAACAAAAATGCTTACAAATATTTGTTTATCTGTTGCGGGAGTTTGTCAATGTCCGTGACGCGCTCTGAAAGTTCCCCTTTCCTGTCGATGATGAATGTGGTGGGGAGCACGCCTACATTATATTTTAGTATGGGGTCAGTGTAGGTGGGAGAGTTGTAGACGCATATCCAGGGGAGATTTTTTGCTGCCGTACGCCATGCCACTTCATCCTCATCTATGCTTACCTGATAAATCTGCACTCCGCGGTTCTTGTACTCATCGTAGATTTTGTTAAGAGCCAGATTGAATTCAATGGATTCGGGTCGGGTGAGCGAGGTGAAGTTAAGCAGAACCACGTTGCCTTTGGATGCGACATCGTTCAGACTTACTTTCTTTCCGGTTGCGTCATGGCTGTTGATTTCAAACAGAGTGGTGACGTTTGCCACAATGGTGTCTGCAGCCTGTGAAACTGCTTCCTGACGGCGGTTGCGGAGGAATTTCTCCTTGAGATAGGCTGTGCGGGGATCGTCAGGATGTTCAATGTTCATGGCGTTGGCAACCGCGCCAATAAGGCGGTGATCCATTTTCTCCGAGGGGTTGAACAAGGGTGCGTTGCCCACGGTTTTGCTTACTATGTAGTATGCCACCACACTTCCGGGATTCACAAGGATGATTTTGCCCAGTTCGCGCTTCAGTTCGGGATCGGTAATGGTGAGAGCCTCTCCCTTGGCGGCTATCGATGCATTGATAATTGAGTCTGCCATCATCATCATCCGGGCGTTGTCATTTCCTGACAGACGGTAGCCTGTGGAGAAATTCTTGGCTGAACCGGTCAGGGTGACTGACTCTATGCTGTCAATGGGGAAGTATGCGGTCTGACCGTTCAGACGCAGACGGAAGATGTCAGGAGCGGCCGGTGCGGGTTGACTGAATCTGAAGTCGCCTTTGGCATCGAGTTTCACGGTGTCGATTGGAGTCCATCCAATGGTGCTCATGTTTTCAAGGATAAGATCCTGTCCGTCGGCGTCAGAGATATTTCCCTTGAGTTCCCAGTTTGCGTTGGAACATCCGGTGAGAACGGATGCCGCAGCACATATAATAATATATGTTGATTTGAAAATCTTTTTCATATTTTTTCTGCTATTCGGTTTGCAATCTGTTGCATCTTCTCAGCAGGCAGCGAGAGTTTTGGCTTGCGGAAGTCAAGGTCGGCTTCAGTTTGCAGCGGAACAAGATGAATGTGGGCATGAGGCACTTCCATTCCGAGCACTGCCACACCCACACGCTTGCATGGAACAGCCTCTTTCAGCCCTTTGGCTACTTTCCGCGCGAATTTCTGAAGTGAAACATAGTCATCCTCACTGAGATTGAAAATGTAGTCTTCCTCCGCTTTGGGAACCACCAGCACATGACCTTCGGCCAGCGGATTGATGTCGAGGAAAGCGAAGTTCTTTTCATCCTCCGCCACCTTGTAGCAGGGGATCTCGCCGTTTATTATCCTGGTGAAGATAGTTGCCATCAGAAACTGATTTCTTTGATTTCAAATTTCATTAATCCCGAGGGAACGCGGATCTCCACTACGTCACCTATCTTGTGGCCTAACAGTCCTTTTGCTATGGGAGTTGACGATGCTATTTTCTTCTCCTTGAGGTTTGCCTCACTGTCAGCAACTATAGTGTACTCGACTTCCATGCCATTGGTCAGGTTTTTGATCTTGACCTTGTTCATGATCTGAACCTCGTCGCAGTTGAGTTTGCTTTCGTCAATGATACGTGCGCCTGCCACAAGTTCCTTCAGTTTGGATATCTGCATTTCAAGCATTCCCTGTGCTTCTTTTGCAGCGTCATACTCGGCGTTCTCCGAAAGGTCGCCCTTATCGCGTGCCTCTGCTATTGCGCGTGATATTTCGGGACGTTTTACAGTTTCAAGATAGGCTATCTCTTCCATTTTTTTCTTGTAGCCTTCCTTGGTCATGAATGTAATTGCCATTATCGTGTTCTATTAAAGGTTCAAACAAAATTGGTTCAACATAAAAAATATAAGAATCTCGACGGTGGCCGAGACCCTTATCTGCGTTATTTTCGCCGGCAAAGTTACGGTTTATTTTTTTAATCTGCAAATGAAATGGGAAATTAAATGCCGTTATAATACTTTAACATATTTTTAACTTCGGATTTTGTGGAACATAAATAAAAAAGTGTAATTTTACACCCACAAAACACTAATACTAACCAATACATTATCAAAAAAAAAGTAAACCCATGAAAAAATTTTTCATTTCGGCTGCGCTGATATGTAGCGGTTTTATGGCTTATGCTCAGTTGGTTAACGTTGAATCGGTTCAACGTGTCAATCTGCCCTCTACATTGGCCGTAAACAAAGCCACTATCAGCCCCGACGGCACTTTCGCCGTGGTTTCTGATCTGGGGAGTACAGCGCTCAACAGTGTTGATCTGGCCTCAGGCAGAGTGTCAACTATCACCGATAACGGTTCCGGTGTTGATGTTCGTATCAGCGATGATAACCAGACCGTTGTTTATCGTCAGATCACAACAAACAAAAACCATCTCCGTCAGACTGCGGTCCGGGCACATGACATGTCAACCGGTTCCGAACAGCAGATTCTGAAACCCACACGTAATCTCAACGGCGTGGCAATCAATGGAACCGAGGTTGTGGCTATCGAAAAAGGGAAGGCACGCACCAAAAACCTCGGAAAGAATAAAGTTTCACGTCCGGTTGTTTCAATTCAGGAAGGTCACCTGAATGTAACCGTAAACGGCAAGACAACCACCCTTGATCCTCAGGGACGTTCAAGTTACCTGTGGCCAAGCCTCTCACCTGATGGAACCAAAGTTCTTTATTGGGTGGCTTTTGAAGGTTGTTTCGTATGCGACCTGGATGGCTCTAATCCCGTGAAACTCGGTGAACTCCGTGCTGCCCGCTGGATCAATGACAACCTCGTGGTTGGCCAGCGTGACCATGACAACGGTGATTACATCACTGACTCTGAACTGATCGCTTCTGACCTCAACGGCACAAAACAGGTTCTGACCGACGCTTCTGTTGTCGCTCTTAACCCCTCGGTAAGTGCTGACGGAAAGAAAATCGCCTTCACAACAAACAAGGGCGAACTTTATATCCTTAACCTTAAATAAGCAGACTCACAATGAAAAAATCACTTTTATTTGGCGCTATGGCGCTTGTGGCTTCTGCTTCTTTAACTGCTAAAGATGCAGATCAACTCCGTGTTTACATCAACCCCGGTCACGGTTCATGGACCGGTAATGACCGCCCCTGTCAATTGGTCGGTCATGGCGCATATAATGTAAACGACCCTGACACTACCAACTTCTTTGAGACAAACACCAACCTCCGCAAGGGTTACGGTGTTCTCGAGAAACTCCGTCAGATGGGTCTGAAATTCGATCCTACTCTCAACCAGACCGGTGAACTCCACCAGATTGGTGCCGCCCGTGACCTCAGCAACAACATTGTCATGAGCCACGTGAAGGCCGGTCCTCACGAAGGTGACTACCGCACTACCGGTCAGTTGAATTCTGCAAAGGGCGCTATTTACGAGAAATATTCCGAAGGTAAGACTTATGAGAAACTGACCGCGGATGAGAAAGCGGAAATCGAAACCAAGTTCACCGATCAGGAAAAGGATGAGATTGCGGCACTCGATCATTTACTGAGCCGCGCCGAACTCTTCAACCGTGCACTTTCTGAAATTGACGCCGAGGTTGACGCCAACAACTTCGACATGTTCATCTCTATTCACTCAAATGCCGCCACTGAAGGCACAACAACCAACTTCCCTCTCTATCTCTACCGCGGTTATGATGCAGGCAAGGGTGGTCCCAAAGTTGAGAACTCCGATGTGATGGCGCAGAAATGCTGGCCTCACAGTTTCGCCAATCCCCACATGGTCTGGACATCCTATTCAGCGACCAGTACCAACATCCGTGGCGACCTCAACTTCTACAGCACCACAAGCACCTACGGCTATCTGGGCGTTCTTAAACATGAAACTCCCGGATTCCTCGTTGAAGGTTATTTCCACACCTATCAGCCCGCTCGCCAGCGAGCAATGAACTGGGATGTGGACTACATGGAAGGTTATGCCTATGCACGCGGTATCGCTGACTATTTCGGCCTGGAAGATAAGACCGGTTCAATCTACGGTGTTGTACGTGACCTGCATGAAAAATTCGTTCATGACCAGTATAAGCCCAACGGTGCCAGCGATGACCTCTACCTCCCGCTCAACGGTGCAAAAGTGGTTCTGAAAAAAGGTGACGAAACAATTGCCGAATATACCACTGATGATAACTACAACGGCGCATACGTGTTCCGCGATGTTGATCCCGGCAAATACACCGTGGTTATCACTCACCCCGACTACAAGGAAATCGAACCTATGGAAGTTGAGGTGAAGGCAGGTGAGACAACTTATCCTGTTTCAAAGATGGAGAACACCGAATATGAGCCCCCGAAAATCAACTACGTGACTTATCCTGATGAATTCAATCTGGCTTCACAAGGTCCGCAGTCAACTTACAATTTCACTGACAAGTTCAAAGATGTTGAAATTGAGGCTCTCGCCGGCAAAAACATCAAACGTTCAATTGCCCGTGGTGAAAACATCTACATCCTCGCTCTTGATGAAGAAGGTAAGGCAACAGTTCTCGTTTACGATGTTAAGAACAATGCTGTTCTCCGCGAAATCGGCACAGAAGGAACTGAAGGTGACTTCCTCCCATTGAGTGATATCGCCCTTACCGCAGAAGGTGTTCTCGTTGGTATCAACAAAACCAATCAGAAATTCGGCGGCACCAAACAAGTGCATATTTACAAATGGACCAACAATGCAGAAGACGGAATTGCCGAAGGAAACCCTGAAGTATGGTTCTCTACAAACAACGGTGGTAACTTCAATGATGGAATTACCGGTGAAACCATGGCTTATGCAGGTACTCTTGACGAAGGCCGACTGATTTACTCTGCGGTAACTGCTGCGGAAAGCACTAACCTCCGTTTTGCCAATGTAACCATTGCAAACGGTGATATGGCATCAGCATACCACATGAACCATAACTCAAACCCCAACGGTAATGAAATTGCTCTCGGAAACTACCAGATCAACATTTCACCCGCTGCTGACAACCAGTTCATCATCAACTCTACACTCGTTCCCGCAACCGAATATATCTGTGCTGCTGCAGCCGCAGGCGTACCCACACCCGTGGCTTCACTCAACGCTGAAGTTACTTCTGCCGCTTACAAATCACAGATGTTCAAATATGCAGGTCATTCCTACATGGTAGTTCCTACCGTTGAAGAGGTTACCGAACAGGCTGAAGGTGACGAAGAAACTCCCGAGGCTCCCAAGGCTGTAGGTGTGAAACTCCTTGACATCACCGAAGGTCTTGACAAGGCTGTGGAAGTTGGCGCGGCAGGCGTTACATTCACACCCGCAGAATTCGAAGGTCTCGCAACAATGGGTCAGACCATCGTTACACGTGATGTTGAAGATAATGTCACTGCAGGTCACATGAATCTCTACGTGGCATCTGCTAACGGAGTTTCTCACTTTACTACCAAGAACGTTAAGCAGCCCGTTTACAAAACTGAGTTCGCTTACGGTCTGAAATCAACAAAGAACGATGATGAAACCTACACTATCGAGTACTCACTTTCAGGCGATGCTGTTTCTGCCGAACTCGTTCTGACTGATGTTGACGATCAGCAGATCATTCCTCTGGAAGCAACCAAGGGTGCTCACACCTATACTCTTGATACCAATGACCTCGACAACGGTAAAACATATACTTGGGAAGTAAAAGTTACTTCTAAATCAAACGGTGTGTCAGGTGAAATTTTCGCTGAAAAACATGGTCTCAGCGACCGTCGTGGTGGTGTTGTAGCCATCACTGATCCCGCTGTGGAATCATTCGGTTACACTGTTGTCAGCCACGGTAATGCCGGTGGTATGGACATCTACAACCCCGCAGGTGAGAAAGTTGGCGAACGTCTCTGGAAAGACCACGCTCTGTTCGGTGGTGTCAACGGTGCAAACAACCAGTCTAACCCCTTCCGCGGTCATGAACGTGAAGGTAAGGTTGTTCTCCCCTCTTGGGGTGACAAGGCACACGGTATCGTAGTAATCGATCCTCTTGCTGTTGAAGAACCTGCAAGTATGTATACAGGTCAAATGCAGTCATCAGGTAACTTCATCTATAATGAAGCAAGTCTTGGTGGCGGTCACGCAGGTCTCTGCTTCGTAGGTAAAGGCGAAGACACCAAACTCTACGCATTCTCCGAAGACCACGATGCGGCTACTAAAAACTCAGTGGTCCGTTATGATATCGGTTCTTCATGGGTGATTACTGAAGCACCTGAAGTGATGGGTCACAAGGCACTCCTTGCAAACACCAACGTTGATATGCTCGGCTACGGCGAAGGTTACTTCGTTTCTCAGATCCGCACAGCAGGTAACAACACCAAAGGTTGTCCTTGCTTCGCGTATATCGATGCCAACACCAACGAGGATGTTTATCAGTCAAGCGAAAATTCAGATGATATCTCAAACGGTATCTCAGGTATGGCAATCACTCCCGACGGTAAGATTTTCGCTCACGCTGAATCAAACAAGATCGATATCTTCAATGTCGTATGGGACGGAAACAAACCTACCTTCACACTTGCAAGCACTATCCCCTTCGCTAAGACACTCGGTTGGGCACACATGCGCTTTGATGCTGCAGGCAACCTCCACGTTTACGAACGCGAAAACGGCGGTTACCACGTATATGCAGTAGCACGCCAGAATCCGGCTGTAACCACTCCGGGTATTTCTGAAATCGTAACAGGTGAGAGCGGTGTTGAAATTATCGAGGAAACTCTCAACGATGGTCCCGTTGAATTCTGGAACCTCCAGGGAGTCAAAGTCAACTCTGACAACCTCACCCCCGGCATCTATATCCGCCGTCAGGGTCAGAAAGCAGAAAAAGTGGTTATCCGCTGATTCTCCGCTGACTGATTAATAATAAACTACTCTCCCCGGTGCAACACCCGCATCGGGGAGTGTTTTTTTTCGTATAATGCTGATTCTACTTTTTTTGATGTTTGACCGGGATTAAGAGCAGCCTCAATATTAGGCAACTCATTTTTGATAAATTATGTTGTAAGTAATGAGCAAAAGTATTAATTTTGTGAAATTATGTCATACAACAAGATACTGACAAAGATCGCTGCCGAAATAGCCCCTCTGCGAAACGAGGGGAAGCAGGCTGACTATATCCCTGCGCTTGCAAAGGTCGAACCTGACCATTTCGGAATATGCATCACCACCACCTCCGGGAAGACCTACGGATGGGGCGACATTGACACCCCATTTTCCATCCAGTCCGTGACAAAGGTATTCTCACTGGCAATGGCTATGTCGATCATGGGGGAAAACCTGTGGAAGAGGGTTGACAAGGAACCTTCGGGTTCTGCCTTCAATTCCCTTATACAACTTGAACTGGATCACGGAATACCCCGTAACCCATTCATTAACGCCGGCGCCATCGTGATAGCCGACATACTGCTCTCACATCTTCAGCATCCTCATTCCGACTATCTGAAATTCATCAGACGAATGGCTGACGATCCCACGATAAACTACAACTTCGAGGTTGCCACGTCGGAGCGTTCCGTGGGCTATATCAACGCTGCCATAGCAAATATGCTCAAATACTACGGTAACCTGGAGAATGATATAGAGGAAGTCCTCCACTTCTATTTCCTGATGTGCTCTGTTGAAATGACATGCAGGCAACTTTCACACGCGTTTCTGGCTTTCGCTCACTCAAAAACCAAGTTTGTATTCGGCGACATATCTCTTACTTCATCGCAGGTGAAGCGAATAAACGCCATAATGCAGACCTGCGGATTCTACAACGATGCAGGAGAATATTCCTATCTCGTAGGACTGCCAGGTAAAAGCGGGGTCGGAGGAGGCATAGGGGCCGTATATCCGCGTCGCTACGCAGTGGCAACATGGAGCCCCAGGCTGAACTCCAAAGGAAATTCCGTGATGGGCATGAAGGCACTGGAATTGCTGACAACCTATACTAACGAATCCATTTTTTAGATTTGCGCAAGTATTGTCCTATGAAATGAACCGCAAGCAGGGTGGAGTTGTTTTAACTTTATAGACTATTTATTTATGGAACATCTGAATACAGCCATAGCCGGAACATTAAGAAAACATTGGAATCATCCGGCACTATCGGACAGTGACGGGTCAACATGGACTTATGCCGCATTGGCAGAAAGAATAGCCGGACTACACTGTTTGTTTGAGAACGTTGGAATACGTCCGGGCGACAGGATAGCGCTTTGTGGCAAAAATTCCACTCATTGGGCCGCAGCATTCATAGCATCTGTCACTTACGGGGCAGTTGCAGTTCCCATCCTTCATGATTTCCAGGTTGAAAACATCCATAATCTGATTACACATTCGGAGGCTAAATTGCTGTTTGCCGAATCAAGGATATGGAAGAAACTGAACCCCACGGAGATGCCGTTGTTGAAAGGTGCGCTTTCACTGGAAGAGTATAAGCCTCTTTATTCTGCTGAGGGATATGGACTTGAGGAATCTGTCAGCAGACTCGACGACCTCTTCAAGGCTAAGTACGGCGGCACGTTTTCGCCGACGGATATCCATTACTACATTCCTGACAACATCAATGACATGGCCGTCATCAACTACACGTCAGGTTCAACCGGATTCTCCAAGGGCGTGATGGTGTCATACCGCGCTTTGATAAGTAATCTGACATTCGCAATGGAGAATATCCCCTACCTCTATCCGGATGACGGAACGGTCTCCATGCTCCCTATGGCCCACATGTTCGGGTTGGTGGTGGAACTTATGTTTCCGCTCCTCAAGGGGTGTCACATCCACTTCCTGTCGCGTGTTCCGGCCCCTTCGGTCGTGCTGAAAGTGTTCGCCGAGGTGCGTCCCAAACTTATCATTGCCGTTCCGCTTATCATTGAGAAAATTGTCAGAGGAAAGGTGTTCCCCCAGTTACAGAAACAGCCTGCGAGGACACTTGTAAAAATCCCCGTTTTGCGGAATCTTGTGTATAAGAAAATCCGTAAAGGGCTTCTCAATGCTTTCGGTGGCGAACTTCAGCAACTGGTGGTTGGCGGTGCGGCCATGAGCCGTGACATAGAGGAGTTCCTGAGAAAAATAAAATTCCCCTACACCGTAGGCTACGGAATGACGGAGTGCGCTCCGCTCATCTGCTACTCACCCTGGGACATCAACCGCGTAGGTTCATGCGGAAGGGCCGTTGACAGGATGGTTCTGCGTGTGGATTCGACAGATCCGGTAAATATCCCCGGTGAACTTTGGGTGAGGGGCGACAATGTAATGAACGGATACTACAAGAACCCCGAGGCAACGGAGTCCATCATGCGTGACGGATGGATGAACACCGGCGATATCTGTCAACTTGATGCCGACGGATTCCTATATATCAGGGGACGCAACAAGTCCATGATTCTCGGTCCGTCAGGGCAGAACATTTATCCTGAGGAAATAGAGACACGCATCGATGCGTTCCCTCTGGTCATGGAGTCAGTGGTTGTTGAACGTGAGGGTCATCTGGTGGCTCTGATCTATCCTGATTACGAAAAAGGGAAGCAGGACGGACTTGACAAAGAACAGGTCGATGCGGAAATCAGGAATATACCTGCCGCGCTAAACCCGCGGCTTGCCCCTTACGAGCGTTTAGCCTCCGTTGAGATCCGCACCACTGAATTTGAAAAGACACCCAAACGCTCCATTAAGCGTTACCTCTATAAATAACAATTCCTGAATATCCGCCCGAAAGGGATTGATTACTTCCGGATTCATCACACGCACAGTTCTCAGATGGAGGAGAAAATTGAAAAGAAACATAAAATCAGAAAGTTCGCCGGGTGGGTCATAGGCTCCCTGGCAGCCCTGGTTATTATGGCTTTTGTAGCCCTGTATATTCCGTTTGTTCAGGATTTTGCCATAGGCAAGGTTCTGGATAGCGTCAATGCAGGGGGTGACATGTTCATAACCCTTGACAAAGCACGCCTTACGTTTCCTCTCAACCTGCGGGTGGACAACCTGATGATCAGGCAGAAGACCGATACGATGCTGACAGCCGGCAAGGTGCGTGCGAACATAGGGTTACTCCCCCTTTTCCGGGGCAGGGTAGGGATTGACGATGTGGAGGTGGACTCACTGGTTTACTCCATGGGCAATCCTGATTCGGTTATGCAGATGAAGGCAAAAGTGACTCTGTTCCGACTGTCTGATTCCTCAGTGCGACTCTCTGACATGGACATTGATCTTGGTGAAGCACTCCTCGATGGCGGAGACCTGAATCTGGACATACGGCGCGACACAACTGCAAAAGCCGTGGCCGATACTGCCGCCGCTCCGTTGCAGATGAATATCCTTGCCCACTCACTGGTTCTGCGCGACGTCACCTACCGGATGACTATGGAAGGTACGATCGACTCTCTGGATGTGGCTTTGCGTTCTGCCGCATTGAGAGAGGGAAGAATTAAAATGGCTTCGCAACAGATTGAAGTGCAGGAGGTTGAACTTGACAGTGTTGATGCCTGCTACTTCACTCCTGCCGTTTCCGCACCATCGCAGCCTTCTGACTCAGTGGCATCAGTTCCCTGGACCGTACAGGTTCATAACATATCCCTTCGCCGTTCCAACGCCCTGTATGCCACCTCCGGAGCCATTCCCAAACCCGGATTCGATCCTGCATACATATCGGTGAATGACATAAACATTGAAATTGATTCGTTGTATAACCGCGGGACAGCCATAAGGGTGCCGTTGCGCTCACTTGATGCTACGGAGCGGTGTGGCGTCAACATGCGTGCTGAAGGTGTTTTCCACATGGATTCCATTGCCATGCATGCCGACAGTTTCAATATCACCACAGGATTCTCCGACATCACGCTCAATGCCATGATGGGAGTGGGCGACATGACCACCGATCCTTCTCTGCCTCTAAAACTTGACGCTACGGCGCGTCTTGCGCAGATCGACCTTATCCGCATGTTCCCTGACATGGAACAGATCATAACCTCCCTTCCCCAATATTCAGTCCCGGAAGCGGAAGTGTCGGTGGACGGCACAATCGGAGCCCTGAACATCAATAGTTTTGTCATTGCCCTGCCCCGGCACTTTGAACTTACGGCAGAAGGAACTGTTGGCAATGTCATGGACTTTGACAACATGAATGCCGACGTCAGGCTCGGAGGTTTCATCAACAATGCTAATTTCGCAAAACAGATTTTCCTCTCCAGGGAGTCGCGTGACGCCGTAAACATCCCTAATCTTAACCTTGACGGCAAGGTGGTGATGCGCAATGGCGTGATGGACGGAAATCTCTCGGCAAGGACCACGGGTGGAAAAATGGCCTTCAATGCCCGCTGGGATAACCGTCATGAGAAATACGACGCCACGATGGACTTCGCCACATTCCCCATTCAGTCAATTCTCCCCACGGTCGGAATCCGTAACCTTTCCGCTCAGGCCCGTGTAACAGGTGCCGGGTACGATCCTCTGACAAAATCCACTGCAATCCATGCCGCCATTGACCTTGACAGCGTCACCTACAACAATGTTCTTTACACTAACATCGTTGCCGACGCTATCCTGTTGGACGGTCATGCCGATGTCAGACTGACCTCAGCCAACCGCGATGCTGACTTCACCCTGACTCTCAGCGGAATGGTTTCGCCAACTCCT
Source organism: uncultured Porphyromonadaceae bacterium (assembly GCA_947175645.1). Classification (GTDB taxonomy): domain Bacteria; phylum Bacteroidota; class Bacteroidia; order Bacteroidales; family Muribaculaceae; genus CAJUPY01. Next base: position 38,892 of record CAMWNP010000005.1, read on the forward strand.
TACGACTTCACGCTTAACGGAGAAATACGTAACATCAATCTCCAGTCGCTGGGGATGGCTCAGGACAAGGCGTACGTCAACGGAACACTTACCGGTGCCGCAACATTTGACCCCGCCGACAACTCGCTCGATGCAGCACTTACCGTGGTGAGACTGCACTGTGTAATGGAACCGTCACTCAATATGGTGACCTCTGACATTAATTTCGCTCTGCATGCCGATGATTCGCTGACCAGGGCCGAAATCATAAACCGCGACCTGAAAATGACATTCGTGTCGCCCACATCCCTGGATTCCCTGGGTGCCCGTTTCTCCGCTGCCATGGACACACTGTCAGTGCAGTTGGCCGGCTATAACATCGTTGTTCCTGACATAACACGCACCCTTCCACCATTTACCCTTGACCTTGATGCCGGACGTAACAATGTCATTAACGACTATCTGCAGGGAAGCGGTCAAAGCATCAATTCCGCATCTCTTTCAGCGGTGAACGACTCAACATTCCATCTGGATGGAAAGGTGCTCGGCTTCCGGACTCCCACCATGAAACTTGACACTATCACCGTAGGTGCGAAGCAGATGGGTAAATACCTGGTGCTCCAGGCCAACCTCGACAATGCCCCGGGTACTATGGATAACTTCGCGCATGTCATTGTCCATGGATTCGTGGCGGGCAGAAAGGCAGGTCTTTTCCTCAGGCAAAGCAACCTGAAGGGGGAAATGGGATATCGTATAGGTCTTATGACTCAGATGGCCGACTCTGTGATCCGGTTAAATCTGATTCCCTATGATCCCATCATCGCTTACAAGAAGTGGAACATCAACGAAGATAACTTCATATCGCTTGACCTGGCCAGACGTCATCTTGATGCTGACCTTATGATGAAGAACGATGAATCGTCGCTCCATCTCTACACCGAACATAATGACTCTGTTGATGTTCAGGAGGATATAATCCTGAATATCAGTGATATAAAGATTGCTGACTGGATAGCGCTGAACCCATTCGCTCCAAAAATCAAGGGTGATCTATCGGCTTCCGTCAGATTGAGGGAAGACCGTGAAAACAAGGCGATCAACGGCAAAGGAACCATATCGCTGAGCAATTTCATCTTCGGGAAACAGCGTGTCGGCGACTTCGACCTTGATCTTGACGTGAGCACGAATTCTCGTGGAGCACTTGCTGCCAAGGCTTCGCTCAGCGTGGATTCCGCCAAGGTTGTTTATCTCTCCGGAGTGTTGAACGACAGTAGTTCCGTGGAGCCGTTCCGTGTGGACCTGGAACTTGACCGTTTCCCGCTGAAGGTGGTTAACCCGTTCCTTCCTCCACGTACCGCCACACTGTCAGGGGCACTTTCCGGTATGATGGACGTCACCGGTGAAATGACCGCACCGCTGATGAACGGATATATCGAGTTTGATTCCGCTCAGGCCCGCATAACCATGCTCGGATCTGACTTCTCGTTCGCTGACACCACGATTCCCGTCGACAGCAACAACATTCAGTTCAATAACTTCGCAATAACCGCATGCAATGAAAATCCGTTGACAATTAACGGTAACGTGAACATGCGTGACCTCATAAATCCCAAAATCTCGCTGAAACTCGGAGCCTCAAACATGCAGATAGTCAAGTCCGACCGTCCGCGTGGTGCCGACATTTACGGGAAAGGATTCATTGACCTGGATGCAACTGTCAAAGGTGACATGTCGCTCCTTGATGTGGATGCCGCCCTGACCATACTCAGCGCTACAAACATCACCTACGTTATGACCGATGCGGAGTCAACCATAACGTCCCGCTCCACCGGCGACATGGTCAAGTTTGTAAACTTTGCTGACACCACTCAGGTTATCAGAGCCGACTCCATTGCTGACAACGCTATGGCTATGAATCTTAACGCAACCCTGGTAATGGAACCCGGAACTGACATCAATGTGGATCTTTCCACGGACGGCAAAAACAAGGTTTCGCTCAAAGGTAACGCCAACCTCAATTACACCATGGATGCCATGGGCGCTGACCGTCTGGTAGGCCGATACAATATCACCGGCGGATTCGCACGCTATACACCTCCGTTCATGTCAGAGAAAAACTTTAAATTCCAGGAAGGAAGTAATGTTTCATTCACCGGAAACATGATGAACCCTCAACTGAACATCAGGGCCATTGACGACATAAAGGCAAACGTAACCCAGGAAGGACAGAACTCACGCCTGGTGGACTTCCTTGTAATTCTAACCGTCCGTGGGACTCTTGAACAGATGGACATTGCGTTTGACCTCGCAACGGAGCAGGATATAACCATCTCTAACGAACTCCAGTCGATGTCGGCCGAACAGCGTGCCTCCCAGGCAATGAACCTGCTGCTCTATAACATTTACACAGGTCCCGGAACAAAAGGAAACGCAAACATAGGAGGAAACACACTCTACTCATTCCTTGAGTCGCAGATCAATTCCTGGGCAGCCAACAACATCAAGGGTGTGGATCTTTCTTTCGGCATAAATCAGTATGACAAAACCATGAACGGAAACACTTCCACAACAACAAGTTACAGTTACAAGGTGTCAAAGAGCCTGTTCGATGACCGTTTCAAGATTGTTGTGGGGGGTAACTATTCGAACGACAACGAGAGCGATGCGGAACTCGCGGAGTCACTGATCAACGACGTTTCATTTGAATATTATATTAATCGCAACGGAACCATGATCCTCCGAATTTTCCGCCACAATGACTTTGAAAGTATCCTTGAAGGAGAGGTGACGGAAACCGGCGTAGGTTTTGTCTACAAACGCAAGTTACGCCGTCTGGGCGATCTGTTCCGACGTTATAACAGAACACAGACCACTGTAATCCCCCAGGAGGGCAAACCAATTAACTGATTATGAAACATTTCTCACTTCTGTCGCTACTCTCGCTGCTACTCCTGACGGCCGGTTGCTCCACAACCCGACGGGTCCCTGATGACGAGGTACTCTACACCGGTCTGCAAGGTGTCACTTACAACCCTGAAGGCACCGGAAGCAAGGATCTCCCCTCGGGAATGACCGAAGGTATACATGACGCCGTTAATGTAAAGGCTAACAAATACACCTTCACACCCAAACTGCGTATTCCGTTCGGGCTTTGGGTCTACAACAACATGAACCCGGATTCAAAAGGACTGAAAGGATGGTTCTACCGGAAATTCGCTTCGGAGCCAATCCTTGTCAGCGACGTACGCCCTGAGGTCAGGACAAAAATGATCGATGAGATTCTCGATAACAACGGCTACTTCCGGGGCTACGCCGACTATACCCTCAATCAGGGAAGGAACAAGAAAAAGGGTTCGCTGACCTACACCGTAGTTACAGGTCCCGCCTATACGCTTGACTCCATTCAGTTACTGCCTGACACATGCAATCTCTCTCATCTGATTGATTCTGTGGCTATACGTGACCCTTATCTCCGCCCCGGAAGCCGCTATTGCACAGACTCCCTGTCAGTGGTCCGTAACCGTATCACCAACTCTCTCCGCAACAGAGGATACTACTATTTTCGTCCTGAATATATAGAATATCTCGCTGACAGTATTCAGAATCCCGAACATATCAGCCTCCGTCTGACACTCGCCGAAAATACCCCTAAGATGGCTCGTGAACGATGGAAAACCGGTAACGTCACAATTTATGCCTTCAGGGCTGACGGTGGCGGTACTCCTGACACTATACCAACACGTAGAGGCACAATCATTCAGATGCAGCCTTCCCGACTACGCCACGAGATAATCCCTGAATGTGTAAGGTTCCGTGAAGGACAGTATCTTTCGGCACGGTCAATGGATGTCACCCAGACCAGGTTGTCCCGACTGGGTATTTTCAACGCTATCTCAATCGATGTGGCTCCGGATTCGCTCGCCAAGGAACCCACACTTGACATTGCGGTTTCTTGTACCTTTGACATACCGCTTGAAGCGAGTGTCGAGGTTAACGCCACCTCAAAATCCAATTCCTACATTGGTCCCGGACTGACGTTCAATGTAACTAACCGCAACCTTTTCGGTGGCGGCGAGCAATTGAACGTTGCGCTCACCGGCTCCTATGAATGGCAGACAGGTACGTCAGGCGGTAAACACTCATCGGTTTTCAACTCCTATGAAATCGGTGTCAACGGGTCGCTCGCATTTCCGCGTCTGATTGCGCCAAAGTTCATTCCACGTCGTAACCGTAACCTCAACTGGACACGTTTCACTCTCGGTGCCGACCTTCTTAACCGTCCCCACTATTTCAAACTCGCACGGTTCAATACATCCGTGAACTATGACTGGAATCCCTCACGTTACAGTACGGCGACTTTCACACCATTCAAACTGACCTACACTAAACTGATGCACACCACTCCGGAGTTCGATTCAATCACAGCCGCAAACAAGGCAATTGCACTGTCGTTCCGGTCGCAATTCATACCGTCGCTGGGCTACTCCTACAGTTATAACCGCAACTTCGGACGTGATAACCAGTTCTCATGGAATTTCTCGGTCATGGAAGCGGGTAACCTTTTCTGGAGCATATATGAACTGTGCGGAAAGAAAGGTGAGAAAACTCTTTTCGGCACACCATTCTCACAATTCGTGAAGGGTACGACCCAAGTTGTTTACGGACGTCGTCTGAGCGGTGACAACTGGCTTGTCAGCAGGGCAGCCGTAGGAGCCGCGCATGCCTATGGAAATGCCACTGAAGTGCCTTACGCCGAGCAGTTCTATGTGGGTGGTGCAAACTCTATCCGTGCCTTCACCGTCCGCTCGCTCGGCCCCGGAAGTTATCATCCACCGGTCAACACTGAAAACGGATATTTCGATCAGACAGGTACATTCAAGTTTGAGTTCAACATTGAATATCGGTTCCCCATCTTCGGTCCCGTCCATGGTGCCACTTTCATTGACTCCGGTAATGTATGGCTGCTCAAAAATGACCCCGCACGTCCCGGTGGAGAACTTAAAGCATCCACATTCTTCAAGGACCTTGCCCTCGGCACAGGTGCCGGTCTACGTCTCGACCTATCCATGATTGTGGTCCGCGCTGACCTCGGTGTGGGTATCCATGCTCCCTATGACACCGGGAAGAAAGGATATTACAATATGGAATCTTTCAAGAAATCACTCGCTTTCCACCTCGCTATAGGTTACCCCTTCTGATGCGAGTCCGTATCAACTCATCACCCTACCATATTGCAAATTTCAAGATTACTTGTCAAGAAAGAGAGTTGTCAGACATTTTCCATACGTGACAACATATTCCGGATTTTGTATTTTTGTCATCTTTTGCTTTTCTTTGCAATATAAACCTGAAAAGATTGAATATGAAGAAACTTATAATAACCTTTGCCCTATTTCTCAGTTGGATGGCAATGTTCGGCTGGGGACAGAAAGGTCATGATGTGGTGACCTATATAGCCGAACAGCACTTAACCCCGACTACACGTGCAGCCGTGGACTCTATCCTTGACGGACGTTCTATTGTCTACTGGGCGAACTGGCTTGATAACGCAAGCCACACCCCTGAATATGCCTATACAAAAACGTGGCATTACAAGAACGTCAATGCTGACGAAACATATCTCACGGCACTGGCTAACCCTGCGGGTGATGCAGTCACGGCAATAAAGGCCCAACTTGAATTGCTTAACTCGGGAGAGGCTTCCAAGCCACAGGCTGAACTGGCAATGAAAATTCTTGTTCATGTGGTTGGCGATCTCCACATGCCGCTCCACATGGGGCATGCATCTGACCTCGGTGGAAACCGCATAAAGGTGAAATATTTCGGACGTGACAAGAATCTGCACTCCGTATGGGACACTGACCTGGTGGAGTCAGCACACAAATGGAGCCATTCGGAATGGCAGTATCAGATTGACCGGCTGTCACCCGAAGCGCAGCAGAAAGTTGTTGATGGCAATATAGATGACTGGGCACAAGAAACAATAAAAGTTGCCGGGGAAGTCTACAAAGCAACTCCGGAGGGTACTAACCTCTCATTCAATGAAGTTGCCAAATGGACCCCCGTCATTGAAAAACAGTTGCTCGCCGCCGGTCTCCGTCTGGCCCACCTCCTGAACCTGACATTCGATCCTGCCTACAACTGATTACCCATCATTCTGGAACTCACCGAGTGGGCTCAGAACAACATGAAGACCATCATGGAGCACCGTCGTCTCAGTGAATCGGCAGAAGTCTAAAGACGGTGTGTCATAATAAGCCATCCGCGTCGTTGCTTTCGGAATTTGGCTTCGGTCACATACTGGGGTATGCTCCCGTCAGCCTCATCCTCAGCGCCTTGCATCTGACTTGTTTTGACAAACCTTAAGAGGGTGTGTCAAAATTTTTCATTTCGACACACCCTCTTATTCCTGTGATAATTTAATTATACTGTTGTGTCATCTGTCCGGGAGTCCGATTGAGATTTATCGGTCTCTGACGCGGCACCCGGTGCCACCCCTCCGTTAAAGAATTTAACCAGATATTTCTCGCCGAACCGCTGCAGAAGTTCCCAGAAGTTTGGCACGAAAAGCGTTCCTACAATGGCGTTGACAAGCATACCGAATACAACCGCCGTACCCAGCGCCAGACGGCTTCCTGCGCCGGCTCCTGTAGCGAACAGCATAGGCAGGACACCGAACACGAAGGCCAGCGCCGTCATCATTATGGGACGGAAACGAACCTCACCGGCATGGAGCGCGGCATCGCGTATGCTCTGTCCCTGCTTTCGGTAGTCCATGGCGTATTCAACAATCAGGATGGCGTTCTTGGCCGATAGTCCGAGAAGAAGGATGATGCCGATCTGAGTGTAGATGCTTATGCTCTGCGACATGAAGATACATCCTATGATGGCTCCCAGAATGGCTGTCGGCATAGAGATTACAACCGCGATGGGATCAGTCCAACTTTCATATTGGGCGGCGAGAACAAGAATTGTTATTATGACCGCGAATATGAGAACCATACTGACGGTAGTCCCTGACTGAGACTCCTGGTAGGCCTCGCCGGTCCATGCGTATGAGAAGTTCTCTCCCAGAGTCTCCCGGACAATCTCTTCCATAGCCTTGATGCCGTCACTTGAACTGACGCCTTTGGCCGGATTAGCGGTCAACGCCGCTGTATTATACATGTTATAGCGACTTACTGACGGCTCTCCCATTGACGGTACTATACGGCTGAACGCCGAGAACGGAACCATGTCGCCGTAACTGTTGCGCACGCTCAGTTTCATCACATCCTCAGGGTCACGGCGTGAAGCACCCGAGCCGCTGATGTTAACCTGATATACGCGGTTGAATTCCACGAAGTCATTAACATAACTTGTACCCATGAAAGAGGACAGCGCACTGTAGACATCCTCCAGTACAAGTCCGTGGAGTTTAACCTTGTCACGGTCCACCTCAAGGTTAAACTGAGGAACTGTTCCGCGATAAAGTGAGGTTACAGAAGATATGCGGGAATCTTTTTCCGCCGCTTCCTGCACTGCCTTCAGCGCCTGCTGGATCTGTTCGGCACCAAGATTACGGATGTCAAGAAGTTGCATCTCCAGACCTGACGAATTGCCAAGCCCCGGTATGGCGGGAGGATTGACAGAGAAGATTTCGGCCTCCTGGAACTGTGAGGAAATTTCATCAACCTTTGCCATGACTCCGTTAACATCTTCACCCTTACCCTTGCGCTCGCTCCATGGTTTGAGCACCACGAACATCGATGCCCCGTCGCTTCCTGAGCCACCGCCCATCATTGACATGCCGGCCACGGAAAGGACATCCTTGACTTCAGGCAATTCCTTTATTTTGTCAGCAAGAGCATTCGTAATCTTGTCCGTACGGTCAAGCGCGGCCCCCGTGGGCAACTGTATCGAAGTCATGAAGTAGCCCATATCCTCCTGAGGCAGATAGGATGTCGGCCATTTCATAAATCCCCAGAAAGCCAGCCCGGTCAGGGCGAGATAGATCATGATAGCCACAGCCGGGCGTTTCAGGAATCCTCCTACTATCTTCATGTAGACAGCCACTGTTTTGCCGAATCCCTTGTTGAACCAGCGGTAGAGGAAGAAGTCGCTCTCTTTGGTGGGGCGGAGGAAAAGTGCGCACATGGCGGGGGTGAATGTCAGTGCGTTGAACCCGGAGAAAGCCGTACTGACGGCAATGGTCAGTGCGAACTGCTTGTAGAGTTCACCCGTGATTCCGCTTATGAAGGCGGTGGGAATGAACACTGAAAGCAACACCAGGACTTCCCCGATTACAGGACCCTGGATTTCCTGCATTGACTGATAAATGGCCTGTCTCCCCTTGATTTTCCCCTCATCCAGAATACGGGAGCAGTTCTCCACCACCACTATGGCGTCATCCACCACTATGGCTATGGCCAGTACGAGTCCGAACAGCGTCAGTGTGTTGAGTGAGAAACCAAGCAGTTTCATCACGGCAAATGTGGCTATCAGCGATACAGGGATAGTCAGCATGGGAATGATAACGGCACGCCAACTCTGAAGGAATATCAGTATGACTACCATCACTATAAGGGTGGTCTCAAGGAATGTCACAAGCAGTTCGTCGATAGAACTGGAAACGAAATCCGTAGTATTAAGTATTATACGGTAATGTACCCCCTCAGGGAAATATTCGGCAAGTTCATCAAGCCTTTTTTCAACCCGTTTGGCAACGTCCAGAGCATTTGCACCGGGCAACTGGTTGATTCCTATAAGCCCGGCCTCATCACCGTTTACGCGTGACACCTGCGAGTAACTGTCCGATCCAAGTTCCACTGTGGCCACATCCTTGAGCCGGAGCATTGATCCGTCCTCGTCGGCGCGGAGAACGATGTTTGAGAATTGCTCGGCATCTTTCAGTCGACCCTGTGTGGTCAGTGTCACCTGGAATTCCTGATTCTCGGAGATGGGAGGGGCACCGATGCTGCCGGCTGAAACTTCCATGTTTTGTGACTGGATGGCACTCATCACATCGGACGGGTTTATGTTGCGCACACGCATTTTCTCGGGATTGAGCCATACGCGCATGCTGTATTCGCCTGCACCGAAAGCGTTTACGCCACCAACACCCTCCACGCGTGAGAGTTCGTCAACAATGTTGAGTTTGGCATAGTTGGTCAGATAAAGCGAGTTATAGCGGTCCGGATCATCTGACTCCAGGGCTATGAACAGGATGGTGTTTGTTGATTCCGACATCACCGAAACCCCCTGCTGCTTAACCGCGGAGGGGAGCGATGCCTCAGCCATTGATATACGGTTCTGAACCTTTACTGCGGCCATGTCAAGGTCTGTACCCACTTCAAAGGTTATGGTCAGTGAGTACGTGCCGTCGGAACTGGCGTCGGAACTCATGTACATCATCCCTTCCACACCGTTTACCTGCTCTTCAATGGGAACACCTATGGTTTTGGCTACTGTTTCAGCATCCGCGCCCGGATAGGTTGCGGAAACCCTCACTGTGGGAGGTGTGATGTCAGGGAACTGCGCCACCGGCAGAGATGTCAGTGTCAGCAGGCCTGCCAATACCATCGCTATGGCAATGACAATGGCGAAGATAGGACGGTTGATAAAGAACTTCGAGAACATCCTGATTATTCTTTAACGGGTTTTACTTTCATTCCCTCACGCACTTTGAGCAATGCTTTGGTGACATAACGTGTGCCGGGCTTGACCCCGGAGGTGACAACACGCAGGGTGTCGGCATAGAGATCCCCCACGGTGATGGGAGTGTAGACAACCTCGTTGGAGTCGTTGACCGTGTAGATGTATTTGCCTAACTGGTTGGTGGCTATCGAGGCATCCTTGACAAGCATTGCCTTCGGCTCGAATTTGTAGGGAAGATCGATTGTCGCATACATGCCGTTGCGGAGTTCTCCGTAAGGGTTGTTGACTGAAGCCTGCAGTTTAAGGGTACCGGTGCTCTCATCAACGTTAGGCGACATGTAGGTTAGATTGCCGGTGTATTTATGTGGGAGTGTATCGGAGAAGTTTACCGGGATGGCTGTATAGTCAATTCTGTGGCGTCCGTTTTCGTTGTTGAACATACGCAGCACGGCAGCGTCCTCAATGTAGAAGTTTGCGCTCATTACGTCATCCTGATAGATTGTTGCCAGCACTTCACCGCTCCCTGCGCTGAGGTATGCCCCCACGGAAGGTCCTGACGAGGTTATGTGACCGCTCATCGGTGCGGTGATGGTGCAGTATCCGAGGTTGGTGATTGCCGTCTGCAACTGGGCCTTCGCATTCGCTACCGCCGCCTCGCTCTCCTGCAGGGCGTTCTTTGCCTGGGCCACCTCTATCTGTGCCACGGCATCGCTGAGCAACGCTTTCGCCATTGCGTCATAATGGGTCCGCGCATATTCCATATTGCTTTCTGCAGTGGCCAGTTGGGCGCGTGCCTGCTGCACCGCGTTTCTGTACTGCGTATCCTCAATGGAGAACAGTATCTGTCCGGCCTTGACAAGGTCGCCTCCGCTGAAATAAGTTTTTACCAGATTCCCTGATGCACGTGGAACAAGGTCAACGTGGTTCTTTGCCGTCACGGTTCCGGGATAAGTCTTATACAGGGTAATGGAATCCGTCAGAACTTCCGCCACCGCTATCTCAGGAATCGTAGCGGAATCTGATGTTGCGGTTCCATGACCGCATGAGCAAAGTGACATCACGACACCCGCCGACAGAATGATATTCTTTGCTGATGCTCCTTTGAGCATCCGGTAACTGTTTGTGTGCATACTCTTTATCTGGTTGTTTGTTTATTGCAGGTAATTTTGATTCTATCCGGGATTATTCCCATCCGCCTCCCAGGGCCTTGTATAGCGAAACCATTGTCAGCAACGCTTCCTCACGTGCTGAAATCAGGCTCGTTGAATAGTTCAGATAGTCAATCTGGGCGTTTGCCACGTTGAGGAACCCTGTCAGACCTTGCTTGTACAGGTCAAGCGACAGGTCGAATGTCTCACGCGAACTCCCCACCACCAGCGTCAGTCGTTCAATCTGGTGGAGTTCACCCTGGTAGCGGCTCATGGCATTGTCCACTTCCTCAATGGCCGCACGGATGGCATAATTGTAGTTCTCTATGTCGGCTTCCATCTGTGCCTTGGCCGAACGCAGTGAGTAGGTCCGTGACATTCCTGAGAAGATGGTCCACGAAAGGGTAGGGGTGATGGAATATGTGAAACTGTCGTTCTTGAACAGGTCGCCTGCATTGTGGGCCGCGGTACCTATGGAGCCCTCGAGGGTCAGAACTGGGAGAAAATCTTTTTTTGCTATCCCCACGGCTGCCGCTGAGGCCGCCAACTGATACTCGGCCTGGAGTATGTCAGGACGGCGGCGCACAAGTTCCATCGGTATGCCGGTGGAAATCACGTGATTGTAACTCGGCATAAGACGCTGTCTTGAAAGCCGCTCCACCATCTGATCCGGAAAGGCTCCTGTCAGCAATGCAATAGCATCGATGTAAGCCCTTGAGTCAGCCTCAAGCATCGGTATTGTGGCCAGTGTTGAATTATAGATGGTCTGCGCCTGCGCCACATCAAGTTTCGATGCCAGACCGGCCTCATGGCGTGCTTTGGCAATGTTGAGCACATGTTCCTGCGAGGCTATATGTTCCTGAGCCAGCGACAGTTTGGCCTGTGTGGCACGTAATTGCAGATAGTTGGTGGCTATCTCCGCCGCCACTGAAACCATCATTCCTGTGCGCTCGGCACGTGTAGCGTTCAGCAGTTCCTTCTGCTGCTTCGCCTTGGCGGATATTTTCCCGAAAAGGTCAATCTGCCAACTCATGTCAACTGTGCCGGCGAACTGACTTGAATAGTCCGGACCTGTTGACCGGCGGGATGTTCCGTAACCGGTGTCACGTGTCTTGGTCCATGAGGCGCTCATCCCTATCTGTGGAAAATATTGTGATCGGGCTATGTTGAGGTTCTGGCGTGCTATTTCTATGTTTCGCATCGCCACTATGAGGCTGCTGTTGTTTTCCTCACTTTCGGCTATAAGATTATTCAGCAAGGTGTCGCCGAAGAGTGTCCACCATTGGTCCTCAGCAGGGTCAGGCTGGAAGTTCTCGCCGCTGTAGAGCCAGCGACCGGGAATGGAGTCCATGTTTGAAACGTTCACGGCAGATGATTTAACTGCCGGTATGGTGATGAATAGAAGTAACAGGCTTAGGGTCCGATGCATTTTATCGCTTTTTTATTAATCTTTACTAAAAATAACATGGAAAAATCTGAAAAGGTTCTTTGACTAAAGCAAAAAAATGAGTAGATTTGCAATCACTAACCCTTTGCCACGGCACTTAAATAAAAAATATGATCATGAAAAAACTGCTGTCACTTTTTGCTATATGTTCATTGCTCGGCTCCCCTTTATCGGCCTATGCATCCGGAAAAATGACCATTCTTGGAGTGGAATACCGGGTTGACACGGTCGCTCACCTGAAGGTTGGTCCCGGCAGTACAACCACTCATCTGCGCCTGTCAGGTCCGAATCTGATTCAGGCCCATTATCTCACCATCGACAAGTCTCATCCGGGAGTATCGCTCCATGCCGTATGTGCCACTGACAAGGTTGCGGGAACCGAACGTACATCTTCGATGGCTAAACGCAAGTCAACGTCACAGAGGATTTATTTCGCCGGCACCAACGCGGATTTCTTCACTACATCAGGTAACGCTACCAACGGGTCTTCAAAGGTGGGTAGTCCCACAACCTCCTGCACAGTCGACGGTGAAATATTCAAGACATCGAACTCTCAGTATCAGTTCGTGGTCGACAATGAGGGTGTGGCACGCATAGGTAGGCTTGATTATTACACCGGTACAGCCACTATTGGTGATAAAGTCACTCTCTATAAGGGGGTTAACGTGGCGTCCCCGAACAACGGAATCACCCTTTACACTTCCCGTTACTGGGGCAGTACCAATCAGACTGACAAGCAGGGCAGTTGCGCCGAGGTGGTGGCACGGCTGGTTGACGGAGATAGTTTCGTTTGCGGCGGAACATACCGGATGGAAGTACTCGATGAGCCGACCTCTGACGGCGATACAGCCATACCTGACGGACAATTTGTAATTCACGGACGCGGAGCATCAACATCAGGCTGCAACACAGGTGCCAAGGCTTTCGTAGAATCACTCAAACCGGGGGATATTGTTACTCTTGATAATGTTGTTCTCCTTGACAATCAGAGGATTTATCCTCAGCAAATAGTTTCAGGCAATCCCAAGAATGTTGGCAACGGGGAGACGCTTGACACTGAGGGCGAACGCTCTGATGCTTCCGCCTTGCATCCGAGAACCGGCATCGGTGTAAGTCAGGACGGAAACACCATCATCATGATGGTTGTGGAAGGACGATATGGCGGTTCGGTTGGCGTACGCACTTCCCAACTTGCCGACATCATGCGCTATGCCGGTGCATACGATGGAGTTAACCTTGACGGTGGGGGTTCCTCAACTCTTTACACCTCAGCCTTCGGTGTGAGAAACTACTGCACCGACGGTAGTGAACGAGCCGTGGGGAATGCCATCTTTGCCACACTTGATCTGCCGGACGAAGTGGATAATACCATAACGGAAATACGGTTCGCCGATATCAATGTAACTATTCCGCGTTACGGCCGTTATACCCCTCGCCTGTTAGGCTACAACAGCCTCGGCCTCCTTGTTGTCGACGGCATCACTGACTGCACGCTCTCCTGTCCGGAAGGTGCGGCGGAAATAACTGAAGGCAACTCGGTTCTCGCAACCAGGAAAGGATATTTTCCTCTCACTGCCGAACTCAACGGTCTGAAAGCCACCATTCCTGTCACCGTTGATGATGATATGGCATACTCGCCGCGCTTCACAAACCTGCTGATCGATGACAAACATCAGTACTCGGTTGAAATCAATGCCGACAACGGTTTGCAGACCATGCCGGTTGCTCCGGAGGCGTTCTCATGGAGCAGTTCCGATACGTCAGTGGCAACGGTTTCTGACAACGGGGTGATACGCGGCATCTCTGACGGGACAGCCGAGGTCACCGGGAGTGCCGGTGACACTCAGGTTACCATGAACGTGACAGTGGAACTTGCTCCGGCCGCAAAGGATAACCTTATCGGCAGTTTTAATACCGAAGGCTGGAAATTCACTAAATCGGGCTGCACCTCAACGACTGCCATTGAGGCCGCCGCTTCCGGATTCAATATTGATTATGGAGTAAATTCGTCGCGCAGCGCATCCGTAACTCTTGTTCCGCAACAGCAACTGACACTAAAGAGTATCCCGGAGGCTATCGAACTGGAGATGACCGCTGATGGTGCCCCAATCACCTCCACTACCATCAAACTTTCCACCGCTGACGGAAACCGCTTGAGTGTGACCATTCCTGAACTTCCCGCCGGAGAAACCATGCGTCACACCATCAACCTTTCTGATCTCACGGATACTTCTGACCTTATCATTTATCCGGTGTCCATAACTTCCGTCAACTTTGCCCTGCAGGCAAAATCAGGAGTGACCGGCAAAATCTCCGTACCTGCGATAAATGCGGTTTACATGGATGAAGAGGGCGTGGATGCGGTTGAGGATGACTTCACCTCAAAGGGGCAACCGGAGTTTTTCAATATTATGGGAATCCGTGTGGATAAGCCTTCTTCCGGTTTTTATATAAGAAAACAGGGGAACGAAGTGGAAAAAATAATTATGAGGTAGTACACAATAATCAGCGATTCGCTCCGTTAGAATTTATGTAATATTATGAACGTGCCGGAGCAAACGTCTCCGCACTATCAAAGATTAAATCAACCTACATTACACATTCTGATGAAAAAGCAATTCCTTTCTTTGGCAATGGCAGCCGTGGCTCTGGTTCCGGTATTCGCAAAAAACAATGCGGATCCCGTGCTGTTCACTGTCGATGGCAAAGATGTGCCGCTGAGCGAATTTGAATATCTATATAACAAGAATAACCAGCAGCAGGCCGAGCCTCAGACCCGTCAGCAGTATTTTGACATGTTCCTGCTCTACAAACTTAAAGTGGCTGATGCCATATCTGCAGGAATGGATACAACCGCATCTTTCAGGAGCGAATATGACCAGTATCGCCGTGACCTTGCACTGCCTTATCTGATTGACAAGGATGTGGAGGACCAGTTGATTCGTCAGGGCTACGAGATGATGGGTGAGTTTGTCGATGTCAGCCACATAATGCTTCCCCACGGAAACACCCCCGCTCTTGACCTTGAGAACAAACTCCGTCTTGACAGCATACGTACGGAAGTTCTCGCCGGACGTGCCGACTTTGATGAGATGGCACGCAGATTCTCTGTTGACAACGCTGTCAAACGGACCGGCAACGCCCACATGGGTCTGGTTCGCGGAACCCAGCATTATCCCTATCCTTTTGTGGAAGCGGCCTATACAACACCTGTAGGTGGCATTTCACCCGTGATTGATTCAGGCTTCGGTTACCATATTGTCCGTCCGGAAAAACGTGTGCCTAACGATGGTGAGGTTCGTGCGCGCCATATCCTCAAACTGACAAGAGACCTTTCTCCGGAACAGGCCGAGGCCAAGAAAGAGGAAATCTACCGCATTTACAAGGAACTCAAGGCCGGTGCCTCATTTGATTCTATTGCGAGTGCCGAAAGTGAAGATCCCGGATCCGCAAGAAATGGCGGTGACCTCGGATATTTCGGCAGGGGGCAGATGGTTCCCGAGTTCGAACAGGTTGCCTTCTCTCTCTCTGACGGACAGTTCTCAGAGCCGTTCCTCTCTGCTTTCGGTTATCACATTGTCCTTCGTGAGGACCATCGCGGCGTTCCTTCATTTGAAGAGGCGCAACCCGGTCTGAAGAAAGAAATCGATAACGATGAGAGGGGCAACCGTCCGCGTACGGCCATGTTTGAGAAACTCCGGAAGAAATACAATGCGTCCGTTTCTGAGAAAGGATTCAGTGAAATGATGCAGATTATCCGTGATAACGGTGGGTATGATTCAGTGGCGATTCTCAAGATCAAGGAGATGAAAACACCTGTTGTAGTGATGGACGGCGCAACAGTTTCTGCTTCTGAGGTTGTGGACGGTGTAGGTCGTATAGTGAAAGTTTCGCCCGAGGCTATAGAACCTTATCTCAAGGAATCAGCCAAACGTCTGACTGACTCTCGCCTGATGACCCTCGCCGTGGACCGTCTCCCCGAGGATAATGAGGAATACAGGAATCTGGTCAATGAGTATCACGACGGTATCCTGCTGTTTGAAATCAGTAACAGAAACGTCTGGGACCGTTCCACCAAAGATAAGGAAGGCCTTGAAAAATTCTTCAGCAAAAACAAGGCGAACTACCGCTGGAATGCTCCTAAATATAAAGGTTATATAGTTTTTGCCACCTCTGACTCACTGGAGACTGCCGCCCGTGAATTCCTTAAGGCAAACAACGTGGCTCAGGCAGATCTCTCGAAAGAACTGCGCCGTCAGTTCGGCAAGGATGTCAAGGCAGAGAAGGTTCTGGCTGCCAAGGGAGAGAATGCAATCGTCGACGCTGCCGTGTTTGGTGGAGCAAAACCTGAGAAATCAGGTAGGTGGGCGTTCTACTTCCCGTATGATGGCAAGGTTATTGACCAGCCTGAGGAAGCGGCTGATGTACGTGGCGCGGCTACCTCTGACTATCAGGCTCTCCTGGAAAACCAATGGATCAAGGATCTGAAATCAAAACACAAGGTAAAAATCAACAAAAAAGTTCTTGACTCACTCAAGTAACTGACTGAAGCGTCGCTCTAATGCGCTTATGAACAATCTTATTCTGAAAATATTTTCCGCCATCGCCGCCCTCGCCTTCTTCACGGCTTGCAATAATTCAAGTGAGGGTAACGATGGCGGAAATCTGTTAGTCCGGCTCGGAGACTCAAGGCTCACTCTCACGGAACTGCGCTCCGTAGTGCCGCCGGGCACTCCTTCCGAGGACTCGGTTCGGCTTGCCCGAAACTACATAAACCGATGGATTGACACTCATCTCATAACGGATATTGTAGCACCTCAGATCCCGGATATGGATGAAATTGACCGTCTGACAATGCAGTACCGTCAGTCATTGATAGAGGATGCCTACCGTGCCCGGATGTATAGGAAAAACGGTGATTACAACATACCGGAGGATACTCTCCGTGCCTACTATGATGCGCGGAAAGAATCACTCAAACTGAAATCACCCATCGTAAAGGGTGTCTTCCTCAAGTTTGCCGATGATTCTAAAAACCTTAAGGAAGCGCGTCGACTGTTCAAGTCATCAAGGCAGGATGATATTGATAAACTTGAGAAAATAGCCTATGATGATGCCGTGTACTATGAATATTTCCGTGACCGCTGGATTGACTGGCAGAATATGCTCGCCGTCATCCCGTCGGACTTCGGCAACGAACCGCTGACCTACCCTGGCACACACAAGTCAACCGACCTTTCTGCTGACGGGTTCACATATCTCCTGTATATCACCGATTATAAGGGGGTAGGCTCTCAAATCCCCTTTGAGTACGCAAAGGAGCAGATTCGTGACGCCATCCTCTATGACCGTCAGAAAGAATATGACGAGGAGTTGCGCCGCCAGTTGCGTGAAGATGCTATTGACGATGGCACACTCGTAATATATTGATATCCCTTTAGGGGGAGAGTTGATGAAAATACGGATTTATTTCATCAACTCATAGATTGCGGTCATATCTGCACGGTTAAGGCGATAATAACCGCCGATAATTTCACCCTTGTTTTCGATAAGTTTGTCAACAAGCAGACTGATATCCGGATTTTCAATTCCTAACTGCGCGAAGGTCAGTGGCAGTCCTAACGAACCGAAGAATTTCCTGAGAGCCTCCGCACCCTTGCGTGCGGCAACGGCATCGTCGGTTTCAGTGATGTTGAACACAGTGCGGGCGAACTGAGCGGGCTTGGACGGTGAATGTGTGGCCATGAACATCAGGAACGCCGGATAAACCACTGTCAGTCCGGCACCGTGGGTAACCCCGTAGACCGCACTGATCTCATGCTCCATGAAGTGTGACACCCAGTCCTCCACGCGTCCGCAGCCGCAGATGCCGTTATGAGCCATGGTTCCGGCCCACATTATGTTTGCCCTCGCCTGATAATCTTCAGGATTCTTGATTACCCGGGGTGCCACATCTATGATGGCCCGTAGCAGTCCCTGGCAGAGATGGTCGGTGACCTGCACATCTTCAGTTGGTGAGAAATAGCGTTCCATGATGTGAGCCATCATGTCGGCAATTCCGCTGGCTGTCTGAAAAGCCGGGAGCGTGAAGGTCAGAACCGGGTTAAGGATTGCGAACCTGGGGCGAAGAGCCGAATCCGTACGAAGTGAAATTTTGTGCAGACCATCAAGTTTGGTGATAACCGAATTTCCGGAACCTTCACTGCCGGCTGCCGGAATTGTGAGTACCACGCCTACAGGGAGTGCCCGCTCAGCCACAAGTTTGCCTGCATAGAAATCCCAGAAGTCTCCGTCATAAAGTGCTCCGAGGGCTATGGCCTTCGCCGTGTCAATGACAGAACCTCCGCCAACTGCAATAAGTCCGTCGATATTGTTCTCGCGCACCACGTCTATACCTTCGTATACTCTGTCGTCAGTGGGATTCGGCTTGATTCCACCGAACTCAATGAACTCTATACCTGCGTTTTTGAGCGATTCCTTGACGCGGTCAAGGAGTCCGCTTCTGACCACTGATCCACCTCCGTAGGTCAGCAACACTTTTTTCATCCCGTTCTCTGAGGCAAGACGTCCGGTTTCCTTCTCTGTGTCCTTCCCGAAAATGTATCGGGTTGGCGCGTAATAACTGAAATTGTTCATATCTGTGGTTTTGTGGCAAATATACGCATATTTCCCAAAAATTCTTATACCCCGCGGATGAAAATTTGCTTTTTCAGCATGGTTTTTCTAATTTTGTACTCCATTAATTAAAAGATTAGATGAGCATCGCTAACGACTGCCACGAAACGATTCACGACCGGTTTGACCGGGAACATCTGTGGCATCCATATACATCCACCATTGATCCGCTGCCCACTTATAAGGTCAGCCATGCGGACGGGGTGAGAATTTTTCTTTCTGACGGGACACCACTGATTGACGGCATGTCGTCATGGTGGTGTGCATGCCACGGCTATAACAATCCGAGGCTCAACCGTGCGGCAACCGAGCAACTCGGCCGCATGTCACACGTCATGTTCGGCGGTCTTACCCACGAACCGGCTATCTCATTGGGTAAGAAACTCCTGAAGATGGCTCCTCCGTCAATGAACAATATCTTTTATGCCGA
Source organism: uncultured Porphyromonadaceae bacterium (assembly GCA_947175645.1). GTDB lineage: Bacteria > Bacteroidota > Bacteroidia > Bacteroidales > Muribaculaceae > CAJUPY01. The sequence goes on from CAMWNP010000005.1 coordinate 58,207, forward strand.
CTCCGGATCAGTGGCGGTCGAGGTGGCCATGAAAATGGCAGTGCAGGCCTCCGTGTCGCGCTCGGGCGACCACAGCCGGACCAATTTCGTGACCATACGTAACGGGTATCACGGCGATACTTGGAATGCAATGAGTGTGTGTGATCCGGTTACAGGGATGCATGGTGCTTTCGGTCCGGCTCTCCCCATACGCTTCTTTGTTCCGCAGCCACGCTCACGCTTTGACGGAGAATGGAATCCCGCTGATATGGAACCGCTTGAAAAAGTTCTCGAGCAACATTCCGGTGAGATAGCAGCCATGATTCTTGAGCCTGTAGTGCAGGGTGCCGGCGGCATGTGGTTCTATCATCCGCAGTATCTGAAGGAAGTACGCCGCCTTTGCGATAAATATTCAATCTATCTGATTTTTGATGAGATAGCCACCGGTTTCTGGCGCACGGGTAAATGCTTCGCATGGGAGTGGGCCGGTGTGGAACCGGATATCATGACAATAGGCAAGGCTCTGACCGGAGGTTATCTGACATCGGCGTCCGTTCTGACCACAAGCGAGGTAGCCGATACCATCTCCAACGGGGAGGCCGGGGTTATGATGCATGGCCCGACGTTCATGGCTAACCCTCTGGCATGTGCGATAGCCAACGAATCGCTTGACATACTCAATGAATGTGATATGGAATCCCGCATCAGTCACCTCAACAAACTGATCGCGGAGTGTCTCGCTCCGGCACGTGGTTTCAGCAATGTCCGTGACGTGAGATCCATCGGTGCCATCGGGGTGGTGGAGATGCAGGAGCCGGTTGACGTGGGTGAATTCCAGAAAAAGTGTGTGGAACGTGGCATATGGGTGCGTCCTTTCGGCAGAAATGTCTATATCATGCCCCCATACATCATCTCTGACGAGGACCTCCGTTACCTGATTTCCAATATGCTGGAAATAATAAAACCGGAGGTATGACCGATTCCTGTGAAAAATATTACGCCGAAGTCCTCTCCCAACTGCAATGCGGGGGAAACCTTCGTGTAATCCCTTCTGACCGCCGGTACTCCAAAGCCGCAGATTTCTCAACAAATGATTATCTAGGTTACGGTTCACTGACGCTCCGGGATATGGCTGAATATGATCCCGAATTGCCTGATCTCCCTATGACTTCATCCGCATCAAGATTGCTTGCGGCCACCCAACGGGAGTATGACGCTCTGGAGCGGATGCTTGAATCACTCTATAAGGGAAAACGTGCCCTCATTTTCAACAGCGGTTATCATGCCAACACAGGTATAATAGGTGCTCTGGCCGACCGCTCCACCATTATTCTGGCCGATCGTCTTGTTCATGCCAGCATCATTGACGGGATACTTTTGTCCAGAGCAAAATTTTTCCGTTTCGAGCACAACAATACTGATGACCTCAGGCGGTTGTTGAAGAAATGTTATGAACCGGGCAAGAGGATTTGGATTGTAGTGGAATCGGTTTACAGTATGGATGGCGATTATGCCGATGTCAACGCGCTTCTTGAGATAAAGAGGGAGTATCCGGGCGTTATGCTGTATGTTGACGAAGCACATGCCTTCGGTGTCAACGGCCCTCATGGATTAGGGCTGGTGGAGTCATCCGGCAACCCTGCCGAGGTAGATGTCACGGTGGCTACGTTCGGCAAAGCATTAGCCTCCTACGGAGCGTTCGCCATTGTCAGCGAAACCCTCCGCGGATATCTTCTCAACCGTGCCCGCAGTTTCATCTTCTCAACCTCACTGCCCCCCATGCAGATTCGATGGACCCAACGTATGATAGAACGGATGCTGGGCGATGATGCCGCAAGAGAACGCCTGCGAAGCCTGTCGGAAAGACTCCATGACATAATCACCGGAGGCAGCGGAGTGCCTTCTGTGGTCAGTCATATCCAGCCCCTTGTTACCGGTGATGCCGGGCGGGCGGTGGAACTGTCACGCCGTCTGGCCGAACATGATATCATCGTGCTTCCTATCCGCACCCCCACTGTGCCCGCAGGTACGGAACGGCTCCGCTTCAGCCTGAGCGCAGCATTGACGGATGACAATATGCAGGAATTGAAAAACGTACTGAAACTATGCGCAGACATCTGATCCACAGTGCTCCGGGCAACCGTTCGGCCATAGCCTTTTTTGCAGGATGGGCCATGGACAGCACCCCTTTCCGCAAATTGCATAAGAGCGGCTATGACATATATCTGTTTTATGACTACAGGACAGTGGAGCCGGAACTCTACACTTCGTTGTTCAGGAAATATGAAAAGGTGGCGGTTGTAGCGTGGTCCTTTGGCGTTGCGGTGGCAAACCGGCTGATTTCGACTCGGGAGGAAACCCGTATAGCGGTGAACGGTACGGCGCAGGGAGTGGACAATCACTGTGGGCTGCCCAAACCATATAACGATCTGACCTTGAAGAGACTTTCTCCCGAAACGCTTGATACATTCTATCATAAGGTGTTCGCAGATGATGAAGGTGACTGGTTTTTCTCCAGTCTGCCGCAACGTCCGCTTGATGAATTGGCTGCGGAACTCAGAACGCTCGGTGAGACGGAATTCACATCGCCGTCGCCTTATTGGGATAAGGCTTACATAAGTGAGTACGACAAGATCATTCCTCCGGTCAACCAGTTCAACAGTTGGCGGGAATTCAGTCCGGAAGTCATAGCCGATGGTGCGCATGGGGTTGATTTTCAGAAAATCATCGACTCGGATATTGTCAATAAAGCGGTAGTCGCACAACGGTTCACCCGAAAGGCCAGGAGTTATGAGGATAATGCTGACGTTCAGCGCGACATGGCAGCCGAACTGATGCGCCTGCTTGATAAAAACGGCATCTCCATAGGGGGGAAGGATATCCTTGAGGTGGGTATAGGAACAGGATTTCTGACTCGTCTGTACTGCGGCCGTCATCCGTCATCCGTCACTGCCGTAGATCTTGCTGACAGTGAGACTCTCACGGCCATTATCGCCGATGCTCTTCCTGATTTCAGCGGAACTGTCCTCACGGCTGATGCCGAGCGGTTTGTGGCGGACAAAACAGATTGCTACGATGTGATTCTCACCGCATCCACAATCCAGTGGTTCAATTCCCAGCGTCTTTTCCTGTCAAATTGTGCCAGGGCACTCCGCAAAGGTGGTGTGCTGGCAATAGCCACTTTCGCTCCGGGAACATTCCATGAGATTACAGAAATAACCCGCAGTGCCTTGACTTATTATCCAATAGAATGGTACAGGCAGAATTCGGGCCCGTCGCTGCAACTTGCGGACTGTAAGGAGGATAACATCATTCTCAAGTTCTCTGATCCGCGTCGGGTACTCGAGCATATATCGCTGACGGGTGTCAACGCCGTCAGTCATCAGCCATCCACAGTCAGTCACACCATCAGTCTGCTGCGCCGGCTACCTGACGAGCCTACTCTAACGTATAATCCCATTTATCTGATATTTAAAAAAATATGAGCACAATATTCATTTCGGGAATCGATACCGATGCCGGCAAAACCTATGCTACGGCATGGCTTGCCACTGAGTTTCTGAAAAAGGGTAAAACCGTTATCACCCAGAAGTTTATACAAACAGGCAACAAGGATTTCTCAGAGGATATAGCCAAGCACAGGGAACTGATGAAAGTGGAGCCATATCCTGATGACGCAGACCACACCACTGCCCCGGTGATATTCAGTTATCCCGCGTCGGCTCAACTTGCAGCGCGTATCGACGGTAAAGAGATTGATCTTGGTGTCATTGACCGTGCCACGGAGAAACTTTCCGCCAGATATGATGTTGTGCTGATTGAAGGAGCCGGAGGTCTGATGGTGCCTGTCACCGACACATTTCTCACCATAGACTATATAGCATCACGCGGACTCCCGTGTGCCCTTGTGACGAACTCCAGGCTGGGCTCAATAAACCACACGCTCCTCTCAATAGAGGCTCTGCTGAGCCGGAAGATCTCCATTCCCTATATCCTTTACAGCGAACATCTCGATGATGATCCCCTGATAGCCGAGGATACCAAGGGTTTCATAGCCCGGTATGTGAAGCGCAATCTTCCTGACACGGAACTTCTGTTCGTTCCACGTTATTGAGTGTCATTGCCATGGATCGTGTTGAACTTAACCGTGTCAGAATCTATGCCCACCACGGAGTGATGGAGCAGGAGCGAAAGGTGGGGAACCTGTTTGAGGTCACCGTGCACCTTGAAGGGGATATGCAGACGGTTATGCAGACTGATGATATTTCGGCAGGGATATCATACGCTGATATTTTCGAGGAGGTGCGCAGGGTGATGGATGAACCGTCAAAAACACTGGAACATGTGGCCTATCGCCTGAAATCGGCGCTGCTGCTCCGCTTTCCGCAGACCACCGGCGGGAGGATAACCGTTTCCAAACTCACTCCTCCGTTTGCGGCGCGACTGGACAACGCCTCATTCACCCACACGTGGTGATTTTCAATATTCTCCGGCTTTGAGGCGTGACCTTGAAAAGTTCACTGCCTCGGATGCCTATCAGCCATATTGTCAAACCGTTACATGTCAGTAGGGATGTGGATTCTTTGGTGACGCTGTCGGTCTTGAGGTCATTGAAAATGTCGGAAATGAGTTTGCTGCGTCCGTTCATGCCGAACGGTTTCATTCGGTCGCCACGTACAGCCTTGCGTATTTCCCAGACTGCGTCAGCGGGTATCTTGTCAGCATCAATGTAAATCACCCGGCTGTCACGCTCAGGGTTGAACTCGGCCTGCGAGATTTCCTTGACTGTAAACCATGGGTTGGGGGAGTGGACAGATTCAAGTATCATAGGTTTCATTTCCATCGGCTCACGCTGCCGAATCACAGCGAACCCACGATTGATTACCAGTTCGCAGTCACCGGACAGGAAGCGACTACCGGATGTGGCAAGCAGCATGGCATCACACTGTGAGCGGTTGAATCCGCGTGGCTTTAGTATGTGAAACAAAATCTGTTCCGGATGCTGCTCGTTTGCTATAAGTTTGTCAGTCAGCAGTTTGTTGTTGTCGAGATATTCTTTTCTCCATAGTTTTACGACATCGTCAAGCAATAAGGAATCGTCACGCAGATTGCCCAGCGATCGGGAAATACGAGTGAGAGCCCCGGGGAAGTCCTGCTCAAGTTGGGACAAGATGCCGTTTCGCAAGCGGTTGCGGGTGATGTCGTTGCTCAGGTTGCTGCTGTCAGTGACATAAGTCAGTCTCCGTTCTTCAAGATATTGAATGATTTCCTTACGGCTCATTTCCAGCAGCGGGCTGATGCGTCGGTCAGCCTGTGGCATTATCCCGCAAGCGCCATGTATGCCCGTACCTCTCAGCAGGTTCAGGAGCATGGTTTCCACATTGTCCTCCAGATGGTGACCTGTCGCAACCGCCTGGGCGTCATATTTTTCCTTTAGTTCGCTGAACCATTCGTAACGGAGTTCGCGGCAGGCCATCTCCATTGATTCGCCGGTGAGGGCCATCCGTTGCGGGACATTAAAATGGATAGTTTCAGATTTCGCACCTAACGCGCGGGCCACGTCAATGGCGTGTTTCATGTCGCGGTCGCTCTCCTCACCCCTCAGATGGAAGTTGCAGTGTGCGGCCACGCAGTCATATCCCAGGGCGGTCATGACGGCGAGCAGTGCCACGGAGTCCGCTCCTCCGCTCAATGCCACAATGACCTTGCCATTCCGAGGTCCGATTGCTATCTCACGAGAAATAAAATCGTTGACTTTTTCTTCAAAACCATTCATTGTAAATGCAAAATTACAATTTATTCAGATTATTCGGAAATTTCTTTGTATCTTTGCAGTTAAATAGGTATATATAACCGCAAGAATATGTTAGACAGAATAAACCGTTTAAAATCAGAAATAGAGCAACTCTCGGCATCCACTCCTGAAGAGGTGGAAGCGCTCAGAATAAAATACCTCAGCAAGAAAGGTGAAGTGTCACTTCTGATGAACGATTTCCGTTCGGTACCTGCCGATCAGAAACGTGTCATCGGTCAGGCTATCAATGAGTTGAAGAATTTTGCCACGGAGCGTATCAACTCATTGCGTGAGTCACTGCTGACGGCCGACACCGAGTGTGAAGGGATAGACCTTACCCGTACTGCGTCTGACATCCGTCTGGGCTCGCGTCATCCGCTGTCACTTGTCCGGGAGGAAATCATCGACATTTTCCGCAAGATAGGTTTCTCTGTTGCCGAAGGTCCTGAGATTGAGGATGACTGGCATGTGTTCGAATCGCTTAACTTCGCCGCCGATCATCCTGCCCGTGACATGCAGGATACGTTCTTTATCCAGCGTTCACCCGATGTTCTGCTGCGTACTCACACCTCATCGGTACAGAGCCGCGTGATGGAAACCACCAAGCCCCCCATCCGCATCATCTGCCCGGGACGTGTATATCGTAACGAAGCCATCTCGGCACGCGCACACTGCTTCTTCCATCAGGTGGAGGCTCTTTACGTGAACGAAGATGTTTCATTTGCCGATCTGCGTCAGACACTGCTGTATTTCGCCCGAGAAATGTTCGGTCCTGACACCCAGATCCGTCTGCGCCCCAGTTATTTCCCCTTCACCGAGCCTTCAGCCGAAATGGATATATCATGTAACCTCTGCGGTGGCAAGGGATGCTCATTCTGCAAACATACCGGATGGGTTGAAATTCTCGGCTGCGGTATGGTGGACCCCAATGTCCTCGACGCGTGCGGTATCGACTCCAAGCGCTACAAAGGCTTTGCGCTGGGCATGGGCATTGAGCGCATCACCAACCTCAAGTATCAGGTGAAGGATCTGCGCATGTTCTCCGAGAACGATGTGCGTTTCCTGAACGAATTCCAGGCAGCCCACTGACGGGGAACGCTATGGTGTCGTTGACTGACATTCTGGCGGTAGCAGCCGGAGGGGCTACCGGTGCTGTGGCACGTTATCTTTGCCAGACCGCATTGCCGTTTCTTGCAGGTCAGGGAGCCGCCACGCTTGCGGTAAACGTAACAGGTTCGTTGGTCATTGGCGTTGTGTTCGTTCTGTTGAGGCATCATGGAGCAGCCCCTATCTGGTCGCTCCTTGCCGTTACGGGATTTCTGGGTGGATTCACCACGTTCTCAACCTTTTCTCTTGATACAATCCGTTTTATTGAACAAGGACAGATGTTAAGGGCCCTGTGCTATGCCGGTTGTATGCTGATGCTTTCGATACTGGCGTGCGGAACGGCGGTATGCATAACCCAACGTTTGCTTAAGTAGTACTTGCGTCATGACAATCAAACAACGCTACGAAGGTGTGCTGACATATTTTGCCGAAGCGATGCCAACGGCTCAGACCGAGTTGCATTATGATACTCCGTTTCACCTTCTTCTTGCCGTGATTCTGTCAGCCCAGTGTACTGACAAGCGCGTGAATATGATAACTCCGGAACTTTTCCGTGCTTATCCTGATGCCCGGTCGCTTGCCGTTTCCACCCCTGAGGAGGTTCTGACCTATGTGAAATCTATTTCCTATCCGAATCAGAAATCACAGAAACTGGTTGCTGCGGCCCGGATGATAGTTGATGAGTTCGATGGCAGGATACCTTCAGACATGGCCGGGTTGCTGCGGCTTCCGGGAGTGGGACGTAAAACGGCCAATGTGATGCTGAGCGTTGTTTTCGGTCAGCCGGCCATGCCGGTCGACACACATGTATACCGTGTCAGCGAGCGCATAGGTCTGACCACTGACAGTCCGTCGCCGCTGCACACCGAACAGGTGCTGACCGGGAATATTCCATCAGGTTTGCTCGGCATAGCCCATCACTGGCTTATCCTGCACGGACGTTACGTGTGCAAGGCACGTCGCCCGCTGTGCATGGAATGTGGCATACGCAGTTACTGCCGTTTTTATGCGAGGGAGCAAAAAGGGATGAAAGCAAACAAATAATCAGACGCATCATGGATGAACTGTTTCTCACCATAATAGAGGTTGTCGGAACCATCGCTTTCGCCATTTCAGGCATACGCCTTGCGGCAGCACGTCATTTCGATTGGTTCGGCGCATACATCATCGGTCTGGTTACAGCCATAGGCGGGGGAACCCTGCGTGATGTACTGCTGGATATTCCGGTGTTCTGGATGCAGACTCCCCTGTATCTGCTTGTCACAGGAATCTCACTTGCCGTTACGATCATTTTCCGGCGTACTCTTGTGGGTTTCAACCGCTCGTTGTTCATTTTCGATGCCATAGGACTCGCACTGTTCGTGGTGATTGGAATCCAGAAGTCGCTGATGACCGGTTATCCGTTCTGGGTGGCTATTGTGATGGGTGTAATAACCGGATCGTTCGGAGGGGTTATCCGTGACATACTGATCAATATAGAACCATTGTTTTTCCGCAAGGATATCTACGCCACGGCCTGCATAGCGGGAGGTCTGGTGTACTGGATTATCTGGCTGCTCGGGGGGAGTGATCTGCTTCAGCAGTCGGCATGTGCGGTTACGATAATCGGGCTCAGAATGTGTGCCATACATTATAACTGGGCTCTCCCCGTGCTAAACTACGAATATAAGAAACCTGACAAAAAAGATAAGGAATAATGCATCTTGACAAACAACAGACTCTGATACAGTTTACTAAATATGCCTTGGTTGGAGTGATGAACACCCTGGTCACCCTTATACTGATTTTCGTTTTCAAGACCATACTGGGGGTTGACGAGTATGTTAGTAACGCCATCGGTTACGTGGGTGGTCTCATCAATTCGTTTCTCTGGAACAAGAAGTGGGTTTTTCAGTCGCATCATGGCATAGGGAAAGAGGCAGTCAAGTTCCTTATAGGCTTTCTTCTCTGCTACGGCTTGCAGTTGCTTGCAGTGTGGGTTCTGAATGAGCACACTTTCCTTAACGGTTTGCTTATCGACCTCGGATTCTACACTGTCAGCGGTTATGCTATTGCCACACTGATGGGTATGGTGCTTTACACATTGCTAAACTTTATCTATAACCGATTGGTTACATTCAGAGTGTAAATTACGTTTAATCATCTGAAACACAGAGGCATAATAACGGATATGGGGGTATATGTAAAAACATGTTAAATTGTCAAAAGTCAAACAGTCTGATAGATGGATTTGTTTTGCTGACAAAATGAAAGCATTACTGTGTTTCAATGGCACTTTGATAGATATTTTGCTTTACACTTGACTAAATGGTGTAAAATAATGTTAAAACGATGCAAAAACTTCCCCTTTTGTTATGTGAGAATGAAAAAATGCAGTAATTTTGCAACGTGTTTTTCATGGTATTAGATTTAAGGTTAACTAAGATTGGTTGTCGAGAGACAATCAATTTTTATTTTTACCGGTAAGCATTAAATATACAATTTCAGTATATAACTATAATATTTGGCTGTCAGATGTAGGTATCTGAAGATTTCAACCATCGCCAAACTCTTCCGTTTCGTAGGCATAGCGGAGAACGCCGGATATGGCATGAACAAACTCGCAAGTTGGGAGACTCTGACAGGCACACGCCCAACTATAGAAAGCGACCGCACCATCGCCACCGTCTCCTTCCCCCTCAAATCAGCCATCCAGCGAAAGGTTGATGACAGCAATGTCGGTAAAAATGTCGGTAAGACATAAACCGACCGTCAAAAGAAAATATTGGATCTTGTTACTGACAACCCATCAATCAGTATGGCTGAAATGGCAGAAATAATAGGAGTAACGACCCGAACAATCGAAAGAGAAATTCCCAAGATGGAGAATATAGTTCGTCATGTGGAGCCCAAAAACGGAGGCTACTGGGAAATCGCAGCATATAGTGTTCAATTTCCATTACCTTAAATTTTTGTGTAAAGATGGTTATTTTCAGCAGAATATACAAATCGCTCCGAACTTTTCAGCGACTTCACTCCGAACTTTTCAGCGACTTCACTCCGAATTTTTCTGTTTCTATCTTTATCTCTAAGAAAATGACGGTGTGTCATAATAAGCCATCTGCGTCGTTGCTTTCGGAAGCGTCTTCGGTCACATACTGAGGTGTGCTCCCATCAGCCTCATCCTCAGCGCCTTGCATCTGAACTATTCTGGCAAACCTTAAGAGGGTGTGCCAAAATTTTTCATTTCGACACACCCTCTTATGCGTTTATCTGCTGCCCGGATTATTCAGTGAATGAGAACTGGAAGTTGTCCATGCAGAAGTATGTGGGATTGTTGATTCCCCACATGCCTGTGTCAGTAGATCTCATGCGGAAGTACAATTCATCAACTTTGCCGAGGCTTCGCAGGTCGCAGTCTTTCCATTCCTTGAGGATGTCCTGACCTTCGGCGAGAACGAATTCAACCTGTCCTTTCACAACTCCGTTTACACGTCCGATTATGACAACCGAGAATCGGTCACCTGGTTCGAACTTGCGGTTGAACGCAGTGCCGTTCTTGATGGCGTAATAGCCGTAGGCACTGTTTGTTATTGAAATGGATTTCGGGTAGAAGCCGTTGTAGTTATTGTTGTTCAACTTTATGCTCAGGCTCGGATCTGAGGAATTGAGCATTGCTTCCATTTCGCCGTATGAATCCCAGAAGCAGAGCATGTAGGGGACGTTGGAGAATACACCGCCACCTGTTATCGAGCCCCACTGGTGTTGGATCCAGTCGTCGGGATGGTCTCCGTTATCAGTTGATCTGGTGGGGCAGAACCCATACCAACTCTGCCACTGCTCATTTGCAGAGTGAGAGAAGTGGAAGTCCACGTAGTTGAGGTTATCGGCTGCGCTTTCGTTGTAACATTCATCCCATGCCTGAGTCTCTGCATCGAATTTGATATTACTGTTTACGAAGGGGAGGAGAAGGGTGGAGTCACCGTTATCGTCATGATCGGAGCAGGATGACATAATGAGGGTGACAGATGCAACGGCAGTTGTTGCAAGAAGTGTTTTAAGAAGTTTCATGTTTAATCTTAGGGTTATTGAAATTTTTTTGCAAATATAGTAATTAAGTGCTGAGTAATACAAGAAAATTAGTTAAATTTGTGGTATGAAGATTGCGATAGTGACCGGAACGCGCGCTGACTGGGGGTTGCTCAGTCCTGTGGCACGTAGGCTCAATGAATTGCCTGAAGTGGAAGTTCAGGTGATAGCCACCAACATGCATCTGAATCCTCTTTATGGAAATACGAAAGATGAGATCCGTGCCGATGGTTTTGAGATTGCTGCGGAAGTGCCTATGAATGAGGATGATGACACGCGCCGGTCAACTGCAAAAGCAATGGCCGGATGTGCTGCAGGCATGGCTGACGCGCTCGACAGGCTCAACCCCGACATGTTGCTTATCCTGGGTGACCGCTATGAGATGCTTGCTGTGGCATCAGTGGCGACCGTTATGTGCATACCCATCATCCACATTGCCGGAGGTGAGATTTCCGAGGGGGCGATCGATGACAACATACGGCATGCCATCACCAAACTCTCGGCGCTTCATCTGGTGGCTACGGAACCGTACCGCCGGAGGGTGATAGCGATGGGTGAGCAGCCCGACCGTGTTGTGAATACTGGTGCCATAGGGGTTCACAATATTCATTCGCTCACTCTGCTGACCCAAGGTGAACTGGCGGAGTCTCTCGGTTTTGAAGTTGACGGTGACACACTCCTTGTGACTCTTCATCCAACCACACGTTCCGAGCGTCCGACGGCAGAAACCGTTGACGCATTAATAGAGGCACTTGACAGGTTCCCTGATAAAAAGATTCTTTTCACATATCCGAACAATGATGCCGACGGGCGAATTATCATTGACCGGATAGAGCGGTATGCCGCCTCTGATCCGCAACGGGTGAGGGTGGTTCCGTCATTAGGGCGAATGCGGTATCTGTCGGCGCTGCAGTTTGTGGGTGCGGTTGTTGGAAATTCGTCAAGCGGGATAGTGGAGGTTCCATCCATGAAAATCCCTACGGTGAACATAGGCATCCGTCAGCGCGGGCGTATAGCCGCCGGGTCGGTCATAGATTGCGGCACCGATGCCGAATCCATCGCCGAGGGGATTGAAAAGGCTCTCTCGGAGGAGTTCCGCCGCTTTGCCGCCACCGTTGAGAATCCGTACTATAAGCCTGATACGCTTAATCTTATGGTGGATGCTATCAGGAGGGTTGACCCATCGACGCTGCTGGTCAAGCGCTTTTATGATATACCTTATTCAGAATTATGAAACAGAAGTCGCTTTACATAATCCCTGCCCGGGGAGGAAGCAAGGGTATTCCGGGAAAGAACATCAAGCCTCTGCATGGCAAGCCGTTGATTTGTTATTCCATTGACGTGGCCCGTTCGCTCGCTCCTGACTCTCACATCATCCTGAGCACGGATGATCCGGGTATCGCCGATGTGGCCCGTGGCTACGGATTGCCGGTCGATTATATGCGTCCGGCCGAACTTGCCACGGATAGGTCAGGTTCGCGTGAGGTGATGCTCGACGCTATGGACTGGGCTGACTCACGCGGAATAGAATATGAGCGGGTGGTGCTGCTGCAGCCTACTTCTCCGTTGCGCACTGTTGAAGATGTCAGGCGGTGTGAGGAGAGATATTCCCCTGAGATTGATATGGTTGTGTCTGTGATGCCTGCCCGCTGCAATCCTTATTATAATTGCTTCGAGACAGATCCGCAAACCGGAATGCTCAGGATTTCAAAGGGTGATGGAACGCTCACCCGCAGGCAGGATGCTCCTGAGGCGTGGGAGTACAATGGAGCGGTGTATGTGATTAATCCTGACTCCTTGCGCAGTCTGCCCATGGGTGGTTTCCGGCGCCGTGTTCCGGTGGAGATGCCTGCGGAGCGGTCGCTTGACCTTGACACTCCACTTGACTGGACCCTGATGGAGTTGTTGATGGATTCATCAGAAAATGAAAACTAAAAAATTGAAGGTATGGAACAACACATAATAAACTCATCGGTCACCGTGCGTGATGCGCTTGAACGACTGAACAGTCTTTCCGGGGGTACAATGACTTTATTCGTGACCCTTCCCGGAGGGGGGCGTATGGTTGGAACGGTCACCGACGGAGACATCCGCCGTTCGCTGCTCCGCGGCGTATCGCTCAACGACTCCGTGACGGAGGCCATGCACCTGCAGTTCAAGGCTTTTCCTCCCGGTGATATTGATCCGGATTTGCTGAGGAATTTGCGAAACCAGGGCATAGCGCTTGTTCCTCACCTGGATTCCGAGGGACGGATAAGGCGCATAATCGACCTGAAGTCATTGCGTGCCATTCTTCCACTCAGGGCGGTGCTGATGGCCGGAGGAAAAGGTGAGCGATTACGTCCGGCCACTCTCGAGACCCCCAAGCCATTGCTGACAATAGAGGGTAAGGCGATAATTGATTACAATGTGGAACTGCTTGCATCCGTGGGAGTCACGGATATAACCGTGGCCACACGCTACCTTTCGGAGAAGATTGTGGAGCATTTCGCCAATCCGGTTGCCGGTTTACAGGTGAAGTGTGTCAGGGAGGAGGAGCCTATGGGAACGGTGGGTGCGGTGGCGCTTACGGATACTCCCGAGCATGGCGATACGATTGTTATGAATTCCGACCTTCTGACCACGGTTGATTTCGAGGAGATGTATATGCGGCATAAGAAACAGCATGCAGACATAACCATAGCCGCCATACCCTACACTGTGTCAGTGCCTTATGCCATATTGTCAACAGAAGGACGTAAGGTGACCGGGCTTGAGGAAAAACCTGCATATTCCTATTTCGCCAACGCAGGAATATATATTTTCAGCAATTCCGTGCTGCGCACGCTGCCGTCATGCGGTGTCACGGATGCCACAACTCTTATCCAGCAGACTATAGAGAAGGGTGGGACTGTGACATACTTCCCAATCAACGGCACATGGATCGATGTGGGGACTCCCGCTGATTTCCGTCATGCCGAGGAACTCATGCGCCACCATCGCAATCTGAGAAATGTTCATAACCCGGATTGAACATTCATGGGGTGAAATTGTATAATATATATAGAATTTAAATAATAACACATTATATAATAATATAATATCAATGGCAGACTCGAATTTCATAGATTACGTGAAGATACTTTGCCGCTCAGGCAAGGGGGGTGCCGGCTCCCGTCACTTCTATCGTGCCAAATATGTTCCCAAAGGTGGACCGGACGGGGGTGACGGCGGACGCGGAGGTCACATCATTCTCAAAGGTAACAAAAACATGTGGACTCTGCTTCCCTTGAAATATCGGCGCCATATTTTTGCCGGCAACGGTCAGAGCGGTTCCGGCGGACGTAGTTTCGGTAAGGATGGCGATGATGTGGTTATAGATGTTCCTTGCGGTACAGTGGTTTTCGATGCGGAAACGGGTGAATTTCTCTGTGAGGTCACTTACGACGGCGAGGAGGTGAAACTGCTTCGCGGCGGTCGCGGCGGATTGGGCAACTGGCATTTCAAGAGCGCCACCAACCGTACCCCACGCTATGCACAGCCCGGTGAACCTGCAATAGAGAAGAGCGTTATCCTGGAACTGAAACTTCTGGCCGACGTGGGTCTGGTGGGATTCCCTAACGCGGGCAAGTCAACCCTGCTGTCGTCACTTTCGGCTGCACGTCCGAAAATCGCTGACTATCCGTTCACCACCATGGAACCGCAACTGGGAATAGTGGCCTACCGTGACAACCGCTCGTTCGTGATGGCCGATATCCCGGGTATTATTGAAGGTGCGAGTGAGGGGAAAGGTCTGGGACTCAGGTTCCTGCGTCATATAGAACGTAACGCGGTGCTGCTCTTCATGGTGCCCGCCGACTCGGATGATATCGCTGCCGACTATGCCACTCTGCTCACCGAACTGGAGAGGTTCAATCCTCAGTTGATGGACAAACCCCGTTTGCTGGCTATCTCAAAAAGCGATATGCTTGATGAGGAACTGATGGCGGAATTGGAGAAGCAGTTGCCTGAAGGTGTGCCGCATATCTTCATTTCGGCGGTGACCGGACTGGGACTGAACGAACTGAAGGATATGCTCTGGGATGCTATCACTGATGAGAATAACCGCATAGAGGATAACCCCATCACGCATCGCCCGCTTGACGGTCATCACCGCGTACGCGAGGAGGATGAGTTCATTTTCGAGCCTACCGTGGCCGATGATGAGGATGAGGAATTTTTTGACGGAGGCTATGACGAGGCGGACTGGGACGACACCGAGTTCGATGAAGAAACGGATGACGCATCAGAAGAATTCTTCACTAATGATTTTGATGAGTGATGAACATAGAAACTGTTTGAGTTTCCGGGAAAAGAATTATCGCCACTCTGTCTTTCAGAATCATTCCGGTGACGTTTGCCGGGTCAGGTCGGTAAGGATGCCCGCATCGCTCCATCCTGAACTTGCCGGACTCATCCGGAAATATCCTCAGGATCGCTCCTGCAAAAATTTAAACAATTTCTTGGAAAGTGAACGTATTAAAATCAGTTTATGACTTTTACGCCGAAGGTTTCCGGTCCATGACGGTGGGTCGGAGGCTTTGGGCGTTGATTATTATAAAACTAATTATTATATTTGCAGTGCTGAAACTTTTTTTCTTTCCGGACTTCCTGAAATCGAAGTGCGAGACAGATGAGGAGTGTGCGGCGCACGTACGCACGGAACTACTGAAACCGGAAAGAGCCTATTGAAGCAGCCGTTTGTTTATGATACACCCTTGGATTGACGGGAACTCCAGGAGCGGATTTCCGGATTGAGGGCAAGGGAAACATTATGCTATAAATCTTATTGAAAATTAATCATTTATCCTTAAAATAAACCATAAATTGAAAAGCAATGAACGACTTGATGAGTGTTGTTGACTGGTCACGGGCACAGTTCGCGTTGACTGCTATGGTACACTGGCTGTTCGTGCCGCTTACCATTGGTCTCTCCCTGATAGTGGCGCTGATGGAGACCATGTACTACCGTACGAAACTTGAGAAATGGAAAAAACTGACGAAATTCTGGATGCTGCTGTTCGGTATAAACTTTGCGTGCGGTGTGGCAACCGGAATTATCCTTGAATTTGAATTCGGCACAAACTGGTCGAACTACAGTTGGTTCGTGGGTGACATTTTCGGGGCACCTCTGGCCATAGAGGGTATATTCGCTTTCTTCATGGAGTCAACATTCATAGCCGTGATGTTCTTCGGGTGGAACAAGGTGAGCAAGGGATTCCATCTTGCCGCCACCTGGCTCACCGCTTTCGGCGTTGTACTTTCAGCGCTTTGGATTCTTGTTGCCAACGCCTGGATGCAGTATCCCGCCGGAATGGAGTTTGACCCCGACCAGATGCGTAACGTGATGGTTAACTTCGGCGATGTGGTGTTCTCGCCTGTGGCAATGAACAAGTTCTTCCATACGGTGTTCAGCGGATGGACACTGGGAGGAGTGTTTGTTGTTGGCGTGTCATGCTTCATGCTTTTCCGCAAATCCAACCGTGAGGCTGCAATGATGAGCATCAAGTTGGGCGGTTGGGTAGGACTGATTGGTCTTATTCTGACAATGTACACCGGTGATGGTTCGGCCGTTCAGGTTTCACGTTATCAGCCCATGAAACTGGCTGCCATGGAGGGGCTGTATGACGGCAGTGTGGGTCAGGATCTGGTTGGATTCGGTGTGCTCAATCCATCAAAGAGCCTTGACAATACTGAAGATCCTATGGTTTTCTCCATTGACATTCCTTACGGACTGAGTATTCTTGCGAACCACGATGCCAACAGTTTCGTGCCGGGAATCAATGACCTTATCAACGGTTACACTATTGTCGACGGCAACGGCGAAACCGTCACTGACCTTTCTTATAATGAAAAAATACAGTTAGGGAAAAAGGCTCAGGAGGCTTTGGCCGTCTATCAGGCAGCCACCGAGCGAGGCGATGAGAAGGCACGTGAAGAGGCTCTGGAAACATTGCGTGCCAACTATCAGTATTTCGGCTACGGCTACTTCTCTGATCCCTCGCAGGGTGTGCCTCCGGTGGGACTGACGTTCTATTCATTCCGTGTGATGGTTATGGGTGGCGGCTACCTGCTGCTGTTCTTCATCGTGGCGCTGTTCTGCGTTTACAAGAAACAGACCTGGCTTGACAAACGCTGGGTTCACTGGATAGGTATTCTTTCAATCCCGGTGGTATGGATGGTAAGCGAAGCCGGATGGATTGTAGCCGAAGTGGGCCGTCAGCCCTGGGTTATTCAGGACCTCATGCCTGCCCGTGCTGCCATCTCGGCCATTCAGGCAAGTTCCGTGCAGATCACGTTCTGGATGTTCGTGGTGATATTCCTGGGACTGGTGATTGCGGACATCAGTATTTTGTGCCGTGAGATATCCAAGGCTTCCAAAAAAGAGATTTTGAAATAAAAAGTAGAACCACTTAAGATATAACTATATGACACTTAGTGCTTTACAAACGTATTGGTGGCTTCTGATAAGCGTGCTGGGAGCCCTGCTCGTTTTCCTTCTGTTCGTTCAGGGCGGACAAACCATGCTCCTTTTCCAGAAAAACGGTATGGCGCGTCAGATGACAGTGAACTCCCTGGGGCGCAAATGGGAACTGACCTTCACCACCTTGGTGGTGTTCGGGGGTGCGTTTTTCGCTTCATTCCCATTGTTTTATTCAACAAGTTTCGGCGGGGCGTACTGGCTCTGGATGCTTATTCTTGTAAGTTTCGTGATCCAGGCGTTCAGTTATGAATTCCGCCGTAAGCCGGGCAACATTTTCGGCACCCGTTTCTATGACCTGCTCCTTTTCATCAACGGATGTTTCGGATGCGTTCTTTTGGGGGTGGCTGTAGGCACGATGTTCTTCGGCGCGGATTTTGTTGTTGAAAAAGGTAATCTTGTCAATGGGTCGGCACCGGTGATCTCTTCATGGACCTCACCGCTGCACGGACTGGAGGCGGTGTTCTCGTTTCCCTGTCTGCTGCTTGGTTTTACGGTGCTTTACCTGGCCCGTATGCAGGGTTCGTTCTATCTGCTCAACAATCTGTCGGGTGACGCGGTGGTGACTTCACACTATCGCAGGACCATGATTCTGAATTCGGGAATCTTCCTGGTTCTGTTCCTTACGTTCCTCGCCGTTCTGTTCACGGCTGACGGATATGAGTATGCGGCAGACGGAACGGTCAGCGCTGTCCAGTACAAGTATTTCATGAACCTTATCGACATGTGGTGGTTCGGAGCGTTATTCCTGATTGGTGTTCTGCTGGTTCTTTATGCGATTTTCGCGGCTATTTTCAAACCTTCCAAAACCAACGGCATCTGGTTCACCGGTGTGGGCACATTCCTGGTTATCCTCAGTCTGTTCGCCATCCTGGGCTATAACAACACTTGTTACTATCCTTCTGTGGCTGACGTTAACTCATCGCTCAACATAGCCAACAGTTCGTCAACGCTTTTCACTCTTGAAGTGATGAGTTGGGTTTCCTTGTTCATCCCCGTTGTGCTGATCTACATCTGGTATGTATGGCGCAAGATGGACAGCAAGCCTATCACTCCCGCCGAAGTCCTTGAGGATGATCATCTTTATTGAGATATAATGAATATTGCTTCATGATAAGTCATCAGTGCCGATGCTTCGGGAATTCGGCTTGCATCTGACTTATCCTGACAAACCTTAAGAGAGTGTGTGTCATAGCGAGTAACATGACACACACTCTCTTTAATTTGCGATGTATTTACGGCCTTGTTTGAGGGGGCTTATCGGACGGTTCCGATGAAGTCGTAGCCGAGGGCGTTGACTTTTTCCCGGATGGTGTCCTCGGCTATGTCGCCTTCCACGGATGCGGTTTTCTTGTCGAGATCAACTGTCACGGAGGTGACGCCGGGGAGTGCCGACAGTTCTTTTTCCACACGGTTCTTGCAGTGTATGCAAGCCATTCCGTCGATTCGGTATTCTTTTGTCATAGTTGTATGATTTGAATGATTATGTGAGCGGTTTTTAATAAATGAATAAACGAGTAGCGCTGTCAGAAACGCTGAACAGATGGTGCTGAACCATGGTGTCCCGTGATGGCAGCATGCGGCTTGCTCAGAAAGCCGGGGCAAGAACCATGATGCAGGAAGCAGATAGTCGATGATGCATCCTGTGATTATGGCTGAAGATGCTATGATAGCAATGTATATCAGGGTGTTGCGGCGCCCCATTGTGCGTGACAGGAGTGTGTATGAGGCAAAGTTGACGGCCGGACCTGCCATCAGAAACACGAATGCCGTTCCGGGTGTAAGACCTTTAAGCATGAGCGACAGGGCAATGGGAATTGATCCGGTGGCGCATACATACATAGGGATGGCTATCACCACCACCGCGAGCATTGCCAACAGCGGGTATCCGGCAAAGTGAAGGAAGAAGTTGTCAGGCACGAGCACGGTGATGAGAGCGGCAATCACCAGTCCGATGATGAGCCATTTGCCCACGCTGGCGACCATGTCGATGAATCCGTAGCGGAGTGTTTCCCTGATGCGTCCGGCAAATGTGGGCCGGAGCGTGCGGGCCGTTGCGGGGGAGGTTTTGGCGTCAGCATTATCTTTGCGGCTCAGTTTTCCCATGAGAGTGCCTCCGAACAGGGCGGAGAGGAATGCCGCTACCGGTCGTGTGACGGCAAATGCCGGACCGAGCAATGAGTAGGTTGCCGCTATGGAATCCACGCCTGTCTGGGGTGTTGCAATAAGGAAGGCTGTTGTGGCGGCTGTGGATGCGCCGTTTCTGCGGAGTGATATGGCTGTGGGGAGTACACCGCAGGAGCATAGCGGAAGCGGCACGCCCAGGAGGGCTGCTTTCAGTGACTGACGGAATCCGTTACCGGCAAAGTGATTGGCCATGAAGTCATGACGGACGAAGGCATGCAGGATGCCGGCGAAAAGGAAGCCCAGCAATATGTAGGGCGACATTTCGTTGAGCATCGTAAGCAATACGGTTGCTATTTCTGTAAAATATCCGGTTGTTTCCATAACTTTTGATGTTTTCTGCAAAGTTACGGAGTGCGGGCTGAAAAAATGTTATGGAATTTTCCTGAAATGTTATGACTTAAATGTCGGTCAGTGGCATTCGGTTGTGTGCAAGCGAACGGCGGAAGTCCGAGAGAGTCATGCCGGTGAATTTGCTGAACTGCGATGAAAGGTAAGCCACGGAGGAATATCCTGTTAGAAATGCTATCTCTTTAAGTGACAGTTTGTTGTAACTCAGCAGTTCCTTGACGAATTCAATTTTCTGCGCAATGAAGAAGTTCTCGATGGTGCGGTTCTCGGCGATGGAGAATGTCCGGGACAACTGTTTGTAGGGGATGTTCAGGTCACGCTGGAGTGCTGCCGAGAGTTTCAGGTCAATTCCCCCCTCGGTGCGCGCGTAGGCAATGAGCAGGTTCTTTATTTTTTCAGTCAAAATCGAACCGGAGTCAGTCAGCAGTTCAAACCCTTCTTTGCCGAGGAGTTCCGAGAGATGGTGTTGTTGAGCGGGGGTAAGAGATTCGGCCGGAATGACGGCATAGCCCAACCCCACCTCCGAGGGTTCGAGCCCCATGGAGGTGAGGATGCCGCGTACGGACGACACGCAGCGCGGACACACCATATTCTTGATGCTGAGGGTCAAAGTGATTCAAGGATACGTTTGAGGACCACCTGGGCGGAAATCTCGCGGTTTGCAGCCTCCGGAATCACCAGCGAGCGTGGCGACTCAATGACGTCATCGCTGACTATCATGTTGCGGCGCACCGGCAGGCAGTGCATGAAGTAGGCATCGTTGGTCAGGGCCATCTTCTCCGTCGTGATTGTCCACGAGCGGTCAGTGTTCAGAACCTTGCCATAGTTGGGGTCAAGATAAGCGCTCCAGTTTTTGGCATACACGAAATCGGCGCCACGCAGGGCCTCGTCCTGATTGTGGTATACCTTGGCATTGCCCACAAATTCCGGAGCGAGGTCATATCCCTCGGGGTTTGCAATCACGAAGTCATAGTCAGTGCGGTTCATCCATTCGGCGAAAGAGTTGGGCACGGCCTGCGGGAGTGCCTTGGGATGGGGTGCCCATGTGAGGACCACGCGGGGACGCTCGGTGCGTTTGTATTCCTCGATTGTGATGAGGTCGGCGAATGACTGAAGGGGGTGGCGTGTGGCAGCCTCCATGGAGAAGACGGGTCTGCCGGAATATTTGATGAACTGATTGATGATTTCCTCACTGTAGTCCTTCTTCTTGTCAGCGAACTGCGCGAATGAGCGGACACCGATGACGTCGCAGTAGCATCCCATGACGGGAATAGCCTCAAGGAGGTGCTCCGGTTTGTCGCCGTCCATGATTACGCCCCGTTCGGTTTCCAGTTTCCATGCGCCCTGGTTGACATCAAGGACAATTACGTTCATGCCCAGGTTAAGTGCCGCTTTCTGAGTGCTGAGACGGGTGCGGAGCGATGAGTTGAAAAATATCATGAGGAGAGTGCGGTTTTCACCCAGATGCTTGAATGCGAAACGGTTTTCCTTTACCTGAAGAGCCTCGCGGACGGCCCCGCGGAGGTCTCCTATATCATTTACGGATGTGAAATTTTTCATTTTGGAATTTTGTTAATAATATATATGTAATTACCGGTGGAAATTTGTTTTCAAATCTATTAATTGCAAAATTAGTCAGATAAGTTGAATAAAAGGGGAAAACAATCAAAAAAATGTTTATATTTGCAGCAATAATGCTTATTTTTGCAGCAATAATACGAATATTTGCAGCAATAATGATTATATTTGCAGTAATATTGACCAAATATCGCCGTCACGGAGACAATCCGGCGATGGAAACGGAATAAAAGTGCGTCATCATGAAAAAAATTCACATTCTTTGCCTTGTTTGTATTGCCGCAATGACTCAGATGCTCAGTTCCTGCGGCTCGTCGTCAACACCACATAAAGTAACCGCCGCCGAGGTTTCGGAGAACTGCAGTTCCGGAGTGGTGCTGATCCAGAACAAGTTTTTTTATCAACTGAACATAGCAGGATTCGCCCCGATTTATTTTTCCGGAATAGAGGACGGTGAAATCAGCGGTCTGACGTTTGACCTCAATGAGGTTGAGCCTACCATAGCATGGGGAACCGGATTCTTTGTAAATGACCGTGGTTACATAGCCACCAACGCCCATGTGGCTGACCCTCAGATCAGCGCCAGGGATGCGCGGAGCCTGGTTGTGGGCGCGTTGCGTGAGGTGGCCGACGAGATGTCGCGCGAGGTGAACAACATAACTGACAAAATCAATATAGCGCAGGTTGCCATGCTGAGTTCGTCAGGCTCTGATTACAGTGAACTCAAGGGAATCTACGATGAATTGATAGAACAACGTGACAATGCCCGTAAGTTCGTGGATAATTTCCATCTGCTTTCAGCGGGGGATTGTGATATAGAACTTCACAGTGACCTGAGCGTGGCATATTCCAATACGCATGTTAACAAGTATACCGATTTTGATGAATGTGTGCTTCTGCGCTCCGATGCTGACCATGATCTGGCGGTGATGCAGTTGAAGTCGAAGAGTACTCCTGAAGGGAGATATATTTTCGAGGTGTATGACGACATTGAGGGTAACGATGAGGATTGCCCTGTGGGAACACAACTATTCCTTGTGGGTTATAACCACGGGCCGCAACTGGCGCTTACGGAGGATGGTCTGAAGCCTCAGGTGTTCAGCGGTGCCATAACTCAGAACACTGACAGCAAGCAGATTCTCTACTCCATTCCCACGCTGGGGGGGTCGAGCGGCAGCCCTGTGATAGATGAGGACGGCGACCTTATAGCCATCAATTATGCAGGACTGGGTGGCACACAAAATTTCAACTACGGAATCAAGGTCAAGCACCTGGCAAACCTTCTGAAACTTTAACCGGCTCACTGACAACGGAGAAGGTATGCTGAAAATACTGCTTCTGGGTGACTATTCAGGTTGCCACACCACGCTTGCCGAGGGTTTGCGTAAACTCGGACATGATGTGACGGTGGTCAGCGACGGGTGTTCATTCATGCAGATTGCCCCTGATGTGATGTTGTCGCGCAGGGAGGGCTTGGTTGGCGGAGCAACGTATCTGGCGAGGGTGCTGATGCAGTTGCCGCGGTGGCGCGGTTATGATGTGGTTCAGTTTGTCAATCCTCATTTCCTGTCGCTCCGTCCGGGCAAGTTGCGGTGGCTGTTCCGTGAGATACGCAGACATAACAGGCATCTGTCAGTGACGTTATGCAGTGAGGACACCGCGTTTGCCGATGCGTTGCTCAACAGTGACCTGTTCCGGTTCAGCGAGGCGAGGGTGGGGGATGTTCCCACGGAGTTCTACAGGAATAATCCGCGTTTTTTCGAGGACTGGCTGCTGCCTGAATCAGCGGACTATCAGCGGGAGTTCTATGCCGGTTGCGACAGTATGGTGGCAGTGTTGCCGGAGTATGCGATGGCGTCTGAACGGCGTTATCCGGGAAAGGTGTTCGGTGGAGGAATAGCCATAGACCTGCGCAAACATCCTTTCACTCCTCTTGAAATCAGGGGAAAGGTGAAGGTGTTTCTGGGCTACAAGTCAGGACTGATGCAGAAAAAGGGTGCCGACATATTGCTGGGGGTTCTGCGTGAGTTGGCAGCGGAACTGCCTGACAGGATGGAACTTGTTGAGGTTCATGACCTGCCGTTTGACGATTATCTGCGGGCCATGCGCGGTTCACACATTGTTGTTGACCAACTTTATGCCTACTCTCCGGCTACGAATGCTCTTAACGCCATGGCCATGGGAAAGGTAGTGGCCACGGGGTGTGAGCCGGAATATCTGGAATGGGTCAGAGGGACGGTGGATGATGTTCCCATAATTCCGCTCCGGCCTACTGATGCTGACCTGAAGTCAACTTTCCGGGAGTTTATTCTTGCACCGGAACGGCTGAGAGGGATGGGGATAGCGGGTCGCCGGCTTGTGGAGAAAAATAATGAAATGACTGTTGTTGCACGAAAATATGTTGAGGCATGGAAGAACTCAGGCTTGACGTGTTGATCTGTACGTATGGTGCGGAAGGGATTGCCCGGGTTGCCTCTCACTTGCATCCCCGTGTTGCGGGCGTTCGTTATGTGGTCTGCTGGCAGAAGAGCGGTGATGCGTCTGTTCCGGATTCACTGGCAGGGCGCGGCGATTTCGAGATATTCCGTTATGACGACAATGGTCTGGCGCGTAACCGCAATCATTCGCTGGAGCGGATGAAGGCACCGGTTGGTGTGATTTCTGATGATGACATCGATTATGAGGCCGCGGATCTGGAGGGAGTGCTCCGGTGTTATGATGAACGTCCCGGCGTGGATATGATTTTTTTCAAGTTCCGCTCAAGGGATTATGAGAAAACGTATCATGAGTTTGAATTTGACCTGCGTCATGCTCCCCGGTTTTACTATTATTGCAGTTTCGAGATGACATTCCGACGGGAGGCCGTGAAAGATAAGGTGTGGTTCGACGAGCGTTTCGGGCTGAATTCGCCATTCCTTGCGGGAGAGGAGGATATGTTTGTTCTGAGCGCGCTAAAGCGTGGCAACGTGATTCATTTTGTTCCGCAATACATCTGCCGTCATGACGGGTCAACCACCAGTGACCGCGAGGGGGAGTCAGATGCGATGCTCCGTACGCGCGGTGCGGTTTTGCGTGCCTATCACCCTTATACATTTCCCGCGCGATTCATTGTCCATGCCTTCCGGCGTAAGGACCGTTCGCGCGGGTTTTGGGAGTTTGTGGGTATTCTCTGGCGAGGTGCGAGAGATTTATGACCGGGTCTTATGATCTGCCGGAGTTGCTGTAGAAGTTGAGTATTCGACAGCGGAGGATGTATTCGTAGTTTGCCTGTATGCGCTCGATGGTGGATTTGAGATATGTGGTTTTTGACTGCTCGAATTCCTGGGGAGTGGCGCGTCCCATCTCATATTTTTCTTTCATTGCTTCAAAGGCTTCGCGGGCGAGATCCTCTGATGTCACGCCGGTCTGAAATTTGCTGTGGGCAGCCACGGCGCGGTAGTAGGCCTGCTGAATATCCTTGTAGAGTTGGGTTTGTGTGTCCTGTAACTGCAGTCGGGCGGTCAGGGTCTGGACCTGTGCTTTGCGCACACGGTTGCGTGTGGAGAAAGCGTCGAAGATAGGAATCTGGAGCGAGAAGCCGAAGTAGGTGCTGTAGTTGTCACGCATCTGCCTTGAGAAGGATGCGTTGTCAAATCCGCCTATGTGGTAGTAACTGCTTCCGATTCCGGCGTTGAATGACAGGCGGGGGATGTAGCCGGTTCGTGCGACACTTTCCTGTGCCTGTGCTACGGCTACGTTGTTCTGTGCTTCCAGCAGTCCGCTGTTGCCGAGAGTGGCGTCGGCATATACGGTTTCGACTGAGGGGACTACGGGGATGACGTTGTCAAGCGGTTTGATGTCGAATTCCTCTATGTCAGACAGTTGGATGAGTTGGGCGAGATCCAGGAGCGCGAGTGTGTAGTCGTTCTGCGCGTTTGTGACCGACAGGCGGTCCTGTGCGACCTGCGATTTGGCCTGGAGCACGTTCACCTCGGCGATTTTTCCGGCTTCGGCGAGTGCTTCCTGGCGGGTGAGTTCGTATTCCGAGAGGCGCACCTGTTCATTGGCTGTGGCAAGGAGTTCGCGGCAGTACAGTGCCTGGAGATACTGGGCGATAACGTTCAGGGTTATGTTTTCACGTGCGGCTTCGGTGCGGAGCGCGAGCGAACGGAGGTTCACACGTGCGTATTTTAGTTGTCGGGTTGCCTCAAGCCCTTGGAAAAGGGGGAGTTGCATGCCCACACCCCACTGGAAGTTTGAGGTGTTGCGGTCGGCATAGATGTTCTCGGAGGTCAGACCGCGGCCGAAGTTGAATGTCTGGGAGGCGTTGGCGGAGAGGTTGGGGAGGAACTGATCCTTCGCCTGGGTCACGTCATATTCGCCTGAGAGTTCCTGGACACGAGCCTCCTTTACGCGGATGTTGTTCTCCACGGCATAGCCGATGCATTCGTCAAGGGTCCATGTCTTGGCATGGGCGGGGGTGGTGACAGCGATGGCTGCTGCCGCAATCAGGATAAGTTTTTTCATAGTGGTTTATTTTATCTGTGCACCGCGGAGGCGTGATTCTGTTGTCAGTTCGCTGTCGATGATCTGGATGTTTATGCCGTCAGAGATGCCGGTTTTGACCGGGGCACGGTCATAGAGATGCTTGACGGAGTCTGTTTCAAGGTAAACGAACACACTGTCGCCGGAGAATTCGAGGATTCTTTCAGGGACGGTCAGCGCACCTGCGGCTCGGGAAAGGACCACGGATGCGTTGGCTGAGTATCCTGCGCGCAGATGCATGGTGCTGTCAACGGCTATGGCGGCTTTGATTTCAAATGTGTTGGTTCCGTTGTCGGTTGTTGCGATGGGGGATATTTTTTCTATGACGGCGTCGAGGTTAGAGCCGGAGACGGCGCCGATGGAGATGTGCATGGGCATCCCCTCGGAAAGCATGTCAACCTCTGTTTCGTCGATCTTCCCTTTGAAGATGAGGTCAGACATGTCGGCGACTTTCGCTATGGTTGTGCCGTCGTTCATGGTGTTGGCCTGGATGACTGAACTGCCGACTTTCACGGGGACTTCGAGAACAAGTCCGGTGATGGTTGCGCGAACCAGGGTCTGGCTCTGCTGTTCGTTATCTTTGGAGACTCCTTCCTTGACGATGGAGAGGTTGTCCTGTGCTGCCTTGAGTTCCTGGACTGCCTTGTCGTAGGCGTTGAGGTCCTGTTCATATTTCTCACGGCTCTCGAACTTCTTGTCATACAGAGCCTTGGTGCGTTCGTATTCAAGTTTTCTCTGGTCGACATCGAGTTGTGCCACGGAGACGCGGTTACGTGCTGATGCGAGCATGCTTTCGTCAGGGATGATCTTGATTTTGGCGATAATGTCGCCCTCTTTCACCTGGTCGCCGGGTTCAACGTTGATTTCGGCGATGATGCCTGACACCTGCGGTTTGATTTCAATTTCGTCACGTGGTTCGATGCTTCCGGTGAGGACGGTGGTGCGCTCCACATCGTTGACGACCGGTGTGACTGTTTCGTAAACCGCATCTTTCTGGCGCGAGTTAAGGAACAGATATACGAATGTTCCGAGGAAAATCAGGGCTATTATTACCCAGAGCGTAATTTTCAAAAACTTTTTCATTGTTATGATGTGATGTAATTATTTGTCGTTCATTGCTTCCACGGGCTTGATTTTCATTGCTTTCAGCGCGGGGATGAGTCCGGCGAAGGTGCCGAGGATGGAGAATGTGAGCAGGATTTCCACTGCTGCGGAGAAGGAGAGTTGGAAATGGGGTACGCTGACGGGAGTGGTTGTCAGGGTCTGCACCACATAGAGTGCGATAGTTGCGAATACTATTCCGGCCACTCCGGCGATAAGGGTGAGGACTACACCTTCGGAGAGAATCTGGGTGACGATGTCGGCGGGTTTTGCCCCTATGGCGCGGCGAATGCCGATTTCCTGGGTGCGCTCCTTGACGATTACCCACATGATGTTGCCCACGCCTATTATGCCGGCAAGCAGAGAGCCGAACCCTACGAAGAACGCCAGGATGTTGACTCCTAAAAAGAGGTTGTCGACCATCTGGAATCTTTCGGAGATGTCAAAGAACCAGAATGCGTTGTGGTCATCGGGGCTGATGGGGTGGTTCTTGCGCATTTCACGCTCAATCTTATCCTTGAGGGAGGATGGTGATATGCCGGGACGTGCCAGCATCATGAGTCCGTCAACCTTGTTTCCGTAGTTTATGGCTTTCTGCATGGTTGTGGCCGGAATGATGATTGATTCATCAATTTTGTCGCCTATCTGGACTTCGGCGGTTTGTCCGGCAACTCCCACTACTTTGTAGTAGATGCCGTTGACGTTGACGAATTTTCCAAGCGGGGATTCCGCCCCGAACAGGTCGCCTGCCACGCGCTTCCCTATCACGCATATCTTGCGCTCCAGTTGCGAGTCAGCGGCGTTGACGAACCGTCCTTCGTAGATTATGGGGAGGAAAATGCGGGAGTAAAATTCGTCGGCACCGGAGAGGGTGGCGGTTGTGTGCTTCTGCTGATAGGATGCGGTGCTGCTTGCGGTGTTCACTGATGAAACGGCTTCGAATTCAGGGATGTTGGCACGAATCAGGTCGGCGTCGACGGTGGTGGGAGTGATGACGGTTCCTTTGTTGTAGCCTTTGTAGGAGAGGGTAAGGCGTCCGGGAAACACAAGGCATGTGTTGGTGGCGAAACCGTCGAAGTTGCGTGCGAGTATATCTTTGAGACCCTGTGCGCCACCCATGAGCATGGCGAGCATGGCGGTTCCCCAGAAGATGCCGAATGCGGTGAGGAAAGTCCGCGTTTTGTTGCGCGACAGGGTAGCCCCTATCTCTTTCCAGTTCTCTATGTCAAAAACAGAAGTTTTCATAAAAATCGGATTGGGTTATTCAGTGCGGAGAGCCTCTACGGGTTTTACTTTCAGTGCTTTGAGCGCGGGGAACAGTCCTGCCAAGGCTCCGGCCAGAACGAGTACGGCGGTAACCTGGATTGCGATTGCGATGTCAACCGTGGGATCCTTTATTCCGTCAAATGAGGCGAATGCAATTTTGAGCCCTTCGGTTATGAGTATGCCGAAGAAGATTCCTATGTAACCGAATATGGCGGTGATTGCGACTGATTCGGAGATGATCTGAGTGAGGATGTTGCGTGGTTTGGCACCTATGGCTCGCCGGATGCCTATCTCGTGGGTCCGTTCACGCACCGAAACGAACATTATGTTGCTGACACCCACGATTCCGGAGAGCATGGTGAACAGACCTATGATCCAGATTGCGAGGTCAAGGATGCGCAGTCCGCTGCCCATCTGCAGATGTTGTGTGAAGCGGTTCCATATCCACACTGCTGATGTGTCGTCAGGGTCAAAGTCGTGAACCTGGGCCAGGGTGCGCCTGACGTCCCGTTCAACCTCTTCCCCCTCTTCAAGGGTGGATATGTCCTTGAGGTCTACTTCAAGTTGTCCGATTTTGCCGTCATTGCCGGTCATCATCATTGCTGTGGTGAAGGGGATGAAGGATGCTCGTTCAAAGTCGGAGGTGAACACGCCTATGACGGTGAATGACAGTCCGTTGCACACGACTTTGCCGCCGATGATTCCGGTGGAGTCAGGGAACAGGACGTCAGCGTTACGTTTTTCAAGCACTATCACTTTCCGCCGCTGCTGCATGTCCATTTCATTGATGAACCGGCCTGATGTGATTTCGAATCCGCGCCGGTTGACGAGGTTGGGGTCAACTCCCTGGAATCCGCTGCTGATGTAGTCCCATGATGTGGAGATGATTGAGTTGCCGGTGTATTTGACTGATGAGACGCCCTCCACTTTCGAAGCGTTTTCGTGACTGACGATGTTCATGTCGCGTTCACGCAGGTTTATGGAGCGTCCTTCTTCGTAGCCGTGGTATGGTTTTCCGGTTCTTCCTCCCCACACGGTGATGGAGTTTGAGCCTTGTGACATCATGCTGTTGTTGAAGGCGTTGAACACTCCGCGCGACATTCCCAGCAGGACTATGAGCATGAATATGCCCCATGCCACGGAGAATCCGGTCAGGGCGGTTCGCAGACGGTTGTTGCGGAGGGTCTGGAGTATTTCAGAAATCAGATCGAACATATAGGGGATGTGGTGGTGGGGTTATACTATCCGTCCGTCGCTGATGCGGATGATGCGGTTTGTCTGTTCTCCCACGCCGGGATCATGGGTGACGATGACGATTGTCATTCCTGAGTCATGGTTCAGGTCACGGAAAATTTTCATCACGTCGTGTGAGGTTTTCGAGTCGAGGGCGCCGGTGGGTTCGTCGGCGAGGATGATGTCAGGATTTGTAATCAGAGAGCGTGCTATGGCCACACGCTGCTTCTGGCCGCCTGAGAGTTCGCCGGGGAGGTGGTGGGCTCGGTCAGCGAGCCCCATGCGGTCAAGTTGCTCCATGGCCAGGATGTTACGTTTTTTTCGTGACACTCCCTGGTAGAACAGCGGGAGCGCCACGTTTTCCAGTGCGTTCTTGTAGTTGATCAGATTGAAGGACTGGAATACGAAGCCTATCATGCGGTTGCGGAGTTCGGCGGCACGGTTTTCTGACAGGTTCTTGATTAGAGTGCCGTTGAGGAAATATTCTCCGGAGTCATAGTTGTCAAGGATGCCGAGGATGTTCAGGAGGGTTGATTTTCCTGAGCCGGATGCTCCCATGATGGAAACGAGTTCTCCTTTTTCTATGTGGAGGTTTATTCCTTTGAGAACATGAAGCGGAACTATTCCGGGGTATGTTTTGTTGACGTCAATGAGTTTGATCATTCTTATTGAAGTTATGTTTTTTTGCCTGTTTATGGGGTTAGACGCGGGAATGTGTCAAAAAGTTGCACCGGAAGTTCAAAAAAGTGATACGGGAATTTGGAGATTCAAACAAAAAGCGATAATTTTGTGTTATTAAAAGCAAGAGAGCACAACGGATACCACATCAAAGTTGATTGGGAAACTCATCAAATTTTTCTGAAATACCGAGACAAGCGTAGCCTTTCAATGGCGGGCCTCGCTCCCTTAGGGGATGGTGCCGCAAGGCAACCCGGAGGATTACAAAGAAGGTGAGCACTCAAATCCTGTCTATCGGAGTTTCATCGCATCCTTTGATGTGGCTCTTATAACGGAGACTGCCTTTTTGCGGCGGTCTCCTTTCTTGTTACCCTATACGAATAATTATGTCAAGAACCGATCAGCAATTGGAGGGTGTGACGCTTCTGGGCGACACCCGTGTGAAATATCCCGCGGAGTATGATCCGGGGATTCTGGAGACTTTCGTAAACAAGCATCCCGACAATGAGTATGTTGTCAGTTTCACTTGTCCGGAGTTCACTTCGCTTTGTCCGAAAACGGGTCAGCCGGATTTTGCGCGTATCATCATCAGTTATATTCCCCGGGAGCGGATGGTTGAGAGCAAGAGTCTGAAATTGTATCTTTTCAGTTTCAGGAATCATGGTGACTTTCATGAGGATTGCATCAATATAATAATGAAGGATCTGGTGGCGCTGATGGACCCGAAGTATCTGGAGGTGCTGGGTCTGTTCACTCCGCGCGGCGGCATAGCCATCTATCCGTTCGCCAACTATGGTGACGGGGAGCATCAGGCGATGGTGCAGCAGCGCCGCCTGCAGGCCTTCGAGTACGGAATTAAATCGCAGATGAAATGAAGGATGCAGTTTTGATTTTGTCGGGAGGGATGGATTCCACCACACTCCTCTATGATTATCTGGACCGTGTGGCACTGGCGGTGACGTTCAACTACGGTTCAAACCACAATGCACGCGAAATTGAGTGCGCACGCTATCATTGCGAGCGTCTGGGCGTGGAGCATCTGGTGATAGATCTCGCCTTCATGGGTGAATATTTCCGCAGTTCGCTGCTTGAAGGGGCTGATGCGATTCCTGAGGGGAACTATGATGACGAGAACATGAGGTCGACCGTGGTCCCGTTCCGTAACGGCATCATGCTGTCAGTGGCGGCGGGGCTGACTGAGGACCGCGGGCTGAAATATGTGATGATGGCTAATCATGGGGGTGACCACGCGGTGTATCCTGACTGCCGTCCGGAGTTTGCCCGGGCGATGTCTGCGGCTATCGCTGCGGGAACATACGACGGGGTGGAACTTCTTGCTCCGTACACTGACCTGACCAAGGGTGAGATAGCCTGCCGTGGTGTGAAGGCGGGGGTGGATTATTCGCGTACCTACAGTTGCTATAAAGGGGGCGCGGAGCCGTGCGGCAAGTGTGGCACATGCCGTGAGCGCGCCGAGGCACTGGCTTTTGCCGGCATTAAGGAATGAGTTAATTCCAGGTGTAGTTGCGCTGTCGCGTGATGTAGGCCCTTATTCTGTAATAAAGGTTGTAGAATGGGCGTATGAACATGAACGGGAATGCCATCCACGGGTTTGCCTTTATGTGGAGGAGGTTTCCAATTTTCCGCCATGTTATTCCCATAACAATCCACTGGATGATGAACAGCAGGAGGGTGATGATGGCCGGTAGGAGGTTTGGGAGTGCCAGGATTGAAGCGGCGACTCCGCATCCGAGGAACAGCATTTTGGTCCATGATGCGGCCGACAGGGTTGCCGAACCACGGGAGGAGATGAACCGCGAGGTGAAGATGTGGCTTGTTTTGCTCAGCCGGTGTTCTTTGTGGGGGTTGTAGCAGTCCACCTGAATCTGGGCGTCGAAGGAGAGCACCGTGGCAATGTTTCTGCCTTGTGAGATTTCGCTTATGAAGATGTCGTCCTCACCGCCGTGCAGGTTGAGGGAGTTGCAGAATCCTTTGTTGTCGAAGAACAGGTGCTTGCGGTAGGCGAGGTTGCGGGTGTTGACACGATAGGGTTTTCCGGCAATGGCGAATGAGAGGTAGGCCACGGTGTCAAGGAGTGTGTC
This sequence comes from uncultured Porphyromonadaceae bacterium, assembly GCA_947175645.1. Classification (GTDB taxonomy): domain Bacteria; phylum Bacteroidota; class Bacteroidia; order Bacteroidales; family Muribaculaceae; genus CAJUPY01. Next base: position 90,671 of record CAMWNP010000005.1, read on the forward strand.
AAGGCGGTAGAATGAGCGGAGGGTTTCTTTCTGCAGGTCAATGTTGGTGGATGCGTGTCCGACAACAATGTCAGCGCCTGATGAGAATGGCTCGGACATCTGACGCAGCCAGCAGTCAGAGGGTATTTCGGTGTCGGCGTTGGTGAAGAATACCAGGTCGTGGCGTGCGGCTTTCACGCCGAGTGTTGTTGCGAGTTTCTTTCGGCTGAGCGAGTGTGAGTCCTGTGGAATGAAGGTCAGCCTGAGGTTTTTGTGGTGTGGCTTCAGGGCGTTGAACACATCTTTGACATCCTCGCAGTTTCCGTCGTTTACCACGATTACTTCAAAGGGTGCGTCGTAGGTCTGTGAGAGGATTTGCGGCAGGAGGCGTTCGAGTTGGGTTGCGTTGTCGTGGCAGTAAACGATGATTGAAGCGGGGAGCAGGATTGTGTCGCCATGCTTCATTTCCCGGTTCTGGCGGTCGCACAGCAGTGCGGGACGCCTGAAAAAGTTTCGGAACAGCGTCAGAGTGAGTGCCGAGGCTAACAGACTGACAGTTAATAGTATGTAGATGTAGAACGGGAGATTGAGCGAAAATTGTGCCATTATGGAGTGAAATTTTCTGCAAAAATAGTGAAAAATATTTGAATGGAATATAATAAAATGCAATGTTCTTACGTTAGTTTCTAAGGTTGCCGTGCGGACTGGTCCGTGCGTGCCCCGTAAACCGTGTTATTTATCGCATTATGAGAATAAAGAGATTTTTACCCCTGATGCTCCTCTCTCTGGCGCTGGCGAGTTGCACTACGAGCCGGTCCACACTCACATATTTTGATAATCATGAAACATTGATCGACTCGGCATATACGGTAGGCGACTACAATGTGAGGATTGTGCCGGATGATGAACTGGGCATATATGTTTCCTCGCTCAATCCGGCTGCTACGATTTATTATAATATGCCGGTGTCAGACCAGACGGTGCGCGGCGAGCAGCAGGTGAGCGCGGTTCCGCGTCTGCAGACCTATATTGTTGATTCCAAGGGAGATATTAATTTTCCGGTGCTCGGGCGGATCCATGTGAAGGGTATGACTACGGAAGAACTGGCGGCATATCTGGCCGGACGTATCGGCGAGGATGTGGTTGATCCCACGGTCCGTGTGGAACTGATGAATTTTAACATCAATGTGATGGGTGAGGTCCGTCAGCCGGGAAGGATAAAGGTTCAGAACGAGCGTGTGAGCATTCTTGACGCGCTGGCGATGGCTGGCGACATGACGGAGTATGGCCGGCGTGAGAATGTGGTCCTGATCCGTGAGGAGAACGGCAAGCGCACGGTCCACCGGTTGAATCTCAATGATGTCAGTGTTCTGGATTCACCTTATTTCTATCTTTGTCAGAACGATGTGGTTTATGTTGAGCCGAACGACATACGTCAGGAAAACTCAAAATACAATCAGAACAATTCTTATAAGATTTCGGTTGTGTCGACTATTGTGAGTGCGGCGTCGGTGATTGCGTCGCTTGTGATTGCGCTGACCGTGAAGTAATCTTAAACCTTGAACAGACACATTATATTATAATGGAAAAGAAATTAAGCAATAACGATTTTTTCGATTTGCGCGGAACTCTCAATAAGTGGATGTCGAAGTGGTATTGGTTTGCCATTTCGGCATTTGTGTGTGTATCGCTCGTGTTTGTGTACACAAAGATCAAGAAGCCTATTTATCTTGTGCAGGCCGATGTGCTTATCACGCCGGATGACGGGGGGAGCATCTCACCTCTGGGCGACCTGGGTCAGTTGTTCGGCAACAGCGGTTACGTGCAGGATGAACTCTACGTGATCAGTGCGCACTCGGTCAACAAGGAGGTGGCGCGCCGGCTCAATCTGCATAAGGTCCACAGGGAGAAAGAGTTCATTCTGAGCGACTTCAAGTATGATGACTTCCAGGTTGACGTTTACAGCGAGGGGAGTGTGGCCGACACCCTCAGGATGGCTCTTCTGTTCAAGGTGAAGGTCAACAAGAAAGGGAAGGTGAGCGTAGAGGTCAAGGATGCGCTCAAGAATGAACTGGCTGATGTCACATCGGAGAGTTTCCCTGTTACGGTTGACACCAAGTACGGCAAATTCGTTGTTGACAAAACAAAATATTTCAAGGCGGGCGAGGATCTGAAAACGAATATAGTGTTCATGGGCTATGACGCCCAGGCGGAGAATCTGTCAAGCGACCTGGACATCTATATCGCCGACCGTAAGTCAAATGTGATAAAACTGGGCATCGAGACGCAGAACATTGAGTACGGCAAGGATATCCTGAACGGTATCATAGCCATCTACAATGAGCGCGGGGTTGAGGAACGGGCGCTGAAGGCTCGTCAGACTCTTGAATTCATTGATGAGCGTCTGGCAATGATTTCATCGGATCTCTCGGAGAGCGAATCGGATGTAGAGAAATATAAGAAGGAGAAAGGTATAGTGGATGTCGGTGCCGAAGCGGCATATCAGACGGGCAAGCGTGGTTCTGCCGAGGCGAAACTTGTGGAGGCGGAAACCCAACTTGACATTCTGAAGATGACCAAGGAGTTCCTGTCGAATCCCGGCAATCAGTATGATCTTATCCCTACGTCGGTTGCCAATGAGGCACTGCAGGGAATAATCACCCGGTATAACGAGATGATCATGGCGCGCATCAATCTTCTGAACACGGCCAAGGAGTCGAACATCTCGGTTCAGCAACTGAACCAGCGTATAGGGGTGGTTCGCGGAAATATCATGGAAACTCTGGAGCGTACGCTTGATCAGCAGAGGCTGATTGTTTCCGACATACGCCGTCAACTGGGCGGAGCCAAGGGTGTGCTGGCCGGTGTGCCCACGCAGGAGAAGCAGTATCGCTCGCTTCTGCGTCAGCAAAGCGTGAAGGAGCAACTTTATCTGTTCCTGCTTCAGCGCCGTGAGGAAACCGCCATGCTGATAGCCAACTCCACTCCCAAGGCGATCATTGTGGACGAGGCATACGCGCAGCAGGAACCTCTGGGCATGAAGCGTTCCATGAAACTGTTCCTTGCGTTTCTTTTCGGACTGCTCATACCGGTGTTCATCTTCTGGCTGATGGATCTGCTGAAGGACAAGTTCGGCACCACCGAGGAACTGCGCAAGCACACCGCGCTGCCTATTCTGGGAGAAATCTCGGTTGACCGCCGTGGCGATGCCCTTGCGGTCAAGGAGGGTGGCAGCAGCACCACAGCGGAACTGTTCCGCCTGATGCGCTCACAGTTGCAGTTCCTGATGCAGAATCCGGAGGACAAGGTGGTCATGGTCACGTCAACAATTCCGGGTGAGGGAAAATCATTCATCTCAATCAATCTCGCAGCCAGTCTGGCCATAGCCAAGAAGCGTGTGATACTCGTGGGTATGGACATCCGCAAGCCTCGTCTGGCCCAATATTTAGGTCTGCCTCCAACCAAGGGGCTGACGGAGTTTCTGGCTGATCCGGCCGTGACGGTGAAGGATATAATTCTTCCTGCTTCAGGCCAGATGAAGTTCGATGTGATCAGCGCGGGTCCTGTTCCTCCCAATCCTGCGGAACTGCTGCTCTCGGACAGGGTTGACGAACTGTTTGATGTTCTTCGCCGCGAGTATGACTACGTCATCATTGACTCCGCTCCCGTGGGTGTGATAAGCGACAGTTTCAATATTGTCAGGATAACTGATGTCACAATCTTCGTGACACGTGCCAACCACACCAAGTTCTCTGACGTGAAATATATGAACCGTGTTGCCGAGGATCACCGCCTGAAGAATGTTTCCGTGGTTCTGAACGGAACAAAGGCACGTCAGGGCTACGGCTACGGCTACGGCGAGAAGAGGAAAAAAAAGAGAAAGTAATTCCGGACTGACCGGGATAGACGGGTGGTTGAACAATGATTGAAAAGGAGAAATTCTATTATTGCTCTTTCTGCATAATCTTCTGGGTGCTGGCCATGTGGTCGTTTGTCACCCAGGAGATTCCGGGGCTTGGCGGATTGGTGACACCAATCCGTCTGGTCATTGATATGTTTGTGGTCACGGTTGGCGTGTCGGCGCTCAGGAACCGCAGGGATATTCTGGTGATGGTTTCCTTTTTCCTGGTTTCTTTCGTATCCTCAGTTTTCGTGAATCATGAGTCGTTCCTGACTTATATCAACGGAATAAGGGAATTCATAGGACTGGTGTTTATGGCACCTCTGGTGCGCTATGTGCTTGCATCGCCCGGTGGCGGGGAATACAAGCGGAAAATCGACCGCCAGATACTGATATTTCTGATTCTGCAGGTAGTTGCGGTGCCTTACCAGGCAGTGAAATACGGGGTAGGCGACCATGGCGGCGGCACACTGGGTGACGGACTCTCCGGAGCATTGTCTACGATTGTATACTTCGCTACATTTTACCTTATTTCGCAGCGGTGGGATTCCGACAACTATTTCAGTTCGCTCAGGCAGAACTGGAAATATCTGTTGCTGCTGACGCCCACGTTCCTTAACGAGACAAAAATCAGTTTCATTTATCTGTTCCTTTTCTTTGTGTTTCTCTTCTCCCTGAGTTGGAAGTCCGTGATAAAGGGGATAATGATGTCACCTCTGATAATATTGCTGTTGGGTGGACTCGGATATCTGTATCTGTATGCGGCCAAGATCGACGCGTCGTTTTTCATGGATGAGGAGTTCTATCAGGCTTATCTGTTCGGGGATGATGCCGACCGTTTGATTGAGTTCGGTGATAATTACGAGAATGGTGATTACTATGAACTGGAGGACCAGTGGGCAGTTGACCTTCCCCGTTTTTTCAAGATATTCCAGGCTCCCGAGTTGCTTGAACGCACTGACGGGGGACTGATATTCGGCGTGGGTAACGGTCAGTTCAAGGGTGGTAACGCCCTGGATAAGACGGATTTCGCGCGCAAAAACGAACTGTGGTTCCGCGGAACCATTCCCATGCTGTTTGATTTGCTGATTCAGATGGGTATTCTGGGCGTGATATGGTTCGTATGCAATATAGTTTCGGCTATGTGTTACAGAAATAACCTCACGCCGATGAGCCTGAACCTGAAGGTCTACTTGACGGCGATCATCTTCATGCAACTGTTCTACGGGCAGTTGTGCACATATCTTGTCGTGGACCTGTTCCTTTTTTATGTTCTGTTCTGCTCCACTGATCTTGACGGACTTCATGCGGGGAGTGAAACGGAAGAGCCTGACAATTTAGAAATAAGCGAGTCATGAGCAAGCCTAAGGTTTCTATCATAGTGCCGGTCTACAATGTGGCACCTTACTTTGACCAGTGCATGGACTCGCTTGTCAATCAGACTTATGAGAATATCGAGATTGTCGTTGTAGATGACGGGTCAACTGACGGGTCGGCTGAAAAGTGCGATCAATGGAAGGCGCGTGACAGCCGCATTGTGTTGATTCACAAGCAGAACCAAGGTCTGGGAGAAGCCCGCAACACCGGTCTGGAGCATGCCTCCGGAGAGTACGTGGGGTATGTTGACAGCGATGATTATGTCGACCGTGACTTTTACCGCCGGATGGTTGAGGCAGCCGTCGCCAACGATGCGGATGTGGTCCAGTGCAACTACTATAAGGCGTTCAATGACGGCACGGTCAAGAAGATGGGCGATTTCACCGCCGTCAGAAATTTTTCGGGCGAGGAGTGTGTGGAACTCGCCGATGCCCTGGTCAACGGACACAACCGTCTGACAAAAGGGTTGCTCCATGCTGCGGTGTGGGTTTGTCTTTTCCGCAGGCAGGCCATCAACACCCGTTACCTCTCGGAACGCCTGGTGGGAAGCGAGGATATCCCGTTCAAGGCAAGTATCTTTCTGAACTGCAGGAGGATAACGTTTATTCCCGATCATCTGTGCTACTACCGTTACAACGACAGTTCGCTGACGCGCCGATTCCGCTATGACCTTTTCACAAGATATGTGACGCTGACCGCGCATCTCAACGAACTCTTTCTCAGGATAACCGGCAGACCCCATCAGGCTGATTTCCTGATTCTGTACATGGGCGTGAACACCATCCGCGGGATGTATCTCTATAATTGCGACCCGGCTGACCGCCCTGCCTTGATCAGGCGTCTGGTCAATGAACCGGTGTGGGACACGGTCCGTATTCAAACTGAATCGCTGGGGAGAGGTGAGAAACTTATTTACCGTTGCATCAGAAAGAAACAGCCTGAACTGCTCAGGTTTGTGTCAACCTTATATTACACCATCCGCAAACTTCGTCCATCCTGATATGAAAAATTTCCGGTGTTGCTCACTTCTGCTTCTGGCACTGCTCGTCTATCTTCCCCTCCGGGCCCGGATTCTGCGTTTTCCGGGCAGTGAATATGCATCGGTGGCGGTTGAAATCCGCGACATAGCCTCGGGGCGGAAGATTGTGGCGGTGAATGCCGAAAAGATGATGACACCGGCAAGCACGGTGAAACTCGTCACGTCGGCGGCTGCATTATGCCGTTATGGTGCCGACTACCGCTATTCAACCAATGCTGTTTTCTCAGGGGCCGTCACGGGCAGCGATGCCGTCGGAAACATTGTCATAAAGGGGGCGGGCGACCCCACTCTTTACAGTTCACACTTTCCGGAAAACCAGCATTTTATCCATGATATTGTCCAATCGCTCCAGCAACTCGGCGTAAGGGAAATATGGGGCGATATAGTGCTTGACGACCGCTCCATGCCTGACAGCGGACCTTACACCACCTGGCTCATAGAGGATGCGTTCTACGGCTACGGAACAGGCGTTTATTCATTCAACTTCCGCGACAATACGTTCCGGCTGCGTCTTGACGACCTTTCCACCGATCCGAAGTTCTCTGAAGCCGAGATAGAGTATGACTACGTTGCCGGAGAGGAACTCAAGCCGTTCCACGGCGCGTTTTCTGACAGGTATATTCTCCGCGGGGATTCCCCCATGAACGCATCCGTCACCTTTCCTCACAGCAACCCGTTCGCGTCATTTGCCGAGGAACTCCGCTATGCGCTCGCCATGGGAGGAATACGGTTCACTAATGACTACCATGAACTGCCGGCTGCTACGGAAAAGTTTACGCTCGCCACCTACAGATCGCCTGAAATGGTGGATATACTCAGGAGCCTGATGTTCCGCAGCGACAATATGATGGCTGAGGCCACGCTGCGAAATTTCGCACCGGGCGCCCCCCTGCAGGATGCTATCGACGTTGAGAAGGAAGTGCTCAAGGAGCATCTGGGGGTTGAGAACCGCTACGTCAGGATAATTGACGGAAGCGGGCTCACAAGAAAGAATTTCGTATCCTGTTCCTATCTGGGCAACATCCTGTGCGCCATGGCCAAAAGCGGAATGGCTTCGGACTATCTGTCAGTCTTTCCCAAGGCGGGCGAACAGGGAACGGTGCGCCGGCTGATGGCCAAAACTCCCCTGAAAGGGCGGCTGGCTCTCAAATCGGGGAGTATGGGAGGAGTGCGTTGCCTTGCCGGTTATTTCCTTGATACGAAAGGGCGACCCGTGAAAACCGTGGTCGTTATGGTGAACGATTTCGTTGTGTCGTCGGCGGAGGTGAACAAGGCTATCGAAAAATATCTTATGACTGAATTATTGAAGTAAAATCTGAATAAGAAAAATATGGAAACTCTGGAAAAACTCTGGTTACTCTCGGCCGAACTTGAAGGCACTGTATTGATGATGAGAAAGAAAGGGGTGGAACTCAATCCGGTTGCACGCGCATTTCTCGGCAGTAAAGTTGCTCAGATTCAGGACCTTCTGAGTCAGGATGACACTGCAATGCAACCTGCGGAACTTGCTGTGACCGATGTGGTTGATAAGGCGGTATGTGATGAGCAACCGGCTGAGGCCCTGGCTGAGGCAGCCGAGTTCGAGGAGCGTGAGGATGCCGGTGAACCCGCGGAAACCTGTGAGTCTGCCGAAGCCGCTGTGGAAGCATCAGCCGATGACGATATCCATGGTGACGTGAAGGCGGATTCCGAAGCCGTAGAAGAGCACCGGAGTGAAGATGAGTGGTCACGGTCTGACCCTGAAGCGGAAGCCGAGGACCTGATGTCCGAGGCGGAGGAGCAGGAAACGGAAAATGCCGCGCCTGAACCATCCTGCGCGGAGCAAGGCTGTTCTGTCGCCACGGAAGAAGCCACCGAGCCTGTTTACGCTGAGCAACAGGTGGAGTCGCCACAGCAGACAGCCCACAGTGAGCCTGAACCTGCGGCGGTGGAGGAGACTCCGCAGCCCACGGTTGCCGCTACGAAGCCTGAGTCGGACCAGGTGGTGCGACTGGATGAAAAACTTGCCCGACACACATCACGTGACATCTACAAGGCCTTCACCATCAATGACAAGTTCCGTTTCCGCCGCACGCTTTTCGGAAACAACTCGTCGCAATACAACGAGGCTCTCGACCTTATTTCACAGATGGACGGATACGCCGACACGGCTGAATATTTCTTCAACCAGTATGGCTGGAAGCCCGATGACGAGAATGTCAAAGCCTTCATGGAGATTGTCAGGAAACATTTCGGCCAATGAGCGGTAAACTTTACATTGTTCCCACACCCGTGGGGAATCTGGAGGATATGGCGCCCCGGTCGCTTGAAATCCTGCGCTCGGTTCAGATGATACTGTGTGAGGACACCCGCACGAGCGGCGTGCTGCTGAAGCACTTCGGCATCACCACCCCCACGGCCAGCCATCACAAGTTCAACGAGCATGAATCGGTAGCCGGAGTTATCAGCATGCTCCGTTCAGGTCAGAATCTCGCGCTGGTGTCAGATGCAGGCACTCCCGCCATTTCCGACCCCGGATTCCTGCTTGTCCGCGCCTGTCGCGCCGAAGATATCGAGGTGGAGACCGTTCCCGGACCCACCGCCTTTGTGCCCGCATTGGTCAACTCCGGTCTGCCATGCGAGCGGTTTGTGTTCGAAGGATTTCTGCCCCTGAAGAAGGGCAGGGCTTCCCGATTGGCTGAACTCGCCACCGATTCACGCACGTTCATTTTATACGAGTCGCCTGTCAGGCTGCTTAAAACCCTGCAGCAACTTGCCGAAGTTTGCGGGGCTGACCGTGAGGTATCCGTGAGCCGCGAAATATCCAAACTCCACAACCAAACCCACAACGGAACGCTCCGTGAACTCGTGGAGCACTTCACCGTGAACATTCCGCGCGGTGAGATTGTTATAGTCGTAGCGGGGTTGAAGCCAGACACCGTAAAGGTGCACAGAAACAAATACAAAACTGACGATTAATCACAAATTTCAATAAAATCATTATGAAAAAAATCTTCATGAATCTGGCGATAGGGACGTTCGCTGTCGCACTCGCCTCAGGTGCGCTCATGACGTCATGCGGCTCAGGCGCTGACACAGAATCTGCTACACAGCAAGGAATGACCACGCGTGACTCACTGGAAATAGCCCTGGCAAATCAGGACAGCCTCCTGGTGCTGATGAATGACATTTCCGAGGATATGATGCAGATCAAGAGCATGGAAAACCTCCTTGCGTCAACCTCAAACCTCAGTGGCGAGACCACTTCCCGGCGCGACCAGATCCGCAACGACATGAAGGCCATACAGCAGGCGCTCCAGGACCGCCGCCAGCGCCTTGAAGAAATGGAGGCGAAACTGAAAAACTCAAACGGCTCCAACGCCCTGCTCCAGAAGTCAATCGAGACCCTCAAACAGCAGATAGCCATGCAGGAAGAAACCATAACCGGACTGCGCAACGAACTGGCAAAAGCCAATATCGTAATCGGCAACCTTACTGACAAAGTTGACTCACTCAACTCCAAAGTCACTGTGGCTCAGGAAGAAATCAAACAGAAAGAACAGGTCAACAATGAACTCAGCAACGAAATCAACACCGTTTACTATGCCGTGGGCACAGGCAAGGAACTCAAGAACTCCGGTCTGCTCAAAAACGGCGGATTCCTCCGTGGTGCAAAAATCAACCCCGCTGACTTCGACGCCAAACTCTTCATCAAGGGTGACAAGCGCACTCTCCAAACCATTCCTCTTTATTCAAAGAAGGCCAAGGTGATGACTCCTCAGCCTGAAAGTTCCTACAAAATCGATGAGGTTGACGGTCAGAAGGTGCTCACCATCCTCAACCCCACTCAGTTCTGGAACCAGTCACCTTATCTGGTTATCAAAACCGACTGATAGAATTCTATCTCACATACCCCATACAGGATGCCGTGCTCAGCAAAGCGCGGCATCTTTTTTTTCAAGTTGTCATGACCGGGGGCGTCCTGAATAGGACGCCGATTTTTCGTAACCCGGTACGCTTGCTGCCTGTCGGTAAATCATGAGTAGTCAGGGCTGGGGGCGTCCGGCTGAGGACGCCGATTATATCACTCATGCATCCCGTCCGCACCTGTCAGTTGTGCCGGAGGCACAATATCGTTAGAAACCCCGTACCGAAGGTGCGGGGGATGTGGATCCAACACTACATCGGCGTCCCGGAAGGACGCTGTTGTTCTTCCCCTGCACGTCCTTGACAGAACGCATTAAACCAATATATGTGACATTAATTGCAATTTCTGCAACATAAATCCCACAAATAAAATAAAAGTAAATAAAATTAAACTGAAAAAAAGTTTATTCTTACTCCGTTCCTGTTTTAGTGAGATTTTTCTTCTTCACATCCGATTAGACCGGGTCTTAGTCACACACACACGTGCCATCAACATGATTATCTGAAAAAAATAAAAAAATTCCGTATATTTAGGGATTGTTAAAACCCACCTCCCCTATAAGTCTAACTACCTGATAATCAGATAAGATAAAACAAGGGGGCGAGTGTTAAATGTAAGAATTCAAGCGGAGGGGTGTGTGATAAATAATTGTCGGAAAAGCCGTTTCAGGCCGTATCTTTGCATAAAAAAATAAATCATGGCAGGACGTCCCAGAAAAACAGGACTTGACTACTTCCCCTTCGGCATAGATTTTTTCAACGACGAGAAAATCATCTGCATAGGCGCCGAATTCGGCATGGCCGGCGAACTGACCGCCGTCAAACTGCTCTGCGCCATCTATTCACAAGGCTACTTCATCCGATGGACCGAAGCGATGCGCTTCAAAATACTGCGCCAACTCCCCGGAGTTGAGCCCGAAACACTTGACCGCATCATCCAGAGGCTCATAAAATGGGAATTTTTCAACAAGGAAATGTTTGAAAATGAGCAGATTCTCACCTCCGAAGCCATCCAGCGCCGCTATTTCGAGATAATGCGCCGATGCATGAAACAGACTGACTACGAATATCTTCTGCTTGATTCCGTAGAGATCGGCTTCAAAACACCGGCAGCCGGAAAAGCAGATGGAGCACAGACCGAAGCCGTCACCGGGGAACAACCCCGCACCCCTGCGGCTCCCCAACAGGCTAAGTCACCGCAAACACCATCCCCCGAGCAGGTGGAGGAATATTTCCGCAACCACCCTGACAGACCTCAGCAGTGGCAACCACAGTCACAACTGTTCTACAGCCACTACACCGCCGCCGGATGGCGCGCCGGAAACGGATCACCCATAATGAACTGGCAGTCAAAGGCCGACTACTGGATTCTCAAGGAGAACCAGAAAACACGTGCACCTGCCGCCGCTGCTGATCGTTACGAGCGCCGCAGGGGAGTGGAGCCTTCAGCCAAAAGCCGAACCGGTTTCCACGGAACATTTGATATATGACAATGAAATGATAATATGAAACTGACACGACAGATCAATTTTCAAAACGTTGAGGCACTGAGCCGGATGTTCCGGTCGGAACGTGCCTCCCTGGAACGCCTGACATTCGAAATTCCGGTCAATGATGCCGCAAACGGAATCTATGCCGCCATGAAGGCTGAAGTAGAACGCCGCGGCGGCAGAATGTCACTCGATGAACAAACCAGGCAGCACATCCTCCGGGCCGCACTCTGGCTGACCGATGCCACCGCTCCTCCCGGACTGATGCTGTGCGGGCTCTGCGGAAACGGAAAGACCACCCTGGCACGAGCCCTCGCAACTCTCATTGAGTTCATCACCGAAAAGGAAATGAGTTTTTCAAACCGCTGCGTGATGAAATTCCAGACTGCCAGAAACATCTGCCGCCTGTGTGCCGCAGGTGAGAAATACAAGGAGGAGAGCGCCGTTTTCCGCTCATTGTTCCATGAACCCATGCTGATTATCGACGATCTGGGACAGGAGCCTCAGGAGGTTGTGGTCTACGGCATGGTCCACAACCCCATAGTGGATCTGATCACGGAGCGCTATGACCGCCGGCTAATGACCGTCATCACCTCTAACCTGGAAACGGAGGATATCCGCCGCATCTACGGCGAGCGGCTCTTTGACCGCATGAAGGAGATGTTCGTGCCCGTGATCTTTGAGAACGAATCGTTCAGGAAAATGGCGGTTCTGGACATGGACAGGGGGAAACCGTAGGCACGGAGGTAGAGAGAGTGTGTGTTTGACCCAGTGCCCTGCATCCCCCCCCTCCGGACATGAAAAGGCTGTGTCAGTAATCACCCGTATTCCGGGAGTCTGACACAGCCTTTTAACGTCAGCAAGGTCCGTATGAGAAGCGCGCCGCACTTACGCCGCATGAGCGCATCCCGTAATCACCTTTCACTTCGCCTGACAGCCGTGAAGTGATTCAGAGAGCAAGCAGTTCCTTGATCTTTTCCTCAATTTTGGCGCGTGACTGACTGCCGCTGAGACGTATGGGCGCAGGTTTGCCGTTTTTGAAGAAAAGAAGGGTGGGGAGCCCCATGATGCGGTAGTCAGTGGCGAACGAACTTTCTTCGTCGCAGTTATATTTGCCTATTATCACCTCCTCCTTATACTGCTCGGCAAGTTCTTCAATGATGGGGCCCATTGCCATGCAGGGGCTGCACCAGGTTGCCCAGAAGTCAACGATTACGGGTTTGCCCGATGCAATGATTTCTTCAATGTTCTGATCTGTAAATTCTTGTGCCATTGTTAGTTGGTTTATAGTTGTGTTATGTTTCAAAATTATAGTCAAGTTCCATGTCATCCAGCAGCATGGCCAGATTCTTTGTCAGCGGAATGCGCGCCGAAGAGTTCATTTTCACTGAACGGCCTATGGCGTGATCCACTATGGTCAGTGACAGGGTGCCCGTTTTGTCACCCTTCAGGTCACGGATGCTCTTGAGCAGTTCCACCTGGGTGCCCGGCATGTCGGCCGGAATTGAAATGTTCACCCCCTTGATCAGTTTCCCCTGCACGTTTGTCAGCAGGTCGATGCTCCCTATGGTGAACCTCAGGTCACTGTTGGCGAACCGGCGGGTATATGCCCCGGTGATGATCAGCGACGTGCCAGGCTCGCCATAATTGGAGAATTTGTAGTAATCCTGTCCGAACAGCCTTATCTCCATGCTCCCCGTGAGGTCCTCTATCTTGATGATGCCATACTTGTCGCCACGCTTGGTGTTGCCTGACTTGAAGTCCGTCACCATGCCACCTATATAATAAGTAAGGTTTTCCTCAGGCTGACGCTCCGTGAAATCCTTGATTGACGTACACCCGTAGCGCAGTTCCATGTAATACGGATCCAGCGGGTGAGCCGACAGATACATTCCCACCAACTCACGCTCCTTCTCGAGTTTAACCGCCGGAAGCCACTCCACAGCCGGCTTGAACGACGGACGTCCCGCGCAGTCCAGCGACGGATCATCGCCGAAAAGCGACGCCTGACTCTGCATCTTTGACTGCTGATACTGCTGACCGTAGCGCAGAAGCACCTCCGCAAACGATTCGTCACGGATGTTTTTCTCCATGTAATCCTCCCGCTTGATCTCCTGAAAACAGTCAAACGCACCCGAAAGGGCCAGCGCCTCGAACGTCTTGCGGTTAACCGCCTGCGACGGCACTCGCTCCACAAAGTCATACACCGAGTCAAACGGCCCGTTGCTGTCACGTTCACGGATGATCTGCGCCACTACATTCTCGCCCACACCCTTGATAGCCGACAGCCCGAAACGGATGTCACCCTTCTTGTTCACACCGAAGTTGCTGAAACTATCATTGATGTCAGGACCCTTGACCGGTATGTGCATCGACTTGCACTCATCCATGAAAACGGTGAGTTTAGTGGAATTCGTGCGGTTACGGCTCAGCACCGCCGCCATATACTCGGCCGGATAGTTGGCCTTGAGCCATGCCGTCTGGAACGCCACCCAACTGTAGCACGTGGCATGCGACTTGTTGAACGCATAGGAGGCGAACTTCTCCCAGTCGGCCCAGATCTTCTCAAGAGTCTTCGCATCATAGCCGTTCTTCTGACCCCCCTCCAGGAATTTCCCCTTCAGATGGTTCATCTTCTCAATCAGTTTCTTACCCATGGCCTTGCGCAGAGTGTCGCTCTCCCCACGGGTGAAATTGGCCAGCAGACGCGACAGAAGCATCACCTGCTCCTGATAGACCGTCACGCCGTAGGTGTCCTTCAGATATTTCTCCATCACCGGAATGTCATACACAATGGGCGACTGACCGTGCTTGCGCGCTATGAAGTCAGGAATATATTCCATAGGCCCCGGACGGTAGAGCGCGTTCATCGCAATCAGGTCCTCGAACGTCGACGGCTGCAACTCACGCAGATACTTCTGCATCCCCGCGCTTTCAAACTGAAACGTGCCCGTGGTCTGACCGTTGCAGTAAAGTTGATAAGTCTTGGGGTCATCGATGGGGATGGTGTCAATGTCAACCTCAATCCCCCGCGTGTTCTTGATGTTTTCCACCGCCTCCTTGATGATAGAGAGTGTCTTGAGCCCCAGAAAGTCCATTTTTATCAGACCCGTTTCCTCAATCACACGCCCCTCATACTGCGTCACCAGTTGCTTCCCGTTCTTGGGGTCGCTCTTATCCTCGGCAGTCGACACAGGCACCCAGTCGGTGATGGCGTCGCGGCAGATGATCACACCGCACGCATGCACACCCGTGTTCCGCACGTTACCCTCCAGTTCCTTCGCATATTTCAGCGTCTGGGTCAGCGTAGTGTTCGAACTCGCCAGTTCCGGGCGGAACTCCGGAACATGCTCATAACAGTTTTTCAGCGTAGGCTTCAGTTCCTTGCCGTCAACCACAGGCATGTGGTCAGGAATAAGTTTCGTCAGACGGTCACTCTCTGACAGCGGCAGTTGCTCCACTCGCGCCACATCCTTGATGGCCGACTTCGCCGCCATCGTGCCGTAGGTGATGATATGGGCAACCTTCTCCTCACCGTACTTCTCTGTCACATAGCGCAATACGTCCGCTCGCCCGTCATCATCGAAATCAATGTCGATATCAGGCAGCGAAATACGGTCAGGATTCAGGAAACGCTCGAACAGCAGGTCATAGCGCACAGGGTCAATCTGAGTGATCCCCAGGCAGTAAGCCACACACGACCCTGCCGCAGAACCACGCCCCGGACCCACACTGACCCCTAACTCCGTTCGCGCAACATTGATAAAGTCCTGTACTATAAGGAAGTAGCCCGGAAAACCCATCGTCTTCATAATGTGGAGTTCAAACTTTATGCGCTCCCTGATCTCATCCGTCAGTTGCTCACCGTAGCGGCGTTGCGCACCCTTGTAGGCCAGTTTCGCAAGATAATCCGCCTCAAACTTGATGCGGTAAAGTTTGTCATAACCTCCCAACTTCTTGATTTTAGCCTCCGCATCCTCCTGACTGAGCACCACATTCCCGTTTTCATCCCTGGTGAACTCGTCAAACAACTCTTTCTCCGTGATGCGGCTGCGGTACTCGGCCTCCGTCCCGAACTCCTCAGGAATCGCAAAGTTAGGCATAATCGGCTCATGGTCAATGCTGTAGGTCTCAACCTTATCATATATCTCCATAGTGTTGCTCAAAGCCTCCGGAATGTCACTGAAAATCTCGTTCATCTCCTCGGTAGTCTTCAGCCACTCCTGCTTGGTGTAGAGCATACGGTCAGGATCATTGACAAACTTATTGGTCGACACACAAATCAGGTGGTCATGCGCCTCCGCATCTGACTCATTCACGAAATGCACATCATTGGTGCATATAATCTTTATCCCGTGCTTCCGTGCCAGTTCAATCAACACCGGATTCACACGCTCCTGCACCTCGTAAGTCTCATGGTTGGCATTCGGGCGCGTAGCCTTATGTCGTTGAATCTCAACATAATAATCATCCCCGAACACCTCCTTGAACCACAACATGCTCCGCTCAGCCTGCTCAATCTCACCCCTCATGATCAGTTGCGGAATCTCACCACCGAGGCAGGCCGAACACACAATCAGCCCCTCGGCATGACTCCGGAGTTCCTCCTTGTCAGTCCGCGGATGAGAATAAAACCCCTCCACCCAGGCACGCGAAACAATCTTTATCAGATTCTTGTAGCCCGTGCGGTTCTTGGCAAGTACAACCAGATGTCGCCCCGTGTCACGCTTATCCGTGTGAGTGAGCAGACTCTCGTTAGCAACATACATCTCACACCCGAAGATAGGCTTGAAAAAACTCTTCTCCTTCTCGCTCAACTGACGCTCAAGATCCGCAGTGTCGCCACCCTCAGCCTTCGCAGCCTCAATATCCTTCCTCAATCCCTTGACCGCATCCTTAATCTTCCCGTTTTTCTTATTGACATAATTGAAAAACTCCTTGACTCCGTACATATTGCCGTGATCAGTCAGCGCAATAGCCGGCATACCGTCAGCCATTGCCTTGTCAACCAACGCATTAATCGATGCCTGACCATCAAGAATTGAGTACTGTGAGTGAACGTGCAGATGTATGAATGGTTCCATTAGTCTATCCAGATGCTTGATTTTCATCCACGTCTATATATTATATGTGTAAACAAACACAAACAAACGCAGACACATGTGCTTAAAATATTTTTCAAAAATACGAAATAAAACTCAGTCGGCAAACAATTCAGTCACAGAAAAATGTTAAAACATCTTCACATCCGTCCCGTCCCCGCAAACCCCTCACCCGTGGAGTACAATGCCACGCTCCTCCCTCTCTCTCGTCCCCGCCACCCCTGACTCGTGTCATATAAACAAAACAGAGCCCAAGAGACGGACTACAATAGCGTATGACCTGTTAGGGTTGTAAA
>CAMWNP010000006.1 GCA_947175645.1 uncultured Porphyromonadaceae bacterium
GTATCCTTTTGATCCTTTGATATAATTAACTTTTTTATCCCGAACTCGCGTTATTTGTAATCTTCAGACAGTATATACTTTGATGAACCAAACAAAAAGGTGACCTGAAATTATCAAGTCACCTTTTTGTTTGTGTGGGGAGTTAAATTATTTCTTTGAGTTGTCTGCTTTGGTGTAACGGGCGTTAAGTCCTTCAACAACTTCCTTTGTTATATCGAGTTTAGGATTCATATAGATACCTGCGCTTTTAAACAATATTGCATCGTAAGGATGAGACTTTATATAATCCGCAATGAAATTATTTATAGAATCAAGAACAGCAAACTGCTGATCAAGTTGTTCTTGCTGTGCCTTTTGCTGAAGATTATTCAGATATGCTTCTGCTTTCTGCTGCTGCTCCTGTAAACGCTGGTAGTCAGCCTGAGCCATCTGCTCGCTGATGTAACCATGGTTACGCATCTTGTTTTCAATAGTTTGTGCCTGTTGCTGGATTTCACGTTGTTTCGTTGTGTAGGCATTGCGCAGATTAGCCTCGGTTCTTATAGCAACTTCGTTGAAATCCTTTACGAGATTATATTGAGCGGTGATAGTGTCGAGATCAATGTAACGGATGGTCAGGGCTGAACTGTCGTTAGCATTGTTGGCAACAGGTTGAGATGCATTCTGATTGTTGCAAGATGTAGAAAGCAACATAGATGCCAGCATGAACAGGGCGCTTCCTGCAAAGGCTAATTTCTTCATGAGAATAGTAGTAGATGTTGTTTAACTTTCAAATTTTTACAAGCAGATGTCGATGCACTTCTCAAACATCTACTTAATGTGATAATGATTATTATTCTTTTTTTGAATTATTTCTTTTTGTCAACTTTTCCAAATCGTGTGCATGTCCTTCCGGAAACTTCCCACCTTTAATCAATAACACTCTGAATGTCATTGCAAGTATACCTAACAAAAGTAGTATGATCGTCAGAACAATTACAAACATGGTTTGCATGGTTGATGATATGATTTCAATGCAAATTTAATAAGATTATTGAAAATAATTGCAGTTTCTCAATTTTATTTTGTAACTTAGTGTCGTAATTGCTATGCTTTTAACATAGTTTTATATTAACGAAGAAATTTTAAGTACCTTTTTAAATACTATAACCCATGGAAGTAAAAGATCTTCAACCTAAACTGGTTTTCGAAATTTTTGATGAAATAACTAAAGTTCCCCGTCCTTCAAAGAAAGAAGAAAAAATACGTCAGTATCTTCTTGACTTTGCAGCAAAGCATAATATAGCCGCTAAAACAGATGCGGTAGGTAACGTGGTTCTGTCCAAACCCGCTACACCCGGACATGAAAATGCTCCTGTCGTAATTATGCAGGGACACATGGATATGGTGTGTGAGTCTAACGATAAATCTTTTGATTTTGAACATAACCCCGTCAAAACTATTGTAGATGGAGAATGGGTACGAGCAGATGGAACTACTCTCGGTGCGGACAATGGTATTGGTGTTGCCGCTTCACTCGCTGCATTGATAGATCCGGAATTAGTTCACGGGCCCCTTGAAGTCCTCGTTACGGTTGATGAGGAAACAGGAATGACAGGTGCATTTGGTCTCCAGCCCGGAATGATAACCGGAAAAATCTTAATTAATCTTGACTCTGAAGATGATGCTGAGATTTTTGTTGGTTGTGCCGGTGGAGTTGACACAACATGTACTTTTGAATACAAACGATCTATTGCACCATCGGATTTCCATTTTTTCAAAATTGATGTAGCAAATGGACTGGGCGGTCACTCAGGTGGTGACATCCATCTTGGACGTGCTAATGCAAACAAGGTTCTTGCTCGATTCCTATGGAATCTTTCACAGAAATTCGAGGTTTCATTAGTGGAGTTTGACGGGGGTAACCTACGGAATGCCATTGCACGTGCCGCTCATGCCATCATTGGAGTTCCTGAAGAACATAAAGAAGAAGTTCGCATAGAACTGAATAAGTATGTTGCTGTGATTGAAAATGAATACAAGGGTGTTGAGCCAACGCTGTCTCTTGACCTTGAATCCGTTGAACGTCCTGAATATTGCATGGATGAAACAACCTCCGCTAATCTCATTGCCGCGTTGTATTGCGCTCCTCACGGGGTTATTTCAATGAGCCGGGATCTTGAAGGTCTTGTAGAAACATCAACAAACCTCGCTTCCGTGAAGATGAAACCTGACAATAAGGTTCTGGTTACCACAAGCCAGCGAAGTTCTGTAGAATCTCGTAAATGGGACATAGCACATCAGGTTGAGGCTGTTTTCCGACTTGCCGGCGCACATGTTACTCACGGTGACGGTTATCCCGGGTGGCAACCTAACATGGAGTCTCGCATCATGAAAATTGCAAGTGACGCTTATGAGGAACTGTATGGAATCAAACCTGCCATCAAGGCAATCCATGCCGGTCTCGAGTGTGGTCTCTTCAAGTCAGTTTATCCTGAACTTGACATGGTGTCATTCGGACCCACACTGCGAGATGTTCACTCTCCTTCTGAGAGAATGCACATACCTGCCGTAGAACGATTCTGGCAGCAACTCCGACGCGTACTTGAAAAAGTGGCAAACTTAAAAGACTGATAATTTGAATATGAGAGGTGGATGTGGCGTGGAGCCGCATCACCTCTCATTTATATTTATGTTAATTGTTACCCGCAATTCATTATTTTCAATTCTTGTTTTGATGTCGACTACTGTGTTTGCACAGGATGTTGATGTCCAGGATAAGCATGAGATGGTTCAGGCTCAGATAGAGCATGAACTTGATTCACTTTTTCACTATTCATCACTTGCTTATCTACAGCCTGATGCCTTCAAATTGACTAAAGATGATGTAATGAGGTTTGCAGATCTTTATGACATTGAGCCTTCTGCTGTAATGGCGGTTCTTGATATAGAGGCGGGTAAATCCCATAATGGGTTTTCAGAGCCGAAATTACCTCTCATAAATTTTGATAATAAACTGTTCCAACGGAAACTTGCCAAATCAGGAGTTAATGTTTCGAATCTGCAGAAACAATATCCTGAACTGTTCAATGCTCCTGATGTTAAGAAATATGGAACCAGGCAACGGGCTGAGCATGCACAGTTAAAGATTGCACGACAGATAGATGACAGACTTGCCATCGAATGTACTTTCTGGGGCATGTTTCAGATAGGCGGCTTTAATTGGAAAAGATGCGGCTCCTCTGACATTGATGAGTTTGTTGAATCCATGAGCAGAAGTGAACGTGACCAGTTGTCTTTATTCGGTGCATTTCTTTCAAACACAAACATGCTTGACTCCATTCGGAAAAAGCAATGGGGTGTATTTGCCAGGGCTTATAATGGGCCGAGTTATAAATCAAGAGGTTATGACAGGAGATTGCAGGAAGCATACAATAAATATAAAAAGAATTTGAGATGACAACTTTTCTTGAACAATACCATCTCTCGGGGCTGACAATAGGAATTCTTACATTTATTATCATCGGACTCTTTCATCCGGTTGTGATAAAAGCAGAATATCATTTTGGCACACGATGCTGGTGGTGGTTTCTTATTCTTGGTTTAGTCGGTTGCGCAGCCTCTATATGGGTGGAGAATATTATTGTTTCAACACTTCTTGGAGTATTTGCTTTTTCTTCTTTTTGGACAATAGGTGAGGTTTTCGAGCAGAAAAAAAGAGTAGATAAGGGATGGTTCCCCAAGAATCCCAAAAGGAAAGATTGAGCCTTGATTTTTCCTGAAAATTCACAAAGCCTTCTCTTTTCTGAACTGACTGGGTGATTTTCCGGTGTTATGTTTGAAAAATTTCCCGAAAAATGATTGATTGGCAAAATTTAATTGTCCACTGATTTCCTGGACACTTAAATCAGTACAGAGAAGTAATCGCTTCGCCTCAAGTACCACGTAGGAATCTATCCATGCCCCTGCTGTACGTCCACTAAGTTCTTTAACTAACGTGGAAAGATGTTTGGTTGATATACATAGGTCTTTCGCGTAGTCGCTGAGAACCCGCTGGTATTTGAATTTTTCCTCCACAAGAACAATGAAGCGATAGAAGAGATCCTCAGCACGGCTGCGTTTTATTGTTGCAGGAGATGCATTCTGGAGTTTCCTCAGATACAAGGAGAGAGTTTCCACTGTAATTGCTTCACACAGATTGTTGACAATGAGTTTGTTATAAGTAGTCTGGCGTTCCGCAAGTTTGTTACGCAACAGATCGCGGAATAGAATCTGATTACGAAGGTCACTCTCATTGATGACGATTATTGGATTGTCTCTGAATACTTTATAGCAAATTAGAATTCTTGACAGCAACGGCAGGGAAGTTTCAAGTGAAGTAAGTGTTGTGTTTATTGCAAAACCTTCGAAATCATCTGAAGCGGAATATGCACTTATTGTATGTCCCGGCACCATCACCATAAGAGATGAGGGGGTCAGAATATGCTCTTTCAGATCAACTGTGATAGTAATATTACCCTTCAGACAGACAATAGACCATATTGATGATGTGACCAGAGGAAAATCAAATTCCGGTACGGAATTGACATTGTCTACCACGACCACCGGATTATCGCGTTTGGGCAGCGTGCGTTTATTCCATATTTCCGAAGGAAAATTAATCATACGTTAAAATTAATTATGCCGGGATTAATTGTAAGAGACTGTGTCAGAAATTATATTCTGACACAGCCTCCGATTAAGTTTACCGGTGGTAACAGAGATAGTATATTAGCGTCCGGAATTCTTTATCATTCCACTGAGTTTGTCATTGAAGTCAGACATACTCATGAGATTTTCAACGGTGATATGCATTCTGTAACGCCAGTAGTGACGTGAGTTAGCCGGAACGTTAATTTGTTCTTCCTGCGGATTCTGACGGCGGTATTTACCATCTATTGACAGGTAGTCCTGAAGTGGCAGAATACAGAGCATGGAAGGTGACTTCAAGTGAAGATCAACGATTTTCTCACAAATCCAAGGTTCTGCATAGTATGGGGCATCGCCATGTTCATGAAGAACATTGTTATAGAAGTGCTGAGTTTTCTCACGGTTTTCTTCCCACCACTGGCGGATTCCACCCATGTCATGAGTTGATGTAGTACATACGGAGAAATAAGGATAACTCCAGGTGTTCCCGAATTCCGCTTTGGGATCCTTGGGCATGCGTTGAATCTCAAGTGAAAGGATCTCAAGTTGGCTCATAACGGCAGGGACACAATCAGGAATCATACCCAGGTCTTCCGCACATGTAAGCATGTTGGTTGCATCAATAAGGGGAGGAAGTTTCCACATTGCCTTTCCATACCAGAAGTCATTGTGACGGCGGTAGAAGAAATCGTTGTATAAACGGTCAAAGCACCACTTTTCATAGTCGTTCAAAGAACGATATGTGTAAGTGAATTGTGCGGATATACGAGGATGATATTTTCCTTTTTCAACCGGGTCTTCAATGAAAAGGACATTATCTACGAGTCCTATCAGTGCATCGCAAATCCGGTTGTTCTTTTCATTCTTCTCCATTTCTGCGAACTTCTCGGCAATTTTTCTTTGAGTATTGACTTCTTCTTTGAGGGCATATCTGCCGAATCCTAATGGAGTAAGGTAGGTTTCTCGTACTTCATCAGTGTATTCTCCGAAATAATCGCCGAGGAACCAGTCCATAATGTATGGTTTGGTATGGAGGTCCACATCAATCCAAAAGTCATAACTGTTACGCAGTTCATCAGGAGTGAACGGCAGTGCAGGATTGAATACGCCAAGAAGACCGTGAAGAGCGTCCATCGGAATCTGCCATATTCTGAAGAATCCAAGTACGTGATCGATTCGGTATGCATCGAAATATTCGCTCATTTTTCTGAATCGTGATTTCCACCACTGGAAACCATCACGGTTCATCTCTTCCCAGTTATATGTGGGGAATCCCCAGTTCTGACCGAGTACTGAGAAATCATCCGGTGGGGCACCTGCTTGACTGTTAAGATTAAACAGGGCAGGGGAGATCCAAGCATCAACACTTGTACGGGAAATACCTATGGGAATGTCACCTTTTATGGCAACGCCCTTGCTATGTGCATAATCGCGTACATGGCGCATCTGTTTGTCAAGATGATATTGCTGATAGTACACGAAATTCACATCATCCTGATGTTCAGCCATATATTTTTTGACTTTACCCTCATCGAAATTGGCATATTCACCCCACTGTGATATTTCAACAGTTCCGATATTATCGCGGAGAACGCAGAATGCCGCGTAGGGTTCAAGCCAGTAGCGGTTAATATCAAGGAATTTTTTGAAGTCAGCGGACGCTATGGTTTCTGCTCCATTTTGAGCAAAAATTTCCTTAGTATATTCACGTTTTGCGTTATTTACACGCTCGTAGTCCACTGTGCTGAGACTATTAAGATCCTTGCGGAGTTTGTTATAGTAATCCATTCTGTCTGCATCAGCAAGAACACCCATCTCTTCAAGGCGAAGGTACATTGGATGCAGTGCAAATGTTGAATTTGCATTATATGGATAAGAATCAGTCCAGGTATGGGTCATGGTTGTGTCATTGATAGGAAGAATCTGAATGAAATTCTGTCCTGTCATGGCTGCCCAGTCAACCATTTTCTTGATGTCATAGAAATCACCAGCCCCGAAATCCTCTTCAGTTCGGATTGAGAAAACCGGAATTGCCACTCCGGCGCCACGCCATGGGGAAAGCGGATTGTAGAGGCGGAAGCCTGAAGCAACTGTCGCAATATGCTTGACGGGAGCATCAAGAGTGAAACGGCGGTTTTCACCTCCTTCCCAAGCGACAACTTCACCGGTTGATTCTTTCAAAATAATGAATTTGAATTCAGTTCCGTAGGGGAGATGGGCGGCATCAACATTCGCGTTCCAGGTTGGAAAATCAGCATCGCTCATGATAACAGCCTTCGTTGGATTCCAGTTCCCGAGGGCATCGCATCCACCGCAAATAGCCACAACCTCGTCGCGTGCAATCATGGGAGCGTCAACTTTAAGGTTTACAAATCCTGCACGCAGACCGGGACGTTTCTCACGTTCACCTCTGTAGTTAAGGCAATCAACGATTGCTGACGAATAGTATGGCTTATCTGTTGGCATATCCTGCCACCTGTCGTAAATGTCATATTCTTTTACGGCGCGACCCTTGTGGAACTTACGGGGCGCACCACATTCATGACGTATGCTACCGTTGTCATTAACAACAATATAACCATATTCAAATTCAGCGACATCGTCGGGTAATTCAAGTTCCAGTTGCCAGGTCTGTTCGCCACGAAGTGACATTTTTATTCCTTTGTCGGGATTATTTCCTCCCATCACCGGAAGAGAACCTGAAAGATAAACTGTTTCACCCCAGTTGGTGTGATAGTCAACGTTAAAAGTGAACTTCATGTAAGTAGAATATTTGATTAATTTCTATGGTAATTTGATTTTGGTATAAAATTATAAAAAAACGGTCAAATCATCAAAAAAAATGTTGATTTAGCCGTTTTTTTATCTAAATTAACGTTTAAAACGATGTTATCCGCACTTGGAGGCGCCGCAGGAAGTGCAGATAAGACAACCTTCCTGATAGACAAGAGTTTCATGGCCACAGTTGGGGCAGCGTTGTCCGGTTGCCCGAGTACCGTTGGGGAGATACTTTTTAAGTGCGCGTTCTACACCCATTTTCCACGTATTAATTGACTGACTGTCAAGTTCAAGGCTTGAAACAAGTTTCAGAACCTGATCAATGGGCATTCCATAGCGAAGAACACCGGAAATGAGTTTGGCGTAATTCCAGTACTCAGGGTTGAACTTGTCGCTCAGACCCTCTATAGTTGTTTTATAACCACGCTTATTCACGAACTGGAAGTCATAGCGTTTTACTCCGTTTTCATTTATCGCCTTGATAATTTTTCCGTGTGTGACTGACTTGGGACAGAAGATTCCGTCTTCATCATCAGCAAGTCCTGTGAAAATTTCGTAAGGTGAACCGTCAACAAGTCCTACAAATGCAATCCATTTCTCCTTGTTGTTCTGGAAGCGTACCACATCAGCCTCAAGTTCAATGGGGCGTTTAATTATGTGTGGTCTGATATCTACAGGTTTTTCCTTTTCTTTCTTGTTAGATGTAATGCTTACAAGAACTCCGGATCGGGAACCATCTCGGTAAACCGTACAGCCTTTACATCCGGCCCGCCAGGCTTCAGCGTATAATTCATTGACTACATCTTCAGTTACATCGGCGGGGAGATTGATGGTAACAGATATTGAATGGTCGACCCATTTCTGGATTCTGCCTTGCATCCTGACTTTCTCCAGCCAGTCGATATCGTTGGCTGTTGCTCCTGCGTAGGGCGATTTATCTACCATTGCCTTGAGTTCATCTTCGGTGTAGTCCTGGCGAACCTCAATCCCGTTAACTTTCATCCAGTCAATGAATTTAGGGTGATAGACAATATACTCTTCAAAAGCATCACCGTTTTCATCTACGAAATCAATGCGAACGTTCTCATCATTGGGGTTAACTTTTCGGCGTCGTTTGTAAACAGGCATGAATACTGGCTCAATTCCACTTGAGGTGCGTGTCAGAAGGCTTGTACTACCTGTTGGAGCGATTGTAAGGCAAGCGATGTTACGTCGGCCGTTCTTTTTCATCTTCTCGTAAAGATCCGGATCGGCCTCACGAAGACGGTTAATGTAAGGATTATCCTTTTCTCGTTCTGAATCGTACACTTCAAATGCTCCACGTTCCGATGCCATGTCTGCTGACGAATGGTATGCTGCCAAAGCAAGTTCCTTATGAACTTTTTCAGAGAAGTCTGTCGCTTCCTTAGTTCCATATTTCAGACCCATGGCAGCAATCATGTCTCCTTCTGCTGTTGTACCTACTCCGGTGCGTCGTCCTTTGAGTGTTTTAGCCCTGATCTTCTCCCAGAGATTGCGTTCAGTGATCTTTACCTCCATTGGTTCTGGATCCGAATCAATTTTCTCTATGATGGCATCGATCTTTTCCATTTCAAGATCAATTATATCATCCATCATTCGTTGTGCTTTTCCAACGTGTTCCCTGAAAAGATCAAAGTCAAAGCGAGCCTTTTCAGTAAATGGATCTATAACATAAGAGTACAGATTTATTGCGAGAAGGCGGCAACTATCGTACGGGCAGAGGGGAATTTCTCCGCACGGATTGGTGGAAATGGTTCTGAATCCGAGATCTGCATAACAATCAGGTACTGACTCACGGGTTATTGTATCCCAGAAAAGTACACCGGGTTCAGCCGACTTCCATGCGTTGTGTATGATCTTTTTCCATAGAGAACCTGCGTCAATCTCATGTGTGATTGATGGATCGGCCACACCAACGGGGAACTGTTGCATGAACTTCTCACCGTTAACGGCTGCTTTCATGAAGGCATCGCTAATACGAACAGATACATTGGCACCGGTAACTTTTCCGGATTCCATTTTTGCATCAATGAAGGCCTCTGAATCAGGATGATCAATGCTGACGGTGAGCATAAGAGCACCGCGTCGCCCCCCCTGGGCCACTTCACGTGTAGAGTTAGAGTAACGTTCCATGAATGGTACCAGTCCGGTTGACGTAAGCGCAGAGTTCTTTACCGGTGTACCTGCCGGACGGATATGGGAGAGGTCGTGTCCTACACCTCCACGGCGCTTCATCAGTTGAACCTGCTCCTCATCAATTCTAATGATACCACCGTAAGAATCCGGAGTCCCGTCAAGTCCTACTACAAAGCAGTTTGAAAGCGACCCTATCTGGTGGTTGTTTCCGATACCTTGCATCGGGCTTCCCTGAGGCACAATATATCTGAAATCTTTAAGATATGAAAAGATTTCATCGTGGCTCATGGGGTTGGGATATTTTTTCTCAATCCTTTCAATTTCTGATGCTATGCGGTGATGCATGTCATCGGGAGTGAGTTCGTAAATATCCCCGTTTGAGTCCTTGAGGGCATATTTGCTTACCCATACCTTGGCGGCAAGTTCATCCCCTCCGAAGTAATCGAGGGTTGCTTCGAATGACTGGTCGAAAGTGTAAGTTTTTGGTTTCACGTGATAATAGATTAGAAAATTTCGTTAATCTGAAGAGCAAAAAAAATGGAAAAGTATCGCTGTCCAGAATCACTGTTGCAAATATCGTAAGAATAATCCGGAAGCACAAATAATTTCATTCATATATTTTGAAATGTTGATAAGTTTTCTGTTTCAAAATTTTAACACATTGAATATTAATAAGTTATGAGTTTTGGCTATTGCCTGTTATTTCTCAAAATAAAATATTGTTAACAAATCTGTCAATTAATTTTTTTTAATTGACTATCTTTGCAGAAACTAATTCTTTGAAACAATGTACTCTAACGATTATTGGAAAAATAGATCAACTGTCCGCAATTATTCAAGTAGGGAAATTCCTCAGTCTATTTTGCTGGACATGCTTGACAAAGCATCTCATGCTCCAACTACAGGAAATATGCAGTTATATAGTGTGGTAATAACCCGTGATGCTGAAATGAAGAAGAAACTGGCACCGGCACATTTTAATCAGCCGACGGTAACAAGCGCACCGGTAGTTTTGACTTTTTGTGCGGATTACAATCGGTTTGTAAAATGGTGTGAGGCAAGCAATGCATCCCCGGGGTACAACAATTTTCAGTCATTTATGACTGCGGTTCTTGACACAGCCCTTTTCGCGCAGCAGTTCAATACTATTGCAGAACAATCCGGATTGGGATGCTGTTATCTTGGAACCACAACTTATAATGCACCCATGATTTCAGAAATTCTTGGACTTCCCACAATGGTAGTCCCTGTCACAACTATAACAGTGGGTTATCCTGCAGAAGATATAAAAGTGGAAGGGGTAGGTCGATTGCCGATTGATGCAGTCTGTCACTCAGAGAAGTATAACGACTATTCTGTGGAAAAAATTAAAGAGATTTATAAGGAGAAGGAGCAGCGCGATGATAGTAAACGCTTTGTGACTGAAAATGGGAAAGAAACCCTGGCACAGGTGTTTACTGATGTTCGATACACTAAAGATGCATGTGAATATTTTTCTAAAGTGTATCATGACTTTATTCTGAAGCAGGGTTTTTGATACAATAATATAAAATTGAAACAGGAGGTTGAGTCAACGGCTCAACCTCCTGTTTTACTATACATGCATCAGATTATTAGTCTTCAGCATTCTTTTCGGCATATTCCTTAAGGAGTTTTTCCTGAACGTCAGAAGGAACGAGTTCGTAACTTGCAAACTTCATTGTGAATGATGAA
Source organism: uncultured Porphyromonadaceae bacterium (assembly GCA_947175645.1). Taxonomy (GTDB): domain Bacteria; phylum Bacteroidota; class Bacteroidia; order Bacteroidales; family Muribaculaceae; genus CAJUPY01. Next base: position 11,317 of record CAMWNP010000006.1, read on the forward strand.
CGTCCTCCGGTGATTGAACTCAGTGCGGTTGAATAAGATGACATCTCTTTCAGAGGCACTTTGGCAGTAATCTTTTCAAAACCATTTTCACTCTCCATACCCATTATGATGGCACGGCGAGACTGAAGGTCGCTCATAACATCACCCATTACATCAGCCGGAACCATTACTTCAACATCGTAAATAGGCTCGAGGATTTTGGGATTAGCGTTGCGGAACGCTTCAGAGAATGCATGACGTCCGGCAAGTTTGAATGAGATTTCGTTAGAGTCAACCGGGTGCATCTTTCCGTCGTAGATACAAACACGTACATCGCGGGCATAAGAACCGGTCAGCGGACCTTGTTCCATGCGTTCCATCAAACCTTTAACAATGGCGGGGATGAAACGTGCATCAATCGCGCCACCAACAATACAGTTGCAGATCACCAGTTTACCACCCCATTCCAAAGGAATCTCCTGAGTATCGCGTACATTCATCTTGAATTCCTGGTTGCCAAAACGATAGGAATCAGGTGCAGGCATTCCTTCGTAATATGGTTCGATAATAAGATGAACTTCACCGAACTGACCGGCACCACCTGATTGTTTTTTATGACGATAATCGGCGCGGGCAGCCTTGGTGATTGTTTCACGGTAAGGAATCTTTGGCTCTTCAAAGATAATGGGGAGTTTATCATTGTTTTCCACACGCCATTTGAGTGTACGCAGATGGAATTCGCCCTGACCGGAGAGGATGGTTTGCTTAAGTTCTTTTGACTGCACGATTTCCCAAGTTGGATCTTCCTCATGCATACGGGTGAGTATAGCACTGAGTTTTTCTGCGTCACTTTCTGTTACAGGACGGATCGCACGCTGATATTTTGGTGCCGGATATTTGATGAAGTCAAAAGCAATTTCACATCCTTTCTCATCAAGGGTATTTCCAGTCTTTGCATCCTTGAGTTTAACGGTGGCACCGATATCACCGGCGCATAGTTTGTCAACCTGGGTCTTTATCTGTCCGCAAACACAATAGATCTGGGCGATACGTTCTTTACTTCCACGGCTTACATTATCAAGGTCAACACCGGCAGTCAGAGTACCGGACATGACTTTGAAATACTGAACTTCACCGATATGGGGTTCAACGGTAGTCTTGAACATAAATATTGAGAGTGGACCGTTGGAGTCAGGCTTAACTTCATTACCCTGAATGTCTACAGGTGCGGGCATTTCTTCCACGAAAGGAACAACATTGCCGAGGAATTCCATCATACGGCGGACACCCATATCCTTGAGGGCACTTACACAGAAAACAGGATAGATGGAGCGACCGATAAGTCCCTTACGTATACCTTCGCGCATTTCATCTTCAGTGAGGTGGCCCTGATCAAAGAATTTTTCCATCAGAGTTTCATCATTTTCCGCAGCGGCCTCAACGAGATGTTGGTGCATTTCCTGTGCCTTTTCCATCTCCTCGGCCGGAATATCTTCAATTGTTGGAACACCACCGTCAGGTCCCCATGAGTATTTCTTCATAAGAAGAACATCAATCATAGCGTTAAAGCCGGGACCACATGAAAGAGGATACTGAATAGGAATTACTTTAGGCCCGAAGATATCTTTCATCTGCTCAATGACGTTTTCGTAATCCGCTTTCTCGCCATCAAGTTGGTTAAGGGCGAAAATAACAGGTTTTTTAAGATTGGCGGTAGTACGGAAAATATTTTGAGTTCCAACTTCCACGCCATATTGGGCATCAACTAAAATTACACCGGTATCAGTAACGTTAAGCGCTGTAATGGCATTACCGACGAAGTCATCTGCTCCGGGGCAATCAATCACATTAAGTTTCTTATTGAGAAACTCTGCATAAAAAACAGTTGAGAATACTGAATAACCATATTCCTTTTCAACAGGGAAATAGTCACTTACAGTGTTTTTACCGTCAATAGTGCCACGACGTTTTATAACTCCACACTCATAGAGCATAGCCTCTGCGAGCGTGGTTTTACCGGAGCCTTTGCTACCAAGCAAGGCGATATTTTTAATTTCGTTGGTTTGATAGAACTTCATGATGATGTATTAGTTTTAGTTTATAATTTCCGGTTAGTAATCTCTTTTGTGAAAAGTTTGCTAAATGTAGTGATATTTATTGGATTATGAACAAATTATCAATATGTTACATAACATAATTTTAAATCATTATCATCCTATTTGTGCATTATTCAAGTGTTTACGCAAAATTATTATATAAATTTAGGAATATGTCGAAACAATCTTAGATTCAATATGCAGTCAGTATCCGAAATGGCTATAAGATAATCGGGTTTAAGGAGTGGTTGCTCTATATTGCAGAAATAATATGATGTTACATTCTTTGTCCTCAAATGTATTAAAAATAGATGACAAAGTAAATATCCACCCTAACATTATAATATGAATAAATAATATGAATAACATTAGAAAACTACTTTTAGGATTATCCTTTATCCCGATGTCCATTTACGCACAAGAACCAAATGATTCCATTTCTGATTCGTGGGGAAGAGAATTGGAACTCAACGAAGTTGTTGTTGTGGCTAAGCGTCCTGTATTAAAACAACAGGAGGGTAAATTAGTCTACCTTGTAAAAAATGACCCTTATGTCAAAGGTCTTGATGCAATAAACGTACTTGACCGTATTCCACGAATTTCTGTTAATAATGGTAGTGTAACTGTTGCCGGTAAGGAAAATGTCCGGTATATAATTGATGGTATTTTGATGGAACTTGACGCGTCTGCAATGATGATGCGACTGCAAAACCTGCATGCTGAAGATATTGAGAAAATAGAGTTACTTTCCACTCCACCGTCACGCTTCGGGACAGAACCTAATGCCGTATACATATCAATCACCACACGTAATGAAACACTTGGAACCAGAGGGAATATTTATGGCTCACTGAATCAAGGTAAAAAACTTAGGGAATATTTCAGCGGGAGTGTCAGCCATGCTACACGGATTGTGGATATGTCGATTGACGCAAGTCTGTCGAACTATTATAACACTAACGACAATTTTACTGATTATTCGTTTTTTGATGGATCACAATCGCGTTTCTCATCTACTCAGACCAACTCACATTTGATTGATGCCGGATTCAATACCTTATTCAGATTAAAAGTCACGCCAGATATGAACATAGGGCTGATAGCAAATTATAATTATCAGGCAGTATCAAACAATGGGTCTAACGTCACTGAATACGGGAATGGTGACATAGCATCATCCACCATTCTTACGAAATCGCGTCCTAACAATGCTTTGACCTTAACATGCTTTTATGACTGGACTTTCGGTAGCAGGGGTGAATCAATGCAGTGGACCTACAACTATTTTTATCGCCACAGTCCTGTTTTGTCAGATCTTACAACATGCTCCGGTGATGAAATTGACGTTTATGGTGTAAATGAGTTTGGAAAGACTGATTACCGTTTTCATAGCGGTAAAGCAGACTTTAAAATGCCATATAGTTGGTTGCAGTTGGAAGCGGGGCTTGCTTTTACAGATATTCTTAATTCTTCCGACAACCGCGTGGTGTATACTCCAGGAAATATGATCAATGGTAAACCAGAAATTTTTGATTATTCAGAGCGGATTGCTGCCGCTTATATTACATCCTCGCGCAGTCTGGGTGCAGGGTTATGGAGTAAGATAGGTTTAAGATATGAATATACTTGGACTAAGGGAGTTCAACAGTCAAACTATAATACAGAACGAGATAATTACGGTCGCCTGTTCCCTACGATAAATCTTTCATGGAGTAATGAACGTATAGGTTCATTTAATATCAGTTACTCCATGGGAATGGGGCGACCGAATCTATGGGAACTGAACCCATTCAAATTTTATTCAACGATAGACGAATATTCTGCCGGAAATCCTTTCCTAAAACCAACGATATACAACAATGCAGAATTAAATTATTACGGACTCGGGGGACTCTACGCCGTTTTATACACCTCTTTTGCTACAGATGTAATTGGATATATCCGTCGGTTTGATGAAAGCAGAACTGTCAGTACTATTCCGTATAATTGTCTGTCAACAAATAAGACTGGACTCTATGCCAACTTCAAACGCACGTTTTTCAACAGATGGGAAATGAAAATAGGGGGTGAGGTTTTCCGCACGTACTCTAAAAGTGATGTATCCGATTATTATATTAACAATATCAAGGATTGGTCAGGAAAATTTGAAGTTGCTACTGATGTTATGGTAAATAATAAAAAAACGATAATTTTCTCAGCACAGTTTACTCATTTTTTCCCATGGAAGCAGAATCCGATAAATTATGAATCATTTCAATTATTCAATTTCTCACTCAGATACTCGTTGTTGAACAATCGGCTCAATCTGCAACTAAAAGCAAATGACATTTTCGGGTGGAACAAGACTAAGTCTAATGAGAAATATACCGGTTACTCCATGAGACAGACATTTAATCCACATTCCGCTTATGTTTTGTTTGGAATCAACTTCAGATTTGGACGCGATAAAGTCAGCAATATATGGCGAGCCTCCAAAGAAGAACATTCCGGGAGGACCAAATAATTATTATTTTTGAAAAGAAGTCTTCGGTTGAAATACCGGGGACTTCTTTATTTTGTAGGGGTTAACTGTAATGAAGTCAATCTTGCAATACTGGTCAGTACTATGCTTTGAACAAACGTCATTTCTTATTTCGATCTGTGGAACCGTCTAAGTTATTATATTCTTAAACAGCGAACGTTGCAGTTGTTTTAGTAAGTAATTCAAATTTAAGTCCGTAGAAACGAAAAATTTTAGTAAAATTGAGTTCAACAGGGATATTTATCCGGTAATTCTTCGTAACTTTGGCACAAATTTTGTTATACAATGTGCGGGGTGAATGTCACCTCGCGTAATTTTGATTGGATCTGGTTGTCCAGAACTATCTCTAAAATAAAACACTTAATTATATATATGAGCGATTTTTCAAACGACGAAACCAAAGGTACGAAGGTTGTCCAGATGGGGCAGATAGATGTTTCAAAGAGCCAACTTAAAGCACTGGAACCTTCGGATCTTCCAATACTCGCTACTCGTAATCTTGTTCTATTCCCGGGTGTGACAATACCTATCAATATAGGAAGAGAATCATCATTGAGACTTGCTGAATACGCCATGGAGCACCATATTCCCATAGGTGTAGTCTGTCAGTTGAATCCCGAAACCGAGCATCCTCAGATTGCTGATTTATATAATGTTGGTGTAATTGTTGAAGTGCTCCAGATGCTACCTCTTCCTGATGGTTCAAAGGCAATAATAGTTGTAGCAAGAGATAAAGTAGTTGTAAACGGTGTTGGTTCGGGGAAAATCATGCCAGGAACACTCTCGGCTGATGTTACGGTAGTTAAAGACCGTAAACCGCGTGCCAAACTTGACATATATAGCCGGATGGTTTCATCTATACGTGAAACGGCCATTGACTTAATAAAACGTAATGCCGGCGACGGATCTCAGGAGTTCATTTACAACCTAAATAATATGGAGTCGCCGGAAATGATTATAAATATGGTGGCGACCAACTTCCCGATGGAGGTTGCAACAAAGGTTGATCTATTGTCATTGAACAATCTGCGGGACCGTGCAAACAATTTATTGCTTGAATTGAATATGTGTGTGGAATTCAGCAGTATAACTCAGAATATTCATGAGAAAACCAAGCAGGCGATGAATGAGCAAAAACGTGCGGCATTTCTTCAACAGCAAATGGAGTCTATCCGTTCGGAACTCTATGGAGATGAAGACGATGCAACGGTTCTTGCTCAACGTGCTGACGAGAAAAATTTTCCTGAGCATGTGGCAAAGGTTTTCAATAAGGAACTGGAGAAGATGCGCAGATTGAACCCTTCCACTCCTGACTACTCTGTTATTTATACTTATCTGGAAACCCTCCTTGATCTGCCATGGAATGCTCAATCTGACTATCTGAAAGATTTTGAAGAAGCAGAAGCAATTCTGGAAGCCGATCACTATGGATTGGAGAAGGTCAAGGAACGTATTTTGGAACAGATTGCCATAATGATGAATAATCCGGAGGGTCGCTCTCCGATAATCTGTCTGGTTGGTGCACCGGGGGTAGGGAAGACCTCACTCGGTAAATCTGTAGCATCTGCGCTTGGCCGTGAATACCAGCGCATATCCCTGGGAGGACTTCATGATGAAGCAGAGTTACGTGGGCATCGCAGAACATATATCGGAGCCGCACCCGGACGTGTGATTGATGCATTAAAAAAATGCGCCACTACTAATCCTGTGTTGTTGCTTGACGAGGTGGACAAGATCGGCAAGGATTATAAAGGTGATCCGGCTGCCGCACTGCTGGAAGTCCTTGACCCCGAACAGAACTGTCATTTCCACGACAATTATGTGGATGTGGATTATGATCTTTCCAATGTTCTTTTTATTGCTACCGCCAACACCCTTTCAACGTTATCACGTCCTCTACTTGACCGTATGGAGATTATAGATATTCCCGGATATCTGCTTGAGGAGAAAATAGAGATAGCGAAACGTCATCTTATCCCAAAGAAACTTGCGGAAAGCAACATGACTGAGGAAGAGGTGAAATTCACAGATGAATCAATTAAAAAGATTATTGAATCCTACACATCTGAAAGCGGTGTAAGGCAACTTGAAAAGAACATCGCTTCCGTAATCCGAAAACTTGTTCTCGCAAAAATGCGTAAGGGCGAATCTGATGTTATACTGACCCCGGAGGATATAATACGACTTCTTGGCGTTGAAAAGATTACAAAAGAACTTTATGAGAATAATGACTATGCTGGAGTTGTGGCAGGTCTCGCATGGACGGAAGTGGGAGGTGAGATTCTTTATGTTGAAGCATCTCTTGCACCTGGTAAAGGTGAGAAACTCACTTTGACCGGAAATCTCGGTGACGTAATGAAAGAATCGGCAGTAATAGCACTTCAATATATAAAGGCACATGCTGAGATGCTGGGAATATCTTCCGACCTATTTGATAAGTTCAACCTGCACGTTCATGTTCCGGAGGGGGCTATACCCAAGGATGGTCCGTCAGCAGGAGTAACAATGGTTACAGCAATGGTATCAGCCTTTAAGCAGAAAAAGGTAAAATCCAGATTGGCTATGACCGGTGAGATAACGCTTCGTGGCAAAGTTCTCCCTGTTGGCGGAATACGTGAAAAAATTCTTGCTGCTAAACGTGCCGGAATCAATGAGATAATCTTATGCAGTCAGAATAGGAAAGATATACTTGAAATTCCGGAAAAATATCTTGCTGGTATGAATTTCATTTATGTTGACACAATTCCGGATGTGATAAAACATGCAGTGACTGATGAGCCTGCCGTGGATGCAGTGGATTTATTGATGATGTCTGAACAGGAGAAAAAAGAACAGGCAAAATGATAATTATTAGACCCTGTTCCCCAATATTTGTTAATACTGAGGCGGTCAAGCGTTATGCAGATGTGTTGGCGCAGTGAGAGAGCAATGCGGTTGCATTGTGACCGAAACAAGCGGACGCAGATGCCTGACGATTGGCCGTGCCAATGGTAACTCATGCCACGGATAAGTAAGAATAATGATACGTAAGGATTTCGGGGTGGAGTTGAATTATACAAACCGCAACATAAACATTGCGCATATTGGGCGGTAGTCGCCATTGACACCCTGTTTTGATCAGGAAAAACAAGGCATTGAGAATCTCAAATATATCTGTCTTTGACTTCGTTTTGAAAATTTCAGGAAATTTATCTGAAATAAAGTTGCGCTGCGTAAATGTCAAGTCGGTATTATACCCCAATTTATCCTAACATGTTATAAATGATTAAAATCATATAACCGAAATTGTGTACTGCGGCAAAAAGTTACCTTACCGTCGCATCTCACCGGCGCTTTTTGCCTTGTTCTTCAGTTACGTAGCAACGGCTACGCTCCTTTATCACAAGCCAAAAATCTCTCGGCGATATGCGTCCTCAGCATTAACAAATATTGGGGAACCGGGTCTTATATAATAGAAAAAGGGTTGCAAATTCCAAGAAGGAAATGCAACCCTTTTTTTAATTCGGGATAGTTTATTTGATTTTATCAACCAGTTCGCTGCCGGCTTTGAATTTGATGGCTTTACGAGCGGGGATGACGATAGATTCTTTAGTGCGGGGATTGATTCCGGTACGTTCCTCTTTTTTAGCAACGGAGAAAGTGCCGAAACCAACGAGAGTTACTTTGTCTTCTTTAGCAAGAGATTCAGTTACTGCTTCAATGGCAGCCTCGAGTGCGCGTTTTGCATCAGCCTTGGTCAACTGACCTTTTTCGGCAATCGCGTTGATGAGTTCGGTTTTGTTCATGATTGGGAAATTTTATTTGTGAATATTTACGGCAAATATAGTGGTAAAATTTTAATAATCAACAAATTTTTTTAAAAAAATATCCAAAATGTGCGTTTTTTTCAATTTTTAATCGAATATTATGAAAAATTCATCCGGAAATGTGATATAAAGTAGAGTTTCTCCACGAATCCAGTTGAAGTAAGCACTTTGAATACTTTGATTGTAAACACTTTATTTGAGTCAAAAAAAGAGGGCTTGTCTCCCGACAGACCCTCGTCTAAACCTTTATCTTAATCTAATACTATGAAAAACACACGGACAAAGGTATGTATAAATTTTTATATTAGCAAATATTTTTATAAAAATCGTAAAAAATTAACTAAATCAGTGTGAATTTAAATATGAAATCAAAGCGGAACAGTTATGAAAACAATTTCATCTTCCTGATGATCAGATCTACTAATTTGAATGGTAATAATAAAATTCAGATGCCGTGTTGATCAGATGATTTTAGTTTCTCAATTATCTTGAAAACCTCTTCCCGTGAGGCATTGATAAGAGCAGGTGCATGAGCATCACTGTTAACAACTAAGGGTACATCATTTTTCATCAACCGTTCCCAATATCTGGTATCCGGGAAAAATCGTCCACGTTCAGTATAAACCTTGGTATTTATTTCAACGATAATATTATGGGATACGATATTGTTTATCAAATCACTTACAAGAGACTGATACCATGACTCTTCATACAAACCCGGTGAGAAATGACTTCCGTTTTCACCTATTTTGTCAAAATGACCTATTATGTCAAATCCTCCTTGCTGTACCATCCTGATAGAATGCTCAAAGTATTTTTCCACAACATAACGGATGTCATTGTTGAATTTTAAAAGCATATTTCGGTTAAACCGCTGGAAACTACCGTCAACATCAACGAGTTCACCCTCACGGGTGGGTACGAAGTGAATTGATCCTATTCTGTAATCAAGAGGCATAGACTGGAAAAATGGGTGGATGGGGCCCCATCCTTCTCCAAGGTAGTCAATCTCCATTGATGATAGAAACATGACTTTATCACCATGTCGTTCCTTGATTCTTTCAACCTCATCAAGATAGCGCTGAACATTCCCTGCAAGCATGTTGCATGTTGACTGTATTGGAACAGGGGAGTGAGGTGAAAAGCCATATACGTCAAATTCCAATTCAACAGCCTTGCGTGCGAAGGCTTCCATCTGTGCTTTGCCATCGCAAAATTCCGTGTGGGAATGGAGCGTATATCGTCTGCTTTTCCCTATAGCCCCGATAATGTCCATGAGTTATGTCTTAATATTCAAAGACTCGAGATGATTTGCCGCTCTTGATTCTGTTGATGTAGTAGAAGAACATAATGGTAAACAATAGGGCAACTCCAACACCTGTGCCTATTGATATATACCAGTCAATATCTAAACCTTCAGGACGTGGGGCAAACATGAGATAACTTACGCTTACAGCGGTCATAAACATGGCCGGCAGTAAGGTGATGTAATAAAATTTCTGTTTTCTTGCCAGATAAACCGTACATGCCCATAGAGTGAATACTGCGAGTGTTTGGTTACTCCATGCGAAATAGCGCCATAAAACGTTAAAGTCAAGGAACATGAGCGCAAATACAATGGCGAAAATTGGGAGTGATATGGCCAGACGCGACAGAAATTTCTTCTGGCTGACTTTCATGAAGTCAGCCACTATCAGACGTGCGCTTCTTAAAGCGGTGTCGCCTGTAGAAATAGGTGCCGCTATAACACCTATCATCGCAAGAAAACCTCCGAATGTCCCGAGCCAGTCAAAAGAAAGATCATGTACCAGGTCTCCAGGCTGATGAGTAGTCATGTATTCTCCTAACCCGTCATATCCCTTAGCGAATGCAATGGCACCGGCTGCCCAAATCAGAGCAACGAATCCCTCTGTGACCATAGCCCCGTAGAACACCGGACGAGCCAGTTTTTCATTTTTAAGGCAACGTGCCATCATGGGTGACTGTGTGGCATGGAAGCCTGATATGGCGCCACATGCTATTGATACAAACATCATAGGGAAGATAGGGTGGGTGGCTGCAGCATCACCGGTGAAGCGGCTGTGCAAACCATCTGTCAGACCGTCCGGAATTGTCAGATCTCCGGTTATCGATCCCCATATCAATACTCCTAATATTCCTACAGCCATGAATAGCAATGCAAATCCGAATATGGGATATAGATTACCTATAAGTTTATCTATCGGTAGAAGAGTCGCCGCTATATAATATATAAATATGAGTGCCACCCAGAATATGCGGTCCATCCAGTCGGGGGTCATACCTGCTATAAGATCTGCGGGAGTCAATACAAATACTACTCCCACGAGGATCAGAAGCACTATAGAGAAGGCCCTCATAATATTTCTTACCACATTTCCCAGTTCGTGTCCTACAATTTCAGGAAGTGAACTTCCGTTGGAGCGCAGGGATATCATTGCTGAGATAAAGTCGTGGACTGCGCCTGCAAAGATTGTTCCAAATACAATCCACAGAAAGGCTGCCGGTCCGAACATTATACCCATTATTGCACCGAACACCGGACCTAAACCTGCAATATTCAGGAATTGAATAAGAAACACCTTCCAGGTTGGCATGATTATGAAGTCTACACCATCGTTCATGGTGACGGCCGGAGTCTGTCTGGATGGCTCAACCCCGAAAATCCTTTCGGCTATAAGACCATAAATCAGATATCCTCCGATCAGCAGGGCTATCGCTATTAAAAAAGTTATCATAATGTTTCGGTTTTGATAATTTGATTCTTCAGTTTCTTAAGTTCGTCTATAAGACTGTTCCGTTCATTCTCCATACGCTTGATTTCGTATGTAATCTGTCTGTTCCCTTCCGCATATTTCCTGCGGTAATCACCAAGAGTTGTGGTTAGGGTGTTGTACTGATCAACTTTTTTTACATACTCTTTCATAAGTTTTGCCGCCTCTGTAGAACGAAACTGTTTATATGAGGTGTAAACACCATAACCGGGTACACTAAGCATGAATTCAGGGGCGGTTTCTTCTGTGTAATCCTTATCAGCGGAGCGGTTGATGTTTTTGAGGAGCGATGTGTAATCTTTTCCATCAGCCCAGGTGTCTTTATATGAACTTATTCTTGCAAGAGCAGCCAGATTGGGGTCATCAACATCGTAATTAACACGCATTTCCGATGGTATGAAAGTGTAGATGGTCACTTTTCCGGGTATCCTGTTGCGGTCACTTGCCCACCATCCGATGTTGTTTTGCTCGTCAATGGCAAGCATGTAGTCGTTGTATGGAGAATTATAAGGCATCCCAAGATTCTGAGGCTGGAAGAAAACTCCATCGGAATTTCTGCGGGAGATAAAAATGTCGTATCCTCCTATAGAGTTTTCTCCGTCGTTGGCAAAGTAAAGAGTAACACCGTCATTGAGCATAAACGGGTAATTGGCATCTCCACCTTCGTTGAGTTGCTCACCGAGTGAAACAGGTGTTTCCCATTCTCCACCATACAGTTGTGATGAACTGACAAGCCCGGTTTTCATTGATGTGTCATCCATAGCCCATATCATTTCTACTCCGTCCGGAGACACATACACCACAGAAGGCTCAGCGACGGGAAACGTTTTCTGTATCTTCTGCGGTAGGTAGAGATGTCCGCAATCGCGGCCTAACCGGTAGTACTTTAAGAAGTCATCCTTATCAACGCTTACACTGTCAATAACGGTTACTTTCTCCACACGGTCAAGCATGTTTCGTGTTCGGGTGAGCAATGATTCGATTTCCAGAGAATTGTCAACCTGCTGTTTGCGAGATTTTTTCAGACCTTTGCGATAGAGTTCAATGTCTCCTTCGGCATCCTCGAGCCTGTATTCTGAAAGAGCAAGGCGGGCAAGCGAAAGCCACGCTTCGTTTTCACCTTTTTTCTGAGCCTCTTTATATGCCGCTATCGCTTTTGCGCTACTGTCAAGCGCTACATAACAATCACCAATGAGTATCTGGAGTTTTCCCTCTTTCGGATTATCTTTTGCAAGTGATTTCAGAACACTCAGTGCTTTGGTTGTCTCTCCGGTTTTCATCATCATTTCCGCCTCCATGAAATCCTGACCATTCAGGTTCAATGAGGCTGTAAGCGATAATGTAATAAGCGCAGCGGCATGGACTCGGGAAATGAAAGCAGACATTGTTTTATACATTATATTTTAGAAATGCTGGTCAAAATTACAACAATTTATTGATAATTGAACCATAAGAGAGTTAAGAAAGTTTAAGTTCAAAAAATATTGACAAAAATATACTGGGAATTTGATTGTTAAGCAAAAAAAAATATGTAAATTTGCACCTATCTTTGTTAAATGGCCACGTTGTATGTGGCATAATCAGATAAAACAAATTAAATTAATGATAAATATCACTTTTCCTAATGGCGACGTCAAGCAGTTTGAGAAGGGTATCACCCCTCTCAAGATTGCTGAAAGCCTGAGTTCTCAGTTGGCGCGTGACGTCCTTGCCGCATCGGTTAATGAAGAAGAATGGGATCTGACACGTCCTATCACCGAGGATTCTACAATAAAATTATTTAAATGGGATGATCCGGAAGGTAAGCATGCTTTCTGGCACAGTTCAGCACACCTTCTTGCCGAAGCCCTGCAGGAACTTTATCCCGGCGTTAAGTTTGGTATCGGTCCTGCTATTGAAAACGGATTTTACTATGACATTGACCCGGGCGAACATGTGATAACAGCGGCAGAGTTTCCCAAAATTGAAAAGAAGATGCTTGAACTTGCTCAGCGTAAAGAGGAAATCAAGCGTGCAGACATCAGTAAAGATGATGCGCTGAAACTTTTCGGGGATCGTGGTGAAGAATACAAATGTGAACTTATAAGCGAACTTGAAGACGGACATATCACCACTTATACACAGGGATCTTTCACTGATCTTTGCCGTGGTCCGCATATTCCCAATACCGCACCAATTAAGGCTGTGAAAATCACATCTCTCGCCGGAGCATATTGGCGTGGTGATGAAAAACGTAACCAGTTGGTTCGTGTATACGGTATTACCTTCCCCAAGAAAAAAATGCTTGATGAGTATCTCGTTCTGATGGAGGAAGCCAAGAAGCGTGATCACCGTAAACTCGGAAAGGAAATGGAACTTTTCGCATTCTCACAGAATGTAGGCGCAGGATTGCCCTTGTGGCTTCCCAAAGGTGCTGCATTGCGTGACCGGCTTGAACAGTTCCTCCGCAAGATACAGAAAAAATACGGTTATCAGCAGGTGATCACTCCTCATATCGGAAACAAGATGCTTTATGTTACATCAGGTCACTATGCAAAATATGGAAAGGATTCCTTCCAGCCCATTCATACTCCGGAAGAGGGTGAGGAATACTTGCTCAAACCCATGAACTGCCCTCACCACTGTGAGATTTTCCGCGCTTATCCACGCAGTTACAGGGAATTGCCGCTCCGCCTTGCTGAGTTCGGAACCGTTTATCGCTACGAGCAAAGCGGTGAACTTCACGGTCTGACCCGAGTTAGAGGTTTCACTCAGGATGATGCCCACATTTTCTGTGCCCCTGATCAGATAAAGGATGAATTCCTGAAGGTGATGGATATTATTTTCTTTATATTCAAGGCCTTGAAGTTCGAGAACTTTGAAGCACAGATATCGTTGAGAGACCCTAAAAATAAAGAAAAATATATAGGAAGTGACGAGAACTGGCATCTTGCCGAGACCGCGATTATTGAGGCATGCGAAGAAAAAGGCCTCAAAGCGCGTAAGGAACTTGGCGAAGCCGCGTTCTATGGTCCAAAACTTGACTTTATGGTTAAGGACGCTATCGGACGTCGTTGGCAACTTGGAACGATCCAGGTTGACTATAACCTTCCTGAAAGATTCCAACTTGAGTACACCGGTTCTGACAACCAGAAACATCGTCCGGTGATGATTCACCGCGCACCTTTCGGCTCAATGGAGCGTTTCGTCGCTGTTCTTCTGGAGCATACAGCCGGCAGGTTCCCATTGTGGCTCGCTCCCGAACAGGCTGTTATACTTCCAATTAGTGAGAAGTTCAATGACTACGCCTATGAGGTAAAACGCGAACTTGAAAAGTCTGACATCCGGGTTGAAGTTGACGACCGCAATGAGAAAATTGGTAAAAAAATTCGTGATAACGAACTCAAAAGAATACCCTATATGCTCATTGTTGGAGAAAAAGAAGCAGAAAATGGTGAAATTTCTGTAAGAAAACAGGGCGAAGGTGATAAAGGTTCGATGAAAATTACTACCTTTGCAGAAAATTTGAATGCAGAAATCAAAGCAATGACTAACGAATAAATTCCTGAATGGAGAAAAAACCGATAAATACCCCTCAGCCTCAGCGAAACGCTGGAGGACCACAAGGTCGACGTGTCGATAACAAGAAGAACGACCGTGACGCTTACGTGATTAACGAACGTATTCGCGCCCGTGAGGTACGCTTGGTAGGCGACAACGTTGAAAATGGTGTCTACACCATTCAGGAAGCATTGCGCATTGCAGATGAAATGGGCCTGGACCTGATTGAGATATCTCCCACTGCTCAACCACCTGTATGCAAGGTCCTTGACTATCAAAAATTTCTTTATCAGCAGAAGAAACGCCAGAAAGAACAGAAAGCCAAGGCTACAAAGGTCGTTGTCAAGGAAATCCGTTTCGGTCCTCAGACAGATGACCATGATTACAATTTCAAACTCAAGCATGCAATCAGTTTCCTGCAGGAAGGCTCAAAGGTTAAGGCATACGTATTCTTCAAAGGACGTTCAATCCTCTTTAAGGAACAAGGTGAAGTTCTTCTTCTCCGTTTCGCTAATGACCTTGAGGAATATGGAAAGGTTGAACAGATGCCCTTGCTGGAAGGAAAGAGGATGATTATAATGCTATCACCTAAAAAGAAATAAAGACTATCAAAGGACTGCGTGTCGGTCTACCTGATAATAACTCGAATTAATAATTTTAAAAACAAAAAAATGCCCAAGATTAAAACTAACTCCGGTGCCAAAAAGAGGTTCGCCCTTACCGGATCAGGAAGAATCAAAAGAAAACATGCTTTTAAGAGTCACATCCTGACCAAGAAAACCAAAAAGCAGAAAAGAAACCTTACACACTTCGCTCTCATTGCCAAGGTTGACGAAGGCAACGTAAAGGCATTACTTGCCCTCAAATAAAGTTTTCTTTATTAGGTTTCATTTAATTCGTGATTTAAATTTCATTTTTATTAACCGAATGTTCAGCCCTAAAGAGCATTTGCCGCTGACATTCACAATCTGAAAAAAAATGCCAAGATCAGTAAACCACGTAGCCTCAAGGGCTCGCCGTAAAAAAATCTTAAAACTCACCCGCGGTTATTTCGGTTGCCGTCGTAACGTATGGACCGTTGCCAAGAACACATGGGAAAAAGGTTTGACTTATGCTTACCGTGACCGTAAGGATAAAAAACGTAATTTCCGTGCTCTCTGGATTCAGCGTATCAACGCAGCAGCCCGTCTGGAAGATCTTTCTTACTCTAAACTGATGGGTCTTATCCACAAAGCAGGTATTGAAATCAACCGTAAAGTTCTCGCTGACCTCGCTCTCAACAATCCTGCCGCTTTCAAGGCTATTGTTGAAAAAGTGAAAAACGCTTGATAAGTAATACTTCACAATAGACTAAAAGGGTGCGCCGACTATATGTAGGAGCACCTTTTTCTTTCTTAAAGATATTGTATAATGGTTTTCACAATAGCGTTTATCAACGACAGATTTGACCGTTTCAATAAGGAAATCTTCAAGGAGGCTCTTCCCCGTATTCCCGTGAAACTTTCAAAATCAAAGTCAGCCATCGGTATGTATTGCACAAAGTACAAGAGCATGTCAGATGGATCACGGACTATTGTAAGCCGGCATTTCTCGTTCAGTACATGTTTTGATTTTGACGAGAACAAACTTGAAGATGTGATTCTTCATGAAATGATTCATTATCTTATCTCATTCAACAATATGACTGATTCATCTCCGCATGGTGTATTATTCAAGTCTGTGATGAAAAAGATAAACAAGTCATTCGGGAGGAATATCACCATCTCATCCCATACGAAACCAGGTGAGAAAGTCAACAATAAAGCCAAAGAAAAGAAATGGCATATCATTGCTGTACTTAAATTGATTGATGGAAAAACAGGAATAAAAGTTCTTCCCAGATATGCTGATAAATCGATATATTATTGTCAGGCAGCAAGTCGCTCTCCACAGGTAAAATATGTCAGACTATTTCTTCATAATGCTCCGTTCTTCTCTTCTTATCCTACATCTACGGTATTGAAATTTCATATTGTTGAAGAGGATCTGCTAAGGAAGGAATTGATAGGAGCCCAAACGTTGATTATAGATGGTCCCCGACTTAAAAGGGGTAACCTTTTTAAAGGTGAGGAGATTTTATAAAAATTCATCAACTATTTTCAACGAGTGGAGTGACTGAAAGGATATTTTCTGACCGGATTTTAGAATAATTTCCCGAGCCACTTCATCGATTCGTCTGATTTCTCCCCTAATAGATTTATAAATCCCCCCTTCCTTTTTGCTGTCAGGAACAAAATAGGAAATTTCAACCAATGCATGCAAATTGCGCATCATCAGGGAAGAAATTACAATGGAAATTTCTTTCAAATCATTTTCATCAGGTTCCCGGAATGCGGAGGTCGCTCTCGTGGTTTCACTGATTGCTTCATCATAGCCCTTCAGTGCGGCAAACGGGGCAAACTGAGCCCCTCTGACCGATAACGGCATACGTTCCCTTATGGGTTCCGGGCGGTCCAAGTTGATGATGTCATCGTATCTTCCCATTATGCCTTGTGTCCTCCTATCTGCCTGTTACGCTCTTTTTGAGTTGCTCCATCCTCGTAGTTCAAACCTTTGAGGATAGAATTCTTGCCAAACATCTTCTTTATTTTTATTATCGCCTCCTGGCTTTTACGCTCTTTAATCATCATTTTTTCTGAAACGGAATCTTTCTTTTCTTCATCAAATAAAGAAAGTTGTACTGATTTTTTAATTTTTGTTGCATCTTCTTCAGGTTGCAATTTATTGATTGATAATGTTATACGTCTTATCAATAAATAGGGTTTCACTATCCGGTCATATAATTCGCCTACTTTTCTCAGCATCAATCGAGATGAAGATGTGGGTTCCTCAAAATTCACCGTGCCGTGAGCATGAAACGGCACTTCTCTACCATAGAAATCGGTGGTGATTTTGCCATCATAACGGGTTCGGATTTCCGGACGTGTCAAACTTTCCGGGTCATAACTCACCTGAAGCACAATTTGGGTTGTAACCAGTTTCTGCTCTATGAGAGTAAGTGCAGAGGAGTCAACAATTTCCATTGTAACAACACGTGCTTTATCCGCAGGGTAGGGCTGTGCCAGAACCTGACCCGTACTGATTGAATGATTGTCGGGCTTATAACTCTTGATGTGCTTAATCTCTGCAGGTTCTATTCCCCATGCATGATCAATGAGAAGTTCTGCGTTAACTCCGAATTGTTTATAAAGGAATTCCTGATGACTCAAAGAGCAGCGGGCGATATCTCCCATGGTGAGGATGCCGAATCCCGCCAATCGTCGAGCGATACCTTTACCAACTCGCCAGAAATCGGTTATGGGTGCATGATCCCATAATTCTTTCCTGTATGATTGAATATCAAGTTCCGCTATGCGAACACCATCGGCATCCGGTTTCATCTTTTTTGCCTTGATATCCATGGCAATTTTGGCAAGAAAAAGATTGGTGCCGATTCCAGCGGTGGCAGTAATACCTGTTTCTGACAAAACTTCCCGAATCATTTTCATAGCGAGATCATGCGCCGACATTTTATATAATCCGAGATATTCGGTGACATCAATAAATACCTCATCTATTGAGTAGACATGAATATCTTCCGGGGCCACATATCGTAGATAAATCTGATAAATCCGTGTACTATAAGATATGTAAAGAGCCATTCTTGGGGGGGCTACTATGTAGTCAACCGCAAGACTGTAATCCGCCATCAGGGATTTCAGGGATGTAGAGCATACTTTGGATTTTCGGTCTCGGTTAACCTCTCTGACTCTTTGTACAACTTCAAAAAGGCGTGGACGCCCTCCCATTCCGAATATTTTCAGTGCGGGTGATACAGCAAGGCAAATTGTTTTCTCTGTTCTTGAAGCATCAGCGACCACAAGGCATGTGTCAAGAGGGTCAACGTTTCTTTCAACACATTCAACAGATGCATAAAAAGATTTTAAGTCTATGGCTAAATATTTCCGGGATTCCATTTCTTATACAAATATAATATTTCAAAACGGAAAATACATGATAATCGCTGATTTTTTTGAAGATAAAATATATTAGAAGTGCTACATTACTGCTACAATTATTTCGGCATGATATTATGGTTAAGTTTAATTAAAAAATTGGATTGAAAATAATGCATACATGAATATATTGCCGTAGAAAAATCCTATCACGGCCATCAGAACTTCAATTTAATTTGTGTAGATGTAAGTAATTTCTGATTAAGTACGGTTTTAAGAAACAACATGATCTTTCAATTTTGATCCGTTTCCTAAACATTTTGCAGCATGGTAGTGTTATATAATAAATTAACAAGAAAGAATTATGAAGAAGACATTATTATTTTCAGCAGCAGGATTGGCGCTCATGTCCATGGCTGCTTGTTCAGGCAATTGTAACAAGAATGGGGAATGTGTCAAATCTGATATTGATGAAGTATACACAGGTGTAATTCCGGCAGCAGATACAGATGGTATACGTTATACTCTTACACTGGACTATGATGATGAAGGTAAGGATGGCGACTACAAACTGGTTGAAACCTATATTCAGTCTGACAGTACTTCAGCAACCGGTTACAGTGATGTAAAGACATACGCAAGCGAAGGTGACTTTAAAGTAGAGAAAAAGGGAGACAAAACCTATATCAAACTGATTAAGGATCAGAAGGATTCACAGGCTGGTTCCGTAGAAACACCCATTTATTTCCTTGTTGACTCGGATTCAACAATCACAATGACGAACAATCAACTTGAGGTTTCACAGAATCCGGGTTTGAATTATACTCTTAAGAAATAACAATTTAGTTGAAATTCGTATGAATTTGGCACTCTGAAGAGGGATATCCTCATTCAGAGTGTTTTTTGTTTCCCTTTTGCTCCCGTAACAAACCAGACTCCTATAAATATCAACATCGTTGCGGCAATCTTTAAGAATCCGAATGTCGCCAGGCCCATTATGGCTGCAAGAATTGCGGCAGTAACAGGTTGGAAGTAGGTGTACATGGCAACCGCTGTAGGTTTAAGATGCTTTTGTGCGTAGGGGATGGTCAGATATGCAAGGAATGTTGCGAATACAACTATGTATGTTATGGAAATCCAAACATCTCCCTGAATCTTTGTAAAGTCAACTTTGACGAGTTCCGGAATCATAAACAGTCCAAAAGTACAGGAGGAAAGGATGAACATCCATTTCATAAGAGTAAACGGAGAATACCGGTTTATGATATCCCGGAAAAGTACATAATAAAGTGCTGCACAGAGTTGAGCCAGCAGGCAGAGTGAGTCACCAAGAACAGGATTTGATGCGGTTTCACAGTCTGACGTCTGACCGAAAACCATCAGCAAGGCACCGGTTAATCCTAATCCAACTCCCATGGCCTTCAACCAGGTGATGGGCATTCCTATGAAAATTGCGGCACATATCATTGTGAAGAGTGGTGTCAGAGTTGACATCACCGAGGAATCAATAGGGGAAGTGTAATTTATCCCCATTATGTATAGAGCCTGATTGAATGTTATTATGAGGAAGGATGCTGCAATAAGTTTCTTCCAGTCCTCTTTTCTGATTTTTTCCTTAGGGGCAACGTTTTTTGGCAATAATATCCCCATGATGATGAAAACAACAGTACCTCCTATAATACGTATCGCGGACAACTGTAGTCCGGAAAGTGAGCCATCCTGAAGGATGAACTTTGTGATTGGAGAAAGTCCACCCCATATCATATTGGCAAGCAGAATTGCTCCATGTGCTTTCAGATCCTGTTTTGACAGCATTTACTTTCGTTTTTTAATGGGGTATTTCTTATTGAATTTCTTTTTGCTACCATTATATGTGTCAAGATCAATATTCCCTTTTATGCCTTTAATTTTTCCTGTGTGGCTGAACTGCCAGAACTCCCACATCGCATCAGTGGGAGGATCGGTAAAAGAGCATATCCAAAGAGGATATTTGGGAAAACTTGGCTTTATGTAGTTGGTATAACCATGTTTATTGGTGTAGAACATAACCTTATAGCCGTTTTTCTCAAGGAGTTTAACCATGGTTTTGAGCCGTGAGACCACGGTTTTGTTACTGATCGTCTTTGAATTGCCATGCTGCTCTACATCAATGACAACAGGAAATTCAAACACTTTCCCCTTGATTGAACGCATGAAGTTGTTTGCCTGTGCTTCACCATCGATATCAAACCGAAAAAAGTGATATGCCCCAACACGGACATTTGAACGCACTGCTTTTTTATATAATGTATTGAATGATTTGTCAAGTTTAAGACCGTGGGTTGCCCTGAGGAAAATAAAATCGACGTGAGCGGCAACGGTGTCAAACTTTGTGATATTGTTATAATGGGAAACATCAATCCCTCTTACAGGATAGGTTTTTATGGATGGTGTCGCTGCAGTTGCTGCAGGACGGGCCAGATGAAACACTGTCAGTCCTAACAGTACTGTTGCCATAATAGCCGTCAGACGGCGAATTATCTTATTCCTTAACGGTTTTTCCATCCTGAAATGATTTTTCCTATTATAAACATACCTGCATATACCGCTACAATAACAGCGGAACATGGAACATTGATATAGGCCGAAAGAAATAGCCCTACAAGTGATCCTACTATTCCTATTATCCCTGACAAAATAATCAGAGATAAGAACCGTTTTGTAAACAGTTCCGCAATCAGTTGGGGAAGTGAGAGCATTGACATCAGCAACATTATTCCAACAAGTTTTATTGTCAGAACAATACACACCGCAACCAATACCGTCATTGAGGTTGTGATAAATGTAACCGGCAGCCCTGCGACCTTTGCGAAATCACGGTCAAAAGATACCGCAACTATCTTCCTGAAGAATGATATGAAGAAAGAAGCCAGTAGAATGGTGTATATGGCAAACATCAGGAGGTCAAAAGAACTGACGGTCAGTATATTTCCGAAGAGGAAACTGTTTAACTCAGGAACATAACCCGGTGTGAGAAAAACGAATATGACGCCTATAGCCATTCCAATAGCCCAGATAACCGCAATTGCACTGTCCTCACGTAACCGGTAACGATTAGACAATGTCTGAACGCCTAACGAAGAAGCAACCGCAAAAATTGCAGCCATTGCTATTGGATTGAAGCCCAGGAAATAACCCAGGCCAAGACCTCCGAAACAAGCATGGGTTATACCTCCTGAGATGGCGACCATTCGCCGGGAAATTATGTAAGTGCCGATCATGGCTGCCGCTATATTAATAATAATCAGCCCGAACAGTGCATTGCGGAAAAAGGGATAATTCAAAAGATCAATCATGATGCGGGAGCGTTACGTTGGTTTCTTGCCTCTGTTACAATCATAAGAAGTTCTTCTTTAACAATCTCGGGCATTTCTATGCCACGCAACTGCAGTGAGCGTGCCCAACCGGCAATATCTTCAGGCAGCATGGTGAAGAGTATATCTCTAAACATTTCAGTTTCAGCATCATTATATTGGTCAGCAGGGCGTCCCTTGAATTCATCAAGTTCTTCATCATCATAGTAGACAACTTCTGAACTTACAGCCGTGAGTAAAGAATCTTTTTCGCAGGTCATGTGCATCCCGCAACACTGCTGGAGCGGTTCGTTTACGTCGTCTTTCGGCAAACCGTTCATTTCTTTTCTCCTGTTCTCCCAATGGTGAAGAACATAAAGTGGCAGCCCGATGGCAAACAGTGATGCTAAAATTATTAGAGAAACAATCATGTGCAGTAATTAAATCCAAATTTCATCAGATGGTCCCAATAGTCAGGGTAAGACTTTGAAACCACCTCTATATCATTGATTATCAAATTGTTCTTTCTTACGGCTGCCGGTGCGAATGCCATAGCCATCCTGTGATCCTTGTATGTCTCTATCGAAATGTCCTCCTCAACTTCTGACTTTTCTCCGTTCCAACTTATGTAATCTTTACCGGTGATAACGTTAATTCCCAGTTTTGAAAGTTCTATTTTGAGTGCGCTCAATCTGTCGGTTTCTTTAGAGGGTAGGGTAGATAAGCCGGTAATGAAGAACGGTTTGTCAAGCATGGCCGATGTGACGGCTATTGTTTGGGCAACATCAGGCATATCCTCCAGATCTATTGTCAACGGGGATTTATCATAGGTTACGGGGGTCAACAACACCCCCTCTTTCTCAAAGATAGTCTCTACACCCAACTGCGTGAATATCTCTGATATGCCTGAATCCCCCTGGAGCGAACAATTTTTCAATCCCGACAATTTTACCGGTCTGCCTGACAAAGACGTGAGTTCATACCAATAAGAAGCAGCCGACCAGTCAGCCTCCACGGTTCTTTCTGCTACAACATATTTTCCCGGTTCTACTTTGATGCTTGTATCGGTCATTTCAACATTTATACCGAATCGGCGCATCATGGAAACGGTCATTTTGATGTAAGGGATCGAAACCGGCTTGTTGTTGAACTCAATTTCCAGAGACTCCCTGAATGTGGGCGCAATCATCAGTAGGGCAGAAATATATTGTGAACTAACTGATGCGTCTAGTCGTATCTTACCACCTTTTAATGCGGTCCCGGTTATTGTTAAGGGAGGAAACCCATCATTGGCGCCATAGGTGATGTCACCGCCTATTTCCCGTAATGCCTTGATTAGTGGTGCTATAGGGCGCTGTCTCATTCTTGTTGACCCGTCAAGTCTTATTGTCCCACGTCCCGGACAGTTGGCGAAATAAGCCGTAAGAAATCTCATTGCAGTTCCCGCTGCACAAACGTTGATATAATCATCCTTCGTTGTAATCCCATTCAACATGGCGTCTGTGTCATCACATTTGCTGATTGTCAGCAACTCCGGAGATATACCTGCGAGTGCTGAGATAAGCAAAAGCCGGTTGCTCTCACTTTTAGAAAGAGGAAGAGCAACATTCAGCAGATTCTCATTCGGGATGTATTTCAATTTATAATTGATCATAAGCACGTTTAAGTGATTCAAGTGCCTCCGCCAGGAAACTACGTGAAGTCGCAACATTCATGCGCATGAAACCTATACCTTCATCTCCGAACATCGAACCGTCATTAAGCGCAAGATGAGCCTTGTTAACAAAGAAGTCGACAAGTTCTTTCTGAGTCATCTTCATATCCCTGCAATCAAGCCAAACCAAGAATGAAGCCTCGGGGCGAATCACCTTAATTTGAGGGATATATTTCTTAAAGAAGTCATCAACGTAATCAATATTTCCATTGATGTATCCAATCAGTTCTTTTCGCCATGGCTCTCCATAATTATACGCTGCCTCAGTTGGTATGACAGATGTAAATGGCGCGTCATTGAACTCATTGACCGACAACCATTTATAAAAATCATCACGGAGTTTTTCGTTCTTAATCACTGACCATGAACTAACCAGTCCGGGAATATTGAAAGTTTTGGAGGGAGCACCGAAAACAATTCCCACCTTTTCAGCCTCTTTACCAGCCTGAAAGAAGCAGTTATGAGATTCTCCTGACAGGACAAGGTCGGCATGTATCTCATCAGAGATTACTATCATATCATATTTTGCCGCAATATCAGCCACCCTGCATAAATCCTCAAGGCTCCAACGCAAACCTCCCGGATTATGAGGATTGCATAGAATCATCATTTTGGGCCTTTCAAACTTAACGGTCTCTTCCAGGTTGAAGAAATCCATGGAGTATGTTCCGTCAGAATTCATTATCAGTGGGTTATTTATCACTTGCCGATCATTTCCTTCGGCTACCAGACGGAACGGATGATAAACAGGAGGTTGAATGAGAATTTTGTCTCCCTTTTTAGTGAAAAAATTTATCGCATATGCTATTCCCTTGACTATTCCGGGTATATATGACAATTCTTCACGTGATACTTTAATTCCGAAGTGCCCGGAAATCCAGTTAATAACAGCAGTCCAGTATGAGTCGTTAACTTTAGCGTATCCAAATTCTCCAAGTTTCACTCTCTCTCTTATGGCATCAAGGATCTCAGGAGCCACTTCAAAATCCATGTCGGCAACCCATAAGGGATATAAATCCGAGCGTCCATATCTGGCGTCCAGATCATCATACTTTATGTCCCCTTTTCCACGTCGGTTAAGTATCTTGTCAAAACTATATCTACTCATAATAACTGAATTACTGATTTTTTTGACCTGATTCTACGGTCTCAATATCTACAAAAATAATAATTCTTTCTGAGATAGGAAAGAATTCATAATAAAAGTTGTTGAAATTGTTAAATAAGTATAAATTAAAGATGCGTGGTTTGTTCAGTACAAATAATCTTAGTAATTTTGTACTTCATCACTTTTATTAAAATTGGGGATGACCGGTTTTGACAGCGTGTAGAGGTGGTGGGCAAGCATGCAGAGACATAATGGCTGTTCTCTTTAAAAATGGACATTGACAATTTTAAATGGCGAAAATAACTACGCTCTTGCTGCTTAATCGAAGTACAGTAGATTAACTTAATCGCCGCAACAGTTGCAGCGACAAGACATCGTCCGATGATCGTAGACCCGAGATTCATCGATCAGACGGTGCAGGTAAATCGGGAATAGGATCCATTTTTTCGCGTGGTGGATCTGAAGTTTTAGCGAATAAGGAATCAATTGGCTGTCGTTTGCCTGTTGATTCTCGAAAACCAATAAGCGAATAAGCATGTAGAAAACTCATTAGTTCCACGTTTGGACGAGGGTTCAAGTCCCTCCATCTCCACTATGTACTCACAATCACCTGTAAAGTAAATGTTTACTGGTGATTGTGTCGCTTTATTTGGGTGATGAAAATTTCATAAAAATAAAAGCAAGCGTATTCCGTGGCGCAGTAATGAAGTCAATGGAATGAATATCAAAAATTGACTATCGGTATTTTTTTTCTTCTTCTGAAATGAGGCTTGATTGAATCGTATGAGGTTGCTAAATGTGAAGGTCCTTTTTGTGACCAAGAGTTCGGGTGTAACTGAATATTCCAGCACATAAAGCGAAGCAGATGGCAATGTAAAGGCATATTTTGACCGCATTTGATTCTAATGCTATTAATGCGAATATTGAACTTACGATAGTGGCGCCAAACGTTTGTCCGACAAGGCGAGCCGTACTTTGCATTCCACCTGCTCCCCCGGTCCGGTGGACGGGTGTAGCCATAACCATCACAATATTGTTGGGTGTCTGGAACATGCCGAATCCTATTCCACAGATGGCCATTCGCCACGCAATATTCCACTCCTCAGGATTGGAACCGCACATAAGGAGTAGGGCTACACCTGCGATAAATACACCCATACCTACGGCTGCGGTGACCCCGGGATTATGTCGCTCTACAAACCTTGCTGCAATAGGAGAGGTAATCATAGTGGCAAGTGGCCATGGCGTCATAAGCAGACCGGTTGTAATCTCGGAGAAATGAAAAATATTGAGAAATAGGAACGGCAGTGCAATCATGGTGGTGTTTTGTGCCATGAATGAGCATACTGAGGTTGCAATACTCATCGTGTACATGGAATTTTTGAATAGATCCACGGGTAATAATGGTTGGGTATGCCGGAATTGTCGGCGAATGTAGAAAAAACCTATTGCAATACCCACGGACAGTAGAGCAACGCTTATCTGAATATCACCGTTGCGAGAGAAATTCCCCAACGCATAAAAGATCAGGCCAAAAACAATCATATTCTCTATGGCGCTGAGCCAATCGAATGGCTGCTTCATGCTTTTGTCCGGATTTTGAGGCAGTAACCTGAATCCTATGATGAAAGCGATAATTCCCAAAGGTGCATTTATGAGAAACAGCCAGTGCCAGGTAGTGACTGACAAAATTGCGCCTGCTATTGAAGGTCCGGCGGCTGTTGCAATGGCAATACACATCGCATTCAGTGCCATACCTCTGCCAAGAATATTTCTGGGATAAATCAGTCTTACCAGGGCGATGTTTACACCCATTACGCATGCGGCTCCTATTCCTTGAAGCGCACGTGCTGCCACAATAGAGATGAAGTCGTGGGATGCCGCGCATAAAGCGGAAGATAGTGTAAAAATCACTACGCCGGTCAAGAAGGTCTTTTTATAACTGTGAAGATCTCCTATTGAACTTACAGGCAGTAAAAGCATTGTTATTATCAATTGATAGATGGTAATGATCCACACTGCCGAAGAATTATTTATATGGAATTCCTCTGCGAGGACTGGTAGTGCTACGTTTACTAAAGTCACATCAAGCACTGTCATTACAAGCACGATCTGCAAAGCGATAACTGCAATGTATTTACGGAACGGGAAACCTATTGCTGTCATTGATTCCGGGTAAAGTCTAAAATTTCTTTTATTATTTTGATTAGGGGCTCGAAATGTCAGTTCGTTTAAGACGGTTTATATTTGAGAAAATCGTTTCAGTCCTAAGTAAACTTGCATTTCAGAATGTGGTCTAAATTAGTGAAATTTTTTGAAAGAGCGCAAACTTTGTCATGAAATTGTTTGTTTTTTATCGTTTTTTGCTCTGTCGAAAAATATTATATATGTTAAAATGTATTGATTTCTATGGAGTTGACTAAATTTTTGTATTTTTTTAATCTAAAAATCACATAATTTTTCGGGAAACTATTGCATAATTCGCTATTATTTAATAACTTTGCATAAAAGAGAGATAATAATACGGCAATTCCTTTTGAAGATCTGCCATTGAGTTAATGAATATAGCAGATGAATTTGTGCATGAGGAAAAGATGCTTCACGACTAAGAAGGTGAAGATTCTTGCTTTCTGAGATTCGCTCCATCAAGAAAAGCGTATTGCCAATAAAAGGAAAACGCACGTATAGTTTATTACCTTAAAATATTTGGTGTTACATCGCCCGCGAAATTATAAACCATTGTGAACTTCATGAATAAGACTACCCTTATACGGCAACTGACAGTAGTGGTTTTTCTGCTTCTGCTTGGGCTACCGCTGTATGCACAAGAACAGACTGACAGTGTGTTCACTTTTCGGTTCTTTCCCGGAAAGAATCAGTTTTATGTTCCTTTCGGAAACAATGGCAAAGAATTGACAAAGTTGCTTGACTGTGTGGAACAATGCAAGGGAATGATTAAAAATCATGAAATGTATGTTTATGTTAACGGTTATTGCAATACCAAAGGTGGACGGGCTCGTGATCTTGCAATTGCAAAAATTAGATCTAACAGAGTAAAGTCTGAATTAATTGTACGCAGGGGGATTACTGAAGATTGCTTTATAACCAGGAATCACAGTGGAGTAGGCGACTTTGTGGAAGTTAGCATTGCTGTTCCTAAAGATAGCATATCAAAATTATCCCTCCAGCCCGTTCAAAAAACGGCCGAGAAAGAGGAAGTGGTGAAAAATGACACTGTCGTTGAAATTAAAGAACCGGTTGTGACTTCGGACTCCATTGCTCCTGTTGAGAAGCCGGTATTAGAAGAAGACTCTCTTCATGAGGTTGTGGATGAACCGAGAAGCGCCACTCCGGTTAGGTTGACAGAAGAGAAATTCGCATTGAAAACCAATCTTCTCGGCTACGCTGTCCTAATGCCAAATATTGAAGTTGAATGGATGTTTGCGGACAGATGGTCTGCAGCACTTGAGGCTCAATCTGCATGGTATTCTAAAAGTTCACCCCACAAGGTTTACCGTCTTGCCACGGTGACCCCTGAGGTTCGTTATTGGACCATCAATCGTTCTCGTTGGCATGGAATGTATGTCGGAGCCTTCGGTGGAGTAGGTTTGTATGATTTGTCCGATGGTAAGAAAGGGCATGAAGGTGAAGGATTCATGGCAGGATTCTCCGTTGGTTATATGTGGCCTATAAGCAAACATCTGTCTCTTGACGCAGGTTTAGGCGTAGGTTATCTTCGGGCCCGCGATAAAGTCTATGTTCCCGAAGATGGTCATTACCTTTATCAATACACAAAGAATATTGACTATGTTGGTCCTCTCAGACTTAAACTGTCATTAGTGTGGCGGATACAAAGTGAAAAAAGAAACCGAAAAAAATGAAGATAAAAAGTAAATATACAATAATAGCCGCAGAACTCGTCGCACTCACTCTTTTTGCTGCGTGTCGTCGAACCGAGTTGTGCTACGACCATTATCCCAAGGCTTCATTTATGCTCTCTTGGGAACAGGAATGGGAGCGCGACTACGGTATGGCCCATCAGACCAATTGGGATGCGAGTTACCATGGCTTTGATTACGACTTCTTACGCCCGGGCACGCCTGAATGGGTGAATCTGGTAAAATATAAGAATAATACCCCGGACGGTGAACATTATCTGTCTCCGGGAGGAGGTGATATCCTACTCTCGGAATCAGACGGACTGTCGTTCCTCATGTATAACGGTGATACTGAGTATATTATCCTCGAGGATATAGCCTCCTTGTCTGATGCTCGCGCTTCTGCAACCCCGCGATCACGATCAACCATTTCATATATTAAGGAACGACATCCCGGAATAAAATCAGCAAATCCACCGGATATCCTGTATTCATCTTATATGGATAATGTCCCTTCTATTGAGGTACACGAGACGAAACTGCTTCCGGTCAAGATGCAACCGTTGGTTTTCACCTACGTTATCCGTTATGAATTTGATTATGGATTGGACAATGTCGCTCTTGCTCGAGGTGCTCTTGCAGGAATGGCGGAATCTGTTTATCTTCGTGACGGCAGGACTTCCGAAGAGTCAACCGTTATCCTATATGATTGCCAAATCACCGATTACGGTTGCGAGGCTCGTGTCATGTCATTCGGTGTTCCGGGATTTCCTGATGAATATTATGGACGTTCGGATGAAGATGTTCCCTCTCGACCCTATACTTTGAATCTTGAGGTTCTGCTCACGGGTGGAAGAGTCCTTGAATTTGACTTTGACATTGATGAGCAACTAAAAAGTCAGCCAAGAGGTGGTGTGATAAGGGTTTCCGGAATCAGGATAAAAGATGAGGAAAACGAAACTCCTTCAGGGGAATTTGAAGTGGATCTTTCTGGCTGGGGAGTAATTGACGTTGACTTACCTGTAAATTCTTAAAATATTATCATATTCAAAAATTAAAACGAAAAATATTAATTTAAACCAATAATTTAGCAATGAAAAAACATCTATTTTATCTCGCTGTGGGCGTTATGACTCTCACTGCCTGTACTTCTGAAGAAGTAGTTGATGTAAGCCCTACTCAGGGAAATGCCATTGGCTTTGAAAACATTGTCAACAAACACTCTCGTGCGGTTGACGGGGATCTCACTTCTTCAACTTTCGACAATTTCCTAGTTTATGGTTATTACACCAAAGATGGAATGGCAACTCCTATCCAGATTTTCAATGGTGTGCCTGTAACTAAAGGCAAAAATGCAACCACCGGTAAAGAAGAATGGACTTACGATGGCGTTCGCTATTGGATTCCCAAGTGTACATATTACTTCTATGGCTACAGTTGCGCAGATATTGCCTTGAGTACAGAAAAAGGTAGACCGGCAATGACTTTGACCAACGAAACATCAGAAGATGGCCGAGCACTTGCTATTATGTCTTTTCTTTGTGATGGTACTCACCAGCATGACCTTGTTTGTGCGGAAAGTGGGAAAATTATTGCGATGGAAAAAAATAACCCGCAGGTATCATTGAGTTTCGGTCACGCGCTTTGTAAAATTAAAGCGGTTTTCACTACAGACTTCCCCGATGGATATCAGGTAAAGATTACTAATGTGAAGATTTCTGAGTTTTTCAATAAAGCAAATTATAATGTTGGCTCAGGCGTTTGGTCGGAATACAAAAGCGAAAACTCTCCATACATTAATCTTACTGTAGGTGAAAAAAATGTTATCACAAATGCACCTGGAAGCAACTTGGAGACTTCTGAGATATTCTTGATTCCCAGACAATATCCACAAACTGACAATGTGA
Organism: uncultured Porphyromonadaceae bacterium; assembly: GCA_947175645.1. Taxonomy (GTDB): domain Bacteria; phylum Bacteroidota; class Bacteroidia; order Bacteroidales; family Muribaculaceae; genus CAJUPY01. Next base: position 41,964 of record CAMWNP010000006.1, read on the forward strand.
AAATTCATTTCACAATAGAACTTACAAAAGATAATCAGGTTGTGTTGCAGCGCAATATCACCGGTACATGGTCACCACAATGGGAGAAAGCCCGAATCTACAGGTATAATATCAACATCTCCGGTTCATCCGCAGGTATTGAACCCATTGTATTCGCCGCTTCTCAGGAGTTGGGTGGAACATCTTGGGATACTTCAACAGAAGTAAGTATGGAATTCGGTGTTGATACTAACAGTTAATATTTAAACAATAAATTGATGAAAAATTAGGTTGCGCCGCCATTAAGAAGGGGGCGCAACCTTTTTTTAACTTGATCCGTACTATTTATAGTTCTTGCTAAAGCATGCTAAACCGACATATATTCTGTGCTGATGGAGATGGAAGGCAGTACGAATAATAGTAGGCAAATTTTGACTATTCGGCGGCTACCTCTTAAAAAGATGGTGCGAACGCCAATACAATCTCAGCGTGACTATAAATAAACAGGCATTATACTTAACGATTGTGTCATCAATCCATGGATTGAAAAAAATGGAGATGAAATTACAGTAGACTGAAACATACACAATTAAAAAAACACTGTAAATAAGGAATTAAAAAACCTATTTACAGTGTTTTTTTGTGATCCGGCCGCGATTCGAACGCGGGACCGTCTGCTTAGAAGGCAGATGCTCTATCCAACTGAGCTACCGGACCTCCTTCAAATAAGCCTTTATTATAGCGGCTGCTTATTTCAGATGCAAAATTACAAAATATTTTTATTTTCAGCAATATTTGATAAAAAACTTTAGCGGCTTGTTTGGCTGTTATTTCCAATAAAAAGATTAACTTTGCAAATGAGGATTACTAATATTTTGACTAATGTTGCAATTCATTACAGATAATAACTCAGATCTGCCGGTTGCGGAACAAGTTAAACAGGCAGTAGAAGGTGGATGCCGTTGGATACAATTATCCACTGATGGCATTGATGAAGAATCTCAACGTAATGTTGCTGAGCAAGTTATACCATTGTGTAAGCCTGATGATGTATTCCTGACCATTGAACACAATGTGGAATTGGTAGATGAATTGAAGGTACATGGAGTTCATCTTTTTCCGGGCGATATGCTGCCTAAAGAAGCACGGGACAGATTGGGTGCCCACGCAGTTATTGGAGTAACTGTTATTAACCCCGAGCAGATAATCAGTCTTAAACATGCTGACATAGATTATGTGCAGGTAGGACCTTATCCCACCGTTTCATTGCAAGATTACGCAAACATTGTATCCGTTATCACTCAGGCAGGCGTCAATATACCCGTTGTCGCTACCGGAATAATCAGACCTGATGATGTACCTTCCATACTTGCTACGGGTGTCAAGGGAATTGCAGTGAACGTATCTCCTGCAGACTCATGCAACATAGTTGAGTCTGTTAAAAAATATCTTTCTTGTTGAAAGATGGATAAGGCTCCTGATAGCAAAGGGTTATGGTGGAAAGTTAGTCTGCCCATTCTCATTGGGCTGGCCGTTGTCGTATGGTTGTTCAATTCTGAGTTTAATGCGGAATCAATAAGCGAAATCAGATTTACCACAAGAGTATGGATTTGCATAGGGTTGGCGCTGCTGGCAGTAGTTGGTCGTGATGCAGGAATGGCATGGCGTTTCAGAATACTGACCGATGGTGACTTAAATTGGAAAAGGGCAGTTAATGTTACAATGCTTTGCGAATTTACATCAGCCGTAACCCCGTCATCCGTTGGTGGAAGTGCACTGAGTATGTTTTTCCTTAAACGTGAAGGAATAAAGATGGGGAGGGCAACGACATTGACCATGACCATACTGTTTCTTGATGAACTGTTTTTTGTAATCTTTACTCCGCTTGCATTTTTTCTTATTCCTTATAAGGAACTGTTCGGATTCGGATCAAAAGAATTTGTTGAAGGAATTCAGATTGCTTTCTGGATTTTTTATTCCTTGATTGTATTATGGACTGCGATTCTGTTTACCGGAATAGTTTTGCGACCCAGATGGATTAAAAATATCCTGCTTAAACTTTCTGTTCTCCGACTGCTAAGGCGATGGAAAGATCCGATTGTTGAATTTGCTGACAATATGCACGCCACATCAATATCTATCCGCAGCCGTTCTATAGGGTGGTGGCTCCGTGGTTTTGGTGCAACAACGCTGTCGTGGGTTAGCCGATACCTTGTTATAAATGCCCTTATACTCGGCTTTGTTGCAGGAGCACCTCAGGTGGTGGTGTTCTGCAGACAGATTGTTATCTGGACATTGCTGATGTTTTCACCTACACCAGGCGGTAGCGGTGTCAGCGAATGGCTTTTCAGAGAATATTACGGAGATATCATCACTTCAGGCGGAATAATAATGATTCTTGCATTACTATGGCGTCTGCTGACATATTACCTATATCTTGCAGTGGGTGTAGTCCTTCTGCCATCATTCATAAGAAAGAGAAAAAAATGACAAAATTTATAGGAATAATCCCGGCTCGTTATGCCTCAAGCCGTTTTCCGGGTAAACCATTGGCTGACATTTGCGGCATGACTATGATTGAAAGAGTTTATCGTCAGGCTCAAAAAGAACTTGACGAGGTGATTGTAGCAACTGATAATGAACTTATTAAAGATGAGGTTGAACGTTTCGGAGGGAAAGTAATTATGACTTCTCCCGATCATAAAAGCGGCACTGACAGAGTATTTGAGGCTTACCGTTTATCAGCATCAGATGCCGAGGTCATAATCAATATTCAAGGAGATGAACCATTTGTGGCACCTTCTCAAATCAAGGAATTGAAGAAGTGTTTCAACTACCCTGAGACCCAGATTGCGACTCTTGCCCGTCCTTTTGATAAAAAAATGGGATTTGAGGCTCTATTTGACCCTAATAAAGTGAAAGTAATTTTCAACAATCAGCGCAGAGCAATATACTTCAGCAGAGCCATAATCCCATACATCCGAAGTGTTGAGTGGAAAAAGTGGCTTGATGAAAGAGAGTTTCACATTCATGTCGGCATGTATGCCTATCGTGCCGAGGTTCTTGCTGCCATCACTTCATTACCTCAATCTTCGTTGGAACTTGCAGAATCACTTGAACAACTGCGATGGATTGAAAACGGGTATCAGATTATGATGGGGATTACCGATGAACCTACAATTGGGATTGATACTCCGGAAGATCTTATGGAAGCAATTAAGTTCTGTGAAGCGAACAGGTTATGAGCATTGACAGATCCGTAGCCCCGGATGTCCTTGACTTCGGACGGCTGAACATAGAATCAGCATATACAATTTCCACCAAGAATGGTGTAAGGATTAACATAATTGAGAAAGGTGAGGAAGATGTGTGTATGCTGAACCTCTTACTCCCATACGGAGATATGGAGGCACCATCATCGGAGATAATGAAACTTCTTACATCAACCTGGAGGGAAGGAACGCGTAATTTCACATCGGATGAAATTGCTGACAAACTTGATTTCTATGGTGCATGGATGGAAATTTCATCTTCTCTCCATTACACTGTTGTCACCCTCTATTGTTTAAGTTCACGTTTGGGCGAACTACTTCCGCTGATCGCTGATATACTTCTTAATCCTCTTTTCAGTAACGAACCTGTTGAAAGGATGAAAGCCAAAATGATCAGTTCACTGAGGATAAACAGAGACAAGGTGATGGTACGGGCAAAAGAACAGATGAGAAGACAACTTCTTGGGAAGGGTCACCCGGCGGCTCAAGTCCAGACTGAAGAAGGGATCAACCGGATTACTGACGAGGATTTGAGAACTGTACATAAGAAGATAGTATCACTAAAACCTTCAATAATCATTGCCGGAAAATTTGACGTAGAAACTATAGAATCTGTTAAGGTTTTCGCTGAGAATATTATTTGTGAAAATCAGCCTGATATTGAAAGGAATATAGTTGTTCCCGAGCCTGATTTTGAACATAAGATTGTGAGAAAAAATATCCCTGATAAAGAGCAATCTGCCGTTATAATGAGTTTTCCCTCGATAACAAGAGGCGACGCAGACTACAATGATCTGAGAATCACGGTAATACTCTTGGGTGGATATTTCGGTAGTCGTCTTATGTCGAATATCAGGGAAGAAAAAGGTTACACCTATGGTATTTCCGCTTCCCTTGTGGGAAATAATGAAATTGGGTACGTCACCATAGAATGTGAGTGCGACAATGCCTATGTTGATGAAGTTATATCGGAAACAAAGAAAGAACTGAAAAGACTTATAAACGAACCGGTGTCACAAGAAGAAATTAACATAGTGAGACGGATTATCAAGTCTTCTCTTGCCTCTATGCAAAGTGACACATTTGAAACTGCAGGTTATTATATAGGTCAGTTAACCATCGGCTATCCTGAAAACTATTTTTCAGAACAACAGGAATCGCTTGATTCAATATCTCCGGAGAGAATCATGGAGGTGGCCGCTAAATATCTGAATCCTGATGATATGTTCATCACTATAGCAGGGAGTGTATAAAAATTAGTTATAATATATCAGAAAGACTCAAAATATTCTCTCCCGTTTAGATGACTCCTACCGAAAAAAGTGCTAAATTTGCATCTTAATTACTCGGTACCGGAAACTTGGTTAAGGGCATCGGTCTTTTGGTAATAACAAAATACTGTATTCGGAAATGAACGTGTTGAAATTCGGAGGAACATCAGTAGGTTCCGCCCAACGCATAAAAAATGTCGCTGACCTGATAAGCAAGAGGGGGCGAAATATAGTGGTATTATCCGCAATGGCCGGTACCACTAACTCATTGGTTGAAATATCTGATTACCTACGCCGCGGAAATATCGATGGCGCAAAGGAAACTGTCAATAATCTCGAAAAAAAATATTCACGGGAGTTGGCGGAACTTTTCGACGATGGGAAATGGTTGAATGAGGCTCAAAAGGCAGTGAATTCAAGTTTTTCAGTGATTCGCAGTTATACGGAAACCCCGTTTGCAACTGCTGAAAAAACTATTCTTGCCCAGGGTGAAAAAATGTCTACCGCCATGATGTTCTGTTATCTCCGTTCCAAAGGGGTTAATGTGGTGCTTCTGGACGCCCTTGAGTTCATGCGAACCGACATCAACGCGGAGCCTGAGATTACCTATACTCGAAACCGGCTTCGCCCGATGCTTCAGCGTTTTCCCGATGCTGATCTTTTCCTGACGCAAGGATATATCTGCCGAAATTATAATGGTGGTGTCGACAATCTCCAGCGTGGTGGAAGTGACCTCACCGCTTCATTGATCGGTGCAGCCATTCAGGCTGAGGTCATTGAAATATGGACCGATATTGACGGGATGCACAACAATGATCCCCGGTTCGTTGAAAACACTCGTCCGGTTGAGCATCTCCATTTTGAGGAAGCGGCGGAACTTGCATATTTTGGTGCTAAGATCCTGCATCCCGCATGCGTTCTCCCGGCTAAACTGAACAATATTCCTGTACGGCTCCTGAACACCATGGAACCACATGCAAAGGGAACTACTATCGATAACAACTATGTGCATAATCCTCGTGGAATCAAGGCAATTGCCGCAAAGGACAATATCACGGCTGTGAAAATTAAAAGTGGCCGAATGTTGCTTGCATACGGATTCCTTCACAAGGTATTTGAAACTTTTGAGACTTATAAGACTCCCATTGACATGATTGCCACTTCTGAAGTGGGAGTCTCCGTAACTGTCGATAATGACCGTAATCTTCATACAATAGTTGATGAACTGAAGAAATTCGCTACTGTTACAGTTGATCCGGATATGGTAATAATTTGTGTGGTAGGAGATCTGGACTGGCATAACTGCGGACTTGAAACAAAAGTTATGCAGGCCATGTCAGACATTCAGGTAAGAATGATTTCATACGGTGGTAGCGATTACAATATCTCTTTCCTGATTCACAAAGATGACAAAATTAAAGCATTGAACTCGTTAAGCAAACATCTGTTTTCATAATGAAATTCCCATTTAATCCCTCAGAAATAGTGACTCCGAGTTATCTGTATGATCTCGGACTACTTCAGAAAACACTCATAAGAATTCAGAATTGCATTGCCGGTCGTCCGTTTAAGGTACATTATGCTATTAAGGCAAACAATGACCGGCGGCTTCTTGATATGATAGCAATGCATGGTCTTGGTGCCGATTGTGTAAGTATTGGTGAAGTGAAGTATGCCATTGAGACAGGTTTTGAAAAAAACAACGTAGTGTTTGCAGGTGTAGCAAAAACTGATGATGAGGTGATGCAGGCGTTAAGATATGGCATTGAATGTATTCATGTGGAGTCAATGGAAGAACTTGTGAATGTGGATGCGATAGCACAAAAAATGGGTAAAAGAGCAAGGATAGCCTTGCGCGTAAATCCTGATATTGATGCACATACCCATCATTACATCACCACAGGCCTGTCAGAGAATAAGTTCGGTATTGACTTGCGTATGGCTGACGAGGCCATAAAACTCGCTATCTCACTTAAGAATGTGGAACTCAAGGGATTGCATTTTCATATAGGAAGTCAGATTCTCACTAATGAACCGTTTGTTCTTCTTTGCAAAAGAATAAATGCAATGCTTGATCATGTGCGTGAAAAACATGGGATTACGCTTAAATATGTTAATGTAGGTGGTGGACTGGGAATTGATTACGAAAATCCCGACAGTCATCAGTTTTCTGATTTCGAGGGTTATTTTGATACATTTGCTCGTGAACTTAAACTTGAGGCAGGTCAGGAAGTCCATTTTGAGTTAGGTAGGTCTATCGTTGCTCAATGCGGCTCCCTGCTAACCAGGGTTATTTACGTAAAAAAAGGGGTTGAAAAGAAATTTGTAATAGTTGACGGCGGGATGAACAATCTGATCCGTCCTGCACTTTATCAGGCTTATCATCATATCCAGAATCTATCTAACCCCAATGGTAAAACAGAGAGATATGACATAGTAGGGCCAATCTGTGAATCATCCGATGTATTTGCTGAGGGTAGGGAACTGCCGGTAACCCATAGGGGTGACTTGCTTGCCATAAGGTCCGCGGGTGCTTACGGTCAAACTATGGCATCACGATACAATATGCGCCCTGAGGCAGAAATATATTATATAAGATAATTATAAACAAAAACAATATAAAATGAAATCACGTGACGAACTGATTGATGATCTTCTGGATCTGGCATTTTCCGAGGATATAGGTGATGGTGATCACACCACACTTAGTACTATTCCGGCTGATGAAATGGGTAAACAACATCTTCTCATAAAGGAACCGGGTATACTTGCCGGTGTTGAGATCGCACGTAAAGTATTTGAAAAGTTTGACCCTTCACTCAAAATGACCGTATTTAAAAAAGATGGAGAAGAGGTTAAGCCCGGTGATATCGCTTTCGTGGTTGAAGGTCCCGTACGGTCATTGCTTCAGACAGAACGAACCATGCTCAACATTATGCAGCGTATGAGCGGTATCGCTACCACAACTCACAAATATCAGAGCCGACTTGAAGGATTAAAGACTAAAGTTCTTGATACGCGCAAAACCACTCCGGGTATGCGAATTCTTGAAAAGGAAGCAGTCAAAATCGGTGGCGGATGTAATCATAGGATCGGACTGTTTGACATGATTCTTATTAAAGATAACCATGTTGACTTTGCAGGTGGTATCCCTCAGGCTGTTAAAGCGGCTAAGGAGTATTGCAAAGTCAATGGTAAGGATTTGAAGATTGAACTGGAGGTGCGTAACACTGATGAGATAAAACAGGCACTCGAAGCAGGGGTAGACAGAATCATGCTTGACAACTTTACTCCTGAACGCACAAAAGAAGCGGTAGAATTAATAGATGGTCGAACCGAGATTGAATCATCCGGTGGCATAACACTCGAAACTCTGCGAGACTATGGAGAAGCAGGAGTCGATTTCATCTCAGTAGGTGCGTTGACTCACTCGGTAAAAGGACTGGACATGAGTTTCAAGGCTTGCTGACATGTCGAGAAACAATTTGTCTTGGTAAAGACTGTGGTTGACATCTATTGTGCCTTGATACTTTTATGTCTTATAGCACAGATACTTAATTAGTCAGCATTGCAGTTTTTGTCAGCGGGAACGTGCGTTTTCTTCTCGGCAGTTTCCTGCTGTTTCAGAATTATATGAGCCTATACCAGTCCTGTTCTGTCCCATCGGACAGATGTAGTGGTCTTAAATGGCATTGTAATGGAATTTGTAATGGTAGAGGGCTTGGGGATAGTGATCCGTCCCCAAGCCTCTAATAATACTTATACCGCAATAAATATTGGGTAATTCTGTACGGTAGTTTTGAACTTTGAAATTGAATTTACATTTTTTTTGTATCAGGCTACTTTTTCATTTATAAACTTTGTATGAATATTCGAAGGTAAAACTTGGTCCTGTAAACCGGTTGCTATGATTAGGCTACGGTTTGTTGTTTTTCATAGCAATTAAACATACTTGCATACATGAATGGTCTACCCATTGTATAACATTACTGTGTTTTATCCATTCATTCTTATAGCCTAAATTGAAAGAGCGTTGCTAAAAGTCGTTCCGTGGGATATATGTTATCGCGCCTCCGCTACCAAAAGGATATTCGGTGACATCTGTATTAAGGTATGGAGAATCCGGAACAATCTCTCCCACGAATGCGAATCTTGGGCTTTTGAAAACCGTTCCGTCGTCTGCTACTGAGCAAAGGGAATTACCTTTAACGTCAATGACAATACGCACTATCCCTCTAAATACTCCTAAGATATATTTTACCTTATCTGCTTTGTCGCGTGAGAGTTTCCAGTATTTACGGGCACTTTCGTAATCGTTGGCTCGTTTGTATACTCCAGTTGCCTTTGATTGCTGATAACTTTTATTGAGGCTGACTAAAAGAAGTCTATCTCCCGGAATCGGCTCAATCTTTGGACAATCATATAGGATATTGATTTCTTCATCTGTTTTAATACCTTCGTCCCATTGATGGTGTCCACTGACAATATTGGTGAGAATATTCTCCTTATTGAAAGCCGGATAAGTCAGTAAATCTATTATGGAAGATTCAACAAGATATGCTTCCTGTTCGGTCAAATTATGCCGAATAATATAATACTTCACATCCAAACCAAGACCTTTGATTTCTCTTATAGTAGACATCTTTAGATTTTGAGAATCATCTACAAGTGCGGCCTGTGCATGCTGATAGACACGGTTTCCCGTACCTTTCCCAACATAGAAAATGTGATTGTCGCGAGGGTCAACAAGTATATAAACATAGCACTTCAGCCCCTCTATTACGCTTTGTTTAAAATATTTTTGCATTTGAATTATCTACAAATATACTCCCTTTTTAGATCCGGTTTAACTATAGATAAGGGTTGTATTGTTTTTCATATCCAATCGTTGTTGAAGGACCATGTCCCGGAAATACGGTAGTATCAGACGGTAATTTAAATAGATTATTCCGGATAGCGTTTATAAGGGTAGCATAATCACCTCCTGGTAAATCCGTGCGTCCGATTCCCCCTTGAAAAAGGGCATCTCCTGTTATCACAAATTTGTCGGTTGAATCATAAAGCGCCACGCTACCGGGAGAGTGTCCCGGCACGGATATGACTCTCAATTCGTTTTTTCCAAGATAAAGGGTGTCACCGTCAGTGATATAGTGATCTATGGCGAAACCTTCCATATCAATGGGGATACGGAACATACGTAATTGCTGACCAATCCGTTCAGATAAAAACTCATCGGATTTATCGGCGTAAAGTTCCACTCCATATTTTTCTTTCAGGAATTTAACGCCGAATACATGATCGACATGAAGATGCGTACAAACAATATATTTTAATTTTAACCCGTTGACTTCAATATAATTAACCAATCTTTCACATTCCTGACGGCTAACCATTCCGGGATCAACTACGGCACATTCCTTTGTTTCAGGATCTGACACAATATAAGTGTTTTCGCCGAACATGTTGAACTCAAGTTTGTCAATTTTCATAGTAATTTTTATAAAGGTAAATAAACAAGTTTCTTTGTTTCAAAAAATGGTTCACTGAAATAATTGCTTAGGTCAAATTCCATCACATCCTTAGCATATTTTCCTTTTTCTCCTGTCAGGTCTCCACCTTTAAGGCAAATCAAACCATTGCCATAACCATTGATATTCTCTTTTGAAATATTTTTTCTTATAAGGGGGACAAGATCATCGAGTCGCATGACTGCACGGCTGACAACAAAATCATATTTGTTACGGCACTCACCAATGTCACCATGCTGGAAAGTGACATTCCTGAGACCAATGGCATCTGCTATTGATTGTGCCACTTTTATTTTTTTTCCAATCCTGTCAATCAGATGAAATGAACAATCAGGAAAAAGGATAGCCAAGGGAATACCGGGGAAACCTCCGCCTGTACCCATGTCAAGAATCTTTGTACCCGGTACCGGAGTAATGAACTTACCAATGGCCAGTGAATGAAGTATATGATTTGTATACAGATTCTCGATATCCTTTCTTGAAATAACATTAATTTTTTCATTCCATTCAGGATAAAGAGTGCCGAGTTTTTCAAACTGTTCTTTCTGCTTATCTGTCAGAGAAGGGAAGTATCTTAAAATAGAGTCCATAAAATCTGATTTTGATACTGCAAATTTACTCATTTATCAAATCATAAAACAAATATCAGCCATATAATGTTACTCATGGAATAATAAATTTGGATTATATCAATGTTTTTTAGTAATTTTGTTTTGGAGGTGAGATGTTTCATCCCTGTCTGAAAAAATATTTAAATGGTAAAAATAGGAAATTATAATACACTGACTGTCAGCCATCTTGTTGACTTCGGAGCATATCTTGACGCGGGCAACGGAGTTGAGATACTTCTTCCGGCAAAATATATTAAGACAACTTTATCTCCGGGAGATGAAGTGGAAGTTTTTGTGTACACAGACTCTGAAGACCGACTTATTGCTACTACCGAACATCCGTATATAACAGTAGGAGAGTTCGGGTTCCTTAAGGTACTGGATGTTAACAGGGTAGGGGCTTTCCTTGACTGGGGGATACCGAAGAATCTCCTTGTTCCATTCAGCGAACAAAAAGCAACAATGAGAGAGGGTGGTCACTATCTGGTGTACTGCTATCTTGACTATACCACACACCGTGTGGTCGCCACCACAAGAATCAATAAATATCTGGGGAATATACCGCCCGATCTTCATTCCGGACAACCTGTTGAATGTATGGTATTCGGTAGTAATGCTGTTGGATATAAGGTTATCGTTAACAACCTTTTTCAAGGGATGATATATTATAACGAGACTTATTCTGAATTAAAGATAGGAGAAAAACTGACCGCTCTGGTTAAAAGTATACGTAGAGACGGCAAAATTGATCTTGTGGCCGGGGACCTTGCCGGTAACCGTACTGAGTCACTCGCTGACCGGCTGGTTGAATATTTGCATAAGAACGGTGGCTCTATGAACATAACTGATAAGTCACCCGCATTGATAGTAAGTAACACATTTCAGTGCAGCAAGAAAGACTTTAAAAAAGCGATCGGTCACCTTTACAAACAGCATATCATTTCAATTTCACCTGAAAAAATCTCACTTAATGATGAATTCAGATCACGTTGAATCTAAGACACTTGAAAACGACATTCGCTATCTTTCATTACTGTCGAAATCGTTTCCATCCATTGCCTCGGCCAGTACTGAAATAATCAATCTGGAGGCAATAATGAATTTGCCTAAAGGTACAGAACATTTTCTGACTGATCTTCATGGTGAATATGAGGCGTTCCTTCATGTGCTCAAAAATGCGTCAGGCACAGTGAAACGCAAGGTGAACGAGATATTCGGGAACACTCTTCGTGAATCAGACAAGAAGAATCTGTGTACGCTTATATATTATCCTAAGGAAAAACTCCGGCTGGTTAAAGAAAGTGAGGAAAATATTGACGAGTGGTATAACATCACGTTAAATCAACTGGTAAAAGTCTGTCAGAGCGTGTCATCGAAATATACCCGGTCAAAAGTTAATAAGGCACTTCCCAAGGATTTCAGTTATATCATACAGGAGTTGTTGCATGAAACTGAGGCTGATCCCAACAAGTATGCCTACTTCAATCAGATCATATCTACGATTATTTCAACAGGACGTGCTGATGATTTTATCATTGCTATGTGTAACCTCATTCAGCGACTCGCCATAGATTCGTTGCATATTGTGGGTGACATATATGATCGCGGTCCGGGGGCACACATTATTATGGATAAACTTTGCGATTATCATAATGTGGATATTCAATGGGGTAACCATGATCTGCTTTGGATGGGAGCGTATGCCGGTAATGATTGTTCCATGACTAATGTAGTGCGGATTTCTCTCAGATACGGAAACCTTGACACATTGGAGGAAGGGTATGGGATAAACCTATTGCCTTTGGCTACAATGGCTATTGAAACATACAACCAGGAGAATCTTGACATGTATCGTCCCAAAATAAAAGGTTCTCAAAAGCGATATTCTGATCACGAAATCAGGGTGATTTCTCAGATGCATAAGGCTATTTCCGTGATTCAATGGAAACTTGAAGGAAATTTAATCAGGCGTAATCCGGACTATCAGATGGATGACCGTTTATTATTGAACAGTATTGATTATGAAAAAGGAAAAATTTACATAGATGGTAAAAATTATCCGTTACGTGACAAAGAATTTCCTACTATTGATCCGGTTGATCCTTACCGGCTCACAGAAGCAGAAGCGAAAGTTGTGAAACTTCTTCATAACGGATTTGTAAATTCGGAGAAACTTAGGAAACACGTGGAGTTCCTGCTTCATAAGGGTTCATTCTATCTTGCCCGTAACAATAATCTGCTCTATCATGCCTCCATACCCATGGATGAAGATGGCAGATTCAGAAAAGTAAAGATTATGGATGAGGAATTCAGCGGGAAGGATCTGCTTGACCGTATTGATACTCTTGTGCAGGTGGCTTGCCGGAGATCCTCTGAAAAGGATGAAGAGAAAGATTATGCTGTGGACTACATGTGGTATCTTTGGTGCGGACCTGATTCCCCGTCATTTGATAAATCCAAGATGGCAACTCTGGAACGTTATCTTATAGAAGACAAGGTGACGCATGCAGAAAAGAAAGGCAGTTATTACACTTTGAGGGACAATGAGGAAATTTGCAACATGATTCTTAAGGAGTTCGGGCTTCCCACCGAGCATTCCCACATAATTAACGGACACGTCCCGGTAAAAATCATCAAAGGGGAAAACCCGGTAAAGGCCAATGGCAAACTCCTTGTTATTGATGGCGGTTTTTCAAAGGCTTACCAACCGGAAACAGGAATTGCAGGTTATACTCTGGTGTTTCATTCAAGAGGCTTTCAACTGGTTCAGCATGAGCCTTTTGAGTCAACTCAAAAAGCCATAGAGGAGGGTCAGGACATCATATCTAACACTGTACTAAACGAATACAACAGCCGACGATTGCGCGTTCGTGACACTGATAAAGGTCATGAACTTGAGTCTCAGGTCGTGAATCTGAATAACTTGTTGAAGGCTTATAGGTTAGGGCTGGTCAAGGAAAAATCCTGACATCCTATTTATTAAGACTCGGACAAAATCTCCGTGAAATAACTAAAAAAGTGTGACGATCTCTCCTGTCATACTTTTTTTTACATCTATGACTCTCTGATTTTCCGATCCCCGGAAATGAAGTGATATATTACGTTGCGGGAGTATAAAAGGCCCGTCTACAATAACATCAACGTATGGAAGAATTGCACTGAGGGTAGGTGATGAGAGTATATCCTCAAATGAATATCCGGTATAGCACCATATATTCTTCCCAAGATTTTTTATCCGGCTTGCAATTGGAACGAGTTGTGTAATCTGCATCAAAGGATCACCTCCTGAAAATGTTACATCAAGATCATTTTCAACGACTCTGGCAACAATCTCATCTTCAGTTAGGTCTACTCCTCCTGACATATCCCATGATTGTGGGTTATGACAACCCTCACAGTGATGAGTACACCCCGCAAAGTATATGGATGTCCTTAAACCGGGTCCATCTACCGTGGTTCCGTCAATGATTTTTAAGACCTTGAGCCCCATTATTTGTGAACAACCCTGTCTTTCAGTTCTGCAAGTTTTGCCTTGTTCCAGCGATCTGTGGTTCCAACGAGATAACCGGTTATACGTTGAAGTTTGTCAATATTGCTTCCACCGCATTTAGGACATATATCCAGATTCTGCTGTGCATCCTCATACCCGCAGTCCATGCATCTGTTTCTATTATGATTGACAGAGCCGTAACCAATGTTATATTTGTGAATCAGATCGACAATATCACTGATTGCCTTGGGGTTATGCGTGGCATCTCCATCAATTTCCACATAGAATATGTGACCGCCTCGAGTCAGATCATGATATGGAGCCTCCACCGTTGCCTTGTGTAACGGTGAGCAATTATAATAGACGGGAACGTGGTTGGAATTGGTATAGTATGCACGGTCGGTAATACCGGGTAGGACACCGAATTTCTTCCGGTCCTTTATCGTAAACTTCCCTGAGAGTCCCTCTGCCGGAGTAGCGAGAACTGAAAAATTATGATTATACTTTTCACTGTATTCGAGTGCTCTGTCGCGCATGTGAGTGACGATTTTCAGCCCGAGTTCCTGTGATTTCGCATCTTCCCCGTGATGTTTGCCACGAAGTGCCACAAGTGCTTCAGCAAGACCTATAAACCCGATACCCAAGGTTCCCTGATTGATAACAGGCTCTATGGTGTCAGTGGGACCAAGTTTCTCACCACCGACCCACAGACGTGACATCAGGAGAGGGAACTGTTTAGCCAATGCTCCTTTCTGGAAGTTGAAACGGTCGCATAATTGGCGTGCCGTAATATCAAGAACATCGTCAAGTTTTTTGAAAAATGCCTCAATTCGTTCCTTTTCATCCTTGATGTTCATACATTCAATCGCTATCCGAACAATGTTGACGGTAGTAAAACTGAGATTTCCTCTTCCAACTGAGGTTTTTTCACCATATCTGTTTTCAAAAACACGGGTGCGGCAACCCATGGTAGCAACCTCGTAAAGATATCTGTCAGGATCATCAGGATTCCATTTTTCATGTTGATTGAAAGTTGCATCAAGATTCACAAAATTTGGAAAGAATCTGCGTGCGGTGACTTTGCAGGCAAATTGGTATAGATCATAATTGGGATCTTCCGGAAGATAATTCACACCGGTTTTTGTTTTCCATATCTGAATGGGAAATATGGCAGTAGCGCCATTTCCAACGCCTTCGTATGTTGTCTGGAGAAGTTCCCTAATCACACAACGACCTTCTGCAGAGATGTCAGTACCATAGTTTATTGAACTGAAAACCACCTGGTTGCCACCTCTTGAGTGAATTGAGTTCATGTTATGAACGAAAGCCTCCATGGCCTGATGAACTCTTGCAACCGTTCGGTTTACAGAATGTTGCAATATACGTTCATCGCCTGATAGACCCTCAAGCGGACGTTTGATGTAGTCTTTCAGTTCAATATTATATAAATGAGAGTAATCCTCTCCGGAAAGTGCTTCAATATTTTTGACTTCTTCAATAAACGAACTGCGTACGAACGGTGCGAGATAATAGTCGAACGCAGGGATTGCCTGTCCCCCATGCATCTCATTCTGAGCAGTTTCAAGTGAGATACATGCAATAACTGATGCCGTCTCGATACGTTTAGCGGGGCGTGATTCTCCATGTCCTGCAATAAATCCTCCTTTGAGTATATGGTCAAGCGGATGTTGCACGCATGTCAGTGATTTAGTGGGATAGTAATCTTTGTCATGGATATGTATATACCCGTTTCTCATTGCCTCATTTGCCTCGTCGCTCAGCAGATAGTCATCAACAAACGGTTTGGTGGTTTCGCTTGCGAATTTCATCATCATGCCTGCCGGAGAGTCGGTATTCATATTGGCATTCTCCCGAGTTATGTCGTTATTCTTGGTTTCAATAATCTCGAGGAAAATGTCACGAGTCTTAGCCTGGCGTGCTATTCGCCGTTTGTCACGGTAAGAAATGTATCTTTTTGCAACATCTTTACGGGAACTTTTCATAAGTTCAAATTCCACCCGGTCCTGAATTTCCTCAACGGTCATTTGTTCCTTACCACTCATGCCAATATGGTCAGCAATACGTGCGATAAGGGATTCATCTTCGCCAAGGTCTGTTGTTAACATTGCTTTACGGATGGCTGCCTTGATTTTTTCTTCGTTATAGCCTACGATTCGGCCATCTCGTTTTACAACGGTCTGTATCATGGGGATAAGGATTATTCAGGTTTGTGTTTTTTTGAGTTTATGATTGGTTCTGCAAAACTATAACAATTATCTCTATTAGGCAAATTTTCAAACGAAAAAAAATCCAAAAAAATCTTTTTGGAAAACTTTTTGAAAAATACAAAAATAAATTCTGTTGATTTTCAGAGTGTTATAAAAATTTTTGGAAAACTTGATAAATTAATTGATGTTTATGTGTTTGTCGTTAAATAACTCTATGTCATTTTCCGTGATTCCTGATTCCATCAACGGAACAGCCTCATTAAGATCTGTGATATAGAGCAAGGGTGCCGGACTGAAGCCATTTCCGGAAAGTGATTTATCTTTTTTCAGGTATGGTGTTGATATACCTGCGAGATCAACCATTGTTGGGAAAACCGAGACTGTGGTAGATATTGTAAAATCACTGTTTTTTTTCAGGTTAATGTATGCGGAGTCGCTGAATTGCATGATATATTCTCCAGATAGCCATGCTATCATAGGAACATATAATTGATGGAATGTGGGAGTAGGGGATGCATGTAGGAACCTGTGTCTTGAATCATCAAAGATATCTTCTCCATGATCCGAAGTATATATCATAACTGCAGGGATACCTGATTCATTCAATAATAATATGGCTTGCGCAAGAAAACTATCTATATAGCGAATAGTATTATCAAATGAATTAACCAGAAGCGGCCGGTTGCCCAGATTCGCATCCGTATAATTATCAGGAGTGAATATGGCAAAATCCTCGGTGTACCTGTCACGATAGTTGAAATGAGATCCGTAAGTATGGAGTATGATAAATTTCTTTATATATGTTGTGTCGGAGAGTGCGTATGCCAAATTCTTAAGTAATTCATGATCCATGGCTCCACGTCCCAATCTTTCCTTTATATATTCCAGTTCATCTGCTTCATTGCAGAAATGTTCGGTATAAGATCTGTTTCTGGTTTGATTTGAAAAAAGATAGGTGTGAAAACCTGACTCCTTGAAGGCTGTTATCATACTTTTGTGATGAGTAATGGAGTCAAAATTCTCTGCTGTCAGCGATGATATTATCATTGGAACGCTTTTATGAGTGGTATTGGATTGTGTTACAGCCTTCCTAAATATTATAAGTGAGTCTGATTGACTCAGTTCAGGATTGGTTTCCCGGTCATATCCGAGAAGTTGCCAGTTTTCTCCGCGTGAGGTTTCTCCTATAACCAACAGATACACTTCGGGCATATCGGCCGGATGAGAAGATGATGCATCATACGTAAAATTCCGTGAGGTTTCTTCGTAATTTGAAACCTTTATTGTTCGTTCTATCGCCCTGCACATGTTGGAAATGACATTGACAGGAAACAGATCACGCGTTATTTTGTATTTTGGTTCGGTTAAGATGGTTATTGAAAGCATAATACAGGAACAGATAACGGCTATAACCGAACATTGTCTTAACTTGCGCATGAATGAAAAGGGCAGGGTGCCATGCTTGAAAATAAGCACAACTGCCGACACCAAAGGTGGAATATAAAGAATTATGACAACCGCGATTGCAAATACAAGATTCCCTAATAACTCTCCCACTTCAGTAGCATTTGTTGTTACTACATTCAGGAACATGTCCACCGCTATTATAGATCCTCCATACAGATAAAGCAGAACAATCTGAAATCCGGCATAAGCCATGAATGGTAGCATTAACAGGGTCGCTATTCCTGTCCTTTTCCATAAACTCATCAGCAGGAAATATATGCTCAATGGGAGAAAAATATTCGTAAGAGAACTCCATAACCCCATGCGCTCGGTCACGCATAAAGCCACGTTGGGTACAATTAGCAGTAACGGAAGTGACACTGCAAGCAGTGTCGATCCGTTTAATTCTTTAAAACGCTTCATTTATGTTAAAAACAATTCCTTTTTCACCTCTTCCGAAACCGATATCGAATCGGACATTGATCCTGTTTTTAAACTCCCATCTATAGCCAACGCCATAATTCGGAAGTGTTTTACTCACACGTATTTCCGAAAACTTAGGAAATACATTTCCGGCACCGGCCCATACGACAACTCCGTTTCTGTGCCATACCCTTTGCCTTAACTCAATTGTAGCATCAATCTCACACTTATCGTTATAACGTCCGTCATAGTAACCTCTCAGACCATTACTCATAGTTATGGATGGCATCATTGTCCACGGGGTGTTTCCGTAGGTGAACATACCATGCAACTGAGTAGCAATGACACCGCCCTTCCATATCCGATGATAATAGTTACCGGTGATTTCAGTGCTGGAAAAGGAGTACCTGTTGCCTAAGAATCCTGCGTAAAAACGTTGGTGAAGTTCAATATTTATGCCACTGTATGCATTGGCTATATTATCTCTTGTGTCATAACTCAACGCTACCCCGAGTCCTGTAGATGTGATGTTCATTTTCTGGTCATGCCACATATGTGTCGCATGGTCACTGATGTGAGAGCCTGAAATAATACAGAACTGACCGGTTGGTCCGAAATATACATTTTCCCCTATACGGATCATGAAATCAGCATCAATTTTGAACTGTTTCCTACGGTAACTCGTTTCATTGTCATCATTCCGGTTTTCATCATAACCTGTTCCCCAGAAATAATTAGGTTGAGAATAGAAATATAATTTATAATTTATACGGTATTTCTCAAGCGGAAAAAGATGATAGCCCTTGACTCCAACAAGATAAAATCCGGTTGTTGAAAAGTCTCCGTATAATCCCGTCATTGACATTGGGGTGATAGTGTCGTTCAGATTACGCTTGTATAATCCTGCGGCCATCACTCCCAATCCGAATTTTGTTTCACTTGAATAATGAGGTCCGCCTAAAATGCTGAAATCATATTTTTTGTTGGGTTTTATCTTGTTGGATTCCGAAAAATAGTCAATGACACGTGATATGATATTCTCATTGTGGTGCTCATACAATGAGTCACCCCTCATATTATTGACGGTATCAACAACGCTGGCCTGACAGATAACAAACCCAAAAACAAATAATATTGCAGTTAACCCTCTGCGCATAATGTGAATTTTGAAATTACAAATTTACCATTTTTTTTTGTCTTATCTGCCTTATAGGATAATTTAAACCAAGAAAATGGTGTATTTTACCAATTTTTAGTAATTTTGCTATATGATTTATCCTGAAACATTTGAGCACAAAATAGGATTTGACACAATCCGTCTACGTCTTGCGGAATTATGCAAAACCAATTCCGGGAGAAATTTTGTCAGTGAAATAAAATTTTCTTCTGACAGGACAACGGTGATATCACTGCTATATGAGGCAGCGGAAATGCTTTCTGTCATTCAGTTGACCGAAACATTAGTAATTAATGAATTGAAAGATGTAAACGAATATATCGGCAGGATAAAGGTGCAGGGGACAATGCTTTCGCCTCAGGAACTGCTTGAACTCGCCCGTATGCTGGCAGCCGCTGATGATACAGTGGCATTTTTTCGTATGCACACTGAACCTGACGGCACCACACCTTACCCTCATCTCAAATCTATTGTTGATGAAATCGACCCTATGGAGTTTACCCGTAGGCTTATAGATCGGGTTATAGATAAATATGGAAACGTAAAAGATAATGCATCACCGGAACTTGCCAATATCAGGCGTGAATTATCCTCCTTGTCAGGACGTGTCAATTCCATAATGCGAAAGGTTATAGCCAAAGGAGTTGCTGATGGCATATTGGAGCCGGATACTAATCCTACGGTACGTGACGGCCGTCTTGTGTTGCCGGTTCAGCCTATGTATAAACGTCAGATTTCCGGGATAGTACATGATGAGTCAAGTTCGGGAAAGACCTTTTTTATAGAACCGGCCGAGATTGTTCAGACGAACAATAGGGTTAGGGAACTTCAGATGGAAGAGCGACGCGAGATAGCACGGATAATGGTTCTCGTTGCTGATGAAATACGTCCGAATCTTGATCAGATCAGGTTGAACGCTCTTTTGTTAGGTCGGATCGATGGTATTCATGCTAAAGCCTTGTTTGCAAAGGAGGCGGATTGTTCTCTTCCGAATATTTCGGATGAAGTAGAACTTGAGTGGTTTCACGCAACTCATCCCGTCCTGGCTCATTCTCTCAGGCAGCAACAAAAATCCATAGTTCCTCTTGATATTACTTTGACTCAGGAAAATAGGATTCTTATCATATCCGGACCCAATGCCGGTGGTAAATCTGTATGCCTGAAAACTGTAGGTGTGGTGCAATATATGTTTCAGTGCGGTTTATTACCATCGGTCTACGACAACTCACACATGGGTTTCTTTGATGACATATTCATTGATATTGGAGATGATCAGTCTCTTGAGGATGATCTTTCAACCTACAGTTCCCACTTGAAGAACATGAAATACTTTCTTTCTCGTGGCGATTCAAAAACTCTTGTTTTGATTGATGAGTTCGGAGGCGGCACCGAACCCCAGATTGGTGGTGCCATAGCACAGGCCATACTTGGCGAATTCAACAAGAATGGTATTTGGGGTGTAATAACCACGCACTATCAGAATCTCAAGCATTTTGCTGAAGATACGGCAGGCCTGATAAATGGGTCTATGCTTTATGACCGTCATCTTATGCAACCCATGTTCAAACTTTCCATAGGTAATCCTGGTAGTTCATTCGCCGTAGAAATTGCACGCAAAATCGGTCTGCCTTCCGACATTATCTCGGAAGCAGAACGGATTGTCGGTAGTGACTACATTAACCTTGACAAGTATCTTTTGGATATTACGCGAGACCGGAGATACTGGGAGAATAAACGCAACGAAATTCATCGGAAAGAAAAACAACTGCAGTCAGTCATCGACCGTTATGAGGAAGATGCAGACAAATTGCGACAGAAAAGAAACGAGATTATCTCCGACGCGAAAAAAGAAGCGGAAAAAATACTGTCTGGCTCGAATGCTGCGATAGAACGTACGATACATGATATCAGAAAGGCTCAGGCTGAACGCGAAGCCACACTTACGGCTCGTCGTCGGCTGGAAAGTGAAAAGCAATCAATAACCACGAATGATTACGCCGACCATCCGTTGTTGAAGAAAGCCCCGGGATCTAAAAAGAAAAAGAAGCAGACACCTGCAGTTTCTGTCGACAAACGTGAGATAAGAGTGGGGGATACTGTCAGACTTGACGGAGATGGAACTCCCGGAAAAGTACTTGAAATCAATGGTAAAAATACAACGGTTGCATTCGGCTTACTAAGAACAACGGTAAATATCAACCGTCTTGTTTTAACCGATAAGAAGATTCCCGGAACAAATGGAGGAGTATCTTTCATTGGGTCTTCCACCACAGATGCCATACGTGACCGCCAACTTAAGTTCAAACAGGAAATAGATGTAAGAGGGATGCGTGCCGAAGAAGCGCTTCAGGCGGTTACTTATTTCATAGACGATGCCATTCAGTTCAATGCCGGCAGGGTTAGAATTCTTCATGGTACAGGTACCGGTGCACTTAGGCAAGCCATCAGATCATATTTGTCGACAATTTCGGCCGTACAGACCTATCATGATGAGGATGTCAGATTCGGAGGTGCCGGCATCACAGTTGCAGAACTGAAGTAGTACTGATACTCATAAAAAATTAGACGGTGTGTCATAATAAGCCATCTGCGTCGTTGCTTTCGGAATTCGGCTTCGGTCACATACTTAGGTATGCTCCCATCAGCCTCATCCTCAGCGCCTTGCATCCGGCATATTCTGACAAATCTTAAGAGGGTGTGCCAAAATTTTTGTTTTGACACACCCTCTTATTTCTTTTCTTAAAGATATTACATATTCATGCCGCCGTCAACTTGAATAACCTGACCGGTAACGTATGAAGCCAAATCTGAGGCAAGGAATGTTGCAACATTGGCGATATCTTCGGGCTGACCACCACGACGCAGAGGAATTTTCTTTTTCCATTCTTCACGAACATTGTCGGGAAGTGCTGCTGTCATTGCTGTTTCAATGAAACCGGGAGCAATGGCGTTGGCACGAATACCACGAGGACCCATTTCCTGAGCCACGCTCTTTGCAAGGGCTATCATACCTGCTTTGGATGCAGCGTAGTTGGCCTGACCGGCATTTCCGTGTACACCAACTACGGAAGCCATATTGATAATGCTTCCTGAACGCTGGCTGAACATTACGGGCACTACATTACGGGTGAAGTTGAACGCGCTCTTCAGATTAATGCCGATTACTCGATCCCACTGCTCTTCACTCATGCGGAGCAGCAGGCCATCTTTTGTGATACCTGCGTTGTTTACGAGAATGTCTATTGATCCGAAATCCTTCTTAATCTGCTCAACAACCTCTTTAGTGGCTTCAAAGTTTGATGCATCGGAGGCGTAACCTTTTGCTTTAACACCAAAAGCCGCTATTTCCGCTTCAGTTGCTTTTCCGTTTTCATCAATAACAATATCGGTGAATGCTACGTTTGCACCTTCTGATGCGAACTTAAGAGCGATTGCCTTGCCGATACCACGGGCTGCACCTGTAATAAGGGCTGTTTTTCCTTCAAGTAGTTTCATAATTATTTAATTATATGGTTTTGATTTAATTACACTAATAATAAATGAAGTAAGAGAAGATTTGTAATCCATACCTTGATTTTCTGGTGAAATATATGCGGAGTGGATCATTGACGGTAGAATAGGACCCAAGGTCTTCCCAACCTCAGGATCAAATTCACCAAGACTTACACCTTCCGAAATTATTTCGTTAAGAATCAAGGAGTCTTTTTCGCGTATTGAAGTCAGAATGTCACGCTTATTATTTGTTCTGAATCCATTCCTAAGCCAGTCAAGGAAAGAATTATGGTGCTTTTCCATAATCTCCAGAACCTCGAACCTTTTTTTAATATAGAATTCAAGTTTTTTTATTGATTTCTCGCTTGACAGTCTGATTTCCTCCAGAGACTTCAGATAAGTTTCTCCCTCACGTTTGATGACGGCATTGAAAATATCACCCTTACTTTTAAAATAAGTGTAGAGGGTACGCCGCCCTTTATCCGATGCATCGGCTATATCACGCATAGTAGTATTCTCAACACCTTTGAGAATGAACAGCCTGTGTGCTACCTCTATTAATCTGTCTCTGGTTTTCGACACCTTTTCTTTACTTTTCACTGCGAAATTATAAATTTTATTTCATATATACAAATTTGATTTTGAAGATGCTCTCTGACGGAATGTACATTACAATCGTAACGCTGTTTTTCTATTCAATATCTTTTTGCTACCTTTGCAAAAGTTTTTAACCATAACAGTTTGAATAATGACTAAAATAGGATCAGTAAAGACTTCTGCCGGTAAAAAAGCCCTCTTGCTTGGCAGTGGTGAATTAGGTAAGGAAGTGGCTATAGAACTCCAGCGTTTCGGTGTAGAGGTTGTCGCATGTGATAAATATGCTGATGCACCGGCCATGCAGGTAGCCCACCGTCATCACACTTTCAATATGCTTGATCCTCATAAACTAAGGGAAATTATTGAAAAGGAACAGCCTGATCATATAATCCCGGAAGTGGAGGCTATTGCGACTCCCGTACTTAAGGAGATGGAAGAGCAGGGATATAACGTTACGCCAACCGCAACAGCAGCACTTCTTACAATGAACCGTGAAGGCATCCGTCGCTTGGCAGCAGAAGAACTCGGTCTGGAAACGTCCCCGTATTTGTTTGCTTCAACTCATGAGGAATTCATTGATGCTGTAAATAAAATTGGTATACCATGCGTTGTTAAGCCTGTTATGAGTTCGTCAGGTCACGGACAATCAACCATAAAGTGTGAAGATGATATTGAACCTGCATGGAAAGAAGCGCAGGAAGGCGGTCGTGCTGGTGCAGGAAAGGTGATCGTAGAGGGTTTCGTTGACTTTGATTATGAGATTACACTGCTTACGGTACGTTCTGTTTCAGGAACTACATTCTGTGAGCCCATAGGACACAAGCAGGTTAACGGCGACTATAGATTCTCCTGGCAACCTCAGCCAATGAGCCATAAGGCTTTGGAGCAGGCGCGCGAATATGCGAAAAAAATTACTGATGCCCTTGGTGGGTATGGCATTTTTGGCGTTGAACTGTTTATCAAGGATGATAAGGTGATTTTCAGCGAGGTTTCTCCTCGCCCGCATGACACAGGTATGGTGACAATGATCTCTCAGGATTTAAGTGAATTCGGACTTCACGCCCGTGCACTGCTTGGTCTTCCGGTTCCGGCCATAGAATTCCGTTCTCCATCAGCCTCTCTTGCTATTGTGGTTGAAGGAAACACAAAATGTATAGAAATGGATAATTTGGAGAACGTTCTTGCTGAACCTGGAGTGGAAATACGTATTTTTGGCAAACCTGAAATAATTGGCCATCGCCGTATGGGAGTGATTCTTGCTAAAGACAAAACCCCTGAAGATGCTCTTGCAAAGGCTAAGAGAGCCTATGATAAATTAAAGATTAATATTTTGTGAGAGTATTTCTGCTTTACAAGTAAAAATAAAAGAGGGTGTGTCAAAACAAAAATTTTGGCACACCCTCTTAAAGTTTGTCAGAATAGGTCAGATGCAAGGCGCTGAGGATGAGGCTGATGGGAGCATACCTAAGTATGTGACCGAAGCCGCTTCCGAAAGCAACGACGCAGATGGCTTATTATGACACACCGTCTTAATTTTTATCTTCACTTAGTGACTGTTATTCATCCGAAGGTTTGAACGATTGAAAACTGTTGTCACTATAGAAGACAACAATATTGGTAATCTTCTTACCGCCTATTGTATTACCTTCTGAAGTATTATTGCTTGAAATAATCGCAGAAATATCAAATTTCCCTATTGATCCTGAGTCTTCCGGGTCAATATTAGTTGAAACCGGTATATTATTTCTATTTGACTCAAAATTTCGTGCAGGATTTTGAGTGGTTTCTGAATTTGTAAAATCCTTATTTATAGGGAAATATGGTTGCGATTCTGCCTTTTCTCCTTCATTTAAACCCTCTGAAAACGGCATATTTTCGTGATTCGTCATAGGTCCCTCACCAAAAAGCAGCCACAGGATGGATAAGGAAGGATACGTATCATGAATTTTGGAGATAATCTCATCGCTGATCTTTTTATTCCTTCCGTTAAGTAATTGAGAAAGAGTAGGGCGGGGGATACCACATGAGTCAGCAAACTGTGAATTGCTGATATTCATACTGTTCAGGTAGGTTTTCAGGCGAGAAATTATGTCCATAAAAGAGTTTATTACATCAAATTTACGGGTGCAAATGTAAATAAATCAATTTAATTATGCAAATTTTTAATAGTAAATATTTAAAAAATCCATATTTACAAAACTAAATTCAATAAATTTGCGTTCTTAAATGAATCAAAATTATGGTTGAAGAAACAGTTTAGATATTAAGTATAAATTACTGAAAAATAGCATAATATGTGCTTTATAACTACATGTTTCGGGGCGCAATAACAGATACGAGCATTAATTTAAATCGTTAATTCAAATTTCGTATTTAATATATTGATATATAGAAATATAATTCTATAGTTAAATAAACCTTAACCATGGAATTTGCAATTATTTATCAATTTAAGGGAATTTATTTTGTGAATTTAATGATTTGCAATCGTAAGATGTGAAGTATAACACCCGGTTGCGGGTTAGTGATTATGCAAATCAATCTTTTTGTTTTTGAAAGAATTGGGGTAATAATAATTCATCCAGTGTGAATATGCAAATTCTTTCGAAATTCTGATTATTTAATGTACTCTTTCTTTTAGTAATCTTTCGTAATTATAACAAATATCCCCTGTAATATTGTTCACGAAATTGTAATATTTTTTTAATCACATTTGTTTTTATTTATTTAAAGATTGTCCTGTAAACTTTCTCATCTTTTCTCAATTTATAGAATTATCTTGACGAGATCTTTTTTATTTCTCCCTTTCCGTTTGTAAACATCACAATAAAAATCCAAACGCTATTTAACATAATATTGATTATAGGAATCTTTTAGGAGTGACTCGTTCTATCCTATTTAATAATTTATATTACTAATAATAACCATTTTAAATCTGTCCTCTTGTTCAAGTCAGATTAGTTTATTAATTTTACAAAACGAAAAAATGCCATAAGAAAAACAAAAATAATTTTTAAATATTTTTATCATGCGTCTACTTACATTTGCAGCCTTATCATTCTCATGCGTACTCGCATCTTCGGCTGTTGAAAAGAATCATTCAAAAACTTCGGCTCCGGATGATGTCATCCTACATGCCTGGTCATGGTCATTTAATACCATAGCGGACAATATGAAGGATATTGCCGATGCCGGTTATGATTTTGTTCAGACCTCCCCCGCTCAAACATGTTTTGTCGGAGATAATGGTGGTATGGCTCTGTTCAGTGAACCAGGAGATTCCATCCAGGGAAAATGGTATTATTATTACCAGCCCACAGACTGGAAAATCGGTAATTATATGCTTGGATCTCGTGATGATTTCAAAGCCATGTGTGACAGTGCCTATAAATATAATGTGAAAGTCATTGTTGATGTTCTGCCGAATCACACTGCCATTGATCATACCGCAGTGCTTCCTTCTCTTGATAATGCAGTTGGCGGTCACGAAAATCTGTTCCATGAAAACGGATTTCACAACATTACCAAGTGGAACGATAGATATGAGTGTACCACAGGTATGATGGGTGGTTTACCTGATGTTAATACAGAAAATCCGGATTTTCAGTATTATTATCTTCAGTACGTAAACGACCTTATCAATCTGGGTGCACGTGGATTTCGTTATGACACGGCGAAACACATCGGTCTTCCTTCAGACCCTCTGGATGCGAAGTCAACAAAGAACAATTTCTGGCCCATTGCAACCGGACGTGAAGGCGTAAAAGGTCTGTCATTGCTTATGCCTGACTCCATATTTATATATGGTGAAGTCCTTCAGGATAAAAATGTGAAAGAAACAGAATATGCAGAGTATATCGGACAGACAGCAAGTGCTTACGGTCACAATTTACGCGAGGCTATCAGCGCTGGAAACCTGAATGCAGCCGAGTTAAAAGCATGGAATCATCCGGTTGATCCTGAACATCTTGTGACATGGGTTGAGTCACACGACACATATTGCAATGCACATGAATCTGCAGGTCTTACTGATGATCAGATTCGCATGGGATGGGTTTTTCTTACCGCTCGTAAAGGTGGAACTCCTCTCTTCTTCTCTCGTCCCGCAGGAAGCACACGTGAAAACTACTGGGGAAATAACAGAATCGGAGAACGTGGTAACGATGAATTCAAACACCCTGAAGTTGTGGCAGCGAATAACTTCCGCCATGCCATGGCAGGAGAGGGAGAAAATATCGAGTATACTAATGATGGATCTGTGGCTGTTGTGAACCGCGGAGAGAAAGGGGTTGCAGTTATTAATTTCTCTGATAAACCAATCAAGTCATTCAAGGTGAATACCTATTTACCGGACGGAACTTACACAGATCATGTTCACTCCACTAAGTTTATCGTAAAAAATGGAGAACTAAAAGGCAGCATCTCTCCCCTCTCCTCTTATATATTATATTAATGTGTAAAACTCTATTTCATGAATAAATCTATAGCAGCAATCTGTTTCACTGCCATGGTTTCCGGTTCGTTGATGATTTCAGTCCCTTCAGTTTTTGCAAACACTGAGTCAGATGCGGTTCTTAACGCATTGCCCTCTTATAACGGTAATGATCTGGAACTATCCGTCGAAGCCGACAGAACAAATTTCAAGTTATGGTCTCCACAAGCAGAGGCCGTTAAGGTAAACATATACGACAGTAATAATTCCCCTGTACCTTCACAGGTTATTGACATGGTCAAGGGAGAAAACGGCACATGGAATTGCTCCGTGCCCGGTCAACTGTATGGCAAATTCTACACCTTTCAAGTTAATCATAACAACAAATGGTTAAATGAAACTCCGGGAGTCTGGGCCAAGGCTGTGGGTGTAAACGGTCATAGAGCAGCCATTATTGATTTTGATAAAACCAATCCGGTTGGTTGGGATTCTGATAAAGGACCTGAAATCAAGAATATTACTGATGCGGTAATATACGAGATGCACCATCGTGACTTTTCCATGCATCCATCAAGTGGTGTTGTCAATAAAGGAAAGTTTCTTGCGCTTACGGAGGACAACACACGTTCCGCGTTCGGTGATGCAACTGGTATTGACCACCTGAAAGAACTCGGGATAACACATGTACATATTCTCCCATCTTATGACTATAGCAGTGTGGATGAATCAAATCTTCCGGCAAATCAGTATAATTGGGGTTATGATCCTGTTAATTATAACGCTCCTGAAGGCTCTTACTCCACAAATCCGATGATTCCTGAGGTAAGAGTCAAAGAAATGAAACAAATGATCAAGGCTCTGCACGATGCCGGAATCGGGGTTGTAATGGATGTGGTATATAATCACACTGCAGCGAACGATGATTCTAATTTCTCACTTACCGCACCGGGATATTATTATAGATATCGTCCTGATGGAACTTACAGTGATGCATCAGGATGCGGTAATGAAACCGCGTCTGACCGTGAGCAAATGCAGAACTTCATAGTCAATTCAGTAAAATATTGGGCTGATGAATATCATATCGACGGATTTCGATTTGACCTTATGGCTATCCATGACATGGAAACAATGAATCGTGTTGCGCGTGAATTGAAAGAGATTAATCCTTCAATTTTCGTTTATGGAGAAGGCTGGACTGCCGGTGACTCTCCCCTACCCGTTGAACGGCGAGCCCTTAAGGAGAATGTTTCCGGAATGCCCGGGGTTGCGGTTTTCAGCGATGATATCCGAGATGCAGTGAAAGGACATTACAGTAATGCTGCTGACCGTGGATTTGCAACAGGTAAGCCGGGTAATGAAGAGACAATTAAGATCGGCATTGTTGCATCAACCGCTCACCCGCAGGTGGATTATGCAAAAGGTAATAACTCCAAATTCCCCTATGCCTTATCACCCACTCAGATTATCAACTATGTATCATGCCACGATGACCTCACACTGACAGACAAACTGGCTAAATCGATGCCTGGAAGTACAGAGGAACAAAGACAACGTGCTGCAAAACTTGCCCAGACCATTGTGTTTACATCGCAAGGCACACCATTTATGTTTGCCGGAGAGGAACTGTTCAGGGATAAAAAAGGAGTGCATAACTCCTATAAATCTCCTGATTCCATTAATGCTATTGATTGGAATCTCAAACATAAGAATGAAGATCTTTTCAAGTATTATCAGGAACTTATAAAACTTCGTAAGAATCATCCGGCATTCCGTATGACATCTTCTGAAGAAGTCGCTAAGAATATCAGGTTTGACAACTCAAAGGAACCTAATCTTATTTCCTATTCGATCCTTAATAATGCCAATGGGGATGAATGGAAAGAAATAAAGATAATTTTCAATGGTTCAGATGAGACAAGGACTGTAAAAATCCCCAAAGGAAACTGGTCAATCATCGCTGAAGATGGTAAAATTAACGCTACCGGATTAGGAGAAACAACAGGTGGAAACATTGAAATCGCTCCAGTTTCCGCATACATTGTTGCCAGAAAATAATTGGTGATAATATATCTACGCAGGCAATCGTTAAACCATCCGGTTTAGCGATTGTCTTATTTATATATATTTTTTAATAATAATCAATATGTCAAAATTTAAAGTAATCATCGCATCCTTGGTAATTTCAATAGGACTTGTCGGGCTTGGATTGTGCATTCGCAGCGGAATTAATTCCATATCGCAGCAGTCAAGAATGGTTTCTGTCCGTGGCCTCGCAGAGCGTGAAGTAAAGGCAAATAAAGTCACATGGCCAATTGTATATAAACTTGTTGGTAATGATCTGAAAACTTTATATGATGAAATACAGAGGAGCAACAACACCATAATTCAATATCTCACCTGTAGTGGCATCTCTGATAGTGAAATATCGGTCAATGCTCCGGAGATAATTGATTTGAGCGCAGACAGATATAACACAATGAAGTTGCCCTATCGTTATAATGTTACCTCAGTGATAGTTGTTGTGTCAGAAAATGTGGATATGGTTCGTAAACTCATTACAAATCAGGGAGAACTCTTAAAAGAAGGTATAGTAATCACTGATGGAGGATATCAGTATCAGGTACAATATGACTTTACGGAACTTAATCATATCAAGCCTGAAATGATAGCCGAAGCAACAGCCAATGCTCGTGAAGCGGGCAATAGATTTGCCAAGGACTCTGAAAGTACTCTTGGAAAAATCAAAAATGCCGATCAGGGTCAGTTCACCATTTCTGACCGTGATCCCAACACCCCTTATATAAAAAGAATAAGGGTTGTGACAAGAATAGACTTTTATCTTGAGGACTAACCTTAATCAAACAGTTTACCTATTTCATTAAGGGGTAATATGCTTACTACGGTTGCTCCGGATGGTGTATAGGAAGGTGACGTCATCCGGAACAATTCGTTCATGATATGCTCCATTTCTGATGATGAGAGTTGTTGCCCATAAGGAATTGCCGAAACAGATGCCAATGATAATGCCAATGACTTTAGCAATTCTTCTTCTGATACATCCCCTCCCTCAGATACTTCGTAGAGTATTTTTTTCAGGCTTTCAACAGGATTATTATTTTCAAGCGATGAAGGGATGCCGGTAATGTTCCATTTCCCATCATTCTGCTCAAGTTCAAATCCAATCATTTTCAGATTGTCCACTATACTGTCAAGAATGACTTCCTCTGCAGAAGTCAGTTCAAGAGGTTCGGGGAAAATGAGTTGCTGAGAGGCTAATACGCCCATGGAAAGAGTGTTGATGAAACGATTGTAAAGAATCAATAAGTGAGCCCTGTGCTGGTCAATGACCATTATTCCTGAAGATGCCGGAGTTACGATATATTTGTTCTTCAACTGGAAAACAGCCGGTGACGGCTTTACCATTTCGGTTTCGTTGAACTGGATTTTTGACTGTGCGATGCTGATATTTTCATCATCAATTCCTATCATTGAATTGATAGCACTGCTACGGATAACCTCAGGAGTTGGTTCAAGTCGTCTTTCAAACCCCTCATATAGTTTCTCCCAGTCACTTCCAATCTGTCCCAACGTCCTATTAATGGCACTGTTTTTAAATGCCGGATTTCCTGTCGGTTTGTTATTTTCAGCAAACGGATTGTACCCTGTGTCAACCCTAAATTCATGATCTGCCGTTGCATCAGGGTTGAAAGCGGGGATTTCCGGTGAGTCCTCTCTGTCAAAATCTATTGATGGTACGGCATTGAATTTTCCAAGAGCCTCACGTACGCCGGCCACGAGAATCTGCCATATTGCCTGCTCGTTCTCAAATTTTATTTCATTTTTCGTAGGGTGGATGTTAACATCAATAGTTGCCGGATCAACGGTGAAGTTAAGGAAATAGTTTGGCTGGACATCCGGTGCGATAAGTTTCTCGTAACAAGACATTATCGCCTTGTGGAAATATGGATGACGCATATTTCTGCCGTTGACGAACAAATACTGCAAAGCCCCACGTTTTCTGGCATTTTCCGGAAGACCAATAAATCCGGATATTTTTACCAAAACAGTATCCACATCAATTGGGATGAGTTGGCGTTCAACAGTCTTTCCGAATAACTGGCCTATACGCATTTTGAGTGAACCGCGAAGCAATTGGTGCATTACATTTCCGTTATGGACCAATTCAAAATCCACACCTGGATTGACTAATGACAATCTCTCAAATTCATGCACAATATTACTGAGTTCAACAGAATCCTTTTTCAGGAATTTTCGGCGTGCAGGAACATTGAAAAAGAGGTTCTTCACCATCATATTAGATCCACGGGATGCGGTACATGGTTCCTGTGACTCAACCTTTGATCCGCTTATGCAGATTTTTGTTCCGAGCGACTCATTTTCAGGTTTGGTAATAAGTTCAACCTGAGCCACCGCACATATTGATGCAAGCGCCTCACCACGGAAACCCATTGTATGAAGTGAAAAAAGATCATCAGCCACACTTATTTTAGATGTGGAATGACGTTCAAAGGCCAGACGGGCGTCTGTTGCTGACATGCCGCATCCGTCATCAACCACCTGGATAAGTGTTCGGCCAGCATCCTTAATAATGATTTTTACAGATCTTCCTCCTGCATCAATAGCATTCTCAACCAGTTCTTTAACCACTGAAGCGGGGCGCTGGATGACTTCTCCGGCAGCGATCTGGTTGGCTACAGAATCCGGTAACAGTTTTATTACATCGCTCATTGACTATTAAAATTCGCTTGTGAAGTGGAATTTTATTTTGGGGAAATCAGATTGTGCCATCTGAAGTACATAATTGGAATCAGCCAAAAAGACATCCCTACCCTCACGGTCAACTGCCATGAACTGATGTTTACGCTTTTTGAAGGCTGCCAGTGCCTCTGCGTCATCGCTTTCTATCCAGCATGCCTTATATAGCGAGATAGGCTCCCAGCGGCATTGCGCGCCATACTCATGAAGAAGACGATATTGGATAACCTCAAACTGAAGTTGTCCTACCGTACCGATAATCTTGCGGCCATTAAACTGATTAACGAACAACTGTGCCACACCTTCATCCATAAGTTGCTGGATTCCTTTCTCCAACTGTTTTGACTTCATCGGGTCTGTGTTCTCTATGTATTTGAACATTTCAGGAGAGAAACTGGGTAATCCTTTGAAATGAAGTTCCTCACCTTCAGTAAGAGTAT
Source organism: uncultured Porphyromonadaceae bacterium (assembly GCA_947175645.1). GTDB lineage: Bacteria > Bacteroidota > Bacteroidia > Bacteroidales > Muribaculaceae > CAJUPY01. Next base: position 75,129 of record CAMWNP010000006.1, read on the forward strand.
CTCCAATCTTGAAGTTTCCGGTATCAGGGATACCCACTATATCTCCGGGAAATGCCTCGTCAACAATATTCTTTTTCTGTGCCATAAAAGCGGTTGGAGCGGCAAACCTCATCATTTTTCCGGAACGTACATGCTTATAATTGGCATTACGCTCAAATTTTCCGGAACAAACCTTTACAAATGCTATGCAACTGCGATGGTTCGGATCCATGTTAGCATGAATCTTGAATACGAATCCCGTAAATTGCTCTTCTTCGGGCTTTATTTCGCGCTCCTCAGCGTTAGTGGGACGCGGTGCAGGTGCTATTTCAACGAAACAATCCAGCAACTCCTTGACACCAAACGTGTTAAGTGCCGAGCCAAAGAATACGGGGGCAAGTTTTCCTTCAAGATAACGGTCTACCTCAAATTCCGGATATACCCCTTCTATCAATTCAAGATCCTCACGCAGTTTTGTGGCATCAGCCTCTCCTACAAGTTCATCTATGCGTGGATCTTCAATATCCGATATCTCGATTCGTTCACTGATGCGCTGCTTATTAGGAGTGAACAGGTCAAGTGAATGTTCATATATATTATAAACTCCTTTAAACTTTGCACCTATGTTGATCGGCCAACTTAGCGGACGTACATTAATCTTCAATTCCGCTTCGAGTTCATCAAGAATTTCAAAAGGATCACGTCCTTCACGGTCAAGTTTGTTTACAAATATTATTACCGGAGTATTTCTCATTCGGCAAACCTCCATCAGTTTACGGGTTTGCATCTCCACGCCTTTCGCCACATCCACAACAATAATCACTGAGTCCACCGCAGTAAGAGTCCGGTATGTGTCTTCAGCAAAATCCTGGTGACCGGGGGTATCAAGAATATTGATTTTGTAGTCTCCGTAATTGAATCCCATTACGGAAGTTGCAACGGATATACCGCGCTGCTTTTCTATTTCCATCCAGTCAGACGTAGCGGTTTTTTTGATCTTGTTAGATTTTACCGCACCCGCTATATGGATTGCACCACCGAAGAGCAGGAGTTTCTCAGTAAGTGTGGTTTTACCGGCATCAGGGTGAGAGATTATCGCAAATGTGCGCCGGCGACTTATTTCATCAGTTATATTAGACACAGTTTATAATTATTAATTCAAAATTTTTCTTCTTTCATTATTCGCAGACATTCAGCCAGACTCTCTTCCCAATGGGGAATTTCCACTCCGTACGTGGCCTTGATTCTACTTCGGTCAAGTACGCTGTAATATGGACGGGCTGCTCCCTGAGGGTATTCCTCAGAGGGAATGGGGGTTATCTTATAATCTCCATACCCTGACAATTTCGCTATTGACTTTGCGAAATCATACCATGATGCTACTCCTTCATCAGTGAAGTGGTATATTCCGGGAACCCATTGATTTGAGTTCACAATCTTCAATATCGCCTTTGCCAGATCCCTTGCATAGGTCGGAGTTCCTACTTGATCGCAAACGACCTTAACCTCAGGCTGGGATTTGAAGAGTCGAAGCATAGTTTTCACAAAATTCCGTCCGTAAGGCGAATAAAGCCATGCTGTTCTGATGATTATACTTTCAGGAGCCAAAGCAATAAGCGCGGTTTCACCTTTACGCTTTGTTGTGCCATATTGAGATATTGGATTTACCTTGTCAGATTCACGGTATGGACGGTTGGAGGTACCGTCAAAAACATAATCTGTTGAGATATGGATAACTTTAGCACCGTTGGAATCGGCAGCCATAGCAATATTTTTAACCGCAGTAAAGTTTAGTGCTGAACATTCAAGTTTCTCATCTTCAGCCCTTTCCACATCTGTATATGCGGCACAGTTGATGATATGTGAAATGTCATGCTTTGTCAGGAAGTCCTCTATGGCCTTCTGGTCGGTGATGTCAAGTTCATCTTTGTCAGTATATATTGCGGAACCGGGCATCTCCTTATCCAGCAGGAGTTGCAATTCCCTTCCAAGTTGTCCATGAGAACCGGTAACTAATAATTTCATATATTGATTTTTAGTGTGGAAAATTCAATTAATTCAGGTTATATCTTTTGAGCAGTTTTTTATATTCACGCGTGGTTTTGAAATCATCCAGCCACCGGTTGATGGTGTCCCGAAGTTGCTCTGATTCCCGTGACAGAGCCCATCCCTGAAACTGATTGAAAGAAATGGGAGTGGAGATATCAAGGTCAGGATAAGTGTTTTTTAAACGTTCTGCCTGCTCGTTGTTCATGACGGATTGTTTTATCTCCCCTAATGCCGTCAGTATCCCTAACTGTTCAATTCCGTAGCCATGATCATCAATGACATAGATAGTATCTCCTATTTCATGAGCCAGATTTCTTATACGGTCAGCAAATGGGGAACCTTCAGCAACCCATACAGAATCCCCGGCCAATGAATAATGTGATAACTCAAACGTGTGTTCCGCAGATTCATTATGTTTTCTAACCAGAACTTGTTTGTCAAGATAAATCGGGACAGTAAATATGAATTCCTGTTTCATTCTTGAGGTGGAGGGGATATCAGAAATCACAATATCATATCGGCCTGATTTCAGTTTACCGAAAGCCGCAGACGGAACACTGAAAGCGGTAACCTGTAACGGGCGATTGTGTTTATCCGCAAGAAATCTGATTAAGTCATAATGAAACCCTGACAGGGTGTCCTCTCTTGTAGAAATTCCTAATGGTGACAGTTCTATAGCAACATTCAGAGTGTCTCCAGAAGCCCGATGATCATCAGAACTCAAAGTTGTGGTTGAACATTTCTTTATCATGAACATAAGAATCAGGACTACGAGTAATCCTACCACATACACCGGAATTGACCCTTTTTTCAGTTGCAGTTGTTTCATCAGAGATTATCAGTTTGCAAAATCCACGGAAACTCCGAATTGCAGACGGCGAGGATTAAGGGGATAATTAGGCATTGAAAAATAGTTTGAACCCGTCATGCCCTGGTTTATATGAGACATCATAATATAAAATCTTGTCTTGCTCAGTTTCATATTGGCATAAAGATTCATGAATGGATAGTTACCGCAGAGTTGAGCCGTCTGGTTGTAGAACGACATTGTCGAAGGTTGATATTGAACGCTCTTATAGCGTGTATAATAATCACAGTCTATACCAAACTGTACGTCCAGGACACCGGCAACTTTGAATAAAAGATATAAATTGCTGTAAACTGTGAGTTTAGGCAAAGGGATAACGTTTTCATCTGTTGTTGTCTGATAAGTGATCCTATTGTTCCAGTTAAGGATTCCTGCCCGAAGGTTCTGTTCAAGTCGGGCTGAAAAAATCTGTACGGAACCACCGTGTTGCACAGGCAGGCAATCATTGTTGAAATAAATATGGTTCTGGGCATTTTCTACTCCAACGTCTATCAGAGTGTGGCTGAAAGGAATATATAAGAATCCGCCCAGTCGTAAATTTCTTGTCTTACCGAAATCATTGTGCCAGATGAAGTGATTTGACACATAATTGTTCATGAGATATGGCGCCTCACGATTGATGAAGTGACCGTAACCCGTTAAATCAACAGTGTCTCCGAACAATGGGATATGCGTGTCTACCCTACCCTTAACAGAGAGATCTCCCGCTACCGGACCGGCAATTCCAAATTCCGCTGACACATTGTAACGGAGTATCGACCCCTTGGTTTTTGACAAATCGCCACCAACCCACAACAGTGACTGAGTGATTTTTGGTGACACTTCGGGAAATGGATTCGGAGTGAGTGATTCCGGAAGTTCAGGCAAGACTGAAATAGTGTCAGGAGTCTGACTATAGTGTCGGATCTGATACTTGGCATAGGCCGACAGACCGGCTTTAGCATATTTGTTGAAACCTTCCAATAGGCTGATGCCTAAGGAGTTAGTGAAGGCCCAATAATCTGTGTGATCATGAGTCTCGGTAGAAGAAAGATAATGGTTTTTCCAGAAACTCTTTTCATCAGATGCGGATGTGTTTCGGAAGATGTGTTTACCTCCATCATATGTACTGTTCCAGAAGAAGGTGGTTACGGGAATGAAATGTTTGACTTCAGTAGTATCATCAATCATTTCAGTTTCGTGAAAACCGAGTTTATACCGGTGATTCATCATGAAATGTTCCCCGACTATTTTTGAGTGCGAAGCAGTAAGTCGAGTTGGTATGGTCTTTGGTGTTATAGAAGCATTACCACCCTGAAGTTGAGCCGGATCTGTGATGTAAAGTTCATCAGTTATGCCACCATTTTCTTTATTCAGCAGATTATAGTGATAAAAGTAACCCTGAAATTCATATCTGTCTCCGAGGTATGACCCTGATGCTCCCCATGTAAGGTCTTTTGTATTCTGATAATTATAACTTCCCTTCGAATAAAGATAATCAGCCATTACGCCAACTTGGGCCTTAGGGTTGATGTTACCTGAAAATACCGTCTGAAGTCTGTCCTGTGCATTATCTCTGCCTCCTCCGAAATTATAAGAAAGCAAAGTCATGGGGATACGCGTATTATAAAATTTCTCACTGCTCGCAGACGGTAACCATGCGGCAAGAGCATCATTGAAGAAGAAGTTGCTTTGTAACGGCCTATTAAAAAATATGAGATTATAACCTTCTGCACCAAGATTTCCTGTGGTTGCGTAGGCATCCGATACTTCCGAGGGTATGCTCAGACGGTAGTAATTAAGCATCAACGTGTCTATGGGTGCTTCAACTTGAGCACCTGTTGGCTGATTGACAGTCCATGCATAGGAGGGTGCCAGAACGGGAGATTTCGCTGAAGCGTAATCCACCGCTGCCCAAAGGACAAACATGGAAATATATAATGATTTCCTTGAAATATTCATACTGATGGTTTAGAGTTACAAAAGTACAATTTTTTGATGAATTACCCAAACCAAATGAATACATTGAACCTTTCATTGAGATGGCTTGGATAACATAGTGCGCAAATTTATCCACTATTGAAAAAAATGTCGTATCTTTGAAGATTTATAAATGCGCAAAAATGAAAAAATATTTAGAATTATCACGGTTGTTCCGTGAAACCGCACTCAGAGTGCTCGATGAATCAGGCATTAAAGATATCTGGGAACAGGCAGGATGCAGAGTTAATATTGTAGGTTCATTGAAAATGAATCTTATGGCAAAACACAAGGATATTGATCTGCATGTATATTCTTCTCAAATCAGTGCAGAATCCAGTTTAGCTATTGTCTCGCAAATAGCCAAACTATCTCGTGTTAAAGAGATTAAGTGCATCAATGGATTAAATACCGATGAGCGGTGTATGGCGTGGCATATCCTATATGAATCAGAAAACGACGGAATCTGGCAATTTGATATAATACATATATTGGAAGGCTCTCGATATGATGGTTATTTTGAGGATATGGCAAATAGGATAACGGATATTCTTAATGATGAGAAGCGGGAAACCATACTCATGCTCAAGTTTGAGACGCCCCTTGATAAAGATTATAAGGGAGTGGAATATTATGAGGCTGTGATTGCTGACAATGTCAGAAATATGGATGAATTTGAAAAATGGGTAGTGTTACATAGATCAAAACCTCCGTATTATTGGATGCCATAAAAGTGAACTGTCATGATCTACCATTAGAAAAACGAAAGACGGTGTGTCATAATAAGCCATCTGTGGCGTTGCTTTCGGAAGCGGCTTCGGTCACATACTTAGGTATGCTCCCATCAGCCTCATCCTCAGCGCCTTGCATCTGACCCATTCTGACAAATCTTAAGAGGGTGTGTCAGAATTGAATTTCGACACACCCTCTTGATAAATTAAAGTCTCGTGACAAAATTATTGACCGAGGTAAGCACGGAGCAGACGGCTTTTTGAACCTTTGAGGCGGCGTATCGCTTTCTCTTTGATCTGACGGACACGTTCGCGTGTAAGGTCAAACTTAGCGCCGATTTCTTCAAGAGTCATTTCCTGACAGCCTATACCAAAAAACATCTTCAGGATATCGCGTTCACGGTCAGTGAGTTGATGGAGTGCACGGTCCACCTCTTTTGATAATGATTCCTGATTAAGAGTAGAGTCAGCCATTGGCGAGTCATCATTAGTCAGAACGTCAAGCAATGAGTTGTCCTCACCTTCCACGAACGGCGCGTCAACCGAGATATGACGACCAGATACTTTCAGAGTGTCAGCAATTTTGTCAACCGGCACTTCAAGTGCATCAGCAAGTTCCTCAGGTGATGGTCTACGTTCATTTTCCTGCTCAAATTTTGAAAGTGCTTTACCTATTTTATTAAGAGAGCCGACCTGATTGAGCGGAAGACGAACTATGCGAGACTGTTCAGCCAAAGCCTGAAGTATTGACTGACGAATCCACCAAACGGCATAGGAAATAAACTTGAAACCACGAGTTTCATCAAATTTCTGTGCTGCTTTAATCAAACCCAGATTACCCTCATTTATAAGGTCAGGCAGACTTAATCCCTGGTTCTGATACTGTTTGGCTACAGAAACCACAAAACGCAGGTTGGCTCGGGTCAGTTTATCAAGGGCACGATCTCCTTCGGGACCTCCTTCTCGGATTTTCTGTGCCAGTTCAACCTCTTCGTCTACAGAAATCAATTCCTCACGACCTATTTCCTGAAGATACTTGTCAAGCGATGCGCTCTCGCGGTTAGTAATTGATTTGGTAATCTTTAGTTGTCTCATATTGTCTATTACCGTAATTAGCGTGCAAAATTACAAAATATTTCACTTATAACAAAGTTAATTGGTGAATATATTTTCGCTTTCTATATTTTTAAGAGTGTTTTAAGAGTGTAAGCATTAACCAATATAGGCAAAAGATGCTTTAATACTGGAGGTAAATAAACGGAACGAGATCAGATGATCTCACCTGAATTATTATAAGAATCACCAAGGCGATGATCAGAGCCTGAACAACATAAGGGATTTTTGCAAAATGTTTCTGAGTCCACACAAACCAGGAATGAGGGGTGAAATGGAGCGCATATCCTGTTATTATAGCAATCACTATCAGAAGGTATCCGTCAAGAAATTGAGGAGCGACATCTGCATGGAAACTGAATAAAATCTGATGCATCATCTCCTTTACTTTTTCCATGGACTCTGAACGGAAGAACATGAATCCGAACGCAATCAGGTTAAATGTACAGAATATGTTTAAGAATCTGCGCAGGAATCCCGGTTTGTCATCTTTCCCTATGCCAAGAATATTCTTATACATTTTATGTAACACAAGCAGGATTCCGTTCCAGAATCCCCAGATAATATACATCAGTGAGGCTCCGTGCCACAAGCCGCCGAGTGCCATTGTGGTCACAAGGTTAGCGTGAGAGTGCCACTTATGTTTGGTACGGCTGCCGCCAAGTGGAATATACAGATAGTCCCGCAACCATAGTGAAAGAGAAATATGCCATCTGCGCCAGAATTCAGTGGGACTCTGTGACTTGAATGGAGAGTTAAAGTTATCCTTGAATCTAAACCCGAGCAAAAGAGCCAGACCTATCGCCATGTCGGAGTAACCTGAAAAGTCACAATATAATTGAAGGGTAAAACCATAAACCCCCATCAGATTTTCAAATCCTGTATATAATGAAGGGTTATCGAATATGCGGTCCACAAAATTACCGCTTATATAGTCGGCAATGATGACTTTTTTCACCAAACCGCAGATAATCAGGAATAATCCTGATGAAATCATTTCCTGAGTTGCCGGAGCCGCTTCTTTTACCTGCGGGAGCATATCTTTTGCCCGTACCACAGGTCCTGCAAGCAGTGGAGGGAAAAAAGTCAGATAGAACGTGTAATGCAGAAAATTGTTGCAAGGCTGCATCTCTCCACGATAGATGTCAACTATGTAACTGATTGATCTGAATGTAAAAAACGATATTCCTGCTGGAAGAATAATCTGTAAAGGGTCAAAGTTAGTTCCGGTTATTGATGTGAATGCACTTATCAAAAGATTGAAATACTTGAAGTAAACAAGCATACCGATGTTGACAATGACATTTATTGCAACCATTGAGCGCCGTAGTAAATTACTCTTTGCCGCTCCAAGCAAGTTGCCGAGAATATAATCGAACAAACATACTCCGAGCAAAATGAAGCAACATTCAGCAGAGGATTTATAATAAAAATAGAGAGAGAACAGTATCACAAAGATCATTTTCAGAGTTCTGTGACCGCTCAAAAGTTCATAAATCAAAAGGAACGCCACGAACAAAACCAGAAACAGCCCTGTGTTGAACAACAAGGGATTCTGTGGGTCGTAAAGCAATATATTTTTGAGAGATGTGATAATGTCATTCATAATTAGTCAATGGGATTTAATGCTTTTTCAAGCGCGTTGTAGAGAAGGTCACCCTGAAGATCGTAACCGGCAAATGTGTTATGTACTCTGTCAGTATTCATCAATCCGTTTTCAATCCAAAGAGTTGATGCACCGTCACCACCTGCAACCTCATACCAGTCGTAGACAGGGATACCATTATCCTTGCCGTACTTTAGAATTATATTGCGGATATGCTTAACATTTTCGTTTATAGAATAGGACTTGGAATAGACAGTACGTCGCCGCCCTTTTCTTGTGGAACGGGTGGCAACACGTTTTGATCGCTGACATTCCATTGGAGTAGTCAAAAGAATTTTCGCCTCCGGGTTATTTTTTTTAATATCTCTGACCATATAACCTATTTCCGAATACATATCTTCATCCGATATTTTTCCGAATGCCTCGTTTGTTCCAAGGCTGAGAATGACAAGATCAGGGTTCAGCATGGCAACATCGCTTCCCATTGACATCAACTGATTGTATGATGAATAGGTCGCACCATTGTTCCCGATTGCATGGTACCTTACACCACCTTTGGTATTGAGTAGCGATGCTCCGAATATTGTTATGGTTTCAAATGTATGGATCTGAAGAGTAACAGTGGTTTGTTCTGTTCTTAGTCTTACAATGGTCTGATAATCATGGACTGAATCCGAGAATGTCACCCTTGCATCTTCTTCATTGGTGATACGGTCAACAAAAACACGTCCGTCAGAAAAAATGGTAATGGAATTGAATGGATCGCCTTCCGGACAAGATTTAACCACGGTTGACAGAGTAATTGAGAACGATGTTGAATTAGGAGAAAATCCCACTCCGGTAAATCCCATGTCGGTCATCCAGGGTAGTTTAAGCAGTTTTGCTGAAACATAGTTATCATCAGTGGTGAATGAATAATTGAACGGTTCATTCGTCCCTGCGATTTTCAGAGGTGTAATCAAACCTCTCCCTCCATCACCATATCGCTCTTGAAGCAGTTTGCGAACTCTTTGTGAGCAGACATCTGCCTGTATGTGGGAATCACCTATCTGAAGAATATTCACAGGAGTGGCATCTGCCATAGCAAGTTTGAAGCGTAGGTCAGTCCAGTCATCTCCGTTCATCTGAATATGGTTTGATTCAGGTTTTATGAAATCATGAGAGGGTAAATCCGTAAGTTGGGGCCCCGATTCTATGATAACGGTCCCCTCACGAAGAGCAGCCTGATTGCTGTCATCGGGAGTACCCGAGCAAGCGACCACGGACACCATCGTCAAAGGAAGCCAGAGGAATAATCGTTTAATCATTTATCATATCATTTAACGATAAAACAAATAGAGATGCCAGACGATCACCTCCCGTGAATGATAAATGAATATAATCTTTGTTAACGTCTCGGTTCTTAACCCATTCGACTACGGCATCCTCACCTCCCATAGCCTCTCTGGTATCCCAGAATGCAACTCCAAGACGATGAGCCATTTCTCTTTGCTGGTCAACCATGTAGGGAACTGACTTCATTGAGTGAACTCCGGTTCCTTTTTTCTCCCCTCGGTCGCCAATTCCCATAACAAGTATGTCGGCTTGCGGATAAGCCTGTCTGATACGTGATATGGCTTTTTCCATGGCACTTGTGTAATAGTTGTAATTGGTAATATTGGAGGTGAGCGCATTTATTCCATATTCAACGATAATAAGGTCATAGTCGATGAATTGCCGCATCTGAGTTGCAAGTTCAGTTGATATTTCAGCATGTTTTATACCGGAGTATCCGCGTATTGACATGTTGTCTACCGTTACCCCTGAATTATCGTTCAGATAAAGACCGAGGGCAATAAGATCACTTGATCCGGCAGACAATTTGAGTTCACCGGTTTCACCGTTCAATTCAATGGACTGCACAGACTCAGAGGGCTCAACATTATATACACATGGGACTCCGTCGGCAGATGTAATTGTTATGTTTGTTGCAGTGGGCGCGATGAAAAGGAATCTGGAGTTGTTCCAGTTAGCAGAATGAGCCATTTTTTTCGAGCCTTTCACAGTTGTTGTTGCATTACCTTGTGGAGTGTGGTAAATTCCTGAAAGTGTGGAATATCTTTTGCCATTATTTCTGAAATCATGTTTTTTCCATCCTGAACATGACTGTCTGATGGATTGTCTGAATCCGGTAAGTTCACTGCTAAGTGGTAGATACCCTACTCCATGACCACCGTACTGTTCCTGAAGTTTCTCACGAATATTCTGGGAAAAAATATCACCTTCAATATAGGAATCGCCGATTATTGCTATTCGAACAGGTCGTGTCTGTCGTTTAGCCATAGCGTCACGGAACTTTGCAAGGCGTGTGCCTGAAAAGTCTTCAATTTTAACAGGTTCACCCTCTTTTCTTACCGGACGTTCAGGTACTGGAACAATCTCAATAATCTCTGTCTCCTCATCATCAACTTGTCCGTCAATTTCTATCTGCATGGAATCAGTAGAAATTAAAGCCGTTTCCGAAACACTGTCTGTGTGGGCGGAGTCATCAGATGCGGCTGCCATCATGTTTTCAAGATCAGGGTCAACATAAGTATCTCCTCCAATTTGCTCGGTTTCCTCTTTGGGGAATAGATCACTCCATAATGAAAAATCTTTAAGTTTTCCATTACTTGAACTATTCAGGGGTAGAAGCGAAACTAATGCCACCACGCACACTGCTATAAGTAATAAAGGGAAAGCGGTTCCTCGTTTTTTCATTAAAAAATAAAGTTTATTTGATTATGGCATCATTGATGTTACCACGTAGAATCATAGTTTTGTTTTCGGTTTCTCTCCACTCATCTTCCGGAATAGATTCAGCGGTGATACCACCGCCTGCAAAAATGCAATAACCTGTTCTGTTTAACTTTAAGGATCTGAGGTTGACGTAACACTTTAACTCATCCGGAGTCACGAATCCAACGTATCCACCATAACATTCCCGTGAGTGATTTTCAAGCATTGAAATCTCTTTGATTGCTGTTTCAACAGGGAAGCCACTGACGGCAGGTGTAGGACTCAACTGATCAAGTACCTTCGAACAAAGTTCTGGCCTCAGGAACCCTGTAAACATGTCACATATATGGTGTACAGGCTCAAAATGTACATCCTTACATCTTTCCACAGAGAATATCGCTCCGTTCTCGGTAAGAACATCGCTAATAAACTGAGCGACAATATTTTGCTCACAAATATTCTTGTTGTCCCAGTCTGAATCATCCATAACTTTTGTTCCCGCAAGCGACATTGTCTGAAAGCGATGAGAATGATTGTTGTAGTCAAAGAGAAGTTCAGGTGATGTTCCCAGCCATAATCCTGTTTCAGGAGTATAATACAGAAACCGGAAAGTATCCGGGAAAGATTTGAACTGGGCATTGACAAGTCTACCCAGATCAACATGAGTATCTGTCTCAGAAATAATTCTGGAGAAAACCGTTTTACCACCCCTCCTCTTCAATATTTCTATCAGTTGACAAATCTTTTCATCATATTCCTCACGTGTTGTAGAGTCTGACTGTATGGGAGAATTCAAGGTTGAAGTTGAAAAACCCGGTTTGGAATTAAGGAATGTTTCGGCATCCATTTCATTATAAACTTTAATGGAATCACAAAATTTCGTGTTCCATCTGTTTATTATGAAATATGAATCTCCTTTCATCGTCCTCTCCGGATTAGCCATGAATCTGTAATCCTCTGACCCCGGAAAAGCGAACAACGCGAACGGAATATTATGCTCAGCGGCCACTAAGGCTGCGTCTAATTCTTTATTCATCGGGAAAGTCATTCAACTATTTCTCCATAAAGATCATACTCACTTGCCTCGGTAATTCTGACATTGTAGAAATAACCTTTTTTCAACCGCTTGTTTTTTCTTATGTAAACTACAGGGTCAACCTCTGGAGAATCAAATTCAGTTCTACCGACATAATAATCGTTTTCACTACCGTCAATCAATACTTTTAACGTTTTCCCAACTTTTTTACTGTTGATTTCAGCAGAGATTTTTGATTGAAGCATCATCAATTTATCCAGGCGTTTATCTTTAATATCCTGTGGAATATCATCTTTGAAATTCTTTGCGCCGAATGTATCTTCCTCCTCGCAGTATGCAAAAGCGCCCATGCGCTCGAATTTCATCCTCTTTGTAAATTTCAGGAGTTCATTGAATTCTTTATCTCCTTCCCCCGGGAAACCGACCATAAGAGTGGTACGCAGGTGTATACCGGGCACTTTCTTACGGATAGTTCTTATCAATTCCTCAGTTTCAGAACCTGTAATATGACGTCGCATGTTGTTGAGAACTATATCGGAACAATGTTGTAATGCGATATCAAGATATTTGCAGATATTCGGATACTTGTTCATAACGTCAAGAATTCCATAAGGGAACTGAGCCGGATATGCATAATGCAGCCTGATCCATTCTACGCCCGGAATTTGCGCCATATGTTCAAGCAACTCAGGAAGAAGCATTTCTCCTTGAGCAAGATCAGTGCCATAACTTGATAGATCCTGGGCAATAATATTAAATTCCTTAACCCCTTTTGCAGCAAGGGTTTCAACTTCATTAAGAATCTCAGGGATCGGACGTGAGTGAAATCGCCCTGTAATGAGAGGAATAGCGCAAAACGAGCAAAATCTGTTACAACCTTCCGCTATTTTGACGTAGGCTGTGTGAGGACCCGTAGTTATCACACGGTCATAGGGTGCTGACCCCGGAGACTTGTGAGCCAGATCACTAACGAGTCCGGACCAGTCAAATTTGCCATACCATCCATCCACTTCCGGAATCAATTTAGGCATAGCGTCACGGTATCGTTCTGAGAGGCATCCCATTACATATACCGATTTGATTCTTCCCATCCGTTTATATTTTACGGCATCAAGGATGGTGTTAACTGATTCTTCCTTTGCATCACCTATGAAACCACATGTGTTGATGACAACGTCAGATCCTCGTTTTATTGATTTGGGATTATGCTTGACCTTATGGCCGGCATCCTCCATCATTTTTATAAGTCGCTCTGAGTCAACAAGATTCTTTGAGCAACCCAGAGATATTATGTTTACAAGTTTTTCCTGCATGAGAAAGTAACGGCATAACCGTATAATCCGATTGTTCTCAACAAAACATGGTTGGAACCAAATCGAACTATCTGTATTTATTAGAGTTACTGATTTTTAATATCAAGGAGTGATTCCACGAAGTCCCGTTTATGGAATACTTGCAAATCACCTATTCCCTCACCCAGACCAATGTATTTTACAGGAATCTTAAACTGGTCACTTATTCCAATTACTACCCCACCCTTTGCGGTGCCGTCAAGTTTGGTAATTGCCAACTGATTCACACTTGTGGCTGCCACGAACTGGCGGGCCTGTTCAAAAGCATTCTGTCCGGTTGAACCGTCAAGAACAAGAAGAATGTCATGAGGAGCGTCAGGGACAACTTTTTGCATTACTCGTTTGATTTTTGAAAGTTCATCCATCAAACCGATTTTGTTGTGCAGTCGTCCTGCTGTGTCAATGATCACAACATCCACATCGTTTGCAACGGCTGAAGAAAGTGTGTCGTATGCTACCGCGGCCGGATCCGCACCCAATTTTTGTTTGATTACCGGAACACCGGCCCTCTCTCCCCACACTTCAAGTTGTTCAACTGCCGCTGCACGGAAGGTGTCTGCTGCTCCGAGCATAACTTTATTGCCCGCGGCCTTGAAGTTGTGAGCAAGTTTTCCTATTGTGGTGGTTTTTCCTACCCCATTAACTCCAACAACCATAATTACATGAGGTTTATGAGAAGTAGGAATATGGAAATCGCTCAAGTCGTTTTCTGTCTCATTTTCTGAGAGCATTTCAACAATCTCTTCACACAAAAGATTATTAAGTTCTTCAGTGCCGACATATTTATCACGTTTAACACGCTCCTTAATACGGTCAAGGATCTTTAAGGTTGTTTCCACGCCAACATCCGAGGTGAGGAAAACTTCCTCTAATTCATCCAGAAAATCATCATCGATAGTGGATTTACCTGCAACTGCACGCGCAAGTTTACTGAAAAGACCCTCTTTAGTTCTTTCAAGTCCTTTGTCAAGAGTCTCCTTCTTTTTTTCTTTAGAAAAGAAATCAAAAAATCCCATATTTTTCAGTATCTGTTTGCTTTCCAATTAATTTGCAAAGATAACTAATATTTTTGGATTATCTGAAACCACATTAGCATTTTTATGCGAACAGGTTCGGCAATAAATGTTAATTACTGCCCGGCAACCCATGGGAACTGATTTAATTTTTTCGGTTAATGGGAAATTTATGGAGTGACGTAATGATTTATGTTCCATAAATATCACAGAATACGAGTGTTGTTCTTATTGGAGTCCACCGCAAACTATAAAGTCATTCATCTGCATACTTTAGAAAATATTATTGCAAGAAGTATGCATAAGGCAACGGCAAGGACGATTTGGAAGTTTACGATTTTATTTTTCATTTTCTCTCTCTTTATCCCAATCCCATGGATATAATATTTAGAAAATAAAAAAGGTGTGGGATTGTCATCTGCATATTCTCATTAGTAGGCTTCTCGCATTGCCTTGGACAGAAATATGCAGCAACCCCACACCGATAAGCCATATAGATACCAAAAGGGTAAGAATATGCCATCAATGCAGGTGTCATCTGCCGTTATCTTTCTGTCCATTAGTTAATTTTGCGAGAATTCACTAAAAAAAGATACGTAAATAACACCTTGTGAAGGCCGACTCTTCGGCCGTATTTCGTATGCAAATGTATGAAGAATAATTTTAATCACCAAGTTTCAGTACCAAATCTATTCATTTGTAATTAGTTTGATTGGTAAGTGGTATTTTTTGTTGTTAAACCTGTCTTCATATTCCGCTTATTCTCACATACATACAACCTGAAACTTTATAAAACTAAAATGAGGCACTTCAAATTTTGTTTTGAAGTACCCCATTTTGTAAGGTTATAATTTATCAGAGATTATCCATTTCGCTTATTTCGTCAAACCCCTCCGAGTCAAATTCATCTTCATTATATTCGTCGGAGCCGTAGAATTCTTCTCCGAGATCCTCTACGGACGGTATAACGGTTTTTGCTGCGGGGGCTATGTCAATTTCATTGATATCTGTCAGTTGGGCGGGAGGATTGCCTTTTACTAACGTACAGACGGGATCTTTCAGATTACGACGAGGAATTATTTCATTCATCTCCATAAAGAATGAGCGATCCGACAGGTAGTCAAACGTAAACAACAATCGCTGACCCTCATCGTCGATAAAATCCTCTAAAACGGAATCCTCCATCAGATATGCATCCTGATCAGAGTCGGTACCCATATCCTCAAGAGTTATCTCCTTTTCTTTCTCCCACCCTTCATCACAGATGAAAAATGAGCACATTTCGTTTTTGTCAAATCCGACTGAATCACAGATGGCATTTTTCAAATCAAGAAAAGTTGCCGTGGTGTCAATCTGAATTTCTCGTCTGAAATTATCTACTTCGTCTGATACGACACGAAAATTGAATATCATAATTGTTTAAAGTTTGTTTCTGCTGCGAATTTACAAATAAATCCAGAATATATTTGAGAAAAAACAAATATTTTTTTCTTTTTTTTACTCGTTGGATATTTTCTACATGTCAAACAAGGTTTTTGAACAATTCCTTCTCTATTTCCGGTGTCGCAACCATTATGGAATAATTACGATTGTCCTTGAAATTCCTGCATACAACACCTGATTCTGCAGCAATCAACATGCCGGCTGCTATATCCCAGAGATGAAGATCCATTTCCCAGTAGCCATCAAGAAATCCGGCCGCTACATAACTCATATCAAGTGCGGCCGAACCAAGCCGACGTAATCCTCGTACCTTGGGAAGAACACGTGCTACGTTTTCCAGATTATTGTCAGGATTTGTTTTACGGTCAACCGGAAATCCTGTGGACAATATGGATGTCTCCAACGATTCTGTATGACGACAATGTATCTTTTCTCCGTTCAGATACGCACCTTCCCCTTTCATTGCATGGAACGTCTCGTTCAGATACGGAGCATGCACCACACCGATTGTCACTTCTCCTTTGTATTCTACCGCAATGGAGACACAGAACATCGGCAATCCGGAACTAAAATTTGCAGTACCGTCCAATGGATCGATAATCCATCGGTAATCAGCATTTTCATCACCTCTTTCTCCTGATTCCTCAGAAAGAACCGAATGATCAGGATAGGTTTCTTTTATCAAGGAAATCAGAAGTTTTTCCGATTCCTTATCCGCTTGAGTCACAACATCGTTTATATTGAACTTTGTGTCAATCACCAGTTCGGGATTTCTGAAATAACGAAGTTGCACTGCCCCTGCGGCGCGGGCCCAAGAGATGGCGTTTATGAGAATATCTTCCGGATTATACATAGTGTTTTCTACTCCTTTCTCCACCATCAGATTCAGTTTACTTCTCCACAGTTTGGCTGATAGGCAACTGACGTTTGAAAAGTTCTTTGAAAGAAATGATGGTTTCGGTTCTTCCGAGGTTTAGTGAATGAAACTTTGTATGTATAATGTCATACAAATCCTTATTGTTTTTCGCATAAACTTTAATTAACATGTCATATTGACCGGTAGTCAAATGACATTCAACCACCTCAGGAATAAGTTTGAGTTTCTCGAGCAGAGTGTCAAAGGTTTGAGGGTCCTTGACATATACGCCAAGATATGCACATGTATCATACCCGATTGACTCCGGAGATATCAATGTCTCTGAACCTTTTATTACTCCCATCTGCTGCAGTTTGGCAACTCGCTGGTGAATAGCCGCTCCTGAAACACCGGTTTCTCGTGCTACTTCAAGATACGGTTTACGTGCATTATCGGAGAGAAGTTGGAGGATATTAACATCAAGAGAATCTAATTCCTGTAACATAATTATTATAAGTTAATTTATTTAATTGCAACTAAGTACCCTAAATTCTCATTTTAGTTTATTAAAGAGAAATACTCCGTTTACTTCGTATTTCACTTCTTTCAGGTACGAATTTTTATGCAAAGTTACAGAATGTTTTTTTATTTTCCTATTATTATATGCTCATTAGGACGGTTTTTTCATTAATTTTTTCGTAAATTTGTCATCAAATTTCTAAAGATTATACAGATGTCAACTAAAGATTTAATATATACCTCGGTCAATTCCGGTAATATTGGCTTGCTGGATTCAATCAAGACTTTATATATTGAGTCCTTTCCGGAAGAAGAACGGAGACCATGGGACAGTATCTTGTCGCTTATAGAATCTGATGCTCCATTCTACAAATTTATTATTGTAAGTAATACCGACGGTACTGTAGGATTTTATTCTACATGGAGATTCCCTGAAGCCATATATATGGAACATTTTGCCGTTTCTCCTAAGTTAAGAGGTAAGGGAATCGGTTCAGAAATACTTGAAAAAATCAGATCCGGAAGTGACGGCCTTTCCGTGGTGGTTGAAGTTGAACCTGCCGGATGCAGTCCGGAAGCAGGGCGAAGGATAGGATTTTATGAACGTGCAGGATTTACAGCGATTTATGATTTTAATTACGTACAACCCCCTTATGCGAAGGGGTTGCCTGAGGTGCCTATGATTTTGATGTCTACTCATCCAATCTGTGATCTGGAAATGTTCGTTCTTCAACTCCACACTCTTGTATATAATAAATGAAAATTCGTAACATAGCAACATCATTGCTTCTCGGTGTAATAAGCGTAACTACAGGTTGTTATAGCCGGGAATCAAATTCTGAGGATGGCAGACTTGACATTGTTGTCAGTATTCCACCGCAGAAATATATTGTAGAATCTATTGGTGGCCAATATGTAAAAGTGGAATCCATAATGAATTCCGATGCAAATCCGGAATCTTTTGAACCAACAGTTGCCACAATGCTGTCTGTGGCTGATGCTGATGCATACATACCGCTGGGACTGCTTGAATTCGAACAGTCGCTGATAAGCAAGTTGCGCGAAAACTCGCCGGAACTGGATATCTATAATGGTGCGAAAAACATCTCACTACTTTTTGATACACATGGAGAATGTAACCATTCCGTTGGGGATCATAACCACGACCATCACCATCATCATGGTGAGGCCCCTGATCCTCACGTATGGAGTTCTGTTCGTAACATGAAAATCATGGCATCAACCGCAGCGGATATATTGATGGAGAAGGCTCCAATGCACAAGGAGTATTTCATACATAACCGTGACTCTGTCATTGCTCGGCTTGACTCCATTGAATCTACTCTCTCAATGGCAATTTCTCAGTCAGGCGACTCTGCCTTTCTTGTATGGCATCCTTCATTGAGTTATCTTGCTAATGACTATAACCTAAAACAAATCGTAGTGGGAAGTCACTCTAAAGAACTATCTGTAAGACAGTTGCAGCAACGGATCAACGATGCGGCGCAGTCGGCAGCCGGATTGTTTTTCATCCAGCAGGAGTTTGACTCCGGACAGGCATCAACACTGAACGGACATGTCAATGCCAAGATTATCGAACTGAACACAATGAGCGAAGATTGGGAAAAAGAAATAAAAAAAATTGCAGATGGATTTTCAGGAGAAAAAAATAATTGAACTGAAGAATGTGTCGATGCGATGGGAAAAGAGAGTCACACTGAGCAATGTAAATTTTAACATTAACAAGGGTGACTTCATTGCCATTACTGGTCCTAACGGGGGAGGTAAGACAACCTTGCTAAGACTAATACTCAAACTTCTGCAACCAACAGAAGGTAGTATAACATATTTCAGCGATAACTCTCAGGTAAAGACTCTCCATATTGGCTATCTTCCTCAAAAGAATGCTGTTGACTCCCGGTTTCCTATAACTTTAGAAGAGATGATTTCTTCAGGTCTTCTCTGCAAAAAAAATATTTCTAAGGCGGAAGAAAAACATCTGGTTGACAAAGTTCTCGATACTATACGGCTTAAAGACCATCGCCACCAACCTATAGGTGAGTTATCAGGCGGACAGTTACAACGTGGATTGCTTGGACGAGCCATAATTAGTTCCCCGGATCTCCTTGTCCTTGATGAACCTCTCAGTTATATCGACAAGCAGTTTGAAAAAGAAATTTACGATATAATAGCCCGCGAGGCGGCTCACTCAACAATTATATTGGTATCACATGAAATGACCACGATTGCAGGAATGGCATCAAGACATTTCATTGTAGACAAAACTATTCATGAGTGTTGTGCCTCACATCACTTTGCAAGTATCTCTTGTGAATCTTAACTTCGCTAATGTATGCGTATTCTGTTATTCGTTTTTATAGCAATTTTCCTGATGGGATGTTCCGCCAGGGATAGCCGTGTCAGCAGTGAACTGGATGAGTCTGAACGTCTGTTGATTGAAGATCCTGTGGCTGCACTGAAGTCGCTTAATAAATATGATGTTACGGAATTTTCCGATTCGTCAGTGATGGCGAGATGGGCGTTGCTTTATGCCGAGGCTCTGGCAGCAAACAACCTTTCAGCACCAAATGATACAATAGTCAACATTGCTATTGATTATTACGGACATCACACCAAATCAACCGAATACGAAAGAGCATCACACCTTAAATCTTTGATTAAGGAATGTTCTTGTGTGGATGACCTTTCGGAAGCCTTATATTATCAAAAAGAAAAAGAGTTTTATTTATATAATGAGCGTTTAAAACAGCAAAACACCATATATGCCGGAGCATTTCTTATATCTTTGGGCGCCGGTGTAATAGGTTTGATGCGCAGACGCATGAAACAACAGGATTCCCGCAATGCTATTCTTATTGCGGAAGCCTCGGAACTTAAGTCCAGGATTGATGCAGGAAAAACTGATATTGATCGTCTGGAAATAAAACTGCACGGCTTACTTGACAACAGGTTTTCATTGATTGATTCACTATGCCAGACTTATTATGAATCGCAGGGGACAAAGAATGAGAAAAAAGCGATTGTTGAAAAAGTGAAATCAGAAATATCATCTCTTCAATCTGATTCTTTGACAGGTCTTGAACAGGCGGTTAATGATTGCCGTGATAATTTGCTGCTAAAAGCAAAGGAGGTATATCCTGACATTAAGCCGGAAGAATATCGGTTGCTTGTTTATTTGTCAAGCGGTTTTTCCACGCGAACGTTATGCCTTTTGATGAATGAATCCGCTGATGTAATCTACAAGAGAAAATCACGTTTAAAGGCACGCATTTTTCCACGTGCGATTGAAAAATATCCGAAAATAATGGACATATTTTGATTCCTGTTTAAAATCTGTCAGATTTTTTAGAGCATCCTCCGTATAATCCGTTATATATCAGTATTTTATAATCTGTTGTGTCAGACTATTATTTTGGATATTGAGTTCATGAATGAGTAATTTTGCGATGTTTAATCATTCAAAATTTTTCACTCATGAATATCAAAAGAATTATTATCCTGACACCATTGTTTTTCATTGGAATTCTTGTTGACGCACAGAATAATTGTGTTGATTCTGACAGCCTGAAAAGAGAACTGACTGAAGTGGTTGTCACGGCTCGTCAGCCCGCTACAAAACTTGAAGGAACAACTCTGGTTTCATATATCGCGGGATCAAAACTGGCAGATGTAGGAAATGCTCTTGATGTACTTGCACTTCTTCCAATGCTAAAAGTAGAGGATTCAGCAGTTAATGTGATAGGGAAAAATAATGTTGAAATATATATTGACGGACGACCTATGCGAGATGACCGAGAATTGCAGCAACTGCTTTCAGTCAATTTGAAGAAAGTGGAACTGATGATGGCTCCGGGGGCGGAATATTCAAGTACCACTGATGCGGTTTTGAAAATCACGACAAAGAAGAATTTCAAGAAAGGACTGTCATTCTCTGATCAACTCCAGATTCAAAAAAGAAGAAAATGGTCAGTTCTGGAGTATGCCTCACTGGCATATCAATTCGGGAAATGGGAATTCTTTGTCAATGGCTCAATCAATCGCAACAACACTCTCACAAAGGGTGTGACATTGAACAAATTATGGTACAATGACCGTGAAACTATTATCGGTTCATCCCAACATAATCATTTTCCAACAACTGCCGGTACTGTCAAATCCGGATTCAATTATAATAATGATAATCTATTCATTGGTGGCTATTACCGTTATAATCCTGAGTATGGTGATTTCTGTAACACCGGTGAGGAATGGTATGATGATTCCCCTACCCTTGACCGTGTTATTGATAAAACTATAACGGCCTATAACCATCTTGGATCCATCTATCTTGAAAAGCAGTTTGACAATAACGTAACTCTTCATTTTGATGGGGATTACAGAAGAGCATATTCCACAGGAGATGTTGTCACATCTTACCCGAACTCTCTAAATCAGGAAGTTAGTTCATCAGAGACAAAAAAATCGACACTATTGGCCGGGAGATTGTACATGAATTTTCCTCTTTGGAACGGTTCATTTGCAGTCGGCACACAGGATAGTTATACCCGCACAAATCTGGATTACCTGATGAAGACCCAGCAGGTTGAAAGTTATCTTCCTTCCTCCGTTACCTCATCCACACAGACTTCTTTAGCGGTATATGCCTCATGGCGTAGGAGTTTCAGAAATTTCAGTCTGGTTGCCGGCGCCAGATATGAACATGTTGATTATGAATATATGGTTGACGGAAAGAAGGATGAGAATGTCAGTCGTCTGGACAATCTACTTACTCCTGACATATCACTCGGTTATTCTTTCAATGATAACTCTCAGATTACTCTGAGTTACAAAATGGCAACTATAAGACCTCCCTATGCACAACTGACCGGTGCTCTCAACTATGTGGGATTGCACGAGATTGAAGGCGGGAATCCTTCTCTACGTGATGAGCGTATGCACAACCTTCAATTCTTCTCCTCATGGAATGGTTTCCTTTTGCAAGCAGATATGTTACGAAGCATAAACACTTATGCGTACGTAAAGGATATCTATCCTGCTCAGGATCTTCAGTTGATAATGCATCCTGTAAATATTGATTTATCCGTATTAAGTCTATATCTTGTCTGGACACAACCTGTTGGGTTTTGGACTCCGAATGTGACTACAGGAGTATATAAACAGTGGCTTGAACTGAAAGATACCAAATATGATAAACCTCTGTTCTCATATTATTTTGACAACACTTTTACTTTGCCCGGTAACTGGATTATTACCGCGGAAATCAGCGGACGATTGAAGGGTGATATGCACACGAACCGTTTCGGATCAACTTACTTCACTATGGATGCATCCATTGCTAAGATGCTGTTTAACAAGTCTTTGACATTAAAATTAAAAGCCAATAATATTTTCAACACCTCAAATAATAATTGGTCAATGAATACAAACGGGATATCAGTGGACAAACGTCAGAGTTATGATTACAGAGGCGTTTCGCTGAGTATTATCTACAACTTTCAGCCAAGCAAAAGCAAATACAAAGGTTCCACGGCTTCCGAATCGGAAATGAACAGGCTCTGAAAGTAATAGGGTTGATTGGATTTTTTCTTGCAAAACAAATAAAAAATGAGTAACTTTGTAGAAAATAATCACTTGCGACAAGTTTTGCAAGCAGTATAACTTCTATTAATCTTTACCTTCATCACCCGTTGCCATGACAGAAGAAACTCAATTTGATTTACCTATAAACACATCATCCCCTGACCAGGTCACCTACGATGAAAGCAATATCCAGACTCTGAAATGGAATGTTCACATCCGCAGGCGTCCCGGTATGTATATCGGTAAACTCGGCGATGGAACAAATAGCGATGACGGTGTTTATGTCCTCATGAAGGAAGTTATGGATAACTCCATAGATGAATTTATGATGGGTAATGGAAAACAGATTGACATCCAGGTTTCCGAGATGACGGTTTCTGTACGTGATTTCGGACGTGGAATCCCTCTGGGCAAAGTGGTTGATGTTGCTTCTATTCCTAATACCGGGGGTAAATACGATTCAAAAGCCTTTAAAAAATCTGTCGGATTGAATGGGGTTGGTCTGAAAGCCGTCAATGCACTGTCAAGCGATTTCATAATCTGTTCTTACCGCGACGGGCAAATGGTGAAGGCCGTATTTTCTGCAGGAGAACTCATTGAGTGTACCCAACCGCTTCCCTCAGAAGAACCAAACGGTACTTTTGTTCAGTTCACACCTGACAATACAATTTTTCAAAACTATAGGTTCCTTGATGAATTCATCGTTCCTATGTTGAAGAATTACACCTATTTGAATACCGGTCTAACAATTCTTTACAATGGACAGAAGTTCTTCTCACGAGGTGGATTGGAAGATTTGCTCAAGGAGTATATGACCAATCCGCCCCTATATCCGCCTATTCATCTGACAGGGGAGGATATTGACGTTGTTATAACTCATGCCAATCAGTATGGTGAGGAGTATTACTCTTTTGTAAATGGTCAGCATACTACTCAGGGTGGTACGCATCTGGCAGCATTCAAAGAAGCGGTTGCCCGCACGCTCAAAGACTTTTTCGGCAAGAATTTTGAATATTCCGATATAAGAAACGGCATGGTGGCTGCTATTGCCATTAAAGTGCAGGAGCCGGTTTTCGAGTCCCAGACGAAAATCAAACTCGGTTCCAAGGATATGTCAAAAGATGGGCCTTCCGTTAGTAAATTCATCGGTGACTTTATCAAAAAGGAACTCGACAATTACCTTCACAAGAATCTTGACATAACTGACATAATTCTTAAACGGATTCAGGAAAGCGAGCGTGACCGTAAAGCCATGGCTACGGTCACCAAGCAGTCGCGCGAACGAGCAAAAAAACTTGCTATTCATAACCGCAAACTGCTTGACTGCCGTGTCCATCTGAGTGATGCAAAAGGAGATCCGGAAGTAAAAAACGCATCTTCCATATTCATAACGGAGGGTGAGTCGGCATCCGGCACAATTACAAAAATCCGAAATGTCAATACTCAGGCCGTATTCTCTCTGCGTGGCAAACCTCTGAATACATTTGAACTTCCGCTTGTGGAGGTATACAAGAATGAAGAGTTTGCCCTCTTGAGGGCTGCCCTTAATATTGAAGAATCCATAGATGACCTGCGATATAATAAGGTTATTATAGCAACTGATGCCGATGTCGACGGAATGCACATCAGATTACTTCTGCTCACATATTTTCTTCAGTTTTGTCCCGATCTTGTCAAAAACGGACATGTTTACATCCTTCAGACTCCATTATTCCGTGTAAGAAGTAAAAAAATAGCACGTAAACAAGGAAAAAATGCTTCAAAGAAAGGGATTCCGGAAGATACATATTATTGTTATACTGATGAGGAAAGAATAACGGCCATTGAAAAATTGGGAGTTAACGCTGAAATTACCCGCTTCAAAGGTCTTGGAGAAATCTCACATGAAGAATTCGCAGAGTTTATAGGTCCGAATATGCGCGCTGATAAAGTGACTTTACGCAAAGAAGATGAACCGAAACAACTCCTTGAGTTCTATATGGGCAAAAATACTCCGGTCCGACAGAATTTTATCATTGATAATATGGTAGTGGAGGATGATACCGAAATAAGTTACGTAACTAAAAAAGATTTGGAAAATGTCTGAAAAAGCAGTTTTCCCAGGTTCTTTCAACCCTTTCACCATAGGACATCTTTCTGTTATTGAAAGAAGCGCCCCGCTTTTCGACCACATTTTTGTTGCTGTCGGTATCAACAGTGCAAAACATTCACCATCTGATAATGATAACCGGATAAAGGCTATTGAAAAGGCAATTGAACATCTGCCTAATGTATCTGTAGTTTTGTATTCCGGATTGACCGTGGAGATATGCAGGGAACTCGGAGCGCGCTTTTTACTTAGAGGTGTCAGATCCGTCTCTGATTTTGAATACGAAAGGAATCTCGCGGATATCAACCGGAGGATAGCCGGTATAGAAACTTTACTGCTTTTTTCTCTTCCTGAGCATGCCGCAATCAGTTCTTCAGTAGTTCGTGAACTGGACAGTTATGGATATGACACATCTTCATTTCTTCCATAAATTTTTAAAAGTGAAAAATATTCTGACATTTATAATAGGCTTTTGCCTTACCGCATATTCTATATCTGCTAATGATAATCAATCGCGGAAGTTGCTTATGGTGCAACGGATCATTGAGAACTTCTATGTAGACAGTATTGATTCTGAAAAGATTACTGAAGAGGGCATAAGGGCTATGCTCCATACGCTTGACCCCCACTCTACTTATTCCGATAAGGAGGAGACAAAAGAACTAACCACACCTTTGAACGGAAATTTTTCAGGGATAGGCATCCAGTTCAATATGCTCAATGACACACTTTATGTATTGCAGACTATTGCCGGAGGTCCGTCGGAAAAAGTAGGCATTGTTGCGGGTGATCGAATCCTTTCTGCCGGTGATTCCATCATTTCCGGAGTGAACCGCAAGAATAATTCAGTAATGAGCATTTTGAGAGGACCAAAGGGAACGGAAGTCGATCTCAAGGTATTAAGAAAAAATATACCTGAACCTATTACGTTCAGAGTCAAACGTGACGACATTCCAGTATTTAGTGTCGATGCTTCATTTATGATCAATGATTCCACCGGTTTTATCCGCCTTACTCGTTTCAGTGAGTCAACAGAGAAAGAAATGAAAAAGGCGATAAATGACCTCAAGGCAAAAGGTATGAGAAACCTTATCCTTGACCTTGAAGGAAACGGCGGAGGTTACATGAATGCTGCAATTGAGGTGGCCGGAATGTTTCTTGGCAAACATGATAACGTTGTTTCCACTAAGTCAGAATATCGTAACAGAAGCAATAGTTTTGATGCTTCAGGTGATCCTATTTTCCCTGATGGAAGACTCGTAATCATGGTCGACCAGTTCTCTGCATCGGCTTCGGAAATTCTTTCCGGTGCGGTTCAGGATCACGACAGGGGTGTTATCGTGGGCCGACGGACATTCGGCAAAGGACTCGTTCAACAGCCGTTTCCCCTGCCTGACGGCTCAATGGTACGCCTCACAATAAGCAGGTATTACACTCCGTCAGGACGCTTGATTCAGAAACCATATACAAAAGGTGATACGGAGGACTATGATGCGGATATCTATAACAGAATCAAGAGTGGAGAACTTTCGTCAGCGGATTCTATCCATTTCGATGAATCACTGAAGACATATACACTCAAAAACCATCGGACAGTTTATGGTGGTGGCGGCATAATGCCTGATCGGTTTGTCCCAATCGACACAACCTCCTATTCAAACTATTACAGAGATATGGTCGCCAAGGGTGTTCTCAATAAATTTGCCATAACTTATGTCGACAACCATCGAAAAGAATTAAAAAAACAATATCATACCGAGGAAGATTTCATCAACAAATTTGAGATAACACAGCCAATGATCAGCGAACTTCTGGAACTTGGTAATAAAGAAGGTGTGGAGTACTCGGAAACTGATTTTGAAAAGAGCAGGAACGTCATAATAACGGTCATCAAGGGATTGATTGCAAGGGACATATTCAATAACGGTTCATATTATCATGTCGTAAACAGTCTAAACCCGATTTTTAATCAGGCTGTTGACATTATTTCTGATCCCCGGACATACAGTTTACTGCTTAATGAACCGCAAAATCAATGACACATGACGCAAAAACACCGTCGCACCACAGATTTTGAAAAAAATTAGGGGTAAAATACTGCATAATTCAAAAATTATTACGATATTTGCACTGCAAAAAATCAGACAACTGTTTAATGGTTACGATTTTACAAGAATTTTGCATCTGAAGACTATTCCTAAAAACTAAAAATAAAGATATAAGATGACTAAAGCAGATATCGTTAACGAAATCGCAAAAACCAAAGGTCTTCCCAAAGATATGGTTCTTCAAACTGTTGAAGCCTTTATGGAAGTTGTTAAAGATTCATTAGCCAACGGCGAAAATGTTTACCTCCGTGGGTTTGGTAGTTTTATCCTCAAAACTCGCTCTGAAAAAACCGCACGAAACATTTCAAAGAACACAACAATCATTATTCCCGAACATCGTATCCCGGCTTTCAAACCCGCTGATACTTTCAAGGAACAGGTTCGTTAATCTCTCTGATTTAACCCACTCTCCCACTGATTGAATTATTCCTTTTTATTAACTCTTTAATTCTTACCCAGTATGCCAAGCGGAAAGAAAAGAAAAGGCCACAAGATGGCAACACACAAACGTAAAAAACGTTTACGCAAAAATCGTCATAAGAAAAAATAATTTCTAACCTGACGCTTATCGCTATACAAGGACAAACTTTTGATGCGGCGCCGCGTTTCGCACTCCGCTCAAAGTTTGTTCTTCGCGTTTAATTTATATCGCATTTTTTACTCTATCCATTATCCAAAAATGAGAAGTGAACTAATCGTCGACGTACAGAAAAATGAGGTCTCTATCGCTCTGTTAGAGGACTCACGACTCGTTTCGCTTCAAAAAGAATCGCGAAACCTGGCCTACGCCGTCGGTGACATTTATCTCGCTAAAGTCAAAAAACTTATGCCGGGATTAAATGCCGCTTTCGTCAACGTAGGGTATGAAAAGGACGCTTTTCTTCATTATCTGGATCTTGGCTCTCGATTTGCAACCTACTCTGAATTTGTCAAAGAACTTCTCTCTGACAAAAAAAAGATTCCACAACTCTCCAAACTCAAACTACTGCCCGAAATCGACAAACACGGGACAATCGCTGACCAGATTAAACCGGGTCAGGAACTACTCGTTCAGATTGTCAAGGAACCTATTTCTTCTAAAGGTCCGAGACTTTCCACTGAAATTTCTTTCACAGGACGCTATCTTGTCCTTATACCCTTCTGTGATAAAATTTCAATCTCCACCAAAATCAAATCCACTGAAGAAAAGAGACGACTCAAACAACTGATCGACTCTATTCGTCCAAAAAATTTCGGAGTCATTATCCGAACCTCAGCAGAAGGAAAACGTGTGGCCGAACTCAACAACGAAATGAAAACTCTCCTCGCCTGTTGGGAAAGTGCCATAACCAAAGCACAGAAAGCAGATGTCCCGTCTCTGATTTTTGAAGAAGAAAGTCGTATTGTTGGTGTTTTACGCGATATTTTCAGCCCATCGTTCGAAGATATTCATGTAAACGATCCTGATATTAAGGAGCAGATTGACAAGTATGTCTCCCTTATTGCACCGGACCGTAAGGAAATTGTCAAACTCTATTCCGGTGACCAGCCGATTTTTGACAAGTTCAATATAACAAAGCAAATAAAATCTTCATTCGGCAAAACAGTATCTTTTAAATCCGGATCATATATCATCATCGAGCATACGGAAGCGCTCCACGTAATTGATGTTAACTCCGGAAATCGCGCCAAAGCCACCAACGATCAGGAAAGCAACGCACTTGAAGTAAACCTCCGTGCAGCAGACGAAATTGCCCGCCAACTCCGTCTGCGTGATATGGGAGGTATCATTGTGATTGACTTCATTGACATGAACAAAGCAGAGCATCGACAAGCGCTCTATGACCACATGCGGGAAATTATGGCCAACGACCGTGCACGCCACAACATTCTCCCGTTAAGCAAATTTGGGCTGATGCAGATCACACGCCAGCGCGTTCGTCCGGCTCTTGACATAGTGACTACTGAAACATGTCCGTCATGTTACGGAAAAGGTGAGGTTCAGCCTTCACTATTGTTCACTGACACTCTGAAAGAAAAAATCGAATACATGGTGAACTCCCTGAAAATGAAGAATTTCAAAGTTTACGTACACCCGTTTGTCGACGCTTATCTGAAAAAAGGATTCATTCCATTGGCCACTCGCTGGAAATTCTCCATCGGTGGCAGTTTCAGGATAATTCCTGACCAGTCACTGGCTTACCTCCAGTATAGAGTCATTGACGAAAATAAAAATGAAGTTGATCTACAGGAAGAAAAAGACCTTGATTCATCTTCATCCAAAAATAAATCGAAAGCCAACACAAGAGGAACTGAAGAATAACGCTCCCCTCAAACATTTCAGGACTCCCATAATGATATTTTATGCGGAGTCCTTTTTTTTATTTGTTAACCATGCATGGGTTTTCTGTTTGAGAATATATCAACAAAGGTATAAGAATATCGGTAACCATCCGAAACTATCCGTCTTTTGAATGTCTTTAATGATAGCGAACTTTG
>CAMWNP010000007.1 GCA_947175645.1 uncultured Porphyromonadaceae bacterium
ACCCTACCCATAGCCCTGCGCAACCACATCGGGTGGCACCGCACCATGACCGAAAGAGGTTATCGTACCGGGCAGTTCCCCACCATGCAACGCTGGCTCACCGACCAGTCATGGCGTGACAGGCTCCCCGACGTGGAATGAACCGGATTTATAAATCCGCGAGCCGCCGGAACACTATCGTAGAATATGAGTGACAGGATTTGATACACCTGGAACTACAAGACCCCGTATCCGCATACGATTTTTAACGTTCCACCCCTAAGCCGCGATCCTGCAGCGCAGCAAGGATATTATAGTTCATCGCCTCGGTGTAATAACTGATTATGTGCTTAACCCAGTCATTATCCGATTTCTGTCCGGCGCGTGTTGAATTATATTCCTTAATCACCTGATCGTAGGCAAGCACACGTCGCGGAATATTTTCCGTACTGTACTTGTTATGGAAGAACATCAGGTCATCCGGCTGTTTAGGCTTCAGGTCAGGTTGTTCGCGGGGCACACCCAATGCCAGTCCGCACACAACAAACACACCCTTGGGAAGTTCAAGTATACGTGAAATCTCATCAGGGGCGGCAGTGCGCGCATAGCCTATGGGACATGTGCCTAAACCCAGTGATTCTGCAGCAACAATGGCACTCATCATGGCAAGTGCGGCATCTACCACACCCACAATCACTCCATCGGCGGTCTTTGGAAAATCAGGCATCTCCACACCCTTTGCCTCTGCCCCCATTGCAATCTTGTAGTAATCGATACAGAACACCAGGAAGTGGCTGCACGTCTTGATTTGCTTCTGATCAGTCAGCGAGTAAAGCAACTCCTTCATGGCCTGATCATCTATATCAATCACCGAAAACTGCTGACCGTTATAACTGGTGGGAGTGTTACGGATGGCGTCATAAATGAACGACATCTGTTCAGGCAATATCTGCTCACGTTCATACCGGCGGATGGAACGGCGTCCAAGAAGGGTATCTCTGACTGTTTTCATATCTTAATTTTTTGTAGATATAACGCCACCTCCCCACGGATGGTTCAGCCAACGGGATACAAAAGGAACAACCCGAGATCAGAATAAGGACACCCTGCACAATTTGCTTCCGACCCGGAATGATTCATATTCTCATACACCCGGATTTTCATTTTATAAAAAAAGTCGCCCCAGGTAAGAGCGACTCCATGTTTAAGAGAGTTTTGAATTTATTGGTGTCGGGTAAAACTTAAATATGTAATTTGAAGATTCTTTTTCTCCGGACAGCCAACATGTTCTTTGAATTAAGGGGCTTGTCAAGCCATATAACATGTCAAAATAGGAGGTTATACACATTTACCGGACACCAAAATTTTGAATTATTATTCCAGGGCATCCTGAATCCGTTCATCAAATTCTTCCGCTGTCATCAAACCGATTGACCAGTCACGGGTACCATCGGGATGGATAAAGAGGATTGCGGGGATGGAACGAATGTTGAGTTGACGCGCAAGATCCTGATGCTGATCCACGTCCACTGAGTAGAAGTCAGCCTTGCCGGCATATTTTTCGGCTGCAGCCTCGAAAATAGGACCGAAAGCCACACAAGGACCGCACCAGGTTGCATTGAAGTCAATGATGGTGAGTTTCTCGGGCTTGGTCATCTCTATCTTTTCACCGGGCGCAAGCACCTTTACACCTGCATTGGCACCACTGCATGAGGTGAGCATAACGGCTACGAGAACAGCCATCAGCAAACCAAATTTTTTCATCGTTTTAATCATAGATATTATTCTTAATTTATGTTTTGTTCAAATATACAACAAGGGTGGATGAGGGGTTGTTCACCCACGGATCCACCCTTGAATTATATGATTAAAGTGCAGATGCGAGGGCTGCGTTTGTTTTGTGAACAGCCTCAGCGCTCTTGTGGAAGAGGGCTTTTTCTTCTTCGTTGAGATCGAATTCAACGATTTTTTCAATACCTTCTTTGCCGAGGATACAGGGAACACCGATGCAGAGGTCTGATTCACCATATTCGCCGTCGAGAAGTGCTGAACAAGAGATGAGTTTCTTCTCATCGTGGAGCACGGCAGCAACAACCTGTGCTGCAGCAGCACCGGGAGCATACCACGCAGAAGTGCCGAGGAGTTTGGTCAGTGTTGCACCGCCAACCATGGTGTCGGCTGCAACGGCCGCGAGGTTCTCTGCTGAGATGAAGTCTGAAGCGGGAACACCGCGGTAAGCAGCGTAGCGGGTCAGAGGAATCATGGTGGTGTCACCGTGGCCACCGATTACGATACCTTCAACTTCTTTGGGGTTAGCACCCAGAGCGATTGAAAGGAAATATTTGAAACGTGCGCTGTCAAGAGCACCACCCATACCGATGATACGGTTTTTGGGCAGACCTGAAGTCTTGTGGATCAGGTAGGTCATGGTGTCCATGGGGTTTGACACGCAAACGATAACAGCGTTGGGTGAATGTTTAAGAACGTTGTCAGTCACAGATTTTACGATACCTGCGTTAACGCCGATCAGTTCTTCACGGGTCATACCGGGTTTGCGGGGAATTCCTGAAGTGATTACAACAACATCGCTGCCGGCAGTTTTTTCGTAATCGTTGGTTACGCCTGTCAGACGGGTTTCCAGACCAAGTATGTTAGCGGTCTGCATGATGTCCATTGCCTTACCTTCTGATACGCCTTCCTTGATATCCAGAAGAACTACTTCGTCCGCTACCTGGGTGGTAACAAGTACGTTAGCACAAGTTGCGCCTACATTACCGGCGCCTACTACTGTTACTTTTGACATAATTGTTGATATTGATTTATGGGTTAATGTTATTTTTATGCTGCAAATATAATCATTAAATTTTGCTTGACCTAATTTATTAAGGAAAAAAAGGGGTAATTCTGTTTTCTTTATTTCCAACAAACGCCCGCCCCCATCTTTTATGCTCTCCCATCATTTCCATTATATATTCATTATATATTATTGTGTGGGCATACACTCAGGAAATTGCGCGGATATTACAAAACAATACAACCTGTAACATCACGCATTTTTCTACCATATTTCTCTTCTGTAACAGGTTTTGTAACATAGTAGAGAATTATTGTAATTTATTTGTAAAAATATTCCTCAGCGTAATTCATTGTATATCAACATATTAATTCATATTGTGAAATTTAGGCGAAAAATTATTGAAATTTTTCTGCAAAAATATTTGGAGGATAAAAATAAATGAACTATATTTGCATCGTAAACGTTACAATTATGTAATACGAACGAAATAAATTATTTATCACCACAACTAAAATCTACAATTATGAGTAAAGCATTTGAAACTAAATTATTGGGTCTGCAAAGTAATCTTCTTAACTTCGCGTACATGCTGACTTCAAACCGTGATGATGCCTACGATCTTCTTCAGGACACAACTATCAAGGCTCTTGATAACGAAGACAAATATGTAGAGAACACAAATTTCAAAGGTTGGGTGTTCACAATCATGCGCAACATCTTCATCAACAACTATCGCAAAGTGGTTCGTTCGGCCACCGTTGTTGACACCACCGAGGATCTGTATCACCTCAACCTCCCCCAGGACTCCGGATTTGAAACTCCCGAAGGCTCTGTTGCCGCTAACGAAATCACCGGCGCTATCAACGCCCTCGCTGAAGAATACCGCGTTCCTTTCTCAATGTACGTTGCAGGTTACAAATACAACGAAATCAGCGACAAAATGAATCTCCCGCTCGGAACCGTAAAAAGCCGCATATTCTTCGCCCGCAAACAGTTGCAAGGTACTCTCAAAGACTACCGCAATTAATCCCCAGGATTTAGGAGCCGTCTTGTGGTGATACGGTTCCGGAATCAACAGGAAATCTGTCTAATACAACATACAAGAGGGTGCAGTTCAAAATTCTGTGAACTGCACCCTCTTAAGGTTTGTCAGAATATGTCAAATGCAAGGCACTGAGGATGAGGACGATAGGAGCATACATAAGTATGTGACTGAGTCCAAATTCCGAAAGCAACTACACGGAAGATCTGTCACGAACCTCCTCACACCTTCAATATCCGTTATTCTTTTTACAGCGAATCAACCTCACGGAGCCACGCTGCAGCGGAGGCATCTGAAGGCATACGCCAGTCGCCGCGGGGTGACAGACAAACGCTTCCCACCTTAGGTCCGTCCGGCATACAGGATCGCTTGAACTGCTGGGTGAAGAACCGGCGGTAGAATATACGGAGCCAGTGGCGGATAGTGTCGCCGTCATAGCGATCACCGAAAGCCCGGCGGGCCAGGTAGTAGATTTTGGCAGGCCGGCGCCCGAAACGGAGTGTGTGATAAAGGAAGAAATCATGGAGTTCGTATGGACCCACGGCATCCTCGGTTTTCTGTTTTATGGTGCCGTCAGTATTGGCCGGTATAAGTTCCGGACTGATGGGAGTGTCGGCGATATCCTCCAGCGTACGGCGTTCAGCAGGATTCACGGCACGTCGTGCGAACCAGAGCACCAGCGAGCGGATCAGCGTCTTGGGTATGGAAGCGTTGATGCCGTACATACTCATCTGGTCACCGTTATATGTGGCCCATCCCAGGGCGAGTTCACTGAGGTCACCGGTTCCCAGGACCATTCCGTTTACCTGGTTGGCAATATCCATCAGCAGATAGGTGCGCTGACGTGCCTGTGCGTTCTCATAGGTGATGTCATGCACTTCCGGATCGTGCCCTATATCCTTGAAATGAAGATTGACGGCGGGGACTATGGAGATTTCGCGCACGGTGACACCCAGTTGCTCCATCAGGTCGGCGGCGTTGCTGTGGGTTCGCTTCGTGGTGCCGAAGCCCGGCATCGTCACGGCCACAATCCCTGTGCGGGGAATACCGAGCATGTCGAATGTCCCTGCGGCCACCAGAAGAGCCAGCGTGGAGTCCAGGCCACCGGAAACTCCTATCACCAGACTCTTGCAGCCGGTCACCTCAAGGCGTTTTGCAAGCCCCAGCATCTGTATGTTGATGATTTCAGTGCATCGCTCATCAAGATGTGAATCATTGGCCGGAACGAAGGGTGTTGCAACGATATACCGTTCGAGTGGGGCATCCATGGCTGTGGTATTGCCCCGTCCGGAGAGTTTTATCAGGCGGCAGCCGCCTTCATGCTCACGTGCGGCACAGTCTGAGAATGTCTTTTTGTGCATCCGGTCACGACGGATCGCTTCAATGTCAATGTCAGCCACAGCGCTCTGGAATCCCCTACCCCAGCGTTGATTACGGTTCAGGAGAGATCCGTTTTCAGCGACAATGGCCTTGCCGTCAAACACCAGGTCAGTGGTTGACTCACCGTAACCGGCACCGGCGTAGACATATCCCGATATCAGTCGGGCAGACTGCTGGCGGATCAGATTCACGAGATAGTCATACTTCCCAACGTTATCATTACTTGCAGAAAGGTTAAGGATAACTTCCGCACCGGCCAGAGCCAGATGTGTGGATGGGGGAAGTGGCGCCCACAGATCCTCGCATATCTCCACACCAATCTTCACCCCGTCAATCTCAGTAAGCAGATCGGTTCCGAATGGCACATCCTCACCCATCACGGTCACGCTCCGGGGAGTGGCTGAAGAGGGGGATGTCCACCACCGTTTCTCGTAAAACTCGTCATAACCCGGCAAATAGGTCTTTGGAACAAAACCCCTGATTCTACCCTTATAAAAAATTACAGCACAGTTATATGCCTGATTATCCGCAAGATATGGCGCACCCACCACTATCATCGAGCCGAGAGAGGCCGTTTCAGAGGCAATCCGCTCAAGAGCGGCGTCAGAGGCCGCAAGCAGCATCCGGTTGTGGAAAAGATCGGCGCATGTGTAGCCGGTGACTGAAAGTTCCGGAAACACCATGACACTGACACCTTTGTCATCAAGTTCGCGTGCAAGACTGATGATTCCGTCCGCGTTAGCCTCGGGATTTCCAACACTCACCGGAACAACGCCGGCTGCTACACGTAAAAATTCAAAATTCATGGGGCAGGTATTGATAATATTGAGGAATGGAGCAAAATTAATAAAAAAAGAGATAACACCAAAGCCTGTCGCGGATTATTCGTATCGCATGGTGCGTGAGGGAGAGATGGTGGCGATAATCATGGACGGGAACACCATCACGAGCCATGCTATTATAAGTGTACCGAGGTTTACGGCAAGCAGGTGAAGCAGATTGAACTCCACAGGGACATAATTCAGATAATATGCCTCCGGATCAAGCGGAATGATATGGAATCTTCCCTGCAGAAACATAACAGCAAGGGCCACCGCGTTACCCACGGCCATTCCACGCAGAACAATTTTCATTGCAAGGAAGAGGAAGATGCGGCGTATCTGCATGTTTGCGGCACCCATCGCTTTCAGAATCCCTATTGTCCTGACACGTTCAAGGATCAGGATGAAGAGCGAACTGACCAGAGTGAAGGATGCCACCACTGCCATCAGGAGGATTATCACCCAGACATTAGTATCAAGCAGATCAAGCCACCCGAAGTACACCGCACCGTTGGTGAACACCGTGGTCACCTGCATTCCTGAGGTCAGGCTTCCTCTGTAATACTCTTTCAGAATTGCGCCTTGCAGTTTTTCCGAGGCTTCCTGCACTCCTTCCATTCCAACACCGTCGATCATCAGACTGCTTATGGTGAGTGAATCCGCCCCATATACACCCTGCAGCAACGGAAGTGAACATACAGCGGCCAAGCGGTCGCGCTCGCCGAACATGGTGTCAAAAACACCCGCAACCGTAATACGACGGGCACGCAGATTTCCGTCAGTGAAAAAGTAAGCATACAGACGGTCGCCCGGCTCAAGCGACAGTTCCCGGGCGGTGGCGGCTGATATAACCACACTGTTGATAGTGGAGTCATTCGAATAGTCAGGCAACTCCCCACGGGTAATATGGTCACGGATGAAAGGGTAGTCAGCATCCGGAGTCCATCCCATGAGGGTCAGCCCCACAAACGCCGAGTCGGTTTTGAGAATAGAAGTGGCGGAGAGCATTCCGCGTACACTGACATCATCACCTAACGCCCCCCGGACCACACCGCTGATGACCTCATCATATTTAAAAAGGGTCGACTCCGGGTCAGTGAATCCATACTCGTTAACAGCGGGCACGGGTGCAACGGTCAGTTCCGAATCATAGCCCACCACCTTCTGTGTGATCGCATCCTTGAACCCCGTAACCACGGCAAGGGTGAGAAGCATGACGGCCACAGCAACAGCCATACCCGTGACGGCTATGACCACTCCCGGGGAGTGTCGACCGTCGGCAGGCGTCAACTGCAACCGCGAGGCTATGAAAACTGAGAGATTCATTACTATAATTTACAATGCACAATTCTTAACTCATAATAACCTCAAAAGGATGACGCTTCCGCCCACATCGAGTAATCACATGAGGTTTAAAAAAGCGTGCCGGATGATGCTGAGATCTCCGACACGCTGTTCACTACGTGCGCATGAAGGGACTCGAACCCCCACGTCCTGAGACATTAGATCCTAAGTCTAACGCGGCTACCATTACGCCACATGCGCGGTTTTCTTGTGCAAAGTTAATATATTTTTCTTGCTTTTGTCAAGCGCAGAATGTCATTTAACAAGTTTTAAGAGTAGGTGTATGACACACAAAGGTGAAATCCAGACTATTTTGTGTAAATTTGCGTATGGAAAAATTCAGTTTGAACATACTCGGATGCGGTTCAGCCACTCCAACCGCCCGGCATCTTCCTGCCTGTCAAGTGATTAACTTCCGTGACACGCTGATGATGATCGACTGCGGCGAGGGAGCGCAACTTTCAGTGCGCAAAATGGGGCTGAAGTTCTCGCGTATAAGCCATATCTTCATAAGTCATCTTCATGGCGACCATTGCCTGGGTTTACCCGGATTACTGAGCACAATGGCCCTGCATGGCGTTGGCGGAACAGTGAGGGTTTACATGCACCGCGAGGGTATTCCTGTGTTCACCCAACTGATGGATTTCATCTGCGCCGAACGCCCCTACACGCTTGAGTTCGTGGAAATTCCTCCGCAGGGAGGAGTCCTTCTGGAAACTCATGCGCTGACAGTGGAGGCTTTCCCTCTCTACCACCGGATTCCTGCCTCCGGATTCATCTTCCGGGAGAAGCCGAAAGGACGCCACATAAAAGGTGATATGGTGAAATTCTATAATGTTCCGGTGCGCGACATCCCCTCGCTCAGGGAGGGTGCCGACCTTGTGCTTGATGACGGCCGGGTGATAGAAAATTCCCGGCTGACCACCCCGGCTGACCCGTCGGGGAGTTATGCCTACTGCTCCGACACGGTTTTCAATCCACGTGTAGCCGAGGCTGTGCGCGGAGTGGATGTGATCTATCATGAGTCGACCTACAAGCAATCCGAGGCCCAACTTGCCAAGGAGCGTTTCCACTCCACTGCGGCACAGGCGGCCGAAATAGCACGAATGGCTGATGCCAGGCTTCTGATTTTAGGACATTACTCCAAACGATATGAAAGTGGCGAAGAGATGCTTGACGAGGCTGTTCCCATTTTCCCCGATACAATCGCCGCCAACGAAGGGATGGTAATAAACATCAATGAATATGCCCGCTGAAAGTGATGAAAAGTTCATGCGGATTGCTCTGAACGAAGCACGCGAGGCTTTCCGCAACGACGAAGTGCCGGTGGGCGCGGTGATAGTTGCTGACGGACGCGTGATAGGGCGCGGGCATAATCTCACCGAAACCCTCGGAGATGTCACGGCTCATGCCGAGATGATGGCTATAACGGCCGCTGCAGAAACCTTAGGGGGCAAATATCTGAGCGACTGCACCCTCTATGTCACCGTGGAGCCGTGCCTGATGTGTTCCGGTGCCATAGGCTGGAGCCAGTTACGGAGAATAGTCTACGGTGCCTCCGATCCCAAACGCGGCTACCACACCTACACGTCACGTTCACCGTTTCATCCGTCGTCCGAGGTTACGGGTGGCGTCCTCGCTGATGAATGCAGTCAACTGATGAAAGAGTTTTTCTCCTCAAAACGATAAAAATGACACTTCCTGTTTCCGATAGATCCAAGGCGCTTAAAGAGGCGCTGACACAACGTATACTTGTTCTTGACGGTGCCATGGGCACCATGATCCAGAAGCGCGGTCTGAGCGAGGCTGACTTCAATCCCGGTTGCCGGTGCTGCCACGACCACCCGGCGGAGCATCAGGAAGTGAGCCTTAAAGGGTGTAACGACCTGCTTGTACTCAGCCGTCCGGATGTCATCCGTGAAATCCACAGGGAATATCTGGAAGCGGGTGCGGATATCATAGAAACAGACAGTTTCAATGCAAATGCACTGTCCCTTGCCGAATACGGGATGAGCCACCGCGCCGGAGAGATTAACCGTGTGGCCGCTGAGGTGGCATGTGGCGCACGTGATGAATATCTGAAAGCAACCGGACGTGAATGTTGGGTAGGAGGAAGCGTGGGTCCAACATCCAAATCCCTGACAATGGCCCTGAATCTGGGGGATGACATTGACTTCGCCACCATGCATCGGACCTACGTGGAGCAGTGCCGCGGATTGATTCTCGGAGGCGTTGACCTGTTGATAATTGAAACCTGCTTCGACATCCTGAACGCCAAGGCGGCGCTTACGGCCGCACGTGATGCCATGGAGATGGAGGGGCGTGAAGTGCCCGTGATTGTATCAGCCACTGTTGACAGCAACGGACGTACTCTCTCCGGGATGACCTTGGGTGGATTCGCAGCCACGGTGGGATGTTTCGGTCCGCTGGCGTTGGGAATGAATTGTGGATTCGGGGCCGATGAGGCAGCCCGGCTGACCGGTGCCCTTGAAGAGGCTCCATTTGCATTGGCTCTATATCCGAATGCAGGACTTCCTAATGAATTAGGGGAGTATGACCAGACCCCGGAAGAGTTTATCTGCGCTCTGAAGCCGTTGATTGACAACGGTCGGCTGAATATTGCCGGCGGATGCTGCGGCACCACCCCGGAACATATATCCCTCCTGGCCGGAGAGGTAAGAGGTAAGAGACCACGATCAGTCCCCTCGGCAGTCCCGGGGTTGCTGCTGAGCGGTCTGGAGCCGCTTGCCCTGACCGGAGAAGAGCAGTTTATTGACATAGGGGAGCGATGTAATGTTGCGGGCAGCCGCAAGTTCCTGCGCCTGATAAATGAAGGGAACTACAGCGAGGCACTTCAGATTGCCGCATCGCAGATCGCTGCCGGTGCATCGGTCATCGATGTCAACATGGACGACGGGATGCTTGACACAAAGGAGTGCATGAAGCACTTCCTTCAACTTGCGGCCACAGATCCCGCAGTAGCCAGGGTTCCGGTGATGATCGACTCCTCGGACTTCGATGTTGTCCGCACTGCCATGAATGTGATTCAGGGGCGTCCGGTGGTAAATTCCATCTCGCTCAAAGAGGGTGAGGAAAAGTTCCGCGAACATGCGCGGGAGATACACCGGATGGGAGGCGCCATGGTTGTGATGGCTTTTGATGAAAAGGGTCAGGCTGTGACTCCGGAACGCCGGATAGAAGTTTGCCGCCGGTCCTACGATATTCTCACCACGAAAGAGGGTATACCTCCGGGTGACATAATTTTTGACCCGAACATACTCGCCGTAGCCACAGGAATAGCCGAACATGACAGTTATGCGGCGGATTTTCTGGAAGCCACGGAATGGATAACCGGCAATCTGCCAGGGAGCAACGTCAGCGGAGGACTCAGCAACCTTTCATTCTCGTTCCGCGGAAATGACCCTGTCAGGAAGGCGATGCACTCCATTTTTATCGACATGGCCCGTAAGGCCGGAATGAGGCTTGCCATTGTCAACCCCGCCGGCCTGCAGGATGTGGACTCAATCCCCGATGACCTGCGCGGCAGTATCACCGATGTGCTCATCAACAGCGACCCCGACGCAAAGGAGCGCCTTATAGCCGTGGCTCAGAAATATCTACCCCCCAAAAAAGATAAGCCGGCCGCTAACAAACAGACTGAGGAACTATCTGTGGATGAAGCACTTGTCAATGCAGTTGTGAACGGAAACACAACCGGAGTCACTGATCTGCTGACACGGGCAATGGAGAGCGGGTTGTCGCCTATAGAGATTATCGACAACATACTGATGAAGGGTATGGACACCGTAGGACAACGTTTCGGAGCCGGTGAGATTTTCCTTCCCCAGGTAGTGAAATCTGCAGGAATCATGAAGGAGTGCGTGACATTCCTTACCCCTTTCATAGAGCAGTCACGCAAAGGATGCGACACATCACGCTCCCACCGCATGGTACTTGCCACAGTGAAGGGTGATGTGCATGACATAGGAAAGAACATTGTCGCCGTTGTGATGCGGTGTAACGGCTTCGAGGTAATAGACCTGGGAGTGATGGTTGCCCCGCAGGCCATAATTGATGCAGCGGTTCAGGCGAAAGCGGACTGCATAGGTGTCAGCGGGTTGATAACCCCGTCGCTGAATGAAATGGTGACCCTGGCACGGATGATGCAGGAGCAAGGTCTGGAGATTCCGCTGTTTGTTGGGGGTGCGACAACATCGGCTCTGCACACGGCTGTCAAGATTGCTCCAAATTATATGGGGGGTGTGATTCACACCACCGATGCGGCAGATCTGGCTTCAAAGGCAAGATTGTTCATTGATCCGCAATGCAGGGAGAAACATCTTGCCGAACTGCGCGAAATTCAGGAAACCCTGCGCACCGAACATGCATCGGAAGCCTCACGGATGAGCCCGGAACAGGCACGCGGACTCCGCCCTGACTATCCTGTGGCACTACCCTGCTCAACCCCCGACTTCGGGCTGCATATCCAGCCGGTCTATATCTCTGACCTCATTAACCTTATCAACTGGAAGCAGTTCCTTGCCGCATGGGGAATAAAGCCTACTGACATGAATGATCCGCAGGCGGAGGCTCTGATTGCCGATGCGTCGGACATGCTTGATGAATGGGTGGAAAAAGGGATATCCATAATAGTGGAGATGGCTGTGTGCGAGGCCTGCTCAGACAGCACGGACAACATCCATGTGTTCAGCAACGGGAAAGAGTCTGTAACTTTCCATGCGCCCCGTCAGAGGAGACTGATGGATAAGGCTGAGCATACCCTCTCGCTTGCCGACTATCTGCCGCAGGGGGCACATGGTGTGAAAGCCCCGGTGATACTCTTTGCCGTCACCGCTACCTCCACCCTTCGCAAGAAACTTGTGCGTGACCCGCAGAGTTACAACGGTATGCTTGCCGACCTGCTGCTGCACCGCCTGGTTGAAGCAGCCACCCAATATATCCACTCCCGTATGGCTTATCAACTCTCAGGCTACTCAGCCGACACTAATTCCATCCGTCCCGCCATAGGTTATCCGTCGCTGCCGGATCAGATGCTTACGCACGTTTTTGACAAACTGTTGCATTACAAGAAAATAGGCGTGAAACTGACCGAAAACGGGGCACTCGACCCCGCTGCCACTACAACAGGTGTAATACTGTTTCATCCCAAAGCACGCTACTTCTCAGTGAAATAAGACCCGGTCCCGGTAATTATATTTATAACGCTTATTGCCCCCGGAAATAAAAAAAACAGGCCGAACCCGCAAATTGGGTCAGCCTGTTTTTTGTTAGTCAGTGAAATTTACTTAATCAGATGTTTTTCACCGTTGATGATGTAGACACCGGCAGGGAGTTTCTTCAGGTCGCCTGTGGTGGCGTTCTTCAGAATCCGGGTGCCGTTCAGGTCATATACATTGGCGGTTTCGCCGTCGGCGAGGATGGCTTCTACTCCGGTGGGGATATCAGGAATGGTAGGCTCGGGGCTGATTGCCTTGATGCTGATACCGTTCAGGTGAGAGTCGTTCACCTTGAGGGTGTAGACTCCGTTCTCATCCGGTGAAACATTTTCATCATTGATGGTAACAACCGGGCTGTCAGCATCATTTTCTTCACCGGTCTCTTCATCATCGGCCATGGTGCGGATTGCATTGAATGCAAATGTCTGCTGGGCAGCCTGAGGAGTCAGGGTGAAGGAGATTTCGGTGCCGGGTAGAACCTCATGGATATCGTTGGGGTTAATTGCCACATCCTGCTGGCGGTCATGCCATACCTTGAAGTTGTAGCCACGGAGATCGACGGTGTATTCCACACTGATCTTATACTGTTCATCAGAATAGATCTTGACGATACTCTTGGCGGGGAGATCCTCGGGGAACTGGTATTTTCCGTCAACCTCTTCAAGAAGTTCATTGTTGACATATACCTTGGCTTTCTCCTTAGCAGAGGTAGTAACGGCAAGGGGAAGGTCAGCCTTGTGGATCATCACTGTCTGATAGCCGGGAGTCAGTGCTACGTTCTTCACAACTGATTTGCCTTCGCTGAGCACCACGTGGCTGATCTGATTGTTTTCAACCAGGTCCTCAACGTAAACCAGAAGTTCAACATCGCGGTTATATTCACCCATCACCAGAGTCAGTTTGCTTTCGCTCTTGATGTTGGTGAGTTCACCTGTCACGGCGTTGAACTGTGCCTGACCGGCGTCGTCGATAACGTTGGTGATCACGTAGCCGTCCAGTTCGGTGAACAGTTGCAGTGACTTGGTGCTGGCGGGGAACTGAAGTTCGGAAGTGGCGTCATACATCGGGTAAGAGAATCCGTTACCTGTTACGCGTACTGCCTGCCATGCATCTTCTGAAACTACTGTCACGTTCAGTTTTTCAACTTTCACGGCGATGGTGACATCGGAGTTACCTGTCTGGATGAGATATTTGCCATCGGTTGCCTCGACGCGTTCGCCGTCAACCTCAACGAAGAGGGGTTCGCCGTTATCAGTCTTGGCCTCAAGTTCAATATATGTGCTGGGGAGTACTTCACGCATACCGGCTTCCGTAACCTCCGCCGAGTAGTCCTCGATTGCCTTGAATGTTATACCGGGCTCAACGAGATAGAACAGAGTGATGTTCTTCACGCCGCCGACTTCAGGCGCATCGGGATCAT
Source organism: uncultured Porphyromonadaceae bacterium (assembly GCA_947175645.1). Taxonomy (GTDB): domain Bacteria; phylum Bacteroidota; class Bacteroidia; order Bacteroidales; family Muribaculaceae; genus CAJUPY01. The sequence goes on from CAMWNP010000007.1 coordinate 14,021, forward strand.
CAGGATCGGTTGTGCCGGTTGCAGTTGGGTCAGGAGCGTAAATCTTGATAACAGGAGCGGTATCGCCGGTGAGGGCCTCAACAGGGAAGATGTAACCACCATGTTCCTCGCTGTATTCCAGACGCTGACCGTTGACATAGACTGCAGGCATGGTTTCAGGACGGGCGGGATCAAATCCGCTGTCTTCGCCAAGGCTACCTTCATCCTCGCCGTCGCCTGAGGTCACTTCAGCCAGACGGTAGATCAAGGGAAGATCCTCATCGCTGAACTTGACAGTCTGGAATCCTTCAGTGAGCGACTCGGAAGTTTCAATAACCTTGCCGTTACCGAGCACGATAGTTCCGGGGAGGTCTTCATCGTCAACGAAGATCTTCACTTCGCTTTCACGAACCACCCGGTTGGTGGTAAGGGTGACGGTGGCGGTTGCCAGTCCGGAGAGAACGCCTGAGTCCTTATCGAATGTCATGCCATCGGCTGATGAACTGACTGTCAGATATGATTCAGGTTCAGAAGTTGTCACTTTCAGTGACTTCACGGAAGTAGGAAGCGATATTGAGCCATCGGTGAGATCAAACTTCTTGCCATTTTCATCTGTTACAGTTATTGTGGCGAGATCAGTTCCTGAAGCAGGGCTAAATGTCAGATTATTCATTACAGGCTGAATATCAAAGAGGATGTCGGTGACACCGAGTGAAAGAGTCACTCCTGCAGCGGGAACCGCTTTAAACTCGCTTGCCGTTCCACCGGTTGTGGTTGAGTAGCGCACGGTGTAGTCAGTAGCGGAACCTTTATTGACAACTTTAACAACAGAAGACACAGGATAGGGTTTGTTGAACGCATCATCGGCGATGTTCTCAGAGACAACTGTTCCGTTAACCTCCAGAGCAAGATTTAGATAGGTGTTACTGTCACCGCTGGCACCTGTCTGAGTTGAAACGTTTACGGATGAAGTCTGATTTGTTGCCTTACGCACAATAACAAGCGTAGATTTGTCAGGCACATCATCGTAGGGGAAGGCATACGCACCGTTCACATACTCGATTTTCTCATTGTTGAGGAATACGTCAGGCATCATGGTAGTGCCATTGTTGGTGTATTCCACATCCTTCAATTTGAAGGGAAGGTCGTAAAGTGATGAGAACTTGACATTAACGGAAGTGAAGGTTGATGCATTGACATTGGCATAATAAACACCTTGTGTGGCACCGTTACCAAGTTCCAACATGGCGTTGGTAGAATTGAACTTGACGTTATTACCGCTGGCTTTCGAGCCCTGGAACTTAACCGTCATAGTCCTGTCTGTTACAACATTTTCATACTCGATATTTAGATCCATTCCTGCCTCCAGACCTGTCAGTTTTCCTGTCCTGTGGTCATATCCAAGTACTTTTCCGGAATTTTTATCGGTAACAGTCTTTATGACATAAGAAGGATCCACGTTGGTCTGGGAGTAAAATCCTAACTTGATAGTTACATCCTCCGGATCGGACACCAATGCTTCGTAAGCAGCAGAACGACCGTTTATAATGGCCGTAGGACCATCCATATCACCAATCTTACCACCTGAGAATGTGAAATAACAACCGTCGAAGTCCACATCGATTTTGCAAGTTGTGTTGTAACCGTAATTGTTCCAGATTTTCAGGTCTCTGCCGTTAATTATATATTCACCCTTTTCATTAGGTTCAATTTGAATGGGGTCAGTATTGGTGATGTTGACAGTAAGGCTTTTTATGGAAAATCCTTTTTCCGCCGGATAAATTTTTACCGAACTGCATTGATAGATCATGGCAGAAAGATCACTCCAATGGTTCTCCGGTTCCACCAGTACAGGTTCGGTACCATCAACCTCGTAATAATAAGGCGCTCCACCCGGGTTAAAGTTGATGGTCTCGTTGCGATACTGAACATTGGAATCGTAAGATATGTAGAGATCCAAAGTATAAGACCCGTCGGCGGGTTTATTTATGGTGTACTCTTCATCATTTCCTATATAATTAAAGTAGTAACCATAATCTGATTTTTCTGCGACCACCACAGAACTATATTGGCAGGGCAGGCTTGATGCATTAAATATGGTGAGGGGGAATTCTGATTCATCCAAGTTAAATGTTTCCTGGAAATCCGGACTAGATGTATTGTTGAAATTGCTCGCATCGGAACTGTAGTCACGATAATAATTATTATCACCTATGCGCAACAATGACTTGATTTTATACGGCATGGAACCGCCGCCCATGGAGCCGCCGCCGTAACTTTCTCCGTTTTTCACACAGATCAGATTAGTAGCCTGGTCACATACACCTCCATAATTATCCTCATATAATCCGGATTTAGGGTTATATGAATAGTAATTATCATTTGGGGCTACATGGATGTTTACATAATAAGGCTTGGGATTCTTTTTAGTGGTTATGTTGACGGTCGCCCCTGAGCGGAAAGTGACAGTCTCGTTAGCCACGCTATAAGAGAATCCGGCGGTTACACCTGATGCAGATGCCGTTGAGATGGTGTAGATCTTGCTAGGATCATACACTTTCAGCGTATAAGCGGTTGTGGTTGACGCACCGCTTACATAGGGGAGCATCATGGTGTATGTTTGTGAATTGGGGGAGTAGATCTGCCCGGTTGTCGTTTCCTGAATCTGGAACTGTTTCCAGTTTGAGTCAAGCGCAACGGTCACAATAGCCTTTGGACGCAGGGTCAGGTCGCAGGCTCCCTTGACAGTATAGGTAAACTTGTTTCCGGTCTGCAGAATGTAAGAGTTGTTGTTTGAGCCTGTCTGAAGCATAAGATTGGCTGCATCAGAGGAAGTGGTTGGAGTAATAACAACCTGTGAGCCGGGAAGAACATCAACGGGGATGCCGGATGTTATGGTTTTGCCATCAATAGTGATGGTACAGTTTTTGCCTGACTGGTTGGTAACCTTGACCGAGACGGGGTTTATCTGATTGTCGAACAGGCGGATGTCCTGACCGGCAGCGGGTTTCTCAGCAAAGTAGTATCCTTCTGCGTCAGGTTCAACTTTTTCACCGTTGACATAAACACAGCCTGCTGAACTTGCCAGCGAGACGGGGAAGTCGTTGGGATGCACCTTGATTGTGTTCTTACCGAAATCAAGGTAAACCCACTCGCGGTTCGCCGGATTCTTTGGGCTTAGGATAAGGGCAAGTGAACCACCCGCAGCGGAGCCCACCGTTACCGTTAAATCCTGAGTACGTTCGTAAGGAACACAGGTGACCTCGTATGTAGCATCCATACCTTTGTGATCCAGTGTAACCTCACCGTTGACGGCTTTGTAGATTTTTTCACCGGATTTCACCTGTGTGATCTCGAAGCCGTAGCCGGGGGAGAAAGTAAGGGGAAACTCTGTGCTGTAACCATTTTTTGAAATTAAAGTTGAAGGTCCTGACAGAGGATAGTAATATCCGTCGCTTGTGACCTCAAAGTGATTGTATGCATCAGAAACGATGGTGATTCGGGGAGTATTGTTTACCAGAGCCGATAAGATGATTTCCTGAGGTGAAGCGACATCGCCTTCAATCATCACATTTGCAGATGTGCCGATACTGGTGCCGTTGAGTGTGCGCGATTTAACCTCAAATCTGCCGCTGACCTGCGTTGCGAGGTAGTAAGATACAGTGGCACCGTTTTTCACGTTGAAGGATTTACCACCTTCCCAAGCAGAGCGGTCAAGAACGGTTCCATCAACTCTGACAGAAGTTATTTTCTCCTGCAGTTTTGCATCGACAGTCTCGTTGCCTCCGTTCTGAACCACCTTGATGGATACAGGCATTTCAAACTCAGGCCATTGGGTGGTGACCACAACGTTGTTATCGGAAGAGCCTTTGGGTAGGGAAACGGTGTAGTAAGTGGTGTAGTCGTAGGTGTTACCTGTGTTGAAAACCATACCGGTTTTGCGTTCCAGGGGAGTGTTGTTCAAGGTAGCCTTGAAGGGAGTTCCATTACCAACGGTAGCGACGGTCCAATTCAACTCGGTTTTGGGGTCGTACTTGATTGTCAGTGTGTTTCCGTTGAATTCGTCAGCCGAATACTTGTAGTAGTAACCACCGACATAGTTGAGCAGACGGATTTTTGAGGGATCGTCGCAGGTGAAAGTCAGTGTGCCTGACTTGACGTTATCTACCATATCCCAGTTCACTTCCACGACATCGCCGGGGCTTACGGCAGATTTTCTGATGGAGGCAGACTGCGGAGCGTATGACAGGTTGGTGCCTTTTGTTTGGTTAACAATCGACGTGAAAGCGGTGGTGGTGTAAGTCGCCAGATAGAACGACACAGGGCTTTCAGAAGCCGGAACATAGTAATAGAACTTGTTTGCGGCGGCATCCCAGATTTTGGGGGCATTCAGGTTCTGCTGCGTGGAGGTACTGTAATAGATACCAACGCCTGAAGCACCGGGATTAATGCCGGGCCCGCTTACTGAGAAGATGTAGGCATCGTCGGGGACTCCTACCGCTGAGGGGGATTGCGCGTAACTATCTAACCCACAGATACTTACCCCCCCCCCATTTGAGAAAGACAACAGTGCAGCACATCAGCACCGCCATCAATCTTCTGATTGAATTTCTCATAATAGAAAGTTTAAATGATTAATTTAAGGATAGTTTATAATTTAGTTATTTTTATTCTGCATTGTCCGCTTAATATGCAAAATTAAGAAATAATAGGATTATTTCCAAAAGAACCGGTATTAAAAAAGTTATTTGCAATAGTTAATCCTCAATTATTGCGGTGACGGGGGTTGGAGCAAACCTCATCATAAATGGCCTGGAGCCGATCAACTGTGTGAGTGAGTGAGAACCGGCTGTTGATAAGGCTGAAAGAGTTTTCGGACAGTTGTTGACGCAGGTGGCGGTCAGTGAGCATCCGGCGGAGTGCGTCAGTGAGTTGGGGGGTGTTTCCGGGTTCTATGAGCAGACCGGTGACCCCATCTTCGATAACCTCCGGAATGGAAGCCACGCGGGTGGATATGTTTGGTATGCCGCGGGCCATAGTTTCAAGAATGGTCATGGGAAGACCTTCGTTATATGAAGGGAGTACGTTGAGAACCGTACGGCTGAGAATCTGTTCCTTGAGTTCGCCGGCGGTCCATCCTATGTGACCTATTCTGTGGGATATCCCCATTTCCCCTACTCTTTGGCGCACCAGGTCCACTTCACCGTCGCCACACAGATTGAACCGTATATCCTCAGGAAGTTCGTCATCGAGTGCTTTTATGGCGTCAAGCAGTAGGTATACACCTTTCCGCTCACCGAGCCGCCCAAGCAGAAGCACTTCCTTGCGGTCAGGGTCGTAGGGGTTCTCCGGGAATGTAGCCACCGCGTTATAGAGTGCTGCGACGCGTGCATGTGGAGCGCGTGAGGTTATCATAGGTTCCAGCCGTCGGCTGAGCACAATGTTGAGGTCGGCTGTTTCGAGCACGGAGTTGATCCGGCGTTTCATGCCCGGAGAGCAACTGTCATACCAGGGTTCGAACTCGGCACCGTGATGATGAAGCACCACGGGTATGTTCATGGCATGAAGCATTTTGACCAACAGTCCTTTACGGATGAAACTGCCACGCTCGGCCACATGGAGGTGCGCCACGTCGATTTTCCGTGCGAGCATGAGCACGCGTGTCAATCCTTTCATGAACTGCCATATAAGTTTGGCCTTACCCCCGTTGCAGTGGGTAGGGACAAAATAGATATGGTAGTCGTCGGGCCACCGTGCCACATTAAGATAATTGTTGACCACGGTGACCATCCCTCCTTTGTAGGAGAGGTCGGAGCAACACATCAGAATATTGGTCATAGTAGAATTGCTAATGGTAATGCAAAGATATAAAAAAGTGTGGTAAATTAATGAATTTGAGGTAAAAATTTGGAAGTGTAAAAAATAAAGCATACCTTTGTGACAGAATCACGGGGTATTAGCTCATCCGGCTAGAGCGCGACACTGGCAGTGTCGAGGTGAGCGGTTCGAGTCCGCTATACTCCACAAAGGCAGATAAGGAAGCGATTCCCGGTCTGTCTTTTTTACTAAAATCCGGTTCCCCAATATTTGTTAATACTGAGGCGGTCAAAGTATTATTCGTAATTTTGTGTTTGAATATCAATACTTCAATCGCTATCCATCAGATGAGCGTGTCGGAGATCAGTGACAACGATAAAATTTACTGAAATGAAAAAATCATTTACACTCTTATTCTGCTGTATTATGGGAATTGTCAGTGTATGTGCTGATAATGTTATTATAAAAACGCCAGGTTATTTCAAGAATCCGGTCCGTGACGGACATCAGTTATTTCCGGACAGTCTTGTATTTCCTCGTGATGCGGAGTCAATTCATATCCCTGATATAGGAATGATAGGTCGTTTTGAGGATTACGGGTTCACGAATCTAAAGAAGGTTTCGTTCGGCGATATCGATTATGTGCCGGGCGGACTGTTCTACAAAAATTCCACAATAGAAGAGATTGAATTTGACGGCTTTACAGGTCATTTTGATTGCACCCTGGTATCCAATTGTCCGAATCTGCGGAAAATTGTGTTTCATGGTCCGGTTTCCAGCACCGGAGGCCCAGGTTTTGCCTATAATTGTCCACAACTTGACAGCGTGATTTTTGAGGGTGCGGTGGTGGAATTCGGTTTGGGGAAGTTTCCTGATGAATTATGTCCCCGCTTTGAGAATTATACGAACCGCGGTGCTTTTCTGTCAGTATATGACGACAGCCTTACCGCTAAAACAACGATAGACCAACTGCGTGGCAACATCCGCTTTATATATGATCTGGAGAGAATTGCCGAATGGCAGGCTGAAGTTCTGACCGCATCCGACCCCGGGTGGATGAGAGCCTACCAATATAGGAATGCCAAGATACTTCTGCCGGTTCTCGAACAGTTAAACAGCGATAAATCGGTTGTCTTGAAAAATGCCATGGAATATGCATGGAATTTAGGCGACGAAGTTAAAACCGACCTTGAGATTCTGAAAGATTCGCCTGAATATAAACGTGACAGTGTCCGGAAACCTGAATTTGTCTATGCGTCGCCATCAGATTCGCTATTAAGCCTGTCACGTGAAAGATTCAATCTCGACAGCATTGCCGGGAACGGCGACGAGATAAGCCGAATAAAGAATCTGCTTTACTGGGTTCATGACAACATACCGCATGACGGTGGGAATGGTCTGGCACCGGGAGCACGAAATTTGAGAAATACTTACGACAGTTCAAAGCGTGACAGTTGCGGTTACAACTGCCGTGCATTAGCCATCTGCCTGACAGAAGCGTTGCTTGCCGAAGGGATACCCGCCCGATACATAACGTGTGAATCAAAGAGGTGGGACACGGACAACGACTGCCATGTAATCTGTGTGGCATGGAGCGAAACGCTTGGCAAATGGATATGGGTTGACCCTACTTTCGCGGCATATATCACTGACGAGAACGGCCTGCTGCTCCATCCTGGAGAAGTGCGATACCGGTTACAGAACGATCTGCCGTTAATCCTTAATGAGGATTCAAACTGGAATAATCGCTCTAAGGAAGAGAAGGAGTATTATCTCGATGAATATATGTCAAAAAATCTATATATAATGTCTGCCAACACATTCAATCAAGCAGAGCCTGAAGGAGTGACAACACACTATACGGGTAAAGTGGCGGCCATTGTTCCGGACGGTAGCAATTATACAAATGCAGATTTCATCACAACTGATGACGAATGGTTTTGGCAAGCACCTGACATCATAAGGTGATGCTTCGCGCAGGACGGTGTGTAATGACAGGCAATCTGCTCCGCTGCTTCAGGAATTAGGCTTCGGTCACATATTGGTGTATGCTCCCTTCTGACTCATCCTCAGAGTCTTGCATCTGACTTATTCTGAAAAACTAAAGGGGTGCGTCAAAATCTTGATGATCTTGACGCACCCCCCTTGTGGTCTGTTGGATTAATCTGAAAGATTATTTCTGTGCTTCTTCGGCAATTTTTTTGAATTCGTCGAATGAAACGGTTTTGGTGTCGAGGTTTACTTTTGCTTTGATGGCGTTGTAGAGTTTTTCTTCCATTACGCTTTCAGCCACGCGCTGACGTGTGTTTTTGTCAGCGAGCATGCGTTTTGCGTAATCTTCAAGGACGGTGTCGTCCATGTTTGTCATACCATACTGAGCAAACTGCTGTGCGGCAATGACTTTGGCGAAGTTGGTAAGGTCTTCTTCCTTGACCTCGATTTTCAGATCTTCTGCGATGTGGCCGCGGATGAGTTCCCATTTGAATACGGGGATGAGTTTGGTGTATTCCTCATCGATGTTGGATGCGTTGAGTTGCTCAGGGTTGCGGAGCATGAGCCATTTCTTGAGGAATTCTGCGGGAAGATCAAAGTTTCCGTACTTTTCAATAAGGGCTTTTTCAGCCTGGAAGCGGAAGAGCATGTTGGAGTTGCGTGCGAGTTGTGCGGCGATCCGTTCTTTGACGGCTTCTTTGTATTCTTCCTCGTTGTGAACTTTGTCTTTGCCGAACACGTTGGTGAAGAATTCTTCGTTGTGTTCCGCTTTTTTCACAACAATGATCTCAGAGATGGTGAACTGGAAGTCACCTTTGATTTCGGCCGCTTTGTTTTTGTCTTCGATATGAAGCATTGAAGCGACTTCAGTTGCATTGTCGTTGCATGTTTTCGCGGGATTGAACACCACCTTGTCACCCACTTTCTTACCAATGAATTTTGCTTCCTGATCCTTGTCGGTGAAGTAGAAGGGTGCGATGATTCCGTCAATCACCTGGATTGCATCCTCGGTTTCCTTAACGGTGCCGTCGGGGTTGAGTTCAAAGATGGAGCCTTTGATCACGGCTTTGTTGTCGACTTCTTCACCGGGCACCTGGGCACCGAAGCGTTCGCGGTAGGCATTGTCCTCATCTTCGATCATCTTGTCTGACACTTCGATTTCATAGTAGGGAACGGTTACGTCAGAAAGATTTACGTTAATTTCGGGAGCCAGACCTATTTCATATTCGAAGGTATAGTCCTTCTGATCCATTGAAATTTCCTTGAGTTCGACGGGAATAGGCTCACCGAGAACCTGGATTTTGTTGTCCTGGATGTAGGAAATTACGGCGCGGTAAACCTCGTTGTTGAGGATTTCGCTTTTTACTTCCTTACCGAACTGACGTACGAGTTGACCGTAGGGGACGTGTCCTTTGCGGAATCCGGGGAAGTTATGTGTTCTGCCGATTTCTTTCAGCCGTTTAGTGAGGTTGTCGGCATAGTCGCTTTCGTTAACTGTAACGATGAATTTACCGGTGTAGTCACCGATTTTCTGTAGTTCTACGTTCATAGTTTATTTGGAGTTATTGATTTTCTTGTAATATTGTGCAAATTTAATTAAAAAATTTGAGATTAGGCGCGATTTTTATTTCTTTTGCATAACCCGTGCAAGTGTACGCCTGTCTTCACGTTCTTTAATAGACTGGCGTTTGTCAAATTCTTTTTTACCGCGACCTATTCCGATAACTATTTTGGCATATCCGCGGTCAGAGATGAAAAGCCGCAGGGGGATTATGGAGAATCCGGTTTCCTTGCCTGCTTTTTCAATTTTGTCAATTTCTTTTTTGTTGAGGAGGAGTTTGCGGTCGCGCCGTTCGGTGTGGTTGTTGTAGGTTCCGTAGAAGTATTCGGCGATATACATGTTCTTTATCCACACTTCTCCGTTGTTGACGTAACAGAAAGAGTCGACCAGCGAAGCCTTTCCCTGACGGATTGATTTGATTTCCGTTCCGGTGAGGACTATTCCGGCGGTCCAGGTGTCGCCGATGGCGTAGTCAAACGTTGCACGACGGTTTTTTATGTTGATTTCCTTGAGTTTCATTGTGTCAGGTGAAGAGATGAAAAAAGTAGCCGAGGATGTAGACCGGTACCAGAATGGAGAGGACTGCGACAATCATGAAGCGCCCGGTTTTGGAGCGGTCAATCTGTAGATATTCCGCGCCTTTCCAGATGACGTAGACCGAGTAAATGGGCAGATACTGCAACAGGGAGAGGTCAAGCGGAATAAGGTTGCTGATGAGGGTTATCAGAAGGAGTATGCCCACGATGGATGCTGAGAATATTTCCACGCGGTCAGTCTGCTCCGCTCCTTCATTGCTTTTTTCAGGAGTTTCCATGAGGGGGATCTGCATGGATATTATGAAGGAGGCGATGAAGTAGGTGGCAAAATAGGTCACGGCTGTTATTATGGCGTTCTGCAGGGCGTCGACCATGGTATAGTCAGTGAAGTAGCATACCCTGACGAATGATGTGAGCGCCGTGATGAGGATGAACGGAATAAGTCCGGAAAGGAGCATGCGACGCGGCAGAGGGCTGTCAGCGGCGATGTCCTCCCAACCTCTTCGCGGGTTTATTATCAACTGTGCTATGTGACCTATGAATGCGAGCATAATTTCGTGGGTGCAAAGTTACGCATTTTTCGGGCAGATGTCAACTGTTTGGGGTGAAAATCTCAAAGGGAGGTTCAAAGGGTTGAGAAACTGTAGATTATGGTGTTTGAGTAGGTTTCACCGGGGTTAAGGGTAGTTGACGGGAAGTGAGGGTGATTCGGAGCATCAGGGTAGCCCTGACATTCCACGGCCACTCCGTCGTAGGCGTGGAAGGGGTGGCCCGAGCGTGAGTCCGGGGCACCTTCGAGCCAGTTCCCGGTGTAGAGCATGGCAGCGGGAGAGTCTGTGGCCACCTGCATGGTGATTCCGGTGAGGTCAGATGTGAGGGATGCCTGTGGTTGTATGCGCCGTGGTGAAGCGAAGTCGAATATCAGACACTGGTCGTAGCCGTTGGCGTCGATGAGGGGCCGGAAGGGTTGCTTTATATCCTGTCCCAGGGGTTTGGGTGTAATGAAGTCGAGAGGTGTTCCCTGCACGTTGGCTATCTCACCTGTGGGTGTAAGATATTTGTCAGTGACAAGGTAACGTGAAGCATTCATCTGAAGTATGTGGCCGAGAATCGAGCCTGATCCGTTGAGATTCCAGTAGGCGTGGTTGGTGAGATTGACCACGGTGGGCTTGTCGGTCACCGCGTTGTAGACTATTTCAAGGAGGTTATCATCAGTCCATCGGTAGGTTGCCGTCAGATGCAAAGTTCCGGGATAACCCATGTCACCGTCAGGGGAGATCAAGGAGAACACAACCTGCGCGTCAGTGGCGGAATCGACGGTCCACAGTTTGTTGGCGAACCCCCGGTGTCCGCCATGAAGATGGTTCGGCGGAAGGTTAACGGGGAGATGATATGTTTGCCCGTTGAGGGTGAACTGTCCGTTTGCTATGCGGTTTGCGAAGCGACCTGCTGTTTTTCCGCAGTTCGGACCGTCCTGGATGTAGTCCTCGGGTGATTTGTAGCCGAGTGCTACGTCGACCATGTTGCCCTGTCGGTCAGGGACGATTACAGATATTATGCCTGCTCCTAGGCTTGAGAGTGTGACAGTGGCGCCGGTGCTGTTCTTCATTGTGATCCAGGTTATTTCTCCGGCAGGGGTGTTGAAGGTCTGTTTTATCATGGCTCTGAGTTTTTTGTGGATTTACAGTAATTTGACAAATCTCGGCGGTGTGTCATAAAAGGCCATCTGCGTCGTTGCTTTCGGAAGCGGCTTGCATCCGGCATATTCTGACAAACCTTAAGAGGGCGTGTCAAAATTGAATTTCGACACACCCTCTTCGAAATGTTATCTGAAAAGGAGACGTTAAGCCTCCGTCAGTTCAATGGAGTGAGAAGCGATTATTTAAGGATGTCCTTAACGGCTTCGTTAGGAACCATTTCTTCTTTGAAAACGTAAGCGCCTGTTTTGGGCGATTTTACCATCTTGATTACCTTGCTATAGGTACGACCTTCACCTTTCTGGAGTGAAGCCACGGTTTTCTTTGCCATATCTTAGAGGGATTAAATTCGTTAGGGAAAAAAGTGATATAAAATCGCTTATTTGATTTCTTTGTGAACTGTAACGCGTTTGAGGATTGGGTTGTATTTCTTGAGTTCCAGACGCTCAGTTGTGTTCTTGCGGTTTTTGGTAGTGATATAACGAGAAGTTCCGGGCATACCGCTTGCCTTGTGTTCAGTACATTCAAGGATTACCTGCACACGATTACCTTTTGCTTTCTTTGCCATTTTCTTAGAATACTAATTGTTTGATTTCAGTTAAATAACCCTTGTTAGCAGCGAGTTTGATAGCAGCGTCAAGACCCATTTTGTTGATAGTGCGGAGACCTGCGGCAGAGATTGTGAGTGTAATCCAAGTGTCCTGTTCTACCCAATAGAACTTTTTATTGAACAAGTTTACATTGAAACGGCGTTTAGTGCGACGTTTAGAGTGCGATACATTGTTACCAGTGATCGCTTTCTTGCCTGTAATCTGACAAATCTTTGACATGGCTGTTTGATTATTCTATATGTTTATATTAACAGTTTAACGGGGCGCTTCGTGGCCGCCATCTCAGTTCTCATATCATGGCGGAGCGCATCTTTTTCCGCCACTTTACAGGATGAGCCACAAAACAGAGTGCAAAGTAAGCAATTTTTCTTCAAATTACAAAATATTTTGCGATAATTCATGAATCATTATGCTATAATTCATATAATTCTTATAATTCTTATAATTCAGATAGGTGATGAAGCGTCCTTCCGGGACAACACAATACGATTCCCTTCATTCAAATTGAACATGCCGTTTTTGAGTGCAAAACTACACATCAGAAAACCATGACATAGTCGGTCTTTTTCGGATGGTTACTGCGGGAGACTCTTCCGGGATAAAAAAAAGGATGCCTCCGGGTGAGGCATCCTTTTGATATGGTTTCTGAGAGTATTATCAGAATTGTGGGTTCATTGATTTCACAATGCGACGGAGTTCACGTCCGCTGTAAGGAGTAGCGTTCATGCGCTGTTTTGCAGAACCTACTTCATTGTTGCCACGAACTGCCTTGAAGGCTTTCTTGGTGCTTTGTTCACTTTCATTCGCAAAGACTTGGAAACCACCGGGAAGACGTGATGAGTACCAATTATCTCCTCCGTTGAATGAGATGAAGCATGTTGTAGCGGGGAACCAGAATACATCGTCTTCATAAGTACCTCTATATTCAGCATCAAGGTCAGTGAAGTATCCCTTGGTAGCGATGGTTGCTATACCTTGAGCGATAAAACCGTTACCGGTGCTCTGGGGTTCGATGTAAACATCCGTGGGATCCTGAGCGTTGATTTCAATGTTGTAGACGCCGGGTTCAGCAAATTTACCCATGGGAGAGTTTGCGCCATAGGGGCTGAGGAGGCGGTAGATGCCCTGACGCTTAGTGCTGCGCTGGATAGCACATGGCCACATCCAATCTTGGTATACTTCATCGTATGAAGTAACAGCCAACATCCAACCATCGAGGATATAAGCAGTTCCTGCATCTTCCCATTCAGAACCGCCCAAGATAACTTCAGCGATGTCAGAACCGACTTCCTGAGGCTTGCCTTCAGCGTAGGTAACAGCCATGATGGTGTAGATTCCACCTTCAGTGATGGGGATCTTAACTTCACCGGAAGCGGTTACTTCAATATAATCCACTTCGTCGTTAACAATGGCCTGCTGGAGAGCCACGGGGTCAGATGTAACGGCAGCAGCAACGCGTGCTGATTCCACATCATCACCAAGTTCAACCTGAGCGCAGAGGAAAGTCTGATCATCAGGGTCAGTGAAACGGCCTGAGTAAGCGACTTCGGCAGAATAGTCGGTGAGTACTACACCGGGGAGAACCAGGCGCCAGCCTGATTTGCTGAGAGGACCGACCCAACCTTGGGAATAGGGTTCAGCAGTTGAAGTGAAGTAGAATGAATCAGGCATAGTGAGGATTCCACCTTTATTAGTACCGCAATAACCTGCAGCCGCAATCATATCGAGTGTATATTCGGGGTTGGCGAGTAACCTGGCTGCACCACAGGTGAATGTCATCACACCGATACTGTAATCCATGTTAGTGCAGAATTCCTCCATGTAGACCTGATCCGCTTTTTCAGCGTGAACATACATGTAGTATGTTTCGTTAGAGGTCATATCACCGGCTTCGGTATATGGGAATACGCCAACACCATAGGGGTTCTTCACGCGGTAGTAACCGGGGGTGATTTCGCTTTCCTCGATTTCAACAGAGTAAGTCAACTGATCAATTACATAGATACCGCATATGAGGGCATCAGTGTAGAGACCTGTACCGAGTTTTTTCCAGGGAGCAGGAAGAACAGCGTCGAAAGTGTAGTCGGTGTTACCATAGATGTCGCCCTGGCTTACAACTGCAGTGATGGAATATTTTTCATCATAAACAAGATCAGCGGGGTCATAGGTGATAACCAGTTCGGTTGTCAGCGCACCGTCAGCGAATGTCACCTGAGAGGGGATACCGAAAAGGCCTGAGGGGTCAGAAACGGTGATCTGAGCGGTGGAAGGTGCGTCTTTAGACGAGCGGGCTACAGGGACTGAGAAAGATGTTTTATTTCTGTCGAGGGTGTAGGTTGCTGCAGTGGTGGGGAAATAAGCACCATTGGACTGAACTCCTTCAACATAATCAACATCGTTTCCGCCGTCGCAGGAAACCATAGTCACTGCGGAGAAGGCGAGCATAGCCAGTATTGTTGATTTGAATAATTTCATTTCTGATTGTTTTAATTCAATAAAAAAAATGATAATGGAGAGAGGAGTGGGAGAAATGCAGTGAATGACAACTCAGTTATCAGCCCTGAATGGGAACGGGACGAGAACCCTGTTCGTTGTTACCTGCAGAAGAACCAACGGGAGCGTTCTGGTTAAGAGCGGGGTTGGTCTGCATTTCATCTTCAGGAATCTGCATGATGCGCACGGGGTCATTTGCGGGGATGTCATAGCGGAATACGTTTACACATCCTGCCTGACGGCGGTTAACCGCCTTGCCCAGACGCTGGAGATCAAAGTAAGCGAGACCTTCACCCCAGAGTTCGATACGGCGTTTGTTCCAGATGAGTTCCTGCATTGCTTCGGGAGTAGAAGCGTTGCAAACGAAAGAGGGATTACGATAAGTTTTCTCGAAGTTGGTGAGAAGTTCAACAGCAGCAGTCATCTGGTTGCTCATTGCAAGACCTTCAGCAGCGATGTAGTACATTTCCTCAATACGCATCAAGGGGATATCGTTAGCGTTTACAGTCTGCTCGTCAACAGACTGGTAAGAGTCGAATTTGACGTTGGTGTGAGGGACAAGGGAAGCGTCAGAGTCAGCGATAGTACCTTTTCCGTAAGAGAGGAGGTATTCCTGACGCTCGGCGGGAAGGATGGGAGAATTAAAATCGTCATCAAGCCACCAGCCTTTACGAACGTCATCACCGGGAATTGCATTCCAGAGATCATCGGCAATAGCACGCCAGCAACCTGCGTTGGTATAACCGTCGGCGAAAGAGCAGAGCATCGAGGGGTTGTTGACGATGCCGATTGTTACGACACGGTCAGTTTCAGCGATTGCGATACCCCACATCCAGTTGTGCTCAGACATGCTGCTGAAGCCGGGCTTAGAACATTCCTCGATAGAGATGGGTGAAGTGGATGATACGGCGATTGCCTTCTGAGCGTCAGCGGCAGCCTCAGCGTATTTACCCATGGTGAGATATGCGCGGGCACGAAGACCGTAGAGGGCGTCAAGAAAGAGCATACGGCGGGGTTTGGTGGGAACGTAAGAGGCGATGTTCACATCAGAACTTTCTGTACCGGCGATTGCCTCGGTGAGGTCAGTGATAATTCTGGTATAAACTTCCTCAACAGAAGCACGGGGAGCACCTTCAGCACCGGCCACGTCAGCATTTTCCTCAGTAATTATGGGCACACAAGGCTTGTCCTGATTACCTACATAATTGTACTGGTACATCTGAGCGAGAACCCAGTAGTTGAAAGAACGGAAACCGAGAGCCTGCGCGCGGAACATCTTGAGTTCAGAATTCTCAGTGTCAGCGGGGATTGAGGCAAGAACGGTGTTTGCAACGTAAATCTGGTTATACATGTAAACCCAGATACCATATGATGGATCACTTTGAGGAGTAATGATGGTTCCGTAGTAACCCATCCAGCCGTTAAAGTGGTTGTAACCGATGTAACGGGCGTTCATATCGGCGGTCATGTGGTCCATACCGAGCATTGCACCGGCGTAGCCGTAGTCCCAGTCGGTACGTGAAGCGAAGCCCGCTCCATAACAGCGGCTGAAGTTGGCGGAGATACCGGTGACACCGGCAACAGCCATTTCAGGGGTGATTTCAAGCACTTCGGCCTTGGTCTGTGAGGTCACGTAGTAGCCTTCGTAAACGGTGTCGAGGTCGTTACAAGATACCAGAGCCACGCCCATAAGAGCCGATGCGATAACTTTATTTATATTTTTCATTTTATTGTTCAGTTTAAGTCAATGATAACGTTGGACTTAGAAAGAGACGCGGAGACCACCTGAGATGGAGCGCATAGTTGAATAGTTGGTGTTTGAAGCGGCAGTGAAAGACTGACGGGGATCAAGACCTTTGCGTGCTGACCAGAGCGCGAGGTTTTCAGCGGCGCCGTAAACGCGGAGTTCGCTTATGCCGATGCGTTCTGTGAGAGATTTGGGAAGGGTGTAACCGATAGTGAGGTTGTTGAAGCAGAGGTAGTTGCTGTTTGTGAGGAAGCGGGTTGAGAGTGAGTTCTGGCTCTGGAACTTATCATCAGATGCTATACGGGGAACATCTGTGTTGGTGTTTTCAGGAGTCCAAGCCTTGAGGATATCCTGGTGCCAGTTGCGACCCATTGAAGAAGTGTCACCACCCCACATGAAAGAAGCGTAAGTGTTATCGTAGATTCGACCGCCCATCTGATAAGAGAAAGAGGTTGAAATGTCGAAGTCATAAACCTTGAGATTGAATCCGAAACCACCGTATGCTTTGGGAAGGATATTGCCTGTTTCCTTACGGTTTGAAGTATAGGCTGCATTATAGTAGTTGGTATCGTATTCGTAAACATCGTAAACCTCGGTTACGGGGTTACCGTCGGCATCGGTAGTGTTGACAGTGTTCTGACCGATCATGTTGTAGTTGATACGGTAACTGCCGTCAGACATTTCCTTGGGAAGATCTGCAGCAGCAGTACCCTGGGGGAATTCTGCCTTACCGCGATAGAGTGCGTAACCGTCTGCGGGGTTAACGCCTGCCCATTCTACGAGATACATATTATAAAGAGCCTTACCTTCAACGAAGATTCTTGAACCGGAGATCCAGTTGCCGTCTTCGTCAAGGATAGAGGGATCAAGATGGAGCACCTTGCTTGAGGGAAGAGTGATGTTTGCGTTAATGTCAAGGGTGATGTTCTTGGTTTCGATAGGACGGTAGTTAACCTCGAGTTCGAGACCGCTGTTGCGGATAGAACCGGTGTTCATGGGGATTGAAGAGTAACCCAGAGATGGTGCGGTGGGCACGTTGAAGAGCATGTCGTCGGTCTGACGGTTGAAGTAGTCGATAGAACCGGCAACCTTACCGTTGAGGAAACTGTAGTCAACACCGATGTTGAATGCGTTAGACTGTTCCCATTTGATTTTGGAGTTACCTTTGTACTGGAGAGTACCGTCAGAGAATACGCCGTTGGCACCTGACATACGGTACTGGTCCTGATAAGCGAACCAAGAGTAGACTGAACTACCGATGCGGTCGTTACCGTTCTGGCCGTAAGAAGCCTTGAATTTCAACATGTCGAGCCAAGTGTAGTCACGCATGAATTTTTCTTTTGCGATGTCCCAGCCGAAAGAAGCAGACCAGAAGTTACCCCAGCGGCAGTCAGGAGCAAATCGAGAAGAAGCGTCACGACGATAAGATATCATGAAGAAGTAGCGTCCGTCGTAGTTATATTTACCACGAGCGATGATACCGCGGTGAGCGAGGGTGTAGCCGTTACCACCGCCTTTAAGTTGGTCGATGGTGTTGTCAACTGCCCAAGAGTTGGGGTTGTAGAGGTTAGAACCGATAGCCCAAACGTTTTCGATGTTATAATCGTCAGATTCGTAACCAACCATGATGTCGGCGTTGTGAACCTTGTTGAAAGTGCGTGCGTAAGTAGCGGTACCGAGTACGTTGATGTTACGGTAGCGAGTGCTCTGCTGCTGTGCCTGACCGCCATAAGATGCTGACTGGCCGTAGAGGCTGCTTGAGCGGTAGTGGAGACGGGTGTTGTCAACACGGTAGCCCATAGTACCGCTGATGGTAAGACCTTCGATGGGAGTGATGATAGCAGACCATTTACCGTCGAAGATGTCAGAGAGGTAATCCTCTGTGCCGTAGTGGAGGTCACCTGAGGGGTTAGACTGTGACATGAAAGCACGGGTGCGGTTTGTAGATTTTGAATCACCGTAGTCGAAGAGGGGAAGACCATAAACATCGTTGTACATCACGTTACCCTGAGCGTCACGAACATACATAGGATAGATGGGTGAGATCATATTTGCCACGTAGAAGAGGTTGTCAGAACCACCTGAGTTGTCTACCTGACCATCGGGATAACCTGAGTTGGTGTAAGTGTAGTTAAGGTTGGTGGAGAGTTTCAACCATTTTTTAGCCTGATATTCAACAGAAGCACGGGTTGAGAGACGGTTGAAGTGAGAACCTGCGATAAGACCTTCATCTTCGAGGTAAGCACCAGAGAGGTAGTAGTTGATTTTGTCAGTACCGCCTGAAACAGCAAGGCTGTATTCCTGACGCATACCGTTGATCATTGATTCGTCAACCCAGTTGTCAGCGAGGTAAGTATATTCACCGTCGGAGTAGCCGGGAGTTGCGTTGGGGTTGAATTTACCGTTTGTACCGATGAAAAGTTCACCGTTGGGAACTGACCATGTCTGATAGCCCAGGGGTGCCCAGAGGTTCTGGTTAGCATATAAATGGGCTTCAGTTTCACTCATACCGTTGTAGCGGGTAGCACCATTGTAGAGTGCCTGGTAAACGGTTTCCATATACTGCTGCTGGTTAACAGTGCGGTACATTGCCACCTGACGTGAGTTAGAACCCCAGCGTGCGTCGAAGGTGATCTTGGCCTCACCCTGTTTACCTGACTTGGTGGTGATGAGGATGACACCGTTGGCACCACGCGCACCGTAAAGAGCGGTTGAAGCGGCGTCCTTGAGGACGGTCATTGATTCGATATCCTGAGTGTTGATTGCGGAGATGTCGCCATCGTAGGGCATACCGTCAACAACATAAAGGGGAGTAGCCACGGCGTTGATGGTACCGATACCGCGGATACGTACTGTAGGAGCGGAACCGGGCTGACCGTTGCTTGAGAGAATCTGCACACCTGAAACTTTACCTGAGAGTGCTGAAGTAGCAGAGGAAACGAGCGCGTCCTCAAGTTGATCTGCTTTCACAACAGATGCTGCACCGGTGTATTCTGATTTTTTCACAGTACCGTAAGCAACGACGATGACTTCATCAAGTTGAGTGTTTTCATGAAGTTTGATCACCATGTTTCCGGGAGTGATGTTCACGGTCTGTGCTTCATAACCTACATAACTGACTTCAATCTGTTTTGCAGACTGAGGAGCGGAGATTGAGAAGTTACCGTCAACATCAGTAGAAATTCCCAAAGAGGTTCCTACGATACGGACATTGGCACCGACAAGGGGCTCATTTTCCGAAGCTGAGAGAACAGTACCTGTGACTGTCTTGTTCTGCGCGGCAACACAGAGAACAGCCAGCATTACTGTCAAAAATGATAGAAACAGCTTTTTCATACTAAAATTGTAACATAAATTAATAAATGATTAGTCTTCAAATTCAATTACAGCACGCGTTAAACCTGGGTGTTTTAACTTTAGTTTAACATATATTCTGCAAATATAGGTAAAAATTTCCAAGTAAAAACAATATTAGAGGAAAAAATTCATTTTTTAACACTTTTATAACTATGTTATTAAACATAATTAAGAAAAATGGTGTTTACGAGGCCGAAATTGAATTATTTGCGATGAATTTGATAAAAGTTTTACTTCATAATGAATTCGGGGAAATTTGTTCGGATTTGTAATTTCGGACAAATCCGCAGCCGGTGACAAATTGGAGCATGTTTTTATTGAAACCGTAGCAAAATGACAAAACAGGAGCCACACCGGAGAATCCACGACATAAGGCGATAAAGATGCGGCTTTTGCCTGTGTGGGAGCAGACAGGATGGAGAAGGCTTTCTGCATACCGATGGAGAGGGGTAGATGCGACAATCATATATCCCCCAAAACGGTTGTCACAGATGGACGGAGACTACATGATTTTTCCGTTGGCGGGACGGGATTTGCTCTTTTTATAAAAAATCAGGAGGTGCACCCGAATAGATGGCACACCTCCTTTATATTATATAATGTATAAACAGGCTTGTTTAGAAATGATATGAGAATCCGAAACTGAGGTCGTTAGAACTGAAGTGGAATCCCCATTCATCGGCATATCCGCCGTCTTTGGCCGCATCGTTGGCGCCTTTATATCCGAGGAAACCTACCTTGGCGAGAAGGGTTACTTTATCAGATACATCGTAAGACACACCGGGAGTAACACCTACGTTCCATACTACTGCAGTGTCGCTGTCGTCCCCACCTTTGTAAGATGTTTTACCTGCACCGACACCAAATTCGCCCTGAACGAAGAATTTCACTTTACCGGTCTGATAGAAGTTATAACGGTAGTAGGGGTTGATCTGGAACACGTTTGTCGTGATACCGGGTGTATGATCATAGGTCCATCCGATTGTGGTACCGATATCTGTTTTATCACTGAGGGTGTAGCCTACTTCAGGCATGATAGTCATTTCAGTTTTGTGTTCTGAACCGTTACGCCAGGCACCGATAGAACCACCGGCATAGATTTGTGCGGATGCGCAGAGTGAAGAAATTGCCGCTACTGCGAGTAATAAGTACTTTTTCATAAATTTGAAGTTTGGTTATTGAATTACATGTATAACGTCCGGACCGGAAAAATGTTCACGGTGGCGTCGAAAGGATGAAAAGAAAGCAGGAGGACAATCCGGTGTGAGCGGAAAATCCTCCTGCGGGAATGGTTATTATCTGTTACGCTTGTGGCGCTACGGATTATTTACCTTTTGAAAGTTGCTCTTTGAGGGCAGCGAGTGCTTCGATGTCGCCGAGAGTGGTTTTTTCAATAGGAGTTGAGAGCATGGGCGCTTCTTCCTTGCGAGCGCGTTTAGCCTTGCGGGGCTGTTCAGCAGCGGGTGCTTTTTCAGCCTTTGCTTCATCTTCGAAGATGCGGCTGTGGCTGAGGATGATGCGCTTGTTGTCCTTGTTGAATTCAATCACCTTGAAGTTGAGTTTTTCATCAACTTTAGCGGTTGTGCCGTCCTCTTTGGTGAGGTGTTTGGGAGTTGCGAATCCTTCAACACCGTAAGGAAGTGCGATTACAGCACCCTTGTCGAGCATTTCAATGATTGTTCCTTCGTGAACAGAGCCAACGGTGAAGATTGTCTGGAATACATCCCAGGGGTTTTCTTCGAGTTGTTTGTGACCGAGGCTGAGACGACGGTTTTCCTTGTCGATTTCAAGTACCTGGACATCGATGTTGGCACCGATCTGGGTGAATTCGCTGGGGTGTTTGATTTTCTTGGTCCAAGAGAGGTCGCTGATGTGGATCAGACCGTCAACGCCTTCTTCGATTTCAACGAAAACGCCGAAGTTGGTGAAGTTGCGAACTTTTGCAGAGTGTTTGCTGCCAACGGGGTAGCGTACTTCGATATCTTCCCAGGGATCCTGTTTGAGTTGTTTGATGCCGAGGCTCATCTTGCGGTCCTCACGGTCGAGAGTGAGTACAACTGCTTCGATTTCGTCGCCAACTTTCATGAAGTCCTGAGCGGAACGGAGGTGCTGGCTCCATGACATTTCGCTTACGTGGATGAGACCTTCTACGCCGGGAGCGATTTCAATGAATGCGCCGTAGTCAGCCATGACAACAACTTTACCTTTAACCTTGTCACCAACTTTGAGGTCGGGGTTAAGGGCATCCCAGGGATGGGGATGGAGTTGTTTGAGACCGAGGGCGATACGTTTCTTTTCGTCGTCGAAGTCGAGGATAACCACGTTGAGTTTCTGGTCGAGTTGAACCACTTCTTCGGGATGGCTTACGCGGCCCCAAGAGAGGTCAGTGATGTGGATAAGACCGTCAACACCACCGAGGTCGATGAACACGCCGTAGGTAGTGATGTTTTTAACTGTACCTTCGAGTACCTGACCTTTTTCGAGTTTAGCGATGATTTCGCGTTTCTGCTGTTCGAGTTCAGCCTCGATGAGGGCTTTGTGAGAAACAACGACGTTTTTGAATTCTTCGTTGATTTTGACAACTTTGAATTCCATGGTCTTGCCTACGAAGATATCGTAGTCACGGATGGGTTTAACGTCAATCTGTGATCCGGGGAGGAATGCCTCGATGCCGAATACGTCGACGATCATGCCGCCTTTAGTGCGGCATTTGATGTAACCTTTGATGATTTCATCGTTGGCAAGAGCCTGGTTGACACGTTCCCAAGAGCGGGAAGCGCGGGCTTTGCGGTGTGAGAGGATGAGTTGACCCTTTTTGTCTTCCTGGTTTTCGATGAAGACTTCCACAACGTCACCGACCTTGATGTCGGGGTTGTAGCGGAATTCACTCATGGGGATGATGCCGTCGCTCTTGTAGCCGATGTTAACCACTGCTTCGCGTTTGTTAAGTGCGATGATGGTACCTTCGATTACATCCTTGTCTTTAACGGTGTTAAGCGATTCATCATAAGTTTTGGTGAGTTCTTCACGAGATTTCTCACCGGGGGTTTCGCCTTTTTCGTAGGCTTCCCAATCGAAGTCTTCGAGAGGGCTGTTTTTTAATTCTTCAGTCATGTAAAAAGAATGGTTAATAAATAGGGTTAATTAAATCACAAAATGCAGTCAACGGCGAGATGCCGTGGATTGCGTGTGCAAAGTTACGACTTTTCAAATGATTAGCAAATGTTTTGTGAACTTTTTTAAGCAATAAAATGAAAATGTGGGGAATTTTATGTAATTTAGCACCGTGAATCGCTGACGGGAGCGCGGAGCAAAGTTCCGGGCAACGTGTGCGATGTGGATTATTTAACTGATTTATAGGCTTATGGCTAAACATATAAGAGTAGGGATAACTCAGGGCGACATCAACGGAATAGGGTATGAGATAATCCTGAAAACCCTGGAGGATACCCGCATGCTGGAATTGTGCACACCGGTTGTCTACGGTTCGGCGAAAATAGCATCCTTCTACCGTAAACTGCTTGAAATGCCGCAGATTCCGTTCACCCAGATTGATTCGGCCGATCAGATTCAGGCGCCGGCGAACTATATAATTAATGTGGTAGGCGAAGATGTGCGTCCCGAACCGGGTGTCCCTTCAAAAAGTGCCGGTGAAGCGGCTCTGGCGGCTCTTGAACGTGCGGTAGCCGACCTGAAGGAGGAGAAAATCGACATTCTGGTCACAGCACCCATCAACAAACAGACCATCCACGGTGAGGGATTTGACTTCCCCGGACACACCGAATATCTTCAGGCGACCGCCGGCGAGGGGGAGGCTATGATGATAATGGCATCTGAAGTCATGCGTGTAGCGCTCGCCACCATACATGTTCCCGTACAGGATATCCCCTCGCTGCTGACCACGGAATCCATAACGGAAAAGATATGTTCACTGGCGGAGGCAGTCAAGAGTGACTTTGGAGTTGTAAAGCCCCGCATAGCCGTTCTTGCCCTCAATCCTCACGCGGGCGACGGCGGAGTCATCGGCACTGAGGAGCAGGAGGTGATCATCCCCGCAATCAACGCTGCAAAGAACAAGAAAGTGCAGGTTTACGGGCCTTATCCTGCCGACGGCTTTTTCGGGAGCGAGAACTACACCCGTTTCGACGCCATCCTGGCCATGTATCACGACCAGGGACTGGTGCCTTTCAAGGCGCTTGTAGGGGATCAGGGGGTGAATGTCACCGCAGGACTGCCATTTGTCCGCACTTCGCCTGACCATGGCACAGCATTCGATATAGCCGGAAAAGGGGTGGCCGACCCGGAGTCATTCCGCAGGGCCATCTACATGGGCATCGACATCTGGCGCAACCGCCGGAACCATGCCGAAATGACCGCCAACCCTCTCCGCAAGCAATATTTCGACCGTTCAAAGGACAACGTCGTGCTTGACCTAACAAAAGACTGATAATAATTTAACACTCAGACCATCAATATATTACCATGCATTTTGCTATAATAGCGGCCGGAGAAGGCTCACGTCTTGCACAGGAAGGGGTAGCACTCCCCAAGCCACTGGTCAACCTGTGTGGCACACCCATGGTGCAACGCCTGATTGACATATTTCTGGAATGTGGAGCAGAGTCAATATCCATCATTATAAACAATGAGATGACACAGGTGCGGGAGTACGTGGAAAACCTGCGGCTGCCCGTTCCGCTGAAGGTTGTGGTAAAGTCCACCCCCAGTTCCATGCACAGTTTCTATGAGGTGAGCCGCCATTTCACCTCAGGAAAATTCATACTCACCACCGTCGACACCATATTCCGCCCTGACGAATTCAAAAAGTATGTCGAGGCGTTCGAGAAGGATGACACTGTTGACGGCTACATGGCCGTGACATCGTTCATTGACGATGAAAAGCCGCTCTACATCGACGTGGACTCAGAGATGATGATAACCGCCTTCCGCGACAAACCGTGGGAGGGTGTACGCTACATCTCCGGAGGAATCTACGGACTGACCGCCCCTGCCCTTTCCACACTCGAGAAGTGCATAGAAACCGGCGTTTCAAGGATGCGCAACTATCAGCGCGCCCTCGTTGACGATGGTCTGCGGCTCAAAGCATATCCTTTCAAGAAAATTATCGACGTCGACCATCAGGCCGACATCCTGACGGCCGAGAAATTCCTCCAAGAATAACATATCCCCACCCATTATCACCAAGTTTCAACTATGTCAGAAATAAAGATTGCCGGAGTGATGCGCGCAGGCGCCTACTCCCCGAATCATATAGGTAACGACACCGCCATCTTCAACGCCACCGTGGAGCAACTGCGCAAACGGGGCTGCGAGGTTACCGTCTACAGCGAGGAGCAACTTATTTCAGGTCAGGTGAAGGAGCGCATCATAGTCAACATGTGCCGTGAGCAGCGCTCGATAGCCATCCTGCAGCAGATGGAGGATGACGGATGCCTGGTAATAAACTCAGGCTACGGAATAGAGAACTGCACGCGCGAGCGCATGACACGCATCCTGATAGCAAGCAACATCCCCTACCCTGAAAGCCTTATCGTGAACACCAACGAGGTCATCCGTGACAAACTCGTTGAAAACGGCTACACCCAGGCTTGGATCAAGCGAGGCGACTTCCACGCCATGCACAAGGAAGATGTGAGTTACGTGCGCCACCCCGAGGAAGCCCAGGAAGTCCTTCAGGAATATTTTCTCCGCGGCATCAACCGCGCCGTCATCAACCGTCACCTCGTAGGCGACCTCATCAAGTTCTACGGCGTCCAGGGCACACCATTCTTTTTCTGGTTCTATCCCTTCGACGAGGGGCACAGCAAGTACGGCCATGAAGCAATCAACGGCAAGAGTCAGGGAATCAAGTTCGATATCGAACGGATGAAACAGATCTGTCAGGAAGCATCGGAGGTCCTTGATGTCAAGATCTACGGAGGTGACTGCATCGTGTCGCCCGAAGGTGACATACGCATCATCGACTTCAACGACTGGCCCAGTTTCGCACCATGCCGCAACGAGGCGGCTCCCTACATAGCCAAATGTATTTTCCAGGCAATCAAAGACCGCAAGAACCAGCAATGAGCACAGAAGAGTCAGAAAAGAAATCATCCTATCGTGACTCCCTGAAGTCGATGGATACCGAAGAGCATATCGACCTGGCGTTCTACCGTCCGATAGGATATGCATGGGCATGCCTGGCCGCCAAACTCGGCATAACCCCTAACGTGATAACGATAGCATCAATATTCCTGGGCGTGGGGGCCGGCGTATGCTTCGGCTACAACTCCCTTGCCATTAACATTGTTGGCATGCTGCTTCTGATCTGGGCAAACTCGTTCGACAGCGCCGACGGACAACTTGCACGCATGACCAAGCAATACTCACGCCTTGGCCGCATCCTTGACGGGGTCTCAGGCGACTTCTGGTTCGCCGCCATCTACATAGCCATCTGTATCCGCGAGAACCAGACGTCAGTAATTTTCTCATCACACCCCTGGCTTATATGGCTCATAGCGGTTGTCACCGGCATCTGTCATGCCAAACAGGCAGCCATGGCCGATTATTACCGTCAGTTCCACCTCTATTTCCTTAAAGGTGAGGCCGGCAGCGAACTCGAGAACTCGGCCGAACTCAAACAGAAACTCAGGCAGATCAGTTGGAAAAAGGACTTTTTCAGGAAACTGGCGCTTACAACCTATACAAACTACACTGTCCAGCAGGAGGCCACAGCCCCGGCTATGCAGGCTTTGCGGCGCGAACTCGCACTGAGATTCCCCTCGGGAGTTATTCCGCAAAGTTTCCGCGATGCATTCCGGAAAGCATCGCTTCCCCTGATGAAGTACACCAACATACTCTCATTCAACTGGCGGACCATAGCCCTGTTCACGGCACTTTTCCTGAAGATGCCATGGCTTTACTTCGCTTTCGAACTTGTGGTGCTCAACGGCCTGCTCCTGTACATGATAGTACGCCACGAACGTATTTGCCGCAACTTCACCATAGACCTTAAAGATGGAAAATATTAAAGGTATAATCTTTGACTACGGAGGCACCATTGACAGTTTCGGTCACCACTGGAGCCACATCATTGAAGAAGGGTATCGCACGGCAGGCATAATCCTTGACAACGGGCTGTTCCGCGACGCATACGTCCACGCCGAGCGCGCCCTGGCAAAAGAAAGAATAATCCTCCCCACCGATAACTTCCTTATGCTAATGCGCAAGAAGGTGAGGATAGAACTGCAGTGGCTCCAGGATAACGGACATATTACCGCAGAAACAGCATCCGGTAACGCATGCGAGACCATAGCACGTTATTGCTACGACTATGCCGCACGCTCCGTCAACGCCGCGCGTCCGGTGCTTGAAAAACTGTCGGCCCGCTACCCCATGATGCTTGTCAGCAATTTCTACGGAAATGTGGAGGAAGTGCTGCGCGACTTCAATTTGCGGCAATTCTTCAAAGGAATAATTGAAAGCGCCGTGGTTGGAGTCCGCAAACCTGACCCCGCAATATTCATGCTCGGGGTTGTTGCCCTGGGGCTGAAACCCGATGAAGTACTCGTTGTCGGCGACAGCCTTAGAAAAGATATCCGGCCCGCCCGTTCCATAGGTTGTCACACAGCCTGGATAAAAGGGCGCGGATGGACCTCCGATGAAGATGCCGCCACAGACCCCGCACAGATATCGGGGCTGTCCGCCCTACTGGAAATGCTGCAAGCATAATTTGCATAGTTTCACACTTTAGAATCATTTTCCGCATAATTTAAAGTCTGTTTTGATAATTTTGCAAATATTTACCAAAAGAATATATAAATAAATATTTTTTAACTTTTCTATAGGTTAAAGAATAAAAAACAATATGTACTTTTACACGCTCAAATCAAAACAAGCAATAGAAAAAGAATATAAAACCAATTAAATATTACAGAAAATCATGAGTAATGTAAAGAAAGCCGAAGGTAAACTCGGCGTAATGGTCGTGGGTCTCGGTGCCGTGACATCAACTTTCATGACCGGTGTACTTATGGCTCGCAAAGGCCTTGCAAAACCTGTTGGTTCAATGACCCAGTACGATAAAATCCGTGTTGGCGAAGGTGAAAACAAAAAATATCTCAAATATAACGAAATAGTTCCTATCGCTGACCTCAACGACATAGTGTTCGGCGCATGGGACGTTTATCCCGCTAACGCCTACGAATCTGCAATCAACGCTGAAGTTCTCAAAGAAAAAGATATCAACCCCGTAAAAGAAGAACTCGAGGCAATCAAACCCCTCAAGGCTGCTTTCGACAAAAACTATGCCGCACGTCTTGACGGCGACAACGTGAAACAGTGCAAGGACCGCTGGGACATGGCACAGCAGATCCGCGAGGATATCCGCAAGTTCAAAGAAGAAAACGGTTGCGACCGCATCGTTGTTCTCTGGGCTGCTTCCACTGAAGTATACGTTCCCGTTGATGAAAAAATCCACGGTTCAATAGAGGCTCTCGAGGCAGCAATGAAGGCTGACGACAAAGAACACATCGCTCCCTCAATGTGCTACGCTTACGCAGCCCTCAAGGAAGGTGCTCCCTTCATCATGGGTGCCCCCAACACCACCGTTGACATCCCCGCAATGTGGCAACTCGCCGAAGAAACCAAAATGCCCATCGCCGGCAAGGACTTCAAAACCGGTCAGACCCTTGTTAAATCAGGTTTCGCACCCATCATCGGAACCCGTTGCCTCGGTCTGTCAGGCTGGTTCTCAACCAACATCCTCGGTAACCGCGACGGTCTCGTTCTTGACGAACCCGCCAACTTCCGCACAAAAGAAGTCAGCAAACTTTCCACTCTGGAATCAATCCTCGTTCCAGAAGAACAGCCCGACCTCTACACTGACTACTACCACAAAGTACGTATCAACTATTATCCTCCCCGCAACGACAACAAAGAAGGCTGGGACAACATCGACATCTTCGGTTGGATGGGCTATCCCATGCAGATCAAGATCAACTTCCTCTGCCGCGACTCAATCCTCGCCGCACCCCTCTGCCTTGACCTCGTGCTTCTGAGTGACCTCGCCGCACGTTCAGGCCGCTACGGAATCCAGCGTTTCCTTTCATTCTTCCTCAAGAGCCCCATGCATGACTACACTAAGGGTGAGGTTCCCGTAAACCACCTCTTCCAGCAGTATGTAATGCTCAAGAACGCTATCCGCGAAATGGGTGGTTACAAAGCAGACGAACTTATCGACTGATATAACACCTGACATAAAACAAACCGGAGGACCTGCCGCAGAGGCAGGTCCTCTATTTTTTTATTCATTTTCACGTTATATTTTTTTATAAGAAGATAACCGTTGAAAACCAAAAAAAATGACTAATTTTGCAAGTTGATAACCTAACATTAACTCAGGCTGATTCTGTCTCTCCTGCCAACCGGAAAGCCTTAAATCGGTTATCTGTTGATATGCAGCCTGTTACACAGGCTTAAAAGATATATTTCACTGATGCCGCAATGGTGATTCAAACTCCGTTGAGACATCCTGATTCAGCGTATGCCTCCGCGTGGGCCGAGCGCTGAGACATCCACTCTCTCCCCGTCGCTTCCTCCATGAAAGAGGTGGCGGCTGCCCCACAGATAATAAAAAAACGACATAAATGATAAGTAAATGGAATTACTTACCCCTGACATCCGACGAACAAAAAGCGCAGACGGCTTTGGCAACGAAGTACGCCTCATGTCCGCCCATAAGTGAATTGCTGGTGGAGCGCGGTATCACGACAGTGGAGGAAGCGGAAAAATTTTTCCGTCCGTCGCTGCGTGACCTGCACGACCCGTTCCTTATGCCCGACATGGACAAGGCGGTTGCGCGCCTTAACCGGGCCATGGGGTCAAAGGAAAAAATCATGGTATTCGGAGACTATGATGTGGACGGCACCACAGCCGTGGCACTGGTCTACAAATACCTGCGAATTTTTTATTCAAACGTGGAATTCTACATTCCCACACGCGATGACGAGGGGTACGGAGTATCGTTCCGGGCCATTGATGAATTTGCCGAACAGGATGTGAAACTGGTCATTATCCTTGACTGCGGCATCAAGGCTAACGGTGAGGTTGAGTATGCCAAGAGCAAAGGTATAGATTTCATCATCTGCGACCATCATGTCCCTGACAGCGAACTCCCCAATGCCACTGCAATCCTCAATCCCAAACTTGAGGACAGCACATATCCCTGCCGTCACCTCTCGGGGTGCGGTGTAGGCTACAAATTCATGCAGGCCTTTGCCATGAGTAACGGCATTCCCACCACCGAACTCGAGGGTATGCTTGATCTTGTTGCCGTGAGCATTGCGGCTGACATAGTGCCTATGGTCGACGAAAACCGCATCATGACATTCCACGGTCTGAAACGCCTGAACACCAACCCCAATCTGGGACTGCGCGCAATAATAAAGATCTGCCAGTTGTCAGGAAAAGAGATTACCGTGAGCGACCTGATTTTCAAAATCGGTCCCCGGATAAACGCATCAGGCAGAATGCAGTGTGGCAGCGAGGCCGTGGAACTCCTTGTGGCTCGTGACTTCAGCGAAGCACTGGCCAAGGCGCGTGCCATCGACCAATACAACAAGGACCGCAAGGAACTCGACAAGCGGATTACGGAGGAAGCCAACGCCATTCTTGAGGCCCGCGGCGACAAACTCCAGGAACAGAAGTCCATAGTGATCTACAACAAGGACTGGCACAAGGGAATCATAGGAATTGTGGCATCACGCATAACCGAACTCTACTACAAGCCCTCGGTGGTACTGACCCTGTCAGACGGACTCGCCACAGGCTCGTCACGCTCGGTGCAGGGCTTCGATGTCTACAAGGCCGTGGAATCAGCACGTGACCTGCTGGAAAATTTCGGCGGACACACCTATGCCGTGGGGCTTTCGCTCAAAGAGGAGAATATTCCGGAATTCAAGCGCCGCTTCGAGGAATATGTAGCCGCAAATATCCTGCCGTCGCAACTCTATCCGCAACTCGACATAGATGCCTACATCAACTTCGCCGACATCACTCCGGAGTTCATCTCACTCCTGCGCCGGTTCAACCCCTACGGTCCGGGCAACACCAAGCCGGTGTTCTGCACCCGCAACGTAATTGACTTCGGCACAAGCAAACTGGTGGGCCGCAACATGGAACATATCAAACTGGAACTGGTCGACGACACCTCCGGAAAAGTGTTCAACGGAATAGCCTTCAACAAAGGGGAACTGTTCGAGCATATCCACTCGCAGAAGCCTTTTGACATCTGCTATACCATTGAGGACAACCGCCGGCATGGCGGCAGCGGCGCCATCCAGTTGCTGGTCAAAGAGATAAATGTTCACTGAGGCTGACATACTGGCCACGCTTCAGAACCGATGGGGCTACCCCTCGTTCCGCGCTCCTCAGCAACAGATCATCCTCAGCGTTCTGGCCGGAAACGACACCCTGGGACTGATGCCTACGGGTGGCGGAAAATCAATCACGTTCCAGGTGCCGGCAGTGATGCTTCCGGGACTGACCATTGTGGTCACACCTCTGATATCCTTGATGAAGGATCAGGTGGACAACCTCAACTCACGCGGAATAAAGGCCCTGTGTCTGCACTCCGGGCTCTCCCGCCGCGAACAGCGGTATGCCGTTGAAAAGTGTCTCTACGGCAAGGTAAAACTCCTTTATGTGTCACCGGAACGTCTGCAATCACCAACGTTCCGCGACACCCTGCGTGACTTTGACGTAAGTCTCATTGTGGTTGACGAAGCCCACTGCATCTCGCAGTGGGGCTATGACTTCCGACCCGCATACCTCGAGATAGCCCACCTGAGGGAACTGTTTCCCCAGGCACCCGTGCTGGCGCTTACAGCATCCGCAACCCCTGAGGTTGCATCTGACATAGAACGTGTGCTTCGCTTCCGACCGGGCAAACAGCGGTTCTCGCTCAGTTTCGCACGCAAGAACATATCCTATCTGGTACGGTACACGGAAAACAAGATGGGGCTGCTCCTGAAAATCCTGAATTCCTTCGGAGGCTCGGCCATTGTGTACGTAAGGTCGCGCAAACGCTGTAAACTTATCGCCGATGAACTCGCTGCCGACGGCATATCAGCGAATTTCTATCATGCCGGGCTCTCTCCTCAGGAAAAAAATGAGCGTCAGAACAATTGGAAGACCGGCGAGACACGTGTGATCGTGGCCACGAACGCCTTCGGCATGGGTATCGACAAGCCGGACGTAAGGATTGTGGTTCATGTTGACCTCCCGCCGTCGATAGAGGAGTACTATCAGGAGACAGGCCGTGCCGGGCGTGACGGCAAGGAGTCGCTCGCCGTGGCTCTTGTGGCCCGCAACGACAAAGGGCTGCTCAAGCGCCGGCTTAACGACGCGTTTCCCCCGCGTGACTATATCCGCGACATTTACCACCGGGTGTGCGTAAGCCTTGACGTTGCCATCGGCGAGGGATATGAGCAGGTCTATGAATTCGATTTCGAGAAATTCTGTATGAAGCAGCGGCTTCAGCCCGCCCCGGCCATGAGTGCCCTGAATCTGCTCACCCGCGCGGGCTATCTGGAATATGTCACCGAGTATGACACCCGTTCACGCATAATGATGCTGATGAACCGTGAGGAACTCTATGCCCTCACTCTTCCTCCACGCGCCGCACGCCTGTTCGATCTGATTCTGCGCACATCCACAGGAATCTTTGCCGATTACGAGTATATCTCAGAATCCACGCTCGCCTCATCGCTGCGTGTAACACAGGAAGAAGTTTATGAGGATATGCTTCTCCTATCCAGGATGCACGTGCTGCATTATGTTCCCCGGCGGACAACCCCTTACATCTACTTCACAACGGCACGTGAAGAACAGCACGACATACTCATTCCCACCGCCATCTACGAAACCATGAAACAGAAGATGGAGAACCGCTCCGAAGCCGTCCGCCGCTACTTCTGGGAGATGAACGGATGCCGTGTCAACCGCATGCTCGCCTACTTCGGCGAACACTCGGCTGAGCCATGCGGTAAGTGTGACATCTGCCGTGACGCGGCTAAGCACAAGTGCGAACCGGCGCCCATTACCGCCGAACAGGCTCTCCCCGTAGTTGAGAAACTCCTGCAGGAAAGAGACGAACTGACAATAAAAGATTTCTTAGCCACACTGCCTCGTTTGACCCGGACCCAAACCGATTCCGCTATTGAAGCGCTCCGTCAACTCGCCGACAGCGGAGCAATCCTCCTTGACGGCTACAAAATTAAGGCGGCACAATAATCACTCCGTCATTTTTTAAACTTTTTAGTAGAATAAACCTCCAAAAATTACACCTTTTAACACCGCTCGTGCGTTATAATATTGAACCTCGTGAAAAACAGAGTTCATACATCCCTCGTCCTTTTTATCGGGTAGTGATACCAGGTATTGAGGCTCTCATAAATAAATAGTTGAAACGTGAGTTAGGAAGTTCCTCAAAGCAGGGCTTCCTAATTCTCGTTTATGGGCCCTCCGGACACTTAAATTAGCATAAATACCCCCCCCGTGAATGAAAGAGCACATTAAATCTGCCATACCCGTTAAAGGGTCAGGAGTCCCCTGCCCCATATCTTTTGGCAGGAAATATCCATTGTTAAGGGTGGGAACAACATGAAATAACACTGAAAACTTCAGATTTTTGGTTCATTTCTTCTCCGGTAGCGAAAAAATGATTATCTTTGCACGCAATAAAATCAGAAAGGTAAATATGTCATCATTTATTGCAGACAGAGTAAAGATGGACGGTCTGACCTTTGACGACGTCCTGCTCATTCCGGCCTACTCGGAAGTCCTTCCCTATCAGGTCAATCTCAAAACCAAGTTTTCACGCAACATCACCCTTAACGTTCCTATTGTTTCTGCCGCGATGGACACCGTCACCGAGCAGCAACTCGCCATTGCCATTGCACGTGAGGGAGGTATTGGCGTAATCCACAAGAACATGCCCATCGAGGAACAGGCACGTCAGGTACATGCCGTGAAACGTGCTGAGAACGGCATGATTTATGATCCCGTGATAATCAAGCGCGGAAGCACCGTGAAGGATGCCCTCAACATGATGAAGGAATATCACATCGGCGGTATTCCCGTTGTGGATGATGACATGAAACTGGTTGGCATTGTAACAAACCGTGACCTCCGCTTCGAACAGGATCTCAACAAGCCCATCGATGAGGTTATGACAAAGGACAATCTGGTCACAACCACCCAGTCAACCGATCTTGACGAGGCCGCCGAAATACTCCAGCGTCACAAGATTGAGAAACTCCCCGTTGTCGACAACGACGGTAAACTCATAGGCCTTGTCACTTACAAGGATATCACCAAAGCGAAAGATAAGCCCAATGCATGCAAAGACCGGCTGGGACGCCTGCGTGTGGCTGCCGGCGTTGGTGTAACGGCCGATTCAATGAAGCGTGTAGATGCTCTTGTGGAAGCCGGCGTCGATGCCATCGTCATTGATACAGCCCACGGACATTCACGCGGCGTCATAGGTGTTCTCCGCTCCATAAAGGAGAAATATCCGGAAATTGACGTGGTAGTGGGCAACATAGCCACCGGTGACGCAGCCCGGTATCTTGTTGAAAACGGTGCTGACGGAGTGAAGGTGGGAATCGGTCCCGGTTCAATCTGCACAACCCGCGTCATAGCCGGAGTGGGAGTTCCACAGTTGAGTGCCGTTTATGACGTGGCCAAGGCACTTGAGGGAACCGGTGTTCCCCTGATTGCCGACGGCGGTATCCGCTATTCAGGTGACATCGTGAAAGCGCTGGCTGCCGGCGCCTACTCGGTGATGCTCGGCGGAATGTTGGCCGGTGTGGAAGAATCTCCGGGCGAAACAATCATATTCAACGGACGTAAATACAAATCTTACCGTGGCATGGGTTCACTCGAAGCAATGGAAAAGGGCTCAAAAGACCGCTATTTCCAAGCCAACGAAACAGACTCAAAGAAACTTGTGCCGGAAGGTATCGCTGCCCGTGTGCCATACAAAGGCTCACTCTACGAGGTTGTTTATCAGATGCTCGGCGGACTTCGCGCAGGTATGGGTTACTGCGGTGCGCCTGATATTGACGCGCTCCACAAGGCTCAGTTCACGCGCATAACCAACGCCGGTGTTGCAGAAAGCCATCCCCACGACGTGGCAATCACCTCTGAAGCCCCCAACTACTCACGTAGTTAAGCAGAAGAAGAAACGATAAAGAAAGGGTCCGGAAAGCCAAACTTCCGGACCCTTTCTTTATAAATCTTATAAATCTTATAATTCTTATAAACCTTATAATTCACCCACCAGCGACCCAATAAGAGTGGCTGACGAAGCCTCCTCGATGCGCACGCGTACCGTCTGACCGACGGCTACATTGCCACGTGGAAACACCACACTCTTGTTCTGCGGGGTGCGACCAACCATCTGCTCGTTACTACGTTTGGCGACACCTTCCACAAGCACGTCAAACGTTTTGCCTATGTCACGTCGGTTCGATTCCAGCGAGAGTTGGTTCTGGAGCGCAATCATTCGGTTCAGGCGTTCGATCTTCACCTCCTCGGGGACATTGTCACCCATGGTGCGTGCGGCCAGAGTGCCCGGACGTTCAGAGTATTTGAACATGAAAGCATTGTCAAATCCAACCTCGCGCATCAGTGACAGAGTCTGGTTGAAATCCTCCTCCGATTCATTGTAGAAACCGGTGAACATGTCAGTTGTTATGGCGCAGTCAGGAATGGACCGGCGTATGGCGGCTATACGGTCAAGATACCACTCGCGGGTGTACTTGCGGTTCATGTCGTGTAGCACACTGTTGCTTCCTGACTGTACCGGCAGGTGAATGTGATTGCAGATATTGTCATAGCGGGCAATTGTAGCAATGATTTCATCGCTCATATCCTTCGGGTGGGATGTGGTGAATCGCACCCTCATGTCAGGCGCGGCCTCGGCTACCATGGCAAGAAGGTCGGCGAAGCGCACCGTATTCCCGGTTTTAGGATCTGTGTGGCAATAGGAGTTCACGTTCTGTCCCAGCAGTGTCACTTCCTTGAAACCTCGCTGCCGCAGGTCGGCCAGTTCTGCAAGTATACTGTGTGCCTCGCGGCTGCGTTCACGTCCGCGTGTGTAAGGGACAATGCAGTAGGAGCAGAAGTTGTTACATCCGCGCATTATGCTTATGAAGCCGCTGACACGATTGTTTCCCAGTCGGCGCGGCAACACGTCACGATAAGTTTCCGTGGTGCTCAATTCCACGTTGATCGCGCGGTTTCCCGCCTCGGCCTCCGCAAAAAGATTCGGCAGATCAAGGTAGGAATCAGGGCCCGCCACAACGTCCACACCCTGATCCATAAGAGACTCCCTTACACGTTCGGCCATGCAACCTATGACACCCACAATCAGACGGTGGTCACGGCGTTTGCGCCTGAGAGAACCCAGATAAGCCAGGCGGCTCAGTATTTTCTGTTCGGCATTGTCACGTATGGAACAAGTGTTGAGAAGAATAGCATCAGCCTCCGAGATATCATCCGTAGGCTCATAGCCGGCGACACCCATAACGGAAGCCACCACTTCGGAATCAGCCACATTCATCTGACATCCGTAAGTTTCAATATATAACAGGCGAGCATCGCCCTCTTTTCCTTTCATAAATTGAAATTTCTAAAAACTCTTTGAAAAACAAAGTTTATTTTATATTTTTGTACAAAATTACGAAAACCATCTTTTTATCACAAGAAAAACTAATAGTAAAATTACATGGCGCTTAATTTTATCACAGCCGAAGAGGCTGCACAGATGATTAAACACAATGATACCTTCGGACTCTCAGGATTCACCGCGCCCGGCACTCCCAAGGCTATCATAGAAGAAGTTGCCAAACGTGCGGAAAAAGAGCACGAAGCGGGTAACGAGTTCAAAATCAACGTATTCACAGGTGCTTCAACAAACGATCACGTAGACGGTATACTTGCCCGCACAAACACTATGGGCCGTCGCGCGCCATACCAGAATACACCTGACCTGCGCAAACGAATCAACTCACATGACGCTCACTACAATGACCGTCACCTCTCAGAAATGGCACAGGAAGTACGCTACGGTTTCTACGGAGATATCGATTATGCCATCATTGAAGCAGCCGACATAACCCCTGACGGTGAAATCCTGCTTGGAACCGGTGTCGGTAATGTCCCCACATACGCCCACAAAGCGAAAAAAATCTTCATTGAACTTAATGAAGCCCTCCCCAAGACCCTTTACGGTATGCACGACATCTATTTGCCGCAGGATCCTCCTTACCGTCGTGAAATACCCATTTATACCCCCAGCGACCGCATCGGCTCCCCCACCCTGAAAATCGACATGGATAAAGTGATAGGGGTTGTCAAGACCAATTCACTCGACGGAGTTAAACCGTTCACCGAACCAGATGAAGTTTCAAAGCAGATAGGCTCGAACGTTGTGAACTTCCTGCTCAGCGAATACCGTCGCGGACGTCTACCCAAAGAGTTCCTCCCCCTGCAGTCAGGAGTAGGCAACGTGGCAAACGCTGTCCTCTATGACCTTGGAGAAAGTACCGAACTCCCCAAGTTCCGCATGTACACTGAGGTTATCCAGGATGCCGTCCTCGAACTGATGAAGAAAGAGAAATGTATTTTCGCCAGCACCTGTTCAATGACGTTCTCCGATGACACCGAACGCGAACTGTTCAGCAACCTCGACTTCTTCCATGACAAGATTCTGATGCGTCCGGCCGAAATTTCCAACAATCCGGAAGTAATCCGCCGACTGGGAGTCATTGCCATGAACACTGCCCTTGAAGCAGATATATTCGGTGGCGTGAACTCAACTCACGTTCTCGGTACAAGAATGATGAACGGTATCGGCGGCTCAGGTGATTTCACCCGTAATGCCTACATTTCAATCTTCTCATGCCCCAGCGTGACAAAAGGTGGTCTGATAAGCAACATCGTACCCATGGTTGCACACGCTGACCACTCGGAACACTCCGTGGATATTCTTGTAACAGACCAGGGTGTAGCAGATCTTCGTGGCAAAGATCCCGTTCAGCGTGCTGAAGAAATCATCACAAACTGCGCCCATCCCCTCTACAAGGAACTCCTCTGGGATTACCTCAAAATGGGCAAAGGTGGACAAACACCCCACTCTCTTGCCGCCGCATTCGCTTTCCACACTGCTTTTGCGGAACATGGCGACATGCAGAAAGCCGACTACTCAAAATACTGCTGATCAGCATATTGCCTATAGTCACAAGAGGCTGTGTCAAAACGAAAATTTTGGCACAGCCTCTTAAGTTGTGTTAGGATAGGTCAGATGTTACGGACTCCCTGACATTTGTCACTTTATGCGGATGGAGGGGTTAATCAGACCTACTTTTTCCGTTGCTCGGGTAAGCGAAGTATAAAGCCATCGGTAAAGTTCTTTGGAGGTATAAGCCTCAGGAGGGATGTAGCCCATGTCAACAAACACGTTTTTCCACTGACCGCCCTGGGCTTTATGACACGTCACGCAGTAGGCATATTTCACCTGAAGGGCATTGAAGTAGGGATCCTCTTTCAAAGCCTTCATACGTGCGCTTTTAGGCGAGTATTCGTTGAAACGGTCAGGGTCGTAGAACACCCTGCGTCCGAGCCGGTCCACCTTGTCGCGGGGAAGTCCGGGAGTGTCAGATGTGAGTGAGTCAAGGACAATTTTCAGGTCAAGTTCCGCGTCACGGTCAGGGAAACGGAGGGTGACGTCAGCAAAGCGTATCCCCTCCAACTCCTCCGTTCCATAAATGCGGACAACCTCGGCGATATCGCCGTTAGCGATGAAATCCACGGCTTTTGTCTTTGCACTCCAGAAGTAATTGTTCTTGGCTATCATCAACAGGTCGCCGCGGCAAAGTATTTCCTCATAATCGAGAATACGTGACCGGATGGCAAGATTAAAATCTGTTGCACGCCTGTTGGAGCGGGTAATAAGTATGGTGTCAGCGACTCCGTTGGCTGAGTAGGCTGATGAAATAATATCGTCAAGTTCCGCCGGATCAACGGCTGTAATATCCCTGAAAGGTGTCAGCACCAGTTCAGGCACGGGCAATTCCTCCAACTGCATCATGCGGCGGAGCAATGTTGCGTTATATAGAATTCCGGAGTTACGCGCCTGACGGACGGTCTCGGTCATAGTGACACGGGTCACTCTTAGCCCCATGGATTTCAGGACTGCGGGATTCATGGCCGGTGATTCTTCCGAACCCACGGGTGGCAACTGGGCGGTGTCGCCTAACAGTATGAGGCGGCATCCTTCTCCGGTGTAGACATATTGTATCAGATCACGCAGAATGTCCGCGCCTCCGTCTTTGCCGTCACCTATCATGGAGGCTTCATCTACAACGAAGAGTGTGTTTCTGTGGTTGTTATGGTTTACAGCGGGAACTGAGGATTCACCATCGGCTGCCCGGTAAATTTTCCTGTGAATGGTGAACGCGCTGTGGCGGGCAAAGCCACTGAACACTTTGGCTGCACGTCCGGTTGGGGCGAGCAGGACTGACGGCACACCCACCTGTCCGAGAGTCTTTATCAGCCCTCCCATCACCGATGTCTTTCCCGTACCGGCATATCCGTTCAGAATGAAAACGGCATTCGACGGGGATGTCGGGGCGCAAAAACGAGCCAGGGCAGCGATAAGTTGTATCTGCTGCCCGGTTGGCTCGAATGGTAGATTATCAGATATGCGGACTGCAAATTCAAGTGCGTCCATCAGAGTCAGTGTTTTATCAGACGTTCACTCATTTGAGTGACCATTCAAATCCGTCCTTTGTGTCCTTGATATTGAACCCTATTTCCGTCAGACGGTTGCGAATAAGGTCACTGGTGGCCCAGTCTTTCTTTGCTTTTGCTTCGGAACGGATGTTGAGCAGCAGGTCTACGGCATCTTCAAAAGGCTTGAGTTCTGCCGTTGAATCCCCGGCAAGAATATCGGACCGCATACCCAGGATGTCAAAGAGGAAAGTATTGAACAACATGTTCAGTTTTTCAATGTCGGCTGACGTTGCCGTTGCCTTGCCGTCGTTAACCATGTTTATCAGACGGCATGCATCGAACAGATGGGCTATGACAATGGGGGTGTTCATATCGTCATCCAGTGCCTCGTAGCACTTGGCTTCAAGTGCATTCACCTCGTCAGAGACCGTGGAAACATCAGATGCCTTGAGGTCCTTGAGGCGGCGATATCCTTCCATCATTCGGTTGTACGCTTTTTCAGATGCCTGCAGGGCTTCATTGCTGAAGTCAACCGTACTCCTGTACTGGGCCTGGAGAATGAAGAAGCGTATGGTCATGGGTGAATAGGCCTTATCCAGCAAAGGATGGTTGCCGGTGAAAAACTCATCAAGAGTGATGAAGTTGCCGAGCGATTTACCCATTTTCTGACCGTTGATGGTTATCATGTTGTTGTGCATCCAGTAGTGGACGGTGGGATGACCGTTGTGTGCTACGGATTGCGCTATCTCACACTCATGGTGCGGGAACTTGAGGTCCATGCCTCCTCCGTGGATGTCGAACTGCTCGCCCAGATATTTCTCACCCATGGTGGAACATTCCAGATGCCAACCGGGGAACCCTTCGCTCCAGGGTGAGGGCCAGTGCATGATATGTTCCGGCGCCGCTTTCTTCCACAGCGCGAAGTCGGCGGGATGACGCTTCTCGCTCTGTCCGTCGAGTTGACGTGTCTCGCTGAGAAGTTCGTCGATATTGCGGCCTGAGAGTATCCCGTAATGATGGTCAGCGTTATATTTCGGCACATCGAAATAAACCGAGCCTTCGCTTTCGTAGGCGTATCCGGCATCGATGATTTTCTTGATATACTCGATCTGTTCGATGATGTGGCCCGAAGCATGGGGTTCGATTGATGGAGGAAGGACATTGAGTTTGTCCATCGCTGCATGGTAGCGGTTGAGATAATACTGCACCACTTCCATAGGCTCCAGTTGCTCTATGCGTGCTTTCTTTGCTATCTTGTCCTCACCCTCGTCAGCATCATGTTCCAGATGACCCACGTCAGTGATATTCCGCACGTAACGCACCTTGTAGCCTAAATGGCGCAGGTAGCGGTAGAGTACGTCGAATGTGATGGCCGGGCGGGCATGCCCCAGGTGTCCGTCACCGTATACCGTGGGACCGCAGACATACATGCCCACTGATCCCGGATGTACGGGCTTGAAGAACTCCTTGAGGCGTGTCAGGGAATTATAAATTGTAAAACTGTTGGGCTTTATTCCTTCCATTGGATAAAGTTAAGTTATGCCATGAATGGATTGGGGATATCGTTTCCGTTGTTACCGCCGTTTTTGGGCGTCTTGTGGGTGATTTCACCGAAAGTCTGCTCATATTTCGCAATGTTGTCACGCAGCGCGAACAGCAGGTTCTTGGCATTCTCGGGATTCATGATAATGCGGCTCTGGACACGTGCCTGGGGCATGTTGGGTGCAACGGCAATGAAGTCAATGAAGAATTCGCCGGCGGTGTGTGAGAGAACTGCGAGGTTAGCATAATGTCCGCCTGCCACTTCAGGAGTAAGTTCAATCTTTATTTCGTTTTTTTTCTGTTCCATAGTTGTAAGTATTTTATTCGTTTAACATATTCAAAGTTACTACATTTTCTTTGAGATTGGAGTTATTAAGGCAAATTTTAACACCTTTCCAATCTTTTTTTTCGTTTATCTGATCAAGGCTGAATGCTACAATGTAACTCTTCATATAGGATTTATCGGCAGATTCAGGCATATCCTGTATCAGCCGGAACTCCGGTACGGATTCTCCGGCGGTTTCCGGGTTGAGTAGAAGCATCAGACGGCGATCATTGGCCGGATAAGGTAATTCCATCCTGAAAATCACACGGTTGCAGAAACTCCATGCGCTGATCAGGTAGACCGGGGTGTCACTGTATCCGGCTATCTCCTCCGGAACGGCCACTGAGGCTTCAAGGTTGGGAACGGCATAACACCCCAGCAGATCGATGTCGGCGGAGGTATAGGGTTCGGCGGGTGTGGTGTAACGGATCAGGCAGCATTTGCCCGGCTCGGCATCATCTCCGGACAACACCTTTCCCGTCTTCAGGAAGGCCACTTTGTCACTGCCCGGAAGTGACACCGCAAAGGTGGTTGACTGAGATGTAATCTCATCTATCACAACAATATCCTGCAGAACCGCTTCGTCAGAAGCAGGGCCGTCATCAGTACATGCCGCCAAGGTGAATGTCAGCACAACCGCAAGAATTATTTTCATCAGTTTTTTCATAGACAATTATCATACAATCCGGCCGTCAATCATCTGTATCACCCTGTCCGTGTCGGCAGCAAGATTCTCATCATGTGTGACAATAACGAAGGTTGCCCCCATATCACGGCGCAGATCAAAGAAAAGACGGTGAAGTTCGCGCCGGTTGGCCGAGTCAAGACTTCCTGATGGCTCATCGGCAAGAATCACCTGAGGACGGTTAATAAGCGCACGTGCCACGGCTCCCCTCTGACATTCGCCGCCGGAAAGTTCGCCGGGCTTATGATCCATGCGGTGTTCCAGTCCAAGATACTTTATCAGCGGACGCGCCATTGCGAAAGCCTCCTTACTCCCGGCTCCCGCAATCAGAGCGGGCATTGCCACATTCTCCAGAAGCGTAAATTCTGGCAGCAACTGATGGAATTGAAACACGAACCCTATGTTGCTGTTTCTGAATCCGGCGAGTCGGTTGTTGCCGAGCGCGAACACATCGGTGTCGCCATACATCACTTTGCCTGATGTGGGACGGTCAAGTGTGCCGAGAATCTGAAGCAGTGTGGTTTTACCTGCGCCGGAGGGCCCTACCACGGCCACAATCTCACCTTTGTCAATAGTGATGTCGATTCCGCGTAACACCTCAAGTGAGTCAAAACTCTTCCTTATATCTTTTCCGGTTATCATACGTTTCACAAAGATAATACTTTTTTGTGCCTTCTCCAAAAAAAGAAATAGCACTATGGCTCAAATTCATCAGGAACTAACTCTTTGATGTCCATTAGTAACCACTGTGGTATGTCAACGATTCTTATACCTTCGTAGTCAGTATCCTCGTTTCGGGTTCGCGCAAGTAGCAATTTGGGATAAGCATCACGTATCTGCAACAATGGCTCCACCTCACGTTTGAAGGTCTTTTCTTCTGAAATATCATCGCTTACCTGAATGTAGATTTTCTCCCCTCCTTTCATCGCAACGAAGTCTATCTCCTTTTGGTATAGTTTGCCTACATAGACCTCATATCCGCGCCGTAGCAATTCAATGAACACAATATTTTCCAGCATCCGTCCCCAGTCCATGTTACGTTTACCAAGTTCGGCAAAACGGATCCCGGTATCTGCAAGATAGTATTTGTTCAATGTTTGCAAGTAGGTTTTCCCCTTTACGTCATAACGCTTAGCCTCATAGAACACAAAAGCGTTGCATAAATAATTGATATAATTACCAACCGTCATGTGATTGGTCAATGTTCCATCATTAGAGAGCGCATTGCTAATATTTCTTGATGAGGATATATTGCTGATATTATCCATGAGATAGTGGCCTACGCGCTTCATGACAGTAGGATTACCCAATTGGTATTTCTCCACGAGGTCACGAATAAGTATTGTTCCGTATACCTCCCGAATATATTTATCCCTATCGGCTGTCCTTGAATAAGGATATGCCCCTGCCAGACCACCAATTTGAATATAATCAGTAAAAGCCTCTTGAATTTTGCTATCTGCTATCTCAAAGTATGTACAATATTCCTTAAAACTGAATGGAAAAACATGTATCTCGATATGGCGACCAGTAAACAATGTGGCAAGATCACTGCTCAAAAGAAAAGCATTGGAGCCTGTAAGATATATATCATATTTTTCTTCAGAATGCAGACTGTTTATGGCAAGTTCAAATCCTTCACATAACTGCACCTCATCAATCATCAGATAATTATTAGCACCATCAATATACCGATTCACCACATACTCATTAAGAGCATGATATTCTTTTAGTTTTTCAAAACGAAGTTTTGTAAGGTCGATTTCTATGACATTTGCAGTAGAATCAATCTCACGGATATGGTTGGCAAAAGCATTCATTAGTTTTGATTTTCCCGAGCGTCTGATACCGGTTACAATCTTTATATCGGGAGTATTTATCACTCCCGATAATTGCCTGAGGTAGTGCGGTCTGCTGATTAACTTCATCTTATTATGCTTTACAAACTGAAAAAAATTTACTTTTGGAAAACGATGCAAAGTTACGAAAACTTCATTGATTTGAGGAATAATTCGATTAAAATCCTGACTTATGGTTTATATCCGACCACTATCTTGGCGAAAAAAAATGAGGATGCGAAACCAATTCGCATCCTCATGATATAAAGGTTAACTAAGATTATCAGAGTTGGGGACCTGCCGCTACGAGAGCCTTACCTGCTTCGTTGTTTTCAAATTTCTTGAAGTTAGCGATGAACATTTCAGCGAGTTTGTCTGCTTTCTTAGTCCATTCTGCGGGATCAGCGTAAGTGTCGCGGGGATCAA
This sequence comes from uncultured Porphyromonadaceae bacterium, assembly GCA_947175645.1. Lineage (GTDB taxonomy): Bacteria > Bacteroidota > Bacteroidia > Bacteroidales > Muribaculaceae > CAJUPY01. The sequence goes on from CAMWNP010000007.1 coordinate 58,427, forward strand.
GAATTTTGGGATCTACTCCGGGGAGTTCGGTGGGAACTGTGAAATCGAAGATAGGAATCTGTTTGGTGGGAGCAGTGAGGATGGCACCTGACAGGATGGCGTCGATGATACCACGGGTGTCACGGATAGAGATACGTTTGCCTGTACCGTTCCAGCCGGTGTTAACGAGGTATGCTTTAGCACCGCTCTTTTCCATTTTCTTAACGAGTTCTTCAGCATATTTTGTGGGGTGCAGTGAAAGGAACGCTGCGCCGAAGCATGCTGAGAATGTGGGAGTAGGTTCGGTGATACCGCGTTCTGTACCTGCGAGTTTGCTGGTGAAGCCTGAGAGGAAGTAGTATTTGGTCTGCTCGGGAGTCAGGATTGAAACGGGAGGAAGTACACCGAATGCGTCGGCTGACAGGAAGATAACGTTCTTAGCAGCGGGGCCGTGGCTTCCGGGAGCGATCTTGTCGATGTGGTCGATGGGGTAAGATACGCGGGTGTTTTCAGTCACGCTCTTGTCAGCGAAATCGATTTTGCCGTTTTCGTCAACTGTAACGTTTTCAAGAAGTGCGTCACGACGGATAGCACGGTAGATATCGGGTTCGCTTTCTTTGTCAAGGTTGATTACCTTAGCGTAGCAACCTCCTTCGAAGTTGAACACGCCGTTGTCGTCCCAGCCGTGTTCGTCGTCACCGATGAGCAGACGTTTGGGGTCAGTTGAAAGGGTAGTTTTACCGGTACCTGACAGACCGAAGAAGATAGCGGTGTTTTCGCCGTTGAGGTCGGTGTTGGCAGAGCAGTGCATTGAAGCCATGCCTTTGAGGGGGAGGTAGTAGTTCATGATAGAGAACATACCTTTCTTCATTTCACCACCGTACCAGGTGTTGATGATCAACTGCATGCGTTCAGTGAGGTTGAAAGCCACGCAAGTTTCAGAGTTGATGCCGAGTTCTTTCCAGTTTTCAACTTTTGCTTTGGAAGCGTTCATAACCACGAAGTCAGGCTTGAAGTTCTTCAGTTCTTCTTCAGTGGGGCGAACGAACATATTCTTAACGAAGTGAGCCTGCCAAGCCACTTCCATGATGAAGCGAACAGCCAGACGTGTGTCGGGGTTGGTACCGCAGAAAGCGTCAACCACGTAAAGAGTCTTGTCAGAGAGTTCCTTGTCAGCGATAGCCTTGAGGGCGTCCCATGTTGCGGGAGTGATGGGCTTGTTGTCGTTTTTGTATTCTTCAGAAGTCCACCAGATAGTGTTAGCAGAGGTGTCATCCTTTACGAAAAATTTATCCTTGGGAGAACGTCCGGTGTAGATACCGGTCATCACGTTGACAGCGCCGAGTTCAGTGTCCTGACCTTTTTCATAGCCGGTGAGCGCTGAGTCAAGTTCTGCCTTGTTGAGTTCTTCCCATGAGGGATTGTAGATCACCTTTGAGCCGGTGATGCCATACTGTGTTAAGTCAATGTTGCTCATTTTTTCGTAATGATTTAATTGAGTTATAGAAGAGTTATTTATTATTTTCTGTCTTATAAATTTTTTCAACTGCAAAGTTACAAATTTTTATACGATATAAAGCAATTAAATAAGGAAATTTTTCCCTATTAATTATTTTTTGCATTTTCATCCCGTAGATTGCGGGTAAAATTTCAGTAATTGAAACCTAAATTTATTGCATAATGTTCTAAGACGGATTAATAAATAAGGCTAAAAATGATTTAGGCGAGTCAAAAAAATGGGGAAATATTGCAAAATCGAAAAAAACTTCTTAACTTTGCAACGCTTTAGGGAAACCTGGGCGCAAGGATTGTCTTATGGTGTAATGGTAGCACTGCAGTTTTTGGTTCTGCCTGTCTTGGTTCGAATCCAGGTAAGACAACACAAAGAAAGAGGTCACATTCATCGTGTGACCTCTTTCTTTATGTTATGTGTTTACTCTTATCTTCTGTACTTGAAATAGGATATTACCGCCCAGCAGCCCAGATAATAGACAGCGGGGATGAATCCGATTTTCTCTACTTTTCTCAACACATTCCACTGCGGCTTGATAACTTTCTTTTTGTTTCCGGTGACGGAAGATTTTCTCATGCGGTAATCCACCAGGATTTCCGGATTTCCGTAGCCATAGTCTATATCCTTGAACATCGTCAGCCAGTAGACATAGTCATCGCGCATGCTGCCGAGGTTTTCATTGAAGAAAATCTTCGGGGTTTTCTGAGTGTCGTAGATGGCTGTTGAAGGGAAAATAGGACATGTTTTCAGCAATGACTTGTAGTTGACTTTCTCCGGCACGATGAACGGGCGAAGCAGTTCCTCCTTTGAGTTTTCATCAATACGTTTGTAGGAAGAGAACACCAGGGGTGCGTTTTTCTCCTTCATGAATTTCATCTGCTTCTCAAGGAAATCGGGGTGCCAGATGTCGTCCGAGTCCAGGAAGGCGATATAACGTCCCCGAGCCTTATGCAAGGCTATATTACGTGCGCCTGACGAACCGCGGTTTTCTTTGCTTTCCACGAGAATGACCCTGGGATCGGAGGTGTATTTCTTCACCTCCGCTATACCTGCGCCATTGTCAGGCGAGCAATCGTCGACGATAATCATCTCCCAGTATTTGTAACCTTGGGCGAGAACGCTCTCAATGGTTTCTCCAACGAAAGCCGCACCCTTGTACATGGGAGTTATTATTGATACTAATTCTTTTTCCATGTTGAAAATCTATATTCCTATTAATTTGAAAATATCTTTGAACCGCGGACTCCGCTCCTTGAGTTTCATTGCAATCACCCCAATAATTACAGGCACTGCCAATCCCACGACAAACGACGCCACGGAAAGCAGATACTGGTTTACGGACGGGAAAATATGCGATATGGGACCGCGAAGAAGCATCTGGGGAAAATATGAGAGAAGGAAGACTGTGTAACTGAAGGCTGAAAATCTGACCACGGTGTCGCTGCATTTATCCTCCAGCAGCAGTGAAAGGACAAGGCTGAAACATATTCCTGACAATGCCGCCATGTATTTGCTGAACATCAGGGACACCGACGCTGCAAGAGACAGTACTCCAATCACAACCCAATACTTTCTGAGGAACCTGTCAACAGCCGTCTTGTAGTCACAATAGATTATACCCGTCAGAAAGTAACTCGCATAATAGACTGCGTTACTGACCTGCATAAATTTTATTTTTGGCAGAAATACACTCAGTGTTGCCATACCTATGACCGCCAGAAACATGAAGATCAAATACCATCCCCCAATTATTTTACTGATTTTTAGATACTTATACATCAGAAACAGCACCGCAAAAATCACAAACAACGTTGGGAGGAACCACATGAAACCCATCGGGTTAAAGAATGTGGAATCGAGAAACGAGCCCCAATCCAGCGTGACCGGATTCTGCATCATTGCCGGATCGGACATCCGGCTCTTGATAACAAAGATGACAGTGTTTATGAATAAAAAAGGTATCATAAGCCGTATCGCCTTTTTCTTCACAAAGGAAAGAAACGTTGTGTTCCTCAACTTTTCCACAGGCAGCGTATAACAGAACAGAAATCCGGAGATAAAGAAGAATAGGGGCATGTGGAAACTGTAAACCCACTTGTAAATCCAGAGAGCCTTGAAGTCATCCGTGATGTCAGAGTGTCCTATAACCACCAGAATAGTGGCGAACACGGTCAGAAGGACTATCTGCCTGTTTCTTGATTTTCCCTTCACAGCAACTGTTTAACCTTCTTCAATGCCTCGGATATAACCTGGTGCATATCGTAATAGCGATATTCGGCAAGTCGTCCGCAGAAAATGACATTCTCCTCGCGGTCGGCAAGTTCCTTATACTTGGCATAAAGCGCACTGTTTCGTTCATCGTTAACGGGATAATACGGTTCATCGCCCGGATTCCATTCCTTTGAATACTCACGCGAAATGACAGTCACGGGGTTTGCGTACACCTCATTTCCGAACGCCTCAAAATGCTTGTGTTCGATGATTCGTGTGAACGGAGTTTCGGAGTCAGTGTAATTGATCACCGCATTACCCTGATAGTTAGGCATATCATGGGTTTCGGTTTCAAAACTTACTGTTCGATACTGCAGATGACCGAAGCGATAATCATAGAAGCGGTCGATTTCACCGGTATAGATTATCTTGTCGGCCAGTTTGTGCAACTCTTCACGATGTTCAAAATAGTCGGTGTTGAGTTTCACCTCCACCCCCTTGAGCATGTTTTCAATCAGGAGAGTGTAACCGCCTACGGGAATACCCTGAAATGAATCGTTGAAGTAATTATTATCGAAAGTCAGGCGCACCGGTAGACGACGTATGATGAATGCAGGCAGATCAGTGCATTTTCGACCCCACTGCTTTTCAGTGTAATGCTTAATCAGTTTTTCATATATATCCTTACCGATGAGCGTCAGAGCCTGCTCCTCCAGGTTTCTGGGTTCCTCCACCCCTTCGGCATGCATACGCTCCAGGGCATCCTTGCGCTGCTCGTCGATCTTACGTTGCGCCTCGTCGGGAGTTTTCACGCCCCACATCTGATAGAACGTGTTCATGTTGAACGGCAGGTTATAGAGTTTGCCGTCGGGGGCCTGCGCCACCGGACAGTTGGTGTAGCGGTTGAACCCAACGAAGGAGTTCACGTAGTCCCATATCTGCTTGTCCGAGGTATGAAAAATATGCGCGCCATATTTATGGACATTAATGCCACTGATATTTTCAGTGTAAACATTACCGCCAACCTGAGGGCGTTTGTCAATGACCAGACACTTAAAACCTGCTTTTGTAAGTTCATGAGCAGTTGTGGCACCGGCCAGGCCGGCACCGACAATCAGATAGTCGTACTTCATATTGAATTATTTTAGATATTTCTTATGGCGATCAAATTTCTCCCTCAACCCGTCAAAAAACGATGCGAGGAACAATCTGTAGTTTTTTAAATCAAACCGGCGGGTAATAAGGAAGAGCCATGTGTAAGCGGCAAAAGTCTTGCACAGGCTCAGATACCTGTGATTGGTTTTATTTATGTATGCCCAGTTGCGAATCAGACAGACGAATCGTAAAGGAGATTCGACAAAAGGCACATCGACCAGACCGAAGAAAGCCTTTACCGTAGGAGCCTTATTTACCGGATGATAAAATTCCGCATCAAGGATTGTTACGGGATTGAACCCGGCTTTCAGGCAACGGTAGTAGTGTTCATAATCATCACCCCAGATGAACAGTTTAGGATTGATATAACCGACTTTGTCAACGATTTTGTTGGAAAGAAGCGACCCGTTGAAAGGGAAAATGAACGGCATCAACTCGCCCCACTCCGTTCGGAGTTCATCGACGTTTATCGTTTTCACGCCATCCTTTTTTCGGGTGGCCCATGAAAGATTTTCGTGGTTATCAATGTCAATGCTCAGCGGCATCACATAATCATATTTGTCAATATAGGGAAGTTGCCGTTTCAGGCAGTCCTTTGAGGGGTACCCGTCATCATCCATCAGCCAGAATCCATCGAACCGACCTGCTTCATGGGCCAGTTTCAGCCCTTGATGAAAACCACCGGCACCACCCTGATTGGATGAGAGCCTGTAATATCTGATTTTCATCTTATCTGTCGAAACATCCGTAAGCGTCTCCACGGAAGATGGGACAGATCCTATCGCCGATTCCTGAAACAGATAGTCCCGTGTTCCGTCAGTCGACGCATTATCAATGATGAAGAGTTCATCAGGCTTATATGTCTGATTGATGACTGCATCAATACAGCGTTTCAGAAGTTCCTTGCGATTGAAGGTGACAATAACAGCACAAATTTTCTTGTTATCCATTAATAGACTGTGAGATTGTTGGGGGATTATGAATTCTTCCGGCATGGAGTTTAAACCGTCTACGCTGACCGAAAATATTGAACATGCAGAACAGCCATAGCCAGAAACTACCTTCCTGAATGTAACTGCCCGAAATCAAGTAGCGGCTTATCAGCACACAGCAGAGATATATGGTAATTATGGGATGTTCGTATCTGAAAATTCCAACATAAATCATGTAGCCGAACCACAACAGTACGCATATTCCGGGGATGATGCCGAACTGCATCAGTATCTCAAGGAAAATATTATGCGGGTAAACGCCGGTTATGAGGGCTCTATCGCCGAACAATCCCGGAATTTCCAGATTCATTTTTCCCAGTTGGTGTATACATTGGTCGACAAGCATGTCACGCTCGCCGCCATCCGACAATTCTCCGGCAATGGCCTTTGCTACGAATCGGGAATCCTTCAACGCATCAACCGTGCTCAGATACATTAATATATTGTCGAAGAATACGGTAATCGCCAGTGCTATGATTCCAAAAATGACAAGGATATAGATCTTTGCCACAGACTTGGCATTGAGGTATTCAAAGGCCAGAATGAACAGAACAAGGAACATCGTGGTAGCCCTCGCACCGTAAAGAATCATGCATGACGCGTCCACCAGGAACAGGGCAAACCAGATGATTGACTTCTGTTTCCTGAATGTAATATACATCGAGGTGGTGAAAGGGAGCATACAATATGAGAACTCCATGTAGTTAAACCAATCCTCGTAGTTATTCTTTTCGGAAAAGAATACGATATACGATCCGACCAACACACTCCCTATAGCGCACGGCTTAATGGCATCAAACAGATTTTCCCAGTGTTTGATATGCCTGACGACGAATGCGCATATCGGCAGATAGAACGTCATCACGAATATCATCACAATCGATGTGTAATACTCCGTGGTTGACGGAAACAGCATCAGATTCAGCGTCAGGAACGAGTACACGCCTACCAACACCACTATATCCCGGACCGTAATCTGCTTGCGTATCAGAAAGAGTGCGCAGCCAAGAAATCCGAAATAGGTCAACGCCGTCACCTCCGAGTTCGGACCGTTATGAAACACGGTGAAACCCAGAATGAGAAGCGGGATGAAAAGGGTAATTGAGAAAATTCTGAGATTTAATTTCTCAAGAGAAAGCATACTCAGCATACTCGAAAAAGTATTCCTGAATGGCAGTTTATTTATATAATTAATCTATAAAACTGTTTGTTATCCTTTCACATGCTTTGCCATCGCCATAAGGATTAACCGCCTTTGACATAGCCTCATAATATTTTTCATCATCCAGCAGGCGCGACACCTCGGTCACAATCCTGTCATAGTCTGTTCCGACAAGTTTAACCGTTCCGGCTTCCAGTGCCTCGGGACGTTCGGTGGTGTCACGCATCACCAGCACCGGTTTGCCCAATCCGGGGGCTTCTTCCTGTATACCTCCGCTGTCAGTAAGCACTATATTTGATTTTTCCATCAGATATACGAATGACAGATACTCCAGAGGTTCAATAAAGAACATATTGCCTAATCCGGAGAGGTCCTCACCGAATACCTCATGAATGGGTTTGCGGACATTGGGATTCAGGTGCATGGGATAAACGAAATCCACATCGGGATATTTCTCTGTCAGGGCTTTGATTGCCTTACACATGGAAATGAATCCGTCACCGAAGTTTTCACGACGATGGCCGGTGATGAGCACCAGTTTCTTTCCATCGCTAAGACGGTCAACATCATATCCTGCTTTCTTCAATTCTTCATTGAGTTGGGAATCAAGTTCCTTATTGTTCTTTATCTTGTCGACGACCATATAAAGAGCGTCAATGACGGTATTGCCCGTGACGGTAATCTTTTCCGCGTCAACATCCTCACGCAGAAGGTTCTCGCGGCTCAGAGGAGTTGGTGCGAAGTCGTATGTTGCGATGCGTCCTGTTATCTGGCGGTTCATCTCCTCGGGCCAGGGAGAATAGATATTGTGTGTGCGTAGTCCGGCTTCCACATGCCCCACGGGAATCTGCTGATAGAATGCAGCCAGGGCAGCGGCGGTGGATGTCGTTGTGTCGCCATGCACGAGCACCACGTCGGGATGAGCCTGCGAAAGGACATCTCTCATGCCGGTAAGCACTCGTGCAGTGACATCATACAGGTCCTGCCCCTGTTTCATAATATTCAGGTCGTAGTCCGGCTTGATTTCAAATAGTTCAAGAACCTGATCGAGCATCTGACGGTGCTGTCCGGTCACACATACTATTGTTTCAAATTCGTCCTCATGTTTCTGAAATTCCTTTACTAAAGGAGCCATTTTAATCGCCTCGGGACGAGTTCCGAAAACGAGCATTATTTTTTTCATAAAATATACTTAGAATAATTTATACCTTTATCAAGTTATCCGGACTTATATCGGGGGGGGGGGATATGCCTAACTCTGGTGCTTAAGGAGATACTTCAGATATGCGTACTGATAAATGCCATGAATGAAATATGCTATCATTATGGCGAGGGCCAGTCCGGTAGCGCCATACCCTTTTTTTATAAATAGGAACGCGAAGGATAAAACCAGGATGGACCAGATGAGATTGCATACAAATCCTGCCCACATTTTTCCCTGACTTGCAATGGCTTGTCCGACTACCGTGGCAAACGACGCGAACACGGCCGAACCACATAGGATAATCAGCGGGGCGGGCCTGTCGAATCCCTTACCCCACAGACTCAGTATAGGGTTGGCAAGCACACTGAGAATCAAACCTATACAGAATGTTATTCCAACATTAATCAAAATGTTGTATTTCAATATTTTATTATAAGCGTCACCGTCTTTTGATCCATATTTTACGCTTGTCAGAATCGGCAGCAGGATTGTAGAGAGGGTCATCGGTATGAACAGTACCATGGTTTTAATCTGGTCGGCAACATTATATATCGCCACTTCCCCGAAACTCGTTTCTCTGACAAGATAAGTCCGGCTTAACCATAAAGCCAGTAACACAAGCACATTACACAGCGCTGCCGGAATACCGAAAACCCATATCACCTCAATCTCATCCTTATTGACTTCTTTGAGTTTGAAGGAGACACGATTTCCGAAATGCTTCTTAATATAGTAGTGATTGATTATAGTGAGAACAATGTAGCCTCCTGCGCTTCCGATTATTGCTCCGTTTATCCCCCACTTCATTGCCATCAGAGCGATAGATACAGTTTCAACTATACTTGATATCAGAGTGTTCTGGGCAATATGACGAAAATCCTCAAAGCCGGTCAGCGTTCCCGCCTGGGCTGCATTCAATGTACAGAAAAACAGCAGTATGGCCCCATAATTCAGACTTGATGCCAGCGAGGGGTCATCCAACTGTGAGGTTGCTATCCATGACGAGGTGAGGGCAATCAGCCCGATAGTCGCCAGACCGAATATCACGGAGAAGAGCGTCGAGACAACATAAATATTGTATGCTTTCTGCAGATTGGATTCCCTGAACTGCGATATATACTTCGTTGTCAACGATCCAACACCTACCGATGCCAGAGTAAAAAACAGGAAAATGGTGGTGCGGATTGTGCTGTATGCTCCATATTCCGTTCTTCCCAATATGTGTGCCACAATGATAGAACTCAGCAGAAGCACAGCCTTGCTCATCACATTGCCCGACAGACTCCAGAAACTCCCCGAAGCAATTCTTGAGCCTATGGGAGAATTGGCCACACGTTGAACAAGATGATTGCGCATGCATCGGTCAACTACCTTTTTCTTCAAGTTCTTATCCATTGGCGACATCAATCATCTGATTGTGTACTTTTCATAATTTTTTGAGGTCAGCCTCCGAGGATCGGTGATGACGAGGTTTCTGAAACATCCGGCACCTTTCGCCGATCCCTCTTTTTCTTCAAGTACAATATTCTGCCTGACAGCGTTGTTTTGAGTCAGCCCCATTTTGAAATTTGTCACGATTGAGTCAAATGGACCGACCGACTGGAAACATACATGTTTGTCTCCGCGGTTAGAATACCAATAGGAGAAGCAATCATTATAAATGCTGACACCGGACTCTATTCTGAATCCTGTTGCGTATTGGTCACTGTAACAGAAATCATACCAGTTGTTGCCATATTTGTCAACGAAAGCAGTGCCGGTGGCATAGAGCGATTCATCCGCGCTTCCGTACAGCGGATGAACATTTCGCAGGATATTCGAGCCGGAACTGATATGTACGCCGGTCTGCATGCGGTAGATACGGACATTCGTTACCGTATTGTCATGACCCTCCAAGACTATTCCAACGGAATTTTCTTCCATATTGCCGGTAATGTTAACATCCAGTATATCACAATCTGATGAACCTCCGTTGAGCCCTTTCTTCACATGAATTCCTACCTGCGCACTTTTAATGGCGACATCCTTTATCAGGGTCTCTCTTCCGCAATCAACAGAAATTCCTTTAGCCAGATTCCTGCAATCAATTATCCCGCCTGACAGATAATAGTTACTGCCGGGTATAAGAATTGTATTATACGGATCCTTTCTACCCAGACAAATCAGGGCACTTTCATTTTTCCATCCATCTACGGGCCGGATGACAGCATAGTTCGACAGTTCCAGACAAACACTTTTATAGGGATTGGCAGGGGTCAGTATAGGAGATGAAATATTATAAACTCCATCGGGGAAATATATCACCCGGTTGGGGTTTTCATCAATCGCACGCTGGATTTCCTTTATCACATCACCATTTTGATCTGTGATATAGTCCATTACATTCACCGGAGAAATATTTCTGCCACTTACCTCATCGAGCAGGAAAGTGAAAAAGAAACACAATATAATTATTATACCCCGGCGGTTCATGCTATGCAATCATCAATCATTTCATCAACCATGCTGACGTGCAACGAATTCTTCAAGCACAAGTTTCCATCTCGACATCCACTTTTCCTTGGAAAAGCACTCGCGGACAATGTCGTAGCCATTCTGAGCCAGTCTCTTTCGTAACTCCGGTTTTTCAACCAGTTCACACAGGCTCCGGTAGATGCTGTCTTCATCGGGGTTGACTATCAAGCCGTTGTAATCATTGAACACAATATCGGTCATACCCCCTACATTGGTGCAGAGAACGGCACACTGAGCCGCCATTGCCTCAAGCAGCGAAAGTGATGTTCCTTCCGAACCCAGCGTGGGAACCACGGCAATATCCTTGTTTTTATGCACCTCCATTGAGTCATCACTTGCGTAAGTGATGAATTTCACCGCCGGATTGCCATTGAACTGTTCTGTCAACCATTCCTTATCGGGTCCCTCGCCGGCAAAAGTAATCTCCAGATTGTCAAACTCCTCGAGGAGTCGTTTTACAGCCTTGGCAAAAATCCTTGTGCCTCGGTAATAGAAGAACCTGCGGGCGAAGATAATCCTGATTTTTCCGTCATCAGGTTTTTGTATCACGGGTGCTATTTCCGTGAAGTTGGGAATATTCAGCAATCTCACGCGTGGTTTCTCGACCATCGCCCTGTACCAGTTGATGAAGTTGCTGTCCACACAAACAAGCAACGATGCTTTTTCAACTCTGTTTACAATCAGGCATCCCCGGTAGAATTTCTTCAGCATAAAAAATATGCGGTTCCGGTCAACGGGGATATCCCATGTTATTCCATGCTGAATTGCAATGAACGGGATTCCGTCGGTCGAGCATATATAATCATCACTGCCGAACAGGAGAATGTCGTTCTTACGGTCAAAGTTCCTCACACATTCATTGAACAGTGTGCGTCCTATTTTTGACCCACGGGTGGCATTTGTCATCACTCCGGTAACATTAACCTTGCCGACACTCTTTTTGAAAGGAACTTTACTGCACTGGTAAATATTCACTTCATAGCCCATCCCTACAAGGAGATCGGACAGATTGTGCAGATAGGTCTGGATTCCGCCCAACGACATTTTTTCACCATCGGGGGTCAGATAATTGACATAAAGAAAATGTGCTTTTTTCATTCTTCGCTGATTATGAGGATATCTGATTATCTCTTTAAGTTCATCCTTTTTGCCAAGGCTACGATTTTGTTCCTTACGATATGTTTGACAGTATTCAATGCTATTTCCGATGAGGAGAATCCGTTATCACGCAATATTTGGCGACCTTTGCCGTATGTGGTCTTGTTCTCGAACAACGATCTTGCCATCTGCGGCCACAGAAAGTTTATCACATATTTTCGCGGTATGCCATGTTCCTTGAAGAATCGGTGTGCTTCGGCGAAAACGGCAATTCTTTCTATCTTTTTACTTTCGCTGAGTGTTCTGGAAACAGACCCTCCGCGGGTTGTGATGGTGCAGAGTGCATTTGGGGTGGATGTGATCTTACCGGCGTGATAGCCTACCAAGTAGGAGTATTTCGTATCATTGTGAATCGATGTTTCCGAGAACCTGATTTTATTATCCTCAATCAGTTTCCGGCGTACGATTTTGCACCACGGCTCGCCAAACGTGAAACGCAGACGCATTTCGGCCTCCGGGGTTTGTTTCTGATGACCATGTATGTAGCCGTTTAAAGTGTCCGCTCTGTCGCTCGTTGTGTAATAATCGGAGTCGACACTATTGGCGGCACAATATACTATATCTACATCATCCGCAACCGTTTTCAGATCATCTACAATGGCATTGAACTTCGGCGTAACGTAATCGTCGGCATCAATGAAAGTGATCCATTCACCCTTTGCATGGGACAGACCGAGATTTCGTGCCGCTCCCCCACCTTTTGCGCTTTCGGTGTGATACAGTTCAATTCCCTTTGACTGAATACGTGACACTTCTTTTTCCGGAAGCATACCCTCATCGCTGCAATCATCAACGACAATAAACTGGAGATCACTCCTTGAAGGTATAGAATCAAGACATCGGTTAAGAAGATCGGGAATATTCCTGTGCGGAATAATGACTGTCAGTAATATCTCTTTTAAAGAATTCATTAAATCTGTGGCACTATATCCTTGATTTACACCAGTTTACCCCCCCCCTCAATATTTTGGCGGGATTTCCGGCCACTATACTTCCCTGAGGAATGGTTTTTCCACTGACCACCGACATTGTCCCTACTATACTGTTGTCGCCTACCGTGCTTCCTTTTAACACGTTAGCACCGTTACCGATCCACACATGACGACCTATTTCTACACTTCTGCCGGGATTGATGCGTTCGCCTGCCTCATCTAATACAGAGTGGGAGTCAGAAGTTCGTAGGACCACATCTGCCGAAAACAGGCAGTCTTCACCTATATTTATAGCCGTGTTCTTATCGCTACATGTAAAAAAACATCCCCGGAAATCACCATTATCTCCGATTATAACCGAGTTGTTTTCATCTTCTATTCTTATCCAACCCCATTCGTTCCACACTGTGCCGTTTCCTATTTTCAGTGTATGACCGTCACCCGTAATAGAAATTCTGACATTATTCAGTTTAACATCTCTCCCTATTTCAATGAGGTTTCCGGTCCCTTTCACATCAATAGTGCAATTAATCAATCGTCCCGAGCAACTGAATCTGTTGCCGTTGCGATTAAGTAAATAATTCCATTTGAATCGCAGGAAAGATTTATATAGAATCAGCCCGAAGCCTTTCTTGATCAGTTCTACTTCCCTCATCACAAAAAAATTTACTACTGAACCTTGACGGAAAGATGTCAATCCTGATGGAAGATATCGCGGGTGTAGATTTTCTCCGAAACATCCACCAGGTCTTCGCTGGTGCGGTTTGCGAGGATGGCATTGGAGAGGCGCTTGAATTCATCAAGGTCATTGACTATGCGCGACCCGAAGAAGGTGGTGCCGTCTTCGAGGGTCGGTTCATAGATGATTACGGTGGCTCCTTTGGCTTTTATTCGTTTCATAACTCCTTGAATGGAGGAGTGACGGAAGTTGTCGGAGTTGGACTTCATTGTCAGACGGTATACGCCGATTGTCACCGGTGCTTCTGGGGTCCAGCAGGCCAGTTTGAGCACCTGGTCGGCTATAAAATCCTTACGTGTGCGGTTGCTCTCCACTATCGCACTCATCATGTTTTGCGGCACGTCGGCATAGTTGGCAAGCAACTGTTTGGAATCCTTGGGCAGACAGTAGCCGCCGTAGCCGAATGATGGATTGTTGTAGTGTGTGCCGATGCGCGGATCAAGCCCTATACCCTCTATTATGGCACGTGAATCGAGTCCTTTCACCTCGGCGTAGGTGTCGAGTTCGTTGAAGTAACTGACGCGAAGTGCCAGATAGGTATTGGCGAAAAGTTTTACCGCTTCGGCTTCCTTGATTCCCATGAACAACGTGGGGATGTCGGATTTCAGTGCTCCTTGCTTGAGAAGATCGGCGAAGATGTGTGCCTGACGGTCAAGATATTCAATATCCGTGACGGAGAGAATGGCCTCGTTTTCCTGCTCAAAGTCTGGTTTCCTGACAATTTTGGGTACCCCGGCTATGATGCGGCTGGGATAAAGGTTGTCATACAAAGCCTTGCTCTCACGCAGAAATTCGGGGAAGAAAAGCAGGTTGAACCGCTTCACCCCTTTGAGTGCATATTTGAGATAGAGGCTGCGGCAGTATCCTACGGGGATGGTTGATTTTATGACCATCACAGCCTCAGGATTTACGCTGAGAACCAGGTCAATGACATCCTCAATGCTGTGGGTGTCGAAGTAATTCTTGACCGGGTCATAGTTGGTCGGGGCGGCAATGACTACAAAGTCGGCGTCGCGGTAGGCCGCGGCTCCGTCAAGGGTTGCCGTCAGGTCAAGGGGCTTCTCGGCGAGATACTTTTCGATGTAATCATCCTGGATGGGTGAACGGTGATTGTTGATAAGATCCACCTTTTCGGGGATCACATCCACGGCTGTCACCCGGTTGTGCTGTGCGAGCAGGGTAGCGATGCTCAGCCCTACATAGCCTGTGCCGGCTACTGCAATGTTGTACTTCTCTTTCATCTCAGAGAGTTTTCAAATATATTGTTTCAATGAATATCCCGCGGCATATCACTCCAGAGTCTGCAGCAGGTCAGGGTGGATGAAGGGGAGCATGACCATGCATATCCCTTCGATTTTCACAACCACATGGCGGTTTTTGCGCACCCGCTGCACATAGCCTTCGTAGCCTTCGAACTCTCCGCCGATGACTCTGACACGCTGGTCCACTCGGAAGTCATCCTTGCGGAATATCTCGCAGCGCGTGCGGTCTGTGGCGGTCAGCAGACGGAGCAGTTCTATACTGCTTTCGGGTATGGGGCGGATCCGGTTTTCCTTCGGGTAGCGGTAGATCCAGAACGGAACGTTCTGTTCCGGTGACTTGCGTCCGCGCGTTTCCATATCAAGGATGTTGCTACGGGTGGTCTTGAGGAAGAGTACGTGGGGGATGACCGCGCGGTCACGTGGCTTACCGCCTTCTCTCTGAACGGATTCCAGGGGGAAGAACAGGTCTTCACAGAAAGGCGCGAGCAACTGTGCTGCACGGAAGTCCTGCTTTGTCCGGATGGCGAACCATTCGGATGAAGGTTGATTGTTGTCGGCGGGTTCGTTCATCTTCGCATGTATACAATTTCGTTCTGCGGAGCATGGATATGTGACCATCCTCCACATTTTTCCTCAACCGTCCGTCTTTCCTCAGGTCCGGATCTGCCGGATTAGCCTATACAGGTGCTTTCCAAGTGGTTGGGCTTCCATAACTCCTGTTAAGAGATATGGATTGCTTTGCAAAGATACGAAATATATTTTAAATATGTGGTTCAACGGGGTATTATTTTTTTGTACTGCCATGCAGTGCGGTGTCAATGTGGGTGTGATGTTTAAAAACAGCGGGTTATGCATCAATATATCATACTGTAAATCAGGGTAATAAAGGGTTTTCAATGACTCTTAACAGGAGTTATGGAAGCCCAACCACTTGGAAAGCACCTGTATAGGCTCGTCCGGGAGATTCCGCGAAACATCTTTGCGTGACGGTTGTGAGGGTTACGTGACGCTGTTGCGTAATAGTGGTACTTATACCAAAAACAGCATGACGGAAGAAGCAGAAAATAAAGCAGATACACACTGGTATGCCATCCGCACCCGCAGAGAATTCCGCGCCGTGGAGCAGTTCAATCCGCTCTGCGAGGAAGTGTTTCTTCCCACGGAAACCATCATCACCGAGGGGCGCAGGCGGCGTGAGCGTGCAGTCATTCCCCACGTGTTGTTCGTGAAATCATCAATGAGCAGAATTCTGGAACTGGAGCAGAAAAGCAAGGAACATCCTGAGCAAACCGTTCCTTTCTGGGTCTACCGTTATCCAAATGACAGGCGCATCCAGCAAATCCCGCAGTCAAGCATCGACCTGTTGCGCCTCCTGACAGCCCCGGACTGCTCCCGCTGCGAGATATTCCGCAAGGATGACTTCCGTGTGGACCAGCGAGTCAGAGTCATCGGCGGACGATTCGAAGGCTACGAAGGCTATGTGCAGCGAGTGCGCAAAAACCGCCATGTGGTTGTGAAAATCGAAGGGATATGCATGGTCATGCTCCCCTTCATCCACCCTGACCTGCTGCAGCAGATTGAATAGTCAGCCTTCTTTTCATCACTTTCAATTAATAGATGTCATCCCGACTATCAGGACTTTTTGATAGAATACGAGCCAACGGTGCAATGATAGACTACCGTTTTGGCATAGGGCGTCTTGAGCGTCTATTTTTCTCGAAATGGCTCAATCCGTTTGCCACCGCATGGTTCAACTTCCGCAGTTTCTCCTTTTATCAGGCCATATGTTTCCCTGTGTATGTCTATGGCAGACCGCGCATGTTCGCTCTCTCCGGACGGATGAGAGTGGAAGGGAAGGTTTGCCCCGGCATGATAAAGTTCAACGCTGACGCATACGGTGCGCCATCAAACATGAATTCACAGTCCGAAATCATAAATCTGGGTGAAATAATCTTCAAAGGCGGCGGATTCATAGGCACGGGCAACAAGATAAAACTGGCGCAGCGTGCGGTGCTGGTGCTGGGCAATAAGTTCAGAATCACGGACCGATGCAACATTTCATGCGAAAAGCGGATTGAAATTGGCGACGAAAGTTGGGTTATCCATAACAGTCAGGTCATGGACACGAATTTCCATTTTGTGGCAGATCTGGAACGCATGAGTGTGGCTCCGCGCTCGAAGCCTGTAAAAATAGGGCGGCACTGCTGGGTGAGCAACACCGCCATCGTAATGGGTGGCACCGTCATGCCTGACTATTCCATCCTCGGAAGCCTGAGCATGATAAACAAGGATTATTCCGAATGTGAGGAGGGCACATTTTTCGCCGGTGTTCCGGCTCAGCCAAAGCGCAACCGCCTGTGCAGAATTGACAATCCGGCGATAGAAAACGCCGTCTGGACTCACTTCGCCAACCACACCGGAGATTTCCCTCTTGACGGTTTCTCCATACGCGACCTCTAACTCAATTTATGACCGATAGTTCCGACAATAAACGGATTGCCAAGAACACGCTGTTTCTCTACGTGAGGATGCTGGTTGTTATGTTCGTGACATTCTTCACCTCTCGCGTTATACTTGAAGCATTAGGTGTTGACGGCTACGGTGTGTACTCGCTTGTGGGCGGCCTGGCATTCTCTTTCGGATTCTTCTCTTCCTCACTTTCCAACGCCACACAACGCTATCTGAGTTTTGCACATGGCAAGAACGGTATCGAGGAGGTCAGGACAATATTTAATGCTACGGCAGTCATTTATCTCCTTCTCGGAGGCCTCACGCTGACGGTCGGCTGCCTGATAGGACCCTTCCTCATTTCCAGGATAACCATACCGGAGTCAATGGTCACTCCTGCCTACTGGGTCTACTACTGCTGCATCGTTTCGCTGACCGTCACTCTGACGGCTACGATGTTCGACTCCGTGCTGATAGCGCGTGAAAACATGAAGGTCTATGCCTATCTGAGCATCTTCGACGTGTTTGGAAAACTCGCCATAGCCTACATGATTTTCCTGACCGCTCCCGGCATGAAACTGATTATCTACGCCATCGACCTGATGGTGTTGACCTTCATTGTGAAAGGCGTCATGATATTTTTCTGCATCACACGCTATCCGGAATGTAGGATAAAACTCCACTGGGACAAGGCCAACATAAAGGAACTTCTGGGATTTATAGGATGGAACGGAGTGGGCACCGCCGTCTACGCCGTGAACGACCAGGGTGTGAACCTGTTGCTGAACATCTTCTTCGGGCCGGTGGTCAATGCCGCGCGCGGTGTGGCTTATCAGGTGAACACCGCCATCACCCACTTCTCACAGAACTTCCTGCTTGCCATATCGCCGCAGATGATGAAATCCTACGCCCGGCAGGAGATGACGAAGTTCATGCAACTGTTTGTCTACAGTGGCAAATTCTCATTCGCCATGCTATGGGTGCTGTTCCTGCCCGTGATTATGAGGCGGCACTACATTCTTCATCTTTGGCTTAAGGATGTTCCGGATTATACCGGTCAGTTTCTCGTGTGGATAATCGTCTACAGTCTGGTCAACGCCTACAACTACCCCTCATGGTTTGCCATTCAGGCCGTGGGGCGTCTCAGAAAATTCACCCTTATCACCAACACCATATTCCTGCTTATTGTGCCTGTTTCATGGGTAATACTCAAGGTTGATCCTGACCCTGTCATAGTTTTTCAGGTGATGGCGGCCGACCGTCTGCTGATAAACATAGTGGCGCTTTTCATTCTCCGGGGATATTACAGTTTCTCCATACCCACGTATATCCGACAGTCCGTGCTACCCAACATGCTTCTGGTGCTGCTCACCGTTTTCCTGGCCTTGTTCATCAACAGCCTCATCCCCCAGTCATTCATAGGATTCATCCTCAACTCCCTTCTGCTTTGCATCATCTGTTGCGGCGCAGTATGGCTGATAGTGCTTTCAAAACAGGAACGTGGCAAAATCTCCTCGATGATACGGGCAAAACTTCACATCTGACATGATTTAACTCCGGGCGGCATGAAAATTCTCATTCAGGTTCATTCATTGACGGGAGGCGGAGCGGAACGGGTTGCCGCATCCTGGGCCAACGGACTATCGGCGCTGGGACATCAGATGACGGTAATGACCAATCTGAAACTTCCGCGCACCTATGCCACATCGCCTGAAGTCAGACTGGTTCAGCGTGACATCTGCTCAGTCAACAAAGGGTCAGTATTTGAGAAACTGAAAGCCGGTGTACTCAACCCGGTCAAAGCATTTCTGCAACTGCGCCGATATCTGCGTCACGAACGCCCCGACGTGGTTATTAACGTTCTTTATCTGAACCAGTACGCGCTCCTTCTCGCCCGACTGCTGTCCGGCGTAAAAGTTCCGGTGATCATGACTGACCATAACTCTTATGAAAGGCCCCCCGGCCACGGATTCAAGTGGCGGCAATGGAAAAACAAGTTTATCGACAATCGCCTTTTTGACAGAGTGACAGTCCTCACCGGGCGCGACAAAAAGATACTGTCGGAAAAAGGATTCACGAATGTTGACGTTCTTTATAACCCCCTCTTCCTGACACCGGTAGAATCCATTCCTCCTAAGGAGAACATCATCCTTGCCTGCGGCAGACTTGACTCCTGGCAGGTGAAAGGGTTTGACGTACTGATGAAAGCATGGAGCATTGTAGGTCCCGAACACCCCGATTGGAAACTGAGGGTGGTGGGTGCCGGGAAACCTGACACGATTGAATTTCTGAAAGGACTCGCCGGGGAAGGCACAGACAACCTGGAATTTGCACCATACACGCCAGATATTGTAAACGAATATCGCCGGGCATCAATCTTCGCACTCTCCTCACGCTATGAGGGCTGGGGACTGGTGATGGTCGAAGCCATGAGTCAGGGGTGCGCGGTTGTGGCATGTGACTACCTCGGCAGACAACGCGAGGCCATAACCGATGGAATCAACGGACTGATCTGCGAGCCTGACAATGTTAACGCCCTCGCCGAGACACTGGACAGAATGATATCTGACACCACCCTAAGGGAGCGAATCCAAAGTTGCTCACCCGAATCTGTCAGACAGTACACTCAGGACAAAACCGCCACCGGGTTAGAAAAAATCATAAACACCGTTTCCGGTAAATGATTGATAAAGTAAGCACACCTCATATTGACTACAGCCGGAAAATGAACCGTTGGTACATTTTCTCTTCCTACCGTGAACTGCTGGTTATGTTCGCTTACGTCGTCGCATGCATCTCTTATTATATAAGTTGGTATCAGCCTTCTCTGGAATCCACATTACGTTATGTGATGGGGTTTGCCTTGCTTGCATCAATCAAATGGACCGGTTGGGACTATTCAAAAGTTGCCCTTATCCTTTTCCTGCTTGTTTCATTGGTTGCCCGGCGACTTCTGGTAGTATGGATTATTTTCGCCCTTGTCTACCAGATCGATTACTTGAGAATTCCAATTCGCAGGCTTGCAAAGACAGGTGCGGTAATCCTCCTGATACTGATATTCATTCAACTTGAAATGGTTATGCTGGATATCGTTCAGAACAACGAGTGGTCAGTTCTGAAAGTGAAGCGGATAATCCATGACTGCGGCACCGGGAATCCGAATCGTGCCGGTCAGATCATACTTTTCTTCCTCCTCAACCTCTATATTCTGTTTAAGGATAACCGCAGGATCACATATATCATAGCAAGTCTGGCGATTTCCTCTCTGATATATTACTACACCGGCTCACGAACAGGATTAATGGGGATAATCATAGTGTTGTTCACCGCCTTCGCCTGCTGGAACGGAATGATCCGCAACTGGATGAGATGGCCCCTGGCAATAATACCTTTGTTCTTCTTTGCCTCAACCTTCTATATGGCGCTAAACATGGAAGACAGTGGTGACGTCAACGAGGCTACCAGCGGACGACTCTACTACATAGTGACTCTGACTAAAGAATACACCCCTCACGAATGGCTTGTCGGCGCACCGCGTGAAATAGATGAACCGCTTGACTCCACATATCTTGACATTATAACTAAAGGTGGCATACTTCTGGCAACGTTCCTATCCCTTACGTTCGCAGCCTCCATCATCAGATTTTTCAAGGTCACAATTCCATATCTCCCTTTTATTCTGGCGCTTATGGCAACGGGATTGACTGAAACCTACTTCACATCCCCTAATTCAGTTTCCATAATCCTTTGGGTTCTTATACTGCAGTCTATCTCCAAGTATAAGCCTGTTCTGAAATGACTATTTCTCCAAAATCTAAAAAACATGAGCATAAAAGACAGATTTCCCCGCTTACTTAAATCTTACCGTAAACTGCGCGATCAGATACTTTATCTCCGCAGATCAAAATTCCTTCCGCAGATCAACAGGATGATCGGTCCGGATGTGTCGATAATATGCTCCAACTGCTTCGCCGGCAGGATACTCCAGGATTTATGCAGACAATACAACACCCCTACTGTCGGGTTAGTATTCTGGGCTCCTGACTATATTGAATTTCTATCAAATCTCGAACATTATCTCAAGGCTGAAATCATTTTCACCGATAAATCGAAATATCCGGAAGGTGATGAGGCCAGAAACTCATGGCATCACTGGTATCCCATAGGACTGCTTGACGGAAAGGTGGAAATACATTTCCTGCACTATTACTCGGAGAAAGAAGCCGCTGAGAAATGGCACCGCAGGGCCGCACGCGTCAATCTTGACAACCTGTTCATCATTGGAATGGACCAGAACCTTGCCACTGAAAAAGAAATAAAAGCATTTGATCGACTTCCGTTCAAAAACAAAATCTATTTCTCACGCTACACCACCAACTGCGACTCAAACGTGTACATGCCCGAATTCGCAAATGAAAAAGATGGTATAGGCGACCCTTATAAAAACGGGCATCTGTTCTACAAACATCTGGTCCGGCACTTCAACCCGTATAACATTGGAGCAATCAACTGACATGAGAACACAAACCCGCGGTAAACGTGCTCTGATATTTATCCAGAACGGGCTGGGGGGTGCCGAACGCATTCAGATTGAAATATCAAAGATGCTGATTGCCGACGGCTGGCAGATAAAGTTCTGCATGATAAGTTTCAACTCTAAGGAAAACAAAATCAAGCAGTTCTACCCTGAAAACGTGATGAGTTCAGAAATAATTGCCACCTCGCAATTCGGACTCCTTAAAGATATCTTCAAACAGATAAAGGAATATCAACCAACTGTTGTTTTCGCCTCCGCAATGCATCTGAATCAGCGCATTCTGCTTGTTTCCATCCTTTTCCCGAAGATAAAATTCATAATGCGGAACGAGAATTATCTCTACACCCTCCCCAAATGGAAGTGTCGCACATTAGGACTTACCTACCGTCTTGCCGATAAAATCATAGTACAGACTGAGGAGATGGAAAACGAAGTCGTTAATTTAGGAATAAAGAACGACAAAGTCATAACGCTGCATAATCCGGTGAACGAGAAGGAGATACATGCCAAAGCCGCAGCTCCGTCACCCTTCCCTGAAGATGGGAAAATCAGATTTGTAGCCGTTGGTCGTTTCGCTCCACAGAAAGGGTTTGACATTCTTGTCGATGCATTCAGAATCGTAGCCTCGATTGTTCCCGATGCGGAACTCTATATTGTCGGTGACACCTTTTACGGCAACGGAGCAGTCCTTAAAACAGTCCGGGATAAAGCCGGAGAGTATAACCTCACTGACCGCATATTCCTCCCCGGATTCAAGAGCAACCCCTACCCCTACATGCGTCATGCCGACGTATTTGTTCTGTCATCACGCTATGAAGGTCTTCCAAACACTCTGATAGAGGCTCTCTTCCTCGGCACTCCCGCCGCTACAACAACCTGCATACCAATCATTTCCAGAATCATCACCGATGGTAAAAACGGGTACACCGCAACATCAGGCAACGCGGAAGAACTTGCAAAAGCCATGATTGAAGCGGCTAAACTGAAAACCATAACCAATAATTACAAACCTGCCTCAAACGAGGAATTCATAGAACAGTTCAACCGGCTGATCTCCCAAAAACATTAGAACATGCGTAAAAGAGTTGTTCAAATCAACACTCAACTACATAAGGTGACCGGCATCCAACATGTGATGCTCGACATTCATGAAGCACTGAAAGATGATTTTGAAACCCGTATTGCCGGTACGTTACCTTACGAAAAGGTAAATCCCGACCTCGGGATAAATCGAAAAGAATATTTCAGACTCATTAATCCCCTCTCTCTCAGGAACTCAGTGGTAATAATCCATGAACGGCGGCTGCTTCCACTGATGAGGATTCTTGAAATGATTCCGGGATTGGGAATAAAATGTGTGTATGTCCATCATAGTGAGATGCACGTCAACCGTACCCTTTCATTTTTCCCGAAAAATATAGTTGCAATTTCTGACGCAGGCATAAAAAACCTGACTGACTATTTTAAGGTTTCGCCCGATAAAATTACCAAAATTCATAACTGTGTCCGTGAACTCGAGCCATACGTGCCCCCTGTGAAGCCCGGGAGCGGGGAGATCACCATTCTCTACCCTGCACGAATCAACTCAGGGAAACAGCAGATTGAAATCATACGGCATCTCAGAGGTAAACTTGACAAACGGGTGAGAATTCTGTTTGCAGGTACCGGTCCGCAACACTCTGAACTCTCCGAACTATGCAAAAACGACAGTCAGTTTGTTGCACTCGGATTCCGCAACGACATAGAAAAACTGATGCGCAAGACGGACTATGTGATGCTGTTCTCACAATTCGAGGGATTACCCATCTCACTTATCGAGGCTGGTAAAAACGGCATACCGGCCATCTGCAACCATGTGGGTGGGATATGCGAGATTGTGGAGGATGGTGTCAACGGCTTTGTCGCAAACGACTGGGACTCGATGCTCGTCCTGCTCAACTCCCTCCCCTCGGTTACTCCTGAACAGTGGAGAAAGATGGGAGATGAAGGGCGCAGGCTCTATGAAGAACGGTTCACCTTTGAACGCTTTAAACAGCAATATATAAATCTCGTAGAAAAAATTTCCAATGCCTGAACTTGCCACACCGCAAACATGCACCGGATGTGCAGCCTGCGACAACATCTGTCCTCATAGCGCCATAACGATAAAATCTGACAGTGAAGGTTTTCTGATGCCGGTGGTCAGTCCTGACAAATGCGTGGAGTGTAAACTTTGTGAGAAAGCCTGCCCTATTGTCAACGGTAAGGATCTGAAACATAAGCATAAAGACTATGTCTATGCTTTCTGGGACAACGCCACACGCACTAAAAGCAGTTCCGGAGGTGCATTCTCTGCCGTAGCCCGGCAGATAATTGACCGCGGAGGAGTTGTTTACGGTGCCGCATGGCTTGACAATCTTCAACTCTGCCACATCAGATGCACTGACCATCAGTCACTTGCCGCATTCCGTGGCTCCAAATATCTGCAAAGCGCCATAGGTGACACATTCCGTCAGGTACGCTCTGACCTGCGTGAGGGTCGCATGGTTCTCTTCACGGGAACACCATGTCAGGTAGCCGGGCTTCGTTCTTTCCTTTTCAAACCGTTTGAAAATCTGGTCACCATCGACATTGTGTGTCATGGAGTACCCTCAAACGTGCTCTTTGGCAACTATATTGCAAAACTGAAGGAATCCGGAAGCCGATACCGCGATATCACCGGCTTTCAGTTCCGCAATCTCACGCGCTGGGGCTTTGCACTTGCCGCAATCACAAAAAACCATAAGCGTATTCCGGTTACCGGAGTTGACAACCTCTACATGGAGGCTTTCAACAAAGCATCCACCTTCCGCAAAAGTTGCTATGAGTGCAGGTTCAACGGCACGACACGTGTGGGCGACATAACCATTGCCGACTTCTGGGGTCTCGGTCGCCAGGGAACCCCTTTCAACCATGATGTCTCGGAAGGTGTATCGCTGGTAATGGCCAACACCCCCGGGGGTGAGGAACTTATCCTCGGCGCCAAGGACTGCTTCATTGAGAAACGCAGTTTGGAGGAAGCCATCAAATTCAACCATAATCTGGTGGGGTCATCACGTAGACCCGCCAACCGCGACGGGGTGATAGAGAGTTTCAATAATCCTGATTTATCACTGAAAGAAATCAACGGCAGGTTCCACATAACGCCCTCCGGAGCATCTGCCACCCTAAAGAATCTCCTTATCCGATCAGGTCTGTTCTGGACCGCTAAAAGCATACTGAACAAACTGCGAAAACTATGAGAACCGGAATACTATCAATGCAGCAGATAACCAACTACGGTTCTTTCCTGCAAGCCTACGGACTGAAATCCATTCTTCAGAATATGGGTCACGATGTGGAATTCATAAACATTGTGCCGGGACGCCAACTTCCACAGTATCGTATCAGCAGACTTCACAAAATCAAATTGCTTCTCAACCGTCTGAAGGTAAAGCACCCCTTGCGGCAACTCAGGTATACCGTTAATCTCCATAAGCGCTTCAACAAGGAATTCAAGCCGGAACTGGGAGTCCGTGCGGGTAATAGTGACGGAAAATTTGATTGTGTGGTGATAGGTAGCGACGAGGTATTTAACATCGCTCAGAAAACCTGGTTCGGCTTTTCCACTCAACTTTTCGGTGAAGGGCTGAACGCTGACCGGGTGATCAGTTATGCGGGATGCTTCGGTGCTACAACAACGGAAATTCTGAAGGAAACCGGCATTGATGAGGAAGTTTCGGCCCTGCTGAAAAAGATGGACGCTATATCGGTCCGTGATGAGAACAGCATGAAGGTGGTCAGGGACCTCACAGGCAGCGATCCGGTCCTAAACGTGGACCCCGTCATTGCCTACGACTTTGAAAAGGAGATCCGCCTTCCCGAAACAACTGAAGATTATCTGCTGGTCTACACCTACCCGGGCAGAATGAGAGACCAGGCGGAAATCAAGGCAATTTCTTCGTTCGCAAGAGAAAAAGGACTGAAAATATTAGCCATAGCCAACTATTTCGACTGGGTTGATGAGGTGGTCACCCCACACCCCTTCGAGGTGCTGGGATATTTCAAAAAAGCACGATATGTTGTCACTGACACATTCCATGGCGCGGTTATGTCAATCAAATATAACCGTCAGTTCGCCGTACTTGTCAGGCAAATGAACAGTAACAAACTTTCATTTCTGTTGAAGCAATTCGGTCTGTCTGACCGGATTGTAGGCTCTCTTTCGCAACTTCCGGTCATTCTGGAAACACCCATCGACTTTGCTCCAATAAACAAACTCATTGAAAATGAACGCCAAAGAACAGGCAGGTATCTTGAACTATGGTGCCCCGCTGACCCAAAATAAACTGTCGGCAAAGAGATTTGTTGACAAGATTTCCAAAACGGCCGGTCAGTATCCTGATGACATATTCAGTACTCCGGGGAAAATTTACACCTGTGTTAATCCATATTCCTACCATTTAGTGCGCAATAACCCCGAACTTTACCGGCAGATGGACGGACTGTTTGTCGACGGGTTCACCATGTGCCTGTGGATCAAACTGTTATGGAACAGAAAAATTCCGCGGTTGAGTTTCGACATGTCAGGAATGGCGGTTGATCTTTTCAACCTCCTCAATGACAATACTTCTGAAAAGTCAATCTACTTTTTAGGAACCAAACAGGAGATTCTTGAGCAAACCGTTTCTCAGATCCGCAACTCTTACCCCGGAATTAACGTGAAAGGATATAGAAACGGCTATTTCAATTCAGCCGAAGAACGGGCTGACGCTATTCAAAAAATTGTTGACCTCAACCCTCACTATACCATAATCGGGCTCGGCTCACCTATGCAGGAGCAGTTCGCCCTTGATCTGAGAAAGGCCGGATATAAAGGGATAGCCTTCACCTGCGGAGGTTTCCTCCATCAGACATCTTCACGCATAAACTACTATCCTAAGTGGATTAACAAACTGAATCTGAGGGCTTTCTACAGGCTGTATAAAGAAAAGGGGATGGCCGCGCGACTCTGGCAGGTTTTAGTGTGCTTCCCCGCCTATTTCATTTACGACTCTCTCAAAACCCGTTAAACAATTATGAAAATATTAGTCACCGGCGCTGCCGGATTCATTGGCTCCGCCACTGTTGAACGGCTTGCCTATAACGGTCACTCCATTGTTGGACTTGACAATATAAACGACTACTATGAACAAAGCCTGAAACTTGCCCGTCTGGACCGATGCGGCATCAATGTGACCGATAATCCCGAGGCTTTCCCGTGGTACAAATTTTTCACCTCCTCCCTGTGGGATGGGCGTTACCGTTTCATACGCATGAATCTGGAGGACACCAAAGCCATGGCTATGCTCTTTGCCAACGAAGAGTTTGATGCCGTGATAAACCTCGGTGCCCAGGCCGGTGTACGTTATTCAATAACCAATCCTCACGCCTACATTGAAAGTAACGTCGACGGCTTCATAAACATTCTTGAAGGGTGCAGAAACAACAAGGTGAAACATCTGGTCTACGCCTCTTCATCAAGCGTATACGGACTGAACGGCCAGGTTCCGTTCTCGGAGCATCATGGCATAGCGCACCCCGTGAGCCTCTACGCCGCTACCAAAAAGAGCAACGAACTGATGGCTCATGCCTATTCCAAACTTTACAATCTCCCCACCACAGGGCTCCGTTTCTTCACCGTCTACGGACCGTGGGGACGTCCTGACATGTCACCCTTCCTGTTCATAGACGCCATTTTGCATGACCGCCCCATAAAGGTGTTCAACAACGGTGACATGCTCCGCGACTTCACATATATCGATGATATTGTGGAAGGTATTGTCAGAATAGCGGAAGTGATTCCGCAGGGTAATCCGGAGTGGGATGAAACTGACCCTGATCCCGCAACATCTCCCGCTCCTTACAGAATTTACAACATTGGTAATCAGCACCCCACCCGACTGATGGACTACATCCAATGTATTGAAAACGCAACAGGAAAAAAGGCTGCCAAGGATTTCCTACCCATGCAGCCCGGCGATGTCTATCAGACTTATGCCGATTCTTCCGCTTTGGCCGAGGCTACCGGCTTCAAACCCGACACTCCGCTCCAGACCGGAATTGACACCACCGTGGAATGGTTTAAAAACTACTATAATATATGAACCCTCTGAAGATTGTCAGAACTCTATGTAAGCGTCTGCGCGCCGTCTCTCAGTCTCCGGCTGCCTACGCCCGCTCAATTGGGGTGAAGATCGGCAAAAATTGCCTAATCGCCACCCGCAACTGGTCGACGGAGCCTTATCTGATTGAGATTGGCGATAACTGTCAGATTACCAAAAACGTATGGTTCCACACCCACGGAGGTGCACACGCCGCACGCCGGATCGACCCTACGTTTGACGTGTTCGGCAAGATAAAAGTGGAGGACTATGCCTACATAGGTGCCAACTCGCAGATTATGCCCGGAGTGACAATAGGCGAAGGGGCTATGATAAGTGCCGGCTCAATAGTGACCAGGTCAGTTCCCCCGGGCGAAGTGTGGGGAGGAGTGCCTGCACGCTTCATCTGCACTGTGGAGGATTATTATCAGCGCAACAAAAAATTCAATCTCTCCACCAAAGGTCTGACCCCGGAGCAGAAACGACAGGTGCTTCTGAGTACTCCTGACGAACTTTTCATCAAAAAATAAAAAGTAAAAAAACAGACTATATGAACAAATATAATATTGCCGTTGCCGGCACAGGCTACGTCGGGTTGTCAATAGCCACACTCCTGGCCCAGCATAACCATGTCACGGCCGTTGATGTCATTCCCGAAAAGGTTGATATGATCAACAGCAGGAAGTCACCCATTCAGGATGACTACATTGAAAAATATCTTGCCGAAAAGGAACTTGACCTCACCGCCACTCTTGACGGGGCGGCAGCCTACTCAAGCGCTGATTTCGTAGTCATTGCCGCTCCAACCAACTATGACCCCCACAACAATTATTTTGACACTCATCATATCGAGGATGTCATTGACCTGGTTCTCTCGGTCAATCCATCGGCTGTTATGATTATTAAGTCTACCATTCCCGTGGGCTACTGCCGCTCGCTCTATCTGAAGTATGCCCACAAAGGAGTCAAAAAGTTCAATCTACTCTTTTTCCCGGAATTCCTCAGGGAATCAAAAGCATTGTATGACAATCTTTTCCCTTCAAGAATAATTGCGGGCATTCCCAAGATAATCGAAAAGCCGGACCCTGAATTCAAAGAAGAGAACGATGCTATCCTTTCCGTAACGGATATTCCCCGGATGGTGGAAGCCGCCCGCATTTTTGTCTCACTTCTGAAGCAGGGAGCCGAAAAAAAGGATATTCCCACTCTTTATATGGGCATGAAAGAGGCTGAGGCGGTCAAACTCTTCGCAAACACCTATCTGGCGCTCCGTGTCAGTTACTTCAACGAACTCGACACCTATGCCGAAGTCAAGGGTCTGGACTCTCAGGCCATAATTGAAGGTGTAGGGCTTGACCCACGCATAGGTACCCATTACAACAACCCCTCGTTCGGTTACGGTGGATACTGCCTCCCTAAAGACACCAAGCAACTTCTCGCAAACTATGCCGACGTTCCTCAGAACATGATGAGTGCGATAGTGGAAAGTAACCGCACACGCAAAGATTTCATAGCCGATCAGGTGCTGAAAATGGCCGGATACTATGAAGCCAACAGCGCCTACTCGTCAGCCCTTGAAAATGACTGTGTGATAGGCGTTTATCGACTCACAATGAAATCCAACTCCGACAATTTCCGGCAGTCATCCATTCAAGGTGTGATGAAACGCATCAAAGCCAAAGGGGCACGCGTAATCATTTACGAGCCCACTCTTGAGGACGGCACCACCTTCTTCGGCTCGGTGGTGGTCAACGACATTGAAAAGTTCAAGAGCCTGAGCCATGCAGTCATCGCCAACCGATATGATGCTATTCTGGACGATATAAAACAGAAGGTTTACACACGCGACATTTTCCGCCGCGACTGACAAACAGATTCTTTTTTTCTCATAAGAGGGTATGTCAAAACGAAAATTTTTGACGTACCCTCTTAACTTTTGTCAGGATAATCAGATGTAACACATTGACTATCAGACTAAAAGGCGCATGCTTTAGTAAATGAACGAAGCCGCTTCCGAAAGCACCAACTCTGATGGTTTATTAAGAAACATCCGTTTTTTCGGCCTGGTTCTAATCTTTTCCGTGGGTTAGCGCGTTATAATTTAAAACACACACATCTTCTGACACTTTTATAACTTTTATTTATGGAATGGTTTGTTGAAACCCTGCGGACATACCCGTCGCTCGCCATATTCCTGACAATAGGTATTGGCTTTTACATTGGAAAACTTAAATTCAAGTCTTTTTCGCTTGGTACGGTCACATCCGTGCTCCTCGTGGGGGTTCTGGTGGGTCAACTTGACATTGCCATTCCCGGACCGGTGAAATCAGTGTTTTTCCTTCTGTTTCTCTTTGCCATTGGATATAGCGTAGGACCTCAGTTTTTCAATTCGCTCCGTGGCTCCGGTCTGAAACAGGTATTGTTCGCGGTGGTTGTCTGTGCGATTGTTCTTGCAGTGACCTACGTGACCGCTCTTCTGTTTCATTACGGACCCGGCGAGGCAGCAGGTCTGTTCTCCGGCGCACAGACCATTTCAGCCGTTATTGGAGTAAGTTCCGACACTATCCAGACCCTCGGCGCTTCGGCTGCCGACAAGAAGGCGTGGGTTGACATAATCCCCGTCTGCTACGCCGTCACCTACATCTTCGGAACCATTGGTTCGGCATATATCCTCGGAGTTATCGGACCGTGGATGTTGGGTGGAATGAAAAAGGTCAAGCAGCAGACTGCCGAACTGGCGGCTCAGATGAATCAGAGTGACATAACCAACGACCCGGCTTTCATAAACGCCAACCGTCCCATGGTTTTCCGTGCTTATAAAGTAGAGGATCCCAAGTTCGGCGAAAGCCGCACAGTGGCGGAAATTGAAAAATATATGGCCGATCAGGGACGAAGGATTTTCGTGGAGCGGATTCGTCAGGACAACGGAACCATTGTCGAACCTGCACCTGATGTGGTTGTCAAACCCGGTTATACGGTGGTGCTTTCCGGCCGACGTGAATTCATCATTGAGGATGAAGGCTGGATAGGAACAGAGGTGGACGACGCTCAGTTGCTCTCCTTCCCGGTTGAGAAGGTTGACGTGTTGCTGACATCAAAAAATTTGAAACGTGGCACCACGGTAGAATCGCTCCGCAGTCAGAAATTCATGTATGGTGTGGTCATTACCCGTATTCAGCGTGGCGGCGTGGAGATTCCGGTATTTGCCAAAACGGAACTTCATCCGGGCGATACGGTAACCTTGAACGGCATAGCAAAGGATGTTGACCGTGCCGCTCCCATGCTGGGGCATGTCGACAAGCCTACCAACGTCACTGACATGATTTTCGTAGGACTCGGCATATTCATCGGCGGACTCATCGGCGCCATAACCATACATCTCGGAGGTATACCCATCAGTCTCAGCACCAGTGGAGGCGCACTTATCGCCGGACTCGTGTTAGGATGGCTCCGCACGAAGAACCCCACCTACGGGCATATTCCACAGGCCTCCGTATGGCTGCTAAATAACCTGGGGCTGAACCTGTTCATAGCCGTCATTGGAATAACCTCCGGACCGTCGTTCATCAGCGGACTGAAGGAAGTGGGTCCCGGTTTGTTCCTCGCTGGTATAATCGCCACTACCCTTCCCCTTCTGATTTCAGTTTTCATTGGAGCCAAACTGTTCAAGTTCCATCCAGCAATCAATCTGGGATGTGTGGCCGGCTCACGAACCACCACAGCCGCTCTCGGGGCAATAGAAGAGAGTCTCGACAGTCCTCTCCCCGCCATGGGCTATACCGTAACTTACGCCGTTGGAAACACTCTTCTGATCTTGTGGGGCGTGGTGATAGTCCTGCTGATGGCATAGAATTAAACGAATAATAACCTAAAACCAAAATATTTATGGCTGACACTACTGACATAACCTCCCGAAACGTGGAGAGTGAAAAAGTGGAGAAACGTCTTTCATCCCTTTCCCCATTTGAACTGAAAAACGAACTTATCAAACTTGCCGAGGCCAAGGCCCGCCACAGCACCGCAACATATCTGAACGCCGGCCGCGGTAACCCCAACTGGGTTGCAACCGCTCCACGCGAAGCATTCTTCATGCTCGGACAATGGGCAATGACCGAATGTCGCCGCGAAGGTGATGATCCTGTCGGTGTAGCCGGTACCCCTAACCCTGATGGTATAGGCGCACGGCTCGAACAATATCTGAAGGACCACGCTTCTGAACCGGGAGCCGCTCTGATCAAGGGCACTCTTGACTACCTCACCTCTCGAGGCTACGATGCCGACGAGATAGCCTACGAATGGGCCGACGGCGTCATCGGCGACCAGTATCCCACCCCTGACCGTATTCTGAAATACACTGAAATCTTAGCGCAGGATTATCTGGCGCAGGAGATGGGTGACCACTACAAAGGAGACCTGAAATTCGACATCTTTGCAACTGAAGGTGGAACAGCCGCCATGTGCTACATCTTTGACTCGCTTCAGGAAAACCACCTTCTGGAGAAGGGTGACACCATTGCCCTGATGACACCTATCTTCACCCCTTACATTGAAATTCCGGAACTTGACCGTTTCCGTTTCAATGTCATCAACGTCAGTGCGAACGCGCTTGAGCAGAACGGATATCACGACTGGCAGTATCCCGATTCCGAGATTGAGAAACTGCGTGACCCCAAGGTGAAACTGGTATGCCTTGTCAATCCCTCCAATCCCCCATCCTACACGCTGAGTCAGCACACCATCGATCTGCTCAAGGATGTAGTCCGCAACAGCAACCCCAATCTGATGATTGTAACCGATGACGTCTACGGCACCTTCGTGCAGAACTTCCATTCATTGATGTACGAACTGCCGGAGAACACCATCAACGTCTATTCATTCTCAAAATATTTCGGAGCCACAGGATGGCGTCTGGCCACGGTTGCTGTGGCACAGAACAACATTTTCGATAGGTTGATAGCCGAACTGCCGGAAGCCAAGAAAGCCGATCTTAACCGTCGTTACGGAACACTCTCGCTTGACCCCGCGTCAATAAAATTCATTGACCGCATGGTTGCCGACAGCCGGTTAGTGGCCCTGAACCACACCGCAGGTCTGTCCACACCTCAGCAGATTCAGATGTCATTGATGGCAGCCATGTGTCTGCTTGACACCGACGACAAGTACAAGACCTTCATGCAGAACATCATCCATGGACGTCTCAGCGCATTGTGGGAAACCACCGGATTCACCCTCCAGCCTGATCCGTTGCGCGCCGGTTACTATTCCGAAATCGACATCATGGTTTGGGCACGCAAGTTCTACGGCGACGACTTCGCGCGCTATCTGAAAGAGAACTACGTTCCTATCGACTTCGTCATCAAACTTGCCAACCGCACCGCCGTAGTACTGCTTAACGGTGACGGGTTCGACGGTCCGGCCTGGTCAATCCGCGCATCACTGGCCAACCTTGAGAAAAAAGACTATCTCAAGATAGGAACCGCCATACGAAAGATTCTTGATGAATATCATGCCGAATATCTGGCCGGAACAAAGAAATAAACCGGTCGGAAATGTCCCGGTCTTCTGAACGACAAAAAAAGGCTCCCGGAATCGGGAGCCTTTTTTAATTGACTGTATATCAGAGTTATTTCTTAACTACAGTTGCAGTGTAGGGAACCTGGAAGAGGTCGAGAGTAACCACATAAGTACCTGATTCTTCACACTTGATGTTGTCGCCGCCGCCAACGAGGTTGTTGAGGTCACCACCGAGGTTGATGTCCCAACCGTCGTTCATGCGGAACTTCCATTCGTCACCTGCTGACATTTCAACTTCGCCGGTCCAGGTGGTGAAGGTAGCGTCAGGAGTGAGCGCGAGTGATGCACTCCAGCCGTTGAAACCACCGATAACACCGACGGTGTTGATCTGGGTCAGTTTCAGGTCGCGGGTCGGGTAGTTGAGTTGTACGTAGTAGATGGCTGCGGGGTTACCTGCGGGCAACTGGATGTTTGCAGAACCTTCAGCCTTACCTTTACCAACGTAGAAGTTACCTTCTTCGTTGAGTTCCCAGGTTATACCATCGTCAGAACCGAAGTCGCCGTCCCATGCGGGGTTGGGGCTGAACTTGAAGTCACCGTTGAGATAAATGAAACCATAATAGTTTTCATAATCGTCAGTGAACAGAGTCTGGCAGTTTGAACCGAAGCCCCAGCCGTTGGAGTTACCGGGAGTCCAGAAGTTTTCGATTGCCTGGAAGTAGTTGTAGGTAAGAGCCTCCATGTTCACGGTGAAGAGAACCGCACCGGTGATGAAGTTGATACCGGCATATTCGCTGTTGGCAACAAGCGCGCCTTCTTCGTTGTAAACTTCTTCTTCTGAAGTACCGTAAGTGAGTGCTGAGAAGTCACCGGCAGTCACGGTTGACTGGGGAACGATCTTCCAGTACATACCGTCGCCTACCATTTCTTCAGTGAAGGTGGTTGCGAGTGAGAAGATAGGATCATCATACTGGCTGGAAGTAGAGTGACCCATCTTGATGCAGTTGTCGGCAGACCAAGTCTCGCCATCGTTAGAATAAGCGAGGTAGTATGCTTCTTCGATAACCTGAGAGGGGGTCAAGGGGATGATGGTGATTTCGAAAGGACCGTAATAGTCGTTTTCGCCACCCAGACGTGCTTTCATCTTATCCTTCACGGCGTATGCGGCGAAGCGACCGAAAGCAGAACCCTGTTTGGGATCCTTGGTAACCGCAGCCGAGTAAGCGCCCTGAAGTGCATCGGGAGAAATCAGCACGGCATCGTTTTCTACAGTTGTTTGAGCAGTTGCAACCTTTGAGAAAGAGTTGTCAGAAGAAAGTTCCAGAACAAGTTCCAGAGTGTAGTCTTCAGGGAAGTCAGTGAGTGCTACGGTACCCAGAACAGCGTTTTCGCCCTCAGAGTTGATGAGATCCAGGTTGTAGGTAGCCTGAGCACTGGTGAAGGCCAGACCGTTAGCCTCAAAAATTGCCTGCTGGGGGTTTGACTGTGCCGGGGGATTGGGTTCTTCGTAGTTATCGCAAGCGATGAATGCGAAGGACATCATGGCAGTCAGACCATATAATGCAAATTTTTTCATCTGTGTTTTGATTGTTTATTTAATTTCCCGGCGGCGGTGACCGGTGGAGGACTCCACCGCCGGAAATAATGTTAACTTATTCGTGGAAATTGAAGGTGACGTTCTTGGTGTTGGTGTCAACTGAAATGTCCAGTGTACCGGCAGCGTCGAAGTTGAACTGCCAACTGCCCTTACCGCTTACGTAAGTACCGGCGTATGCACCGTTGGTCATTGAGCAGGCAATTGGTGCGTCTTCAGCCTGGGAACCGATTGAAGCACCTCCATCCCAACCTGTGAGTTCAGTGTAGAAACGGAAGGTGGCCTCACCTGCTTCAACAGGGAATGAACCGGTGTAGACACCTGAGTCAGAGTTATCGGCAAGACGCCAGTCTTTGTATGCATCGGCATTATCTTCTTCGGGTCCCATCCATCCGCTGATTGAACCAACCAGGTAGATGTATTTTGAAACGGTAACTGAATGAGCGCCTTCCTGAATGGTCACGAACATGTTGCTTGCATCGCTCATGTCAACGGTGATGGTCATTTCGCCACCTTCCCAGTTGGGGAAGTTGAATGAACCTTTACCTTTGACAAGTGCGCTTGAGAACGAGCCGTCAACCATCTCAAAATCAGTTGCATTGTCGGCTTCCTGATAACCGAGTGAAGCACCTCCGTCCCAACCGGTAAGTTCGGTGTAGAAACGGAACATTGCCTTGCCGGCAGGAATATTGAACACGCCTGAGTAAACTTTTGAACCGATAGCGTTGTCAGGTTCGAAAAGACGCCAGCCTGCAAGTGCATCGGCATTGCCTGCATCCGGACCGGTCCAGCCGCCGCAGTCACCGATCAGGTAGATGAATCCTGCAACGGGGATTGCGAAGTAAGGCTTGATGGCTTTGTAAGAAACAACATTAGAAACGATAGCGGAACCTTCAACCCCGTTGAGTTGTGCGGTGGCACGGAAGAATACTTCCATAGGCTCGGGATTACCACCCCATTTTTCATCGTATGTTTCCTGAGAAGTAACACCGGCAAGTTCGCAGATACCTGTTGCGATTGCTTCCTGGCGGATAGAGATCTGAGATTTGGTGGGAGCGATGTTCTCAAGGTCATACACCTCTGCGAAATCCGCGGTGAGTGACATTTGAGCGGCATACTGAGTAACGGCAGAGTAGCCGTAGTCAGGCTGTGAGCAGGTGAGTTCCAGTGTCTGACCTTCAGTGAGGGCAATGTACTGGTTCTGCATAGCCGGTGTGTTAAGCACGAATGTGGTAGGTGCTTTGTAAACGGGGTCGCGGTCCTCGGAGCAAGATGAGAAGCCGAGGGCTACGGCGGCCATCGCCAATATTATTGATAATTTTTTCATTTTGTCTTCAGAAGGTTGGAATTAGAAATTAGGATTCTGAACATAACCGTTACGCTCACAAACCACGTTGGGGAGAGGATAAACCACGAAACGATCGGGGAAGTCACGGCCGTTCTTAACGTTATACTTCCAGTTCCAGGTGTAGCCTGAAATCCATTTTCCGTAGCGGATAAGGTCAGTACGACGGGTACATTCGGTGTAGAGTTCGCGCTGACGTTCGTTCTGGAGTTCAACGAGGTTGATCTGTGAGTATGCAGGCATTTCTGCACGTTCGCGGATGTAGTTGACATATTTCAGAGCGGTTGCCTGGTCGCCTGCGCCGTGGAGGGCTGCTTCAGCGGCTGAGAGGTAGATTTCAGCCAGACGGATCATACCGTAGTCGATGCCGAGGGGATCGACAGCCTGAGGCTGGTCACCTTCGGGATAACCGCTTTCGCCGATGTTCCAGTTGGAGAATTTGACAGCGAGGAAGCCGTTGTCACCCCAGTGAGCCTGGTCAAACACGTCGTTGTTGATGTTGAAGCCATCAGCAGCGGTTTTCCAGTATCTTGTACGGAGGTCGGCTGATTCAGAGTAGTCAGCGTTCCAGTCGAACACTTCTACGAACTGACGGCGTGCTGACATACACTTCCAGCCGTTACCTGAGTTATATTCGCTCTGGTTGCAGTGGAATGTAGCGTTATCAGTTGAGTTACCGATCCATGCGTTACACATGAAACCACCGTTGGCATAAGCCTTCAGACCGTATTCACCGGTGATAGCAAGAGATTCCTGGGGAATAACCCAGATGATTTCGTTTGCGTTGCCGCCTCTTGAGATGGTGAACTCTTTGTTGTTGTAACCGAAGTTCTGGTGGTAAGCCTTGCAAAGACCGGTAGCATTGCCGTCAGATGCGACGAAACCATTGGTTGCCAGACGGTCGATGACAGCCTGAGCGTGGTCGAAACATTCTTTCCAGCGTGGGGTGCCGGTGTAAACCTCGGCATTGAGGTAGTATTTTACAAGGAGTGACTCGGCAACGTCAAGACCTACGTAACCGTAAGGAGGACGGTTCTGAGGATCGTTTGACTTGTACCATGCAACGATTTCTTCAAGCATTGCGGTTACTTCGTTGAACACCATGCGGCGGCCTTCGGCGAAGTCAGTGCTCAACTGGGGAGGAACAGAACCGATAGTCACGCTTCCGTCAGCCCAGGGCACATTGCCGTATGCGTCGATCAGATAATAATAAGCACCTGCCTTGAGGATATTTGCCTGGCGGCAG
Organism: uncultured Porphyromonadaceae bacterium; assembly: GCA_947175645.1. GTDB lineage: Bacteria > Bacteroidota > Bacteroidia > Bacteroidales > Muribaculaceae > CAJUPY01. The sequence goes on from CAMWNP010000007.1 coordinate 96,072, forward strand.
AATTCCTCGAAAAGTTGCTGTTCTTCATCAGTGGTGATGCCGTATTCGGTCTGCTGGAACTGGTTTGCGAGTGAAACGAGCACCATCAGACGTGAGTACACACCCATAACCACCTGGTCGTCAGCAGAAATCAGACCATACTGGAAAGTTGAGGGGATTGCGTCACCTGAGGGAAGCCAGTTTGCTTCGTCAGAAGGGATTTCCTGAAGGTTGAACACGGCGCGCTGGAAGGTAGACATACTACCGTCCATTGATGCCAGGATATTTGATCCGTTGTCGTCCGTACCGTAACCGTAGGTGCAGAACTGCATATAGACGTCAGCGATGGATTTCTGCATGTAACCCTTGGGATCAGAGGGGAACAAACCCGGGGTGATGTCGTTGGGGCTGGTGGGAGTAAGATCAAGGTCACCGGTGCACGCACTGAAGGTGAATGCAGACGCTGCCACTCCCAGAGAAATGAATAATTTATTTATTGTTTTCATTTATCAAAGTCCTTAAATTGATTAGAAAGTGGCTACCAGACCGAGTGTGAAGGTAACGGGACGGGGATAAACGTTGTCGTCACGTCCGTCGAACACCTCGGGATCGATACCTTTGTATTTGGTGATTACGAAAGGATTCTGAACGGCGCCGAAGAGGCGGAGACGGAGATCCTTCTGGAAGAGTTTGTCCCAGGTGTAACCTGCGGTGATGTTGTCGCAGCGGAGGAATGAAGCGTTTTCAATCCAGTAGTCGCTGAGCACGAATGCCTGGTTTTCAGCATTGTTGAAGAGGAATTCGTCACGCATGAGGTTCTTCAGACCGTAAGCGTCAACAGTTGCGAGGTTGGTGCGGGTACGGCGGGGTGCGTTGTAAACGTAGTTGCCGAGGTTTGCACGGAGGGAGATACCGAAGTCCCAGTTCTTGTAGTTGAACTGGTTGTTCCATGAGATGGTAACTTTGGGTTCGGGTGAGTGGTAGAGGATCAGGTCCTCAGCGTTGATTTCACCGTCAGCGTTCTGATCGACATACTGTCCTGCGATGGGGTTGCCGGCTTCGTCGTAAACCTGCTGGTAAACGCGATAGGTGTAAGCAGCCTCACCTTCGATGAACCACTGGAGGTCACCGCCGATACCGCCGCCGGGAACGCCACGACCTGCTGCGGGCATGGGAACGCCGGCGTTGAGGTCAGTGATCTTGTTGCGGTTCCATGCAACGTTTGCTGAAGATGTCCAGTTGAAGTTCTTGGTTACTACAGGACGTGCGACGATGCTGAATTCAAGACCGGTGTTGCGGAGTGAACCGATGTTGGTGGTCACGTAGTCAGAAGTCTGGAGACCTTTTGCAGGAGTAGAGGCAAGAAGGTCGCGGGTGTTACGCAGATACCAGTCGAGGCTTGCAGTGATGCGGTTATTGAGGAATGCGAAGTCCATACCAATGTTCCAGGTAGTGGTTGTTTCCCATTTGATGTTCGCATCGTAAGCGGTGGGGTAGATGGGGTTCACCCAAGTGCCGTTGTAACCGGGATACATGAAGTTTCCGTTTGAAGAAATCACGTAAACAGGCATGTAGGGGAAGTAAGAGCCGATATCCTGCTGACCGGTTTCACCCCATCCGAGGCGAAGTTTCCATTCGTCAAGAACATCTGATTCTTTCAGAGCGCCCATGTTTGAGATCTTCCAGCCGAGTGCCACAGCGGGGAAGAGACCCCAGCGGGTATCCTTAGAGAAGCGTGAAGATGCGTCGTCACGGAGAGTAACGGTCAGAAGGTAAGTGTTGTCGAACTGATAGTTCAAACGGCCGTAGAATGAGAGCAACTGGTTGGGAGCGGCCCAGCGGGTGATGTCACCCCACTGTTCACCGATGTGGTTCTCGCTGCTCTGGGTCATATAGTAAGTTCCGTCTCCGTAGTTGGTGAAGGGAGCCTGACCATTCTCACCGACGTAGCCGAGAGAGTGAACATAGTTGGCGTTGTGACCGAAGTAAGAGAAGCGCTGCCATGAGTAACCTGCAACAACATCGAAGTTTGACTTGATAGTCTCAACATCCTTGCGGTAGTTGAAGTAGAACTCGAGCATGGTGTTGCGCTGCAGTTCATACCACTTGTAGAGAGAAGCGGCACCTGCTGCACCTTTACCTTCGAGCATTGAGTTGTTCCATGCCTGAACAGAGTTGGCTGCTGTCACTGAGTTACAGGTGTTTTCTGAAACCTGGTAACCGAGATCGAGGTGAGCGTGAAGGTCAGGGAGGAAGTGGAATGCGTAGTCGATATTCAGGCTACCGGTTGATGACCATGTTTTGTTGTGTGAGTCAACATCGTTGAGCAACTGAAGGGGGTTGGTTGCACCGTTACGGTCAAACACACCGCCGGGGGTGTAGTTGTAGTAGCCGTTGTAGAGATAGAGGCCTGTACCGCCACCCATTGCAATGTTGGTGTAGACGGGTTTGGTGGGGTCAGCAGAAACTGCACCGCCGATTGAACCCTGGTCAGCATTGCCGGTCTTACCGTAAGTACCGTTAACTTTGGCAGTTACAGAAAGTTTACCGTTGAAGAATTTGGGTGAGAGTGTGAAACCTGCGGTTACACGCTGCATTGAAGAAGTCTTGAGGATACCGTTGTTGTCAGTGTAGCCTACATTGACACGGTAGGGGAGCCATCCGGCCTGACCGCCTACTGCCAGTGAGTAGTCCTGAGAGAATGATGTGCGGAGCACTTCTTTTTGCCAGTCAGTGTTGTAGATCTTGCCGTCGTAGCCAAGTTGTGCGATTGTTGCTTCGCTGAGGTTGTCACGTACAACCTGTGCGAATTCGTCGCCGCTCATCATGTTGAGTTTCTTGCGGGCGGTGTTAACTGAGAAGTTAGCAGCGAAAGAAACCTGAGGACGACCGCTTGAACCTTTCTTGGTGGTCACGATGATCACACCGTTAGATGCACGTGAACCGTAGATTGCGGTTGCGGAAGCATCCTTAAGGATGGTCATTGACTCGATTTCAGAGGGGTTAAGCATGGTGAGCGCATTCATGTTACCACCCTGTGTCTGGTCAGTCTGGGGTACACCGTCGATTACGACCAGAGGGTTGTTGTTTGCAGAAAGTGAGGAACCGCCACGGATACGGATAGTAGCACCACCTGTGGGGTTACCACCGTCAGTTGTTACAACCACACCGGGGCTTGCACCAACCAGAAGGTCCTGGGTTGAAGTGGCGATACCTGCTTCGATATCGTCCGGTTTGATTACGGCAACAGAACCGGTAGCGTCAGATTTCTTGACAACACCGTAACCGATTGCCACTACCTCGTCGAGCATCACTGAATTTTCTTTCAGAACGATGTCGATGTTGGTACGGTTGTCAACGGGTACGCGCTGAGTGTCGTAGCCCACGTAAGAAACAACAAGAACTCCGTTGGGATCAACTTCGATGCGGAAATTACCGTCGATGTCCGCTGATGTTCCCACTGATGTTCCTTCAGCCAGAATGCTTGCTCCTGTGAGGGGTTCTCCCTGGGAGTCAGTCACAGTACCTGTAACTGTAATCTTCTGTGCTAAAGCGGGGAAAGAAAGGCACAGCAACATTACCATTGCAAGCCAGGCTTTCCTGTTCATTTGAAAACAAATGTTCTTCATGCAAGAATTTTTTAATTTTACTTTTGGGTTGATTTAATATTTATTTAACTCTATTTTTCATGTCAGGTCCGGCTAAATATGCGGCTCGATATCTTTTCATGGCTTCCGGCATCCCGGAATCACGCGCACACACGGAATCATGCACCGGCAAGCGCGGAGTCTGTTTATGGTTTAGATATGGCTGATAGTTTATCCGGTATTATTTCTGTGAAACGGTTTTTCGATGCAAATATATTGATTTTCAAAGTGTTGTGATATAATCTTTAATCTCATAAAATGGCCGTCGGGCCAACCGGGGCAGACTTTGCTTGACAATGACCGCAACCGACCGTCATCATTCTGCTTTTGGTTCTACAAAGTAAGTTAAAATATTTTATATTTCATCAACTTTAGTTGTGTTAAAAATACCCACCGACAAAACTTTAACACTTTTATGTTAACAACAAATTAATTTTTAACTTTTGCAGAGGTTATGAAACATGGGGTCAGCGCTCCTCCGCACGGAATCAGAAGGATATCTTCGGCCGAAAGCCACTCTATTCGGATAACCCTACCATCTCCTTCCCCATGACTCTGAAGCAAAAAAAGGTGTGTCCGGCATCAAGTCCGGACACACCCCCAATCAAGATAAAAAATTAATTTTTATCGGCTTCTTTTATATTATATATATGTATTAGCGTACAGCCACTTTTACGATCTGTTTTGCACCGTCAGCGAAGACAGCCTCAACCACGTAAACGCCGGATGCGTTGCCGAAGAGTGAGTTGCTTTCACCGGCAGCAGCCTTGAGTTCTGAAACCAGTGTGCCGTTGAGAGCGTAAACCTTGACAACACCGTTTTCTGTGAGAGTGAAGGTATCGCCTGACACTATCACGCGGTCATTTGCCACTTTGTCAGCAACGATCACGTTGACACCATCTTCTTTCTTGGAACCTTCATATTTCACGGGAACTACGCCGTAGCCTTCCACGCCGGGAACAACCATTTCAACTTTGGCTTCGGGATCACCGAGTTTGATACGCTTGATACCGCTGTGGTGGAGAGGATTAGCCTCATCATATTCTTCTGCCCATACATAACGACCGTCAGCGTTACCTGCTTTTTCTACATCATCGGGAGTAGCCGCACGGTAGCACCAGTACATGTAGTTGTGGTCCTCATCGAATGAAAGTTGTGAGATACCTACGTGTTCGTTTGTACCTGAACCCTCATATTTGACGGGAGAACCGTCAACCAGTGTAAAGAGGCTGGTGAACTGTGAGTGGTCAGCGGGGTTGGGGTTGGGAGTTTTCAGAAGTTCTGAGAATTTGGCACGATAGAGACCGCCCTTGATCAGGCTGCCGTTTGCTTCGGGACCTGAAACGAGAGGTTCGCCTACAACCGCCTTGCCGCCGGTTTCAATGTAAACATAGATCTCATCGTTCTTTTCATCGATATTGAAAGTGGTGATGATAGGACTATAGTTACCGAGGACAACGGGATAAGTAGGTTTCACGGGGCCTTCTTTCTTGATATCTGATTCCTTGAAACGGAAGATACCGAAGCCGTTGTATTTCATACCCAGCCAGTAAAGAGGTTCGGGATTACCCTCGCCATCCTCATCCTTGGTGATGGCGAAACCACACTTGATACATCCGTAGGTCCAGTTGTCACCGTAGTAACCGAGCCAGTTGTTTTCAAGCCAGTTCTCATAGTTGGTGGGAAGCGCGATGGCGCTTGCAGGAATTTTGCGAACCGCAACGTTACGGTCATTTACATAGAGTGTCTCACCGTAGATGTAGAGATTGAAGGGGTCAGCGTAAGCGTTGGCACCGGCATTGTCGAGAACCACTGCCTGGAAGATGTTGCCGTCAACACGTGAGATGTAGAACAGTTTACCGTCACCTTCGCTGCCTGAAGTGGCAGAGTAGACGAACTTCTGACCTGCTGAAGAACCATAGATGCGGTTCTTGAATTCGAGCAACTGGAAGGTGTGGGGAACACCGCCTACGTTGTAGTCATCGGTTTTACCGTCGGAGTAAACACAGTGGAGATCGCCGTCGACACCCGCATAGTACAGACCGTTTGGCATACCCATGTTCTCACCACCTGCGGCAAGGTTAGCATCACCCACAACAGTGAGGTTCTTCCAGCCGTCGGCTGCCTTGTAAGCGTCAACCAGTGAGGTGGGAACGGTAACCTTCATTGCCGACATTTCGGGAGAGAACACTCCTTCAGCCAGACCGGCGGGGTAAGTTGAAGCAACAATAATGTTCTCGATAGCGCAGTCAGCGAATGCGTCAGCCTCGATGATTGACAGGATTGTGCCCAGATTCACCTCTTTGAGTGCCTTGGTGCCGGCAAACGCTTCCTGTTTGAGGATGGTGGGAGCCTGAACAGTCTCGAACTTGCTCACCTTAGGACAGTTCTTAACGATACCGAAAGGAATTTCCGCACCGTCAAGGATCTTCACGCTTTCAAGGTTCTCGCAGCCCTGGAGAACGTAACGGCCAATGGTGCCGCCGAGTTCATACTTTTTCAGACCGGTTTTTGAAAGAGCGTAATCACCCCATGACTTAACAGCGGGGAGTGCGATTTCAGCGAGGTTTGAAGCACCCTGGAATGCATAACTGCCGATACGGGTAGCCGTTGCATTGCTGAAAGAGGTGGCCGCATTGGCTGCAGGATACATCAGAATAGAGGTGCCGTCCTTGGTCAGAAGGGCGTTGTCAACAACAGCGTAAGCCTCGTTGGCTCCGTCAACAGTCACACTCTTGATGGCGGTACAGCCACGGAAAGCAGCCTCGCCGATAGTAGCGACTGCGGCGCCGAAAGAAACTGATGTAATCTGCTTGTTGCCACGGAAAGCCTCGGTTCCGATATATTTCACGTCAGCGGGGAAAACAATGTCACCTGAAAGGTCGCCGCCCGCAAACGCGTATGCACCGATGGTGGTCAGCGTAGCAGGGAAGTTTACTGTAGCAACCGGAGAATTGTAGAATGCCATCTCACCTACGGTAGTCACATCCTTGCCGAGTGTAACCTTCTTGAGTTTTGAGCAATTCTGGAATGAAGAACTGCTGATGGAAGTCACAGCATCCGGAAGAGCGATCTCCCCGATGGCAGTGTTGGCAAACGCGTTGCTCATGATGGTGCTGACGCTTTCACCTATGTTAACCTCAGCCAGAGCAGTACAGTTTTCGAAATAATATGCGTTGACCTGAGTACATTTGCCACCAACAGTAAGTTTAGCCAGATGTTTTGAACCACGGAAAGGAACTGTGGCAGGCTGATCATTGCCGCTCATGTTACGGAGCAGAACGATTTCCTCAACGGGAGAAACCTTATCCTCGTCACCGATGATGGTCAATGTGGTGGAATTAGAATATTCAAGAGGAGTTTCACCTTCAGCGATAGTGATTTTCTTCAAAGCGGTACAGCCGGAGAACATTGAAGCACCCAATGACTCAACCTGACCGGGAATCACTATCTCCTCAAGAGCGGTACAGCCTGAAAAGATATTACCATTCTTCATGCTCACGAGATCCTCGGGCAGACGGATGCTCTTCAGAGCGGTCATTTGCTGGAAGGCGCCACGTGGGATAGTCACACAGCCATCGGGCAGATACACACTTGTCACATCAGCGTTCTTTGAAAGAGCGGTTGCCGCAACACCCACAATAGTATATTCCGTCCCTTCATAGACAACAGGGTTATCGGGAAGTTTGATGTCACCTGCATAAGCGGGAACACCTGATGCCGGTTTTGCAAGAGTCAACTTAGTGGCATTAGCACCCGTACCGGTTGTGTATGACAAACCGTCAATGGTGATAGTAGCCGCAACTGACCCTAACACGGCCGCAAAGGACAGCGCTACTGCTAACGCTCCCCTACGAAAAAGTTGAGTAGAAAATTGCATGTTGATATTTGATTGGTTAGTAATTATATTAGTTCAATGGTATCTTTCCGATTATAAAGTACAAAAATAGACATTTTGCGGGACATGACCAAATAAATCTCGCCCAAATAAAGTGTTAACACATATTAAAATCAGTTTTAACAACCCTTTACACTCAAAAAAACAGAGAAAAAAATTTGCAAAACAAAACAAAACACCGTAACTTTGCACTCACAAAGTAAGCGAATCGCGCTTCAGGTCCTATAGCTCAGTTGGTCAGAGCACCTGACTCATAATCAGGGAGTCCTTGGTTCAAGCCCAAGTGGGACCACTCAACGAAAGAGTCACAACACAAGTGGCTCTTTTTCTTTTTGGGTCAGCGGATTTTCTTTTCAGTCCACCTGCCACGACTCTTCATAATTGCAGGGAGTCCTTGGTTCAAGCCCAAGTGGGACCACCCAACGAAAGAGTCACAACACAAGTGG
>CAMWNP010000008.1 GCA_947175645.1 uncultured Porphyromonadaceae bacterium
AGCGGAGGGCTCCGGCCTCCGCAATACTACTCCAGGTAATCGTTTGAGTGTATGGAGGGTTCTGCAACACCCTCGATTTATCGTAGCCCCTACGCCGTCCCGCCTCCCACCTTCCACACTTCCGGGTCCACCACCTCCGGGGGGACTTTAAAACTTTAAGCGAAATTTTGACAGGCAAAACAAAAGTATTAATTTTGTCATGCGAACTATTGTCCTGCTCCGGCGGGGTAGGGCAGAGGTCATCACATTCATTATCCTACATCAATGAAGAAAACATTATTACTGACTGCTTTTGCCGCTCTGGCCGCTGCATCATCTACGGCTCAGATCAACAGCGCTTTGCCGCAGGGCTATCTTGAACGGGCCCGTGCAATGTATGCCGACGGTAACTACGTGGGGTGCATCCAACAACTCAGCCGCGCCGGAAACGACTCCGAGTCGCAGTTTCTGCGCGCTATGGCGGCATGGCGCCAGGGTGATGATAACGCTTACGCGCTGTTATGCCGCTTCATCGACATGAATCCCGCATCACCCGCTACCCCTGATGCCGTGATGGCGGCGGCAAACATTTTGTATGACCGGGGAGACTATGACGGCGCACTCGCCATACTTGACCGTATCTCCGACCGTGTTCTCGACAGCAGTCAGGCCGAGGAATACACCTATCACAAGGCGTATGCCCTCCTCCGTGCCGGAAAAACCGATGAGGCCCAGGCTTTATTCACCGGATTGCAGGACTCCCGCCGCTACGGTCCTGAAGCGCGGTTCTATCTCGGTTACTGCGCCTACTGCCACGAAGACTATCAGCGGGCACTCTACTATTTCAGCACCCTCCGCCCCGCAAAACAGGGTCCGCTGACAATGACTGATTACTATCTGTCACAACTCTATTATATTAATAAGGAGTGGGACAAGGCTCTGGTCACAGCCTCACGCCTGTTGACACGCACCGATGTTGAAACCGCTTTCATGGCCGAGGCGGCCCGCGTGGCCGGTGAGTCGGCCTTCGAGACCGGCGACACAGATCAGGCCATCAACTATCTGCAACGCTACATGAGCCTTACCTCCTCACCGCTCCCGTCGGCTCTCTACGTACTGGGTGTCAGCGAATATGATAACGGTGACTATGATGAGGCAGCCGGGCGGTTCGCCACGGTGACCCCTCTGGACAACGCCATGGGGCAGAGCGCGTCGCTCTATCTGGGACAATGCCGGATTCATCAAGGAAACTACACCGCCGCACTCACTGCTCTTGACCGGGCCTACCGGATGGGCTACGACCCCGCCGTCAGTGAAACGGCCCTCTACAACTATGCCGTGGCACGCATGCAGGGTGGAAAGGTCCCCTTCGGCAGCACCGTAGCCACATTCGAGCAGTTCCTCAACCGCTATCCCTCATCGCAGTATGCTCCGGAAGTGCAGCAGTATATCATCACCGGCTACATGACCGACAACAACTATGAGGCTGCACTCGCATCAATCAACGCAATCTCTCATCCCACTTCAGCCACCCTCGACGCCAAGCAGCAGGTGCTGTACACCCTGGGTACACGATACATTGCCACAGGAGATAACAACAAGGCCATGAACATGCTCCGGCAGGCACGCTCAATGACCGGCAGAAACCCCGCCATAGCCGCCGAGTGTGACCTCTGGATGGGTGAGATTCTCTTCAAGGAAGGTAAGTTCGACAAGGCTACTTCATGCTACGAGGATTATCTCAGGAACGCACCACGCGACGCCGCGAACCGCCCGCTGGCATACTATGACCTGGGCTACTCCCTTTTCGGAGAAAAGAAATTCCCCCGTGCCGAGGATGCCTTCCGCCGCTTCACCGAGTCAGGCGCCGGTAACGGTTCACTGATGCTTGCCGACGCATACAACCGCATGGCCGACTGTGAATACTACGAATCGGACTTCACACGTGCCGTGGCCCTCTATGACAAGGCTTTCGACACCGATCCCGCAGTGGGTGACTACGCTCTCTATCAGAAAGCGATGATGAAAGGTCTGCGACGCGACCATAAAGGAAAAATCACCGGCATGCTCATGATGATGCAGCAGTTCCCCGCATCGGCGCTCTATCCTTCCGCTCTCCTTGAAACCGCAGAGGCATATACCGAACTGGACAACACCCCTAAAGCGATAGAAACCTATCAGACACTGGTGGAGAAATTCCCTTCATCGGCTCCCGGACGTCAGGGACGCCTGCTTCTTGCAATAACATATCTCAGCAACGGCAACAGTAAAGATGCCGTCGACACCTACCGCGAGGTCATAACCCTCTATCCCACCAGCGATGAAGCACGTGTGGCCGCCGAGGATCTCAAGAAAATCTACATTGACAGTGACCGTGCCGCCGAATATGTCACATTCATGAAAAGTGTGCCTGACGCTCCTGAAGTAGACCACTCCGAGATTGAATCACTCACTTTCTCCGCAGCCGAACGGGCTTTCAACGCTTCAGGCGACACCCGCAAGGTGGAGGCTTATCTGCGTGACTACCCCTCCGGTAGTTTCGTCCCGCAGGCAAACCTGCTGATGGCAAAGGCAATGGCAAAAGCGGGTGATCACCGCAAAACCGTGGCATACGCCATAGTGGTCACTGACCGCTATCCCCATGCGGCAGCCGTGGAAGAAGCCCTCATGCTCAAGGCCGGGGCTGAAACAGCCCTCGGAATGGATCGCGCGGCTCTCGACACATACCGCCGACTTGAAGCCGCTGCTTCATCATCCGCCACTCTCAATGCCGCCCGGCTCGGCATAATCCGTTCTTCACGTGACCTGGACGAACCTCATACCGTCCTTGCCGCTGCCGACGCCCTGCTCGCTTCCACTGCAGTAGGAGCCAACGAACGTGACGAGGTCAGTTTCGCTCGTGCCCAGGCTCTCAGCCAACTCGACCGCACCGACGAGGCCCGCCGCCAGTGGTCATCCCTGGCACAGAATCTGCAATCACTCTACGGCACGAAAGCCGCTTTCGCCCTCGCTTCCGACCTCTTCGGCAGCGGTGACAATGAAGCCGCACGTGCCGCCGTGGAGAAGATTATCGACGCCAATCCACCTTACAACTACTGGATGGCTCGCTCTTTCATTCTGTTGAGCGACATCAACCGTGCCGAAGGAAACAGTTTCGAGGCTGACGAGTATCTCCGCTCGCTCCGTGAGAACTATCCCGGAACCGAATCAGATATTTTCACCATGATTGACCAGCGTTTACAATGAAAAAATATATAACATCAATCTTTGCCTTAGGTGTTGCCGCCCTGGCCGGCGCACAGGGTCTGAACAAGGAAATCACTATTGAAAAGGAGATCGTTCCGGAGCAGCGTGCAGCCACACGTCTGCCGGTGACACATTCCGTGATCACCCCCAAGGTGAGTCAGACCGCTCCCTCCTTCAGCAGCCGTGGTGTGACAGCAGGAATCTCCCCGGAAATGACACTGCTCGACCCCGCTGTAACCGGTGACTCTCTCATCGCCTCACCTTATCGCGGATACCTCTCGCTGGGCTATTTCCCCGCCTATAACTTGGGCGCGTCAGCCGGATACCGCTTCATTGACAATCAAACCACAATGCTCGGAGCCTGGGGGCAGTTCAACGGTTACTCTTACAACCGTCATCCCCTCTCCGCAGGTGACGGCGACTACAAGACCAAAGTCGCTGACAACTCCGTGACCATAGGTGTGGATTTCTCACATCATGCCACGGAAACAGGTGTAATCTCGGCGAACCTTGATTTCGGCTACGGAAAGAACAACGTGGGAGAGGATGATTTATGGAACCGTTCGGCAACTCAGTTCCATCTGGATGCCGGATGGAAAGACTCCGCAGGCGATCTCAATTATAATATTGGTGCTTTCGGCGGTTACTTCGGCAACTCCTTTGCCGGCGAGAACCACGATCCTTTCAATCAGACCACTTACGGTGGAACCGCCGGAGTTGAGTTTGCAGGGGCGTCGCTTGATGTTTATGCTCTGCTGACATCCCTCAAAAACGGTGACAACACCTCCGGTATCGACAACCCGGGACTGGTAAGTTTCAATCCCGCCTACACTTTCCACAACAATGCCGTCATGGTTCATCTGGGTCTCAAGGCTGACATCAGCATCCGCTCAGGCAAAAGTTTCCGTGTGGCTCCCGACGTGAGGATTGAGTATCGTCCTGACCCCCTCTTCGCATTCTATGTGGCTGCCGACGGCGGTGTGAAGGTAAACACCATGGAGACTCTCTATGACTACTCTCATTTCACCGATCCATGTTACTTCTATGGCAACTCTTACATACCCTTTGACCTCAGCGGCGGCTTTGTCATAGGCCCGTTCCGCGGCGGATCGCTGGAAATATTCGGCGGATATGCCAAGGCCGATGACTGGCTCATGACGGGGGTTGACGGAGCAATGGCCGTGGAGGATGTCAGGGGATGGCATGCCGGTGCACGCCTCTCCTATAGTTTCCGTGACATTCTCCGTGCCAAGGCAAGCGTGGAGATGGCTCCATCGTCAGGCAACAAGGCATATTATCTCTGGCGCGACCGAGCCAAAACCGTAGCCGATATCTCCGTTGAGGTTCGCCCCATCACACCTCTTACCCTCGAAGCAGGGTGGGAACTCCGCTCCGGGCGCACCCTCGGCGAAACTCTCTCCCCTGAGGATAGTGACCTCGGAACAGTAAGCAATCTGCGCTTCGGTGCGGCATATAGAATCACAGATCCTTTCACCATCTTTGCCCGCGGAGAGAATCTCCTCGGAAAGAAATGGGACATCCTCGGCTCTGTCCCGGCAAACGGCCTCTGCGGACTTGTGGGTGTTAGTTACAAATTCTAAGAAACTATTTAAATTTATGTTCGAATGATTTTGAGGATATTTTTGGATGAGTTTTGCAAGTTGAGGAGGGAGCGATGCGGGCATCGTGACCGACGAAACTCGGCAAAAATCGCCAAAAATCGCCAAAAAGATTCATAAAAGCAGAGTATAAAAAATTATTTTCATAAATATAATAGTTTCTATGGCTGACAACTATCTCGAACGGAAAATGGAGGAACACCGCTCAGGCGGCGACCGCTCCAAAAAGAAAATCCGGCCCGTGGCGGGGAAACGTCAGGGCGAGATTGCCGTGAAGTTTCCTCCGCGGAGGGTGCTTGTCACCGGGGGTGCCAAAGGAATAGGGCGGGCCGTGGTGGAAGCGTTCCGCAAGGCTGACTGCACGGTGGACTTCATCGACATTGACCGTGCCGCCGGACAGCGCACCGCCCAGAGCACAGGGGCCCGCTTTATTCCCGCTGATATCTCCGATCCCGTTCAACTGCAAAAAGCGCTTGACCTGATCCTCGCTTCACGCGGCGACATCGACATTGTGGTCAGCAATGCCGGGGTAGGGGATTTCCGCCCGCTGACTGATCTTGACTGGCAACAGTTCGACAAGGTTCAGCACATAAACCTCCGTCCGGCCGTGATCATTGCACGCGCTCTCGCGCTTCACCGTGTGGATAATCCCAATCCATGGGGCGGACGACTCATTCTTATTTCATCCTCACGCCACTTGATGAGCGAAACCGGCACCGAAGCCTATTCAGCATCCAAAGGTGCCCTCGCATCACTGACCCATGCCCTGATGATGTCACTCTCGGAACATGGAATAACGGTAAACTCCATCTCGCCGGGATGGATAGAGACTGACCCTGCCGCCATCCACACCGATGCCGACCGCATGCAGCACCCCTCGGGGCGTGTGGGCGTGCCGGCCGACGTGGCCCGCGCATGCATCTTCCTCTCGCTCCCTGACAATGACTTCATCAATGGCTCCGACATAGTCATTGACGGAGGAATGACCCGGAGGATGATCTATGTCTGACCGTTTCACCTGTAAACAAGTCTCACCTTCACTTTATGATACAACTACGTCCAACATCGCGCAACCTCCTTCTGCTTCTGCTTATCCTCTACATACCCTTTCTGGGTATGACCCTCTTCAACACCAAGGGTGAGCCCCGCGAGGCGGTGGTGGCAGTCTCCATGATTCAGCAACACGACTGGATTCTCCCGGTAAGCAACGGGGTGGATATCCCTTACAAACCACCCATGCTCGCCTGGTGCATAGCCATAATATCCGAACTATCCGGAGGTGAAGTGACCGAATACACCTCACGCCTCCCGTCAGCCCTGGCCATGATAATTATGACAATGGGGGTGTTCTGCACCATACGCCGCCGCATAAACGCTCCCGTTGCATTCACCACAGCCCTTATCATGATGACATCCTTTGAACTCCAGAGGGCTGCCACATCCTGCCGTGTCGACATGCTCAACACCATGTTCATTGTCATGGCCATGTTGGTTTTCTTCCGCACCTTCAACAGTCCACGGAAACGGATCATAAGCATAGGTTTCATACTGATGATGAGCGGCGCCACACTCACGAAAGGTCCCGTGGGGATCATCCTCCCGTGCGCCGTGGCATGGATCTACATGCTCATCAGCGGCGAACACTGGTGGCGCGCAACCTGGCAGACCTCTCTCTGTGCCATCCTTGCCCTTATCCTCCCCGCACTCTGGTATTATGCCGCGTGGCAACGTGGCGGCGATGAGTTCTACCGCCTGATGATGGAAGAGAACTTCGGACGCATGACCGGAACAATGAGTTACGGCTCGCATGAGAACCCGTGGTACTACAACATCATCACAATCATCGCCGGAATGTTGCCCTTCACCCTCCTCCCCCTCATGTCGCTCCCGTTCCTGCGGATACATGACCTGCGGAACGCTCCCCGCCGATGGTGGTCCGCACTGCGCGGCGCCAATCCATGGAACCGCTATGCAATAGTCATCTTCGCCGTAGTGTTCATCTTCTACTGCATCCCCGCAAGCAAGCGGAGCGTCTACCTGCTCCCCCTCTACCCCGCGCTGGCCTATGCCGTGGCTCTGCTCGCTCAGTGGCTCACGGTTCGTTCACCCCGTGTGCTGCGCATCTTCGCCGTAATAATCGCTCTGATTCCTGTTATTGCGCTGATCGCCTTCCAGGTCATCCGCTCTGCACATCCTCAGGTCAGAAGCATCTCCGCTCAGCAGATAATAGACGGCATAATCGGTCAGCCCGTCGACATGCTCTCCTTCGTGCTCCTGATGGTGATGGTCATAATGGCTGTCCTGACCCTCCGCGGACTACGCAGGACATCTCCCCAAAACCTCTTTCAGTTCACCCTCCTCACCCTTTTTACAATTTTTTTATCCTTTGAAGCATTTTTTCAACCTGCCGTTTTAAATGGAAAAAGCGATAAAATTATTGCTCAACAACTTTATTCTCAGGGATTTGGCGAAGAACGGCAACTCCATGGATGGGTGAATGACTCACTTTTGCGCTTCTACACCGTGAACTTTTATTTAGGGAACAGTGTTACTAATTGTGAAAAAACCGCCGAACAACTCCCACGGGAGTTTTTGGTTGGTGAAAAAGACTATCAGGAACACTGCCTGCCAAAGTACGGTCACAAATACCAAATGCGCATCTTACAGAGGTTTAACCACCGCAGTTGCGACCTAAAACAGCCGGTTTTACTGATAGAAGCAGTAGAAATTGAACAATAATTCATCTTTTTTAAAAAAAAACGCATTGTTTTAGTTAAAAATTTTGTGAAATTCAATAAATGTTAATAACTTTGTCCGAGAATTATTAAAAGTAAATCGAATCAATATGAAAAAACTTATCCTTATGGCAGCATTGGCACTCGGTGTAGTGTCAGCCAACGCTCAGGTAACTGTTGAAGGTAGCAAGTTTACTGACAACTGGTCATTCGGTGTTAAAGGTGGTATGGTAACTCCCATGAAACACCACGCATTCTTCGGTAACGCTCGCGGTATCGCTGGTGTGGAACTCCGCAAACAGATCACTCCCTCTTTCGGCCTCGGTGTTGAAGGTGAATGGTCAGTGAACACTTCTTCTTGGATGGATTTCAAATCCTGCACAGTTTTTGATCACCAGTATGTAGGTGCTTTCGGTGCACTCAACCTCATGAACGCTTTCGCCGGATATAAAGGTACTCCCCGCGTATTCGAAATCGAAGCAGTGGCAGGTGCAGGTTGGCTCCACGCTTACAACCACGGTAAGAACGCTTACCAGGATGACGCCGCTAACTCTTGGGCAACAAAAGTAGGTTTGAACTTCAACTTCAACCTCGGCGAATCTAAGGCTTGGACTATCGCAATCAAACCCGCTATCCTCTGGAACATGGGTGGTTCTACCAAAGACTTCCCCGGTTCTAACATGCATGCGGTTTCTTGCCAGTACAGCGCTAACGCCGCTGTTGTTGAACTCATGGCCGGTGTTACTTACCACTTCAAGAACAGCAACGGTACTCACTCTTTCCAGACTGTTCGCCTCTACGACCAGAACGAAATCGACGCTCTCAACATGCAGATCAACGGCCTCAAGGCTGACCTCGAAAACTGCGCCGGTAACAACGCTGCTCTCCAGCAGAAAGTTAACAACCTCCAGGCTGAACTTGACGCTTGCAACAAAAAAGCACCCATCGTGAAAGAAGTTGTTAAAGACCTCAACAACGTTCACTACGTATTCTTCCGCCTCGGTTCTTCTTACATCCAGGAAAACCAGAAACCCAGCATCGAAATGACTGCTCAGGCTCTCCAGAACGATGCTAACGCTAAAGTGGAAGTTAAAGGTTACGCTTCTCCCGAAGGTTCTAAAGCAATCAACGAACGCCTTTCTCAGCGCCGTGCTGATGCCGTTAAGAACGTCCTCGTTAAGAAATACGGTATCGATGCAAGCCGCATCAACGCTCAGGGCGAAGGTGTTGGTAGCGTATTCTCTGTTCCCTCTTGGAACCGCGTTGCTATCTCAACTGTAAAATAATTTTAACTGAATAATAATTCCACAGAAGCCTCGACCGGTCAGGTCGGGGCTTTTTTGTGTTTATACCACCCGGAATACCATGACCGGATGCAATCCGGGTTGAAATCTTATATGATACATCTCAGTTGCATTATGGCGTCCCGCCGAGGATACCGATTGTCCGTAACCCCTGCGCCGACAGGTGTGTCGTCCCGAAGGAATACATGAGCGGAGCGTCCTGACAAGGACGCTGATTTTTCGTAGAGGGTGTGTCAACAAGAATTTTGGCACACCGTATAGCGGAGCCCACAAGGCAGGGCGTCCGGCTCAGGACGCCGATTAAATCCGGCAAGCACATTCTTGTAACCCCATTTCTTTAATATGTTGTAATCCAGAAAGATACTATACATTATGGCAGGAAAGGCAAAATGTTTTACCCCCAAAATGTACAGAAAACGCAAA
Organism: uncultured Porphyromonadaceae bacterium; assembly: GCA_947175645.1. Lineage (GTDB taxonomy): Bacteria > Bacteroidota > Bacteroidia > Bacteroidales > Muribaculaceae > CAJUPY01. Next base: position 9,307 of record CAMWNP010000008.1, read on the forward strand.
ATGTTTACCCATCCCTATCTCTGATCCGTACATGATAATACGAAGAAGAGATAGAATTTCCACTCGGATTCTCCCCCTCTTTCCCGCTAAATGCGGCTTAGATTATCTCTCCTGCTCACTTTCCTGCCTATAACAGCCCTGTCATATAAACAGGGAGACATATCAAGTCTCCGTCTTTGGCGAAATCTTTTGTGTAAATAAGATAACTTTGACTGATTCGTGATGAGAACTTCTTACGGAATTCATTAAGGGACTTATGACTCTTATATCCGGAAGACTTAACCTCAATAGGTGATATCTTATCTTTTCTTGTTATAAGAAAGTCTATCTCATAGTTTCTTACAGCCTCCGTTTCTTCTGATTTTTCTTTGAACGTGTAGTAAAACAGCCGGTTTCCGGAACTCGCCAGCAACTGAGCAACCACATTTTCATAGATATACCCCAGGTCAGCAGAAAGTTTATCTGTCAAAAGTTTTTGATAAATGATATTATCCGTGTAATCCCTATCCATAAATGCCAGGGTTATGAATAATCCGGTATCTACAATAAACATTTTGAAATAGTCATAGCCGGCATGTAGAGCGAATCCAACATGTGGATCATTGGCATGATAGGCGAAATTCACGGTTTTTGAGTTATTTATTTCGCTGAATATCTCCTCCATTCGTGACAGACGGGCGTTTTCTATGACACTGCCAACCTGGTAGCGCAAGGTGTTGCGCGATAATTCGGCAGGTATGGAACGAAAAATAGTTGATGCCCGACCCCTGTCGTCAATCTTATTGAAATCATCTATATACAGGTTGAGTATATCGCGCTTCACGTCATCAACTGACTTAAAATCAGAACTTTGCAGATACTCTGTAATAGCCTGTGGCATTCCTCCTACAATCATGTACAGCCTGAATAGTTTCATCATCTGACGGTGTATGGCGTCACCAAGCGGACGGTGATTATCAAAAGAGTACCTGATCAGGTCAAATGTCGGTTCTCTTCCTATTGCCCACAAAAACTCTTCAAAGTCAAGAGGATACATTTCCAGTCTTCGCTCTTCGCTGGGTATGAGGATATCTTTGGTATTTTTCCTGATGGAGATCAACGAACCGGTTTCTATGTACTCATATTGCCCGTCATTGACCAGATGTTTTATTGCCTGCCGGGCTTTGGGGCAGAATTGCACCTCATCGAAAATAACACATGACTTACCGGGTATAAGTTTTGTACCTGTCAGTGATTGCAGACTCATATAAAAGACTTTGAGATCTGAAATGTCGTCAAACAGTCGGATAACATCCTTGCTTACTTTTGTGAAGTCAATCAGAAGATATGATTCATAACAGTTTCGCGCAAATTCTTCGGCTATCGTTGATTTCCCCACTCGACGTGCTCCCTCAATCAAAAGAGCCGTTTTTCCGGAGGATTTTTCTTTCCATTCCAACATGCGGGAATAGATTTTTCTTTTATAGATGGGATATTTCATTTGTAACTTGCTTATTTTTTTGACAAATATAACAATTATGGCAGAAAAGGCAAAATGTTTTACCACCAAAATGTACAGAAAAAGCAAAATGTTTTACCACCAAAATGTACAGGAAACGCAAAATGTTTGCTCATCCCTAAGTATAATCCGTACATGATATTACGAAGAAGGGAGAGAATTTCCACTCGGATTCTCCCCCTTTTTCCCGCTAAATGCGGCTTAGATTATCTCTTCTGCTCACTTCCCTGCAGCAAGCGATCCGAGGAAATAGGTCATAGAGGCTGTACCGTCCATGGTAGGCTCGTTTGATGAATAGTCCGCGTTATCATCATGATATACCACTGTGGCGTTCTGATAGGCCGCGTAAGGGTCTTCGCGCTCCAGATGGACTCCACGTAAGGAATTGAATATATAAGCCGATACAGGGCCATCTACGAGCCCTCCTGTGGTGGGTATGTGATGAACGTGTGAGAGTGCGGAGTGAGGATCCTGCGGAGAGTCGCAGTCAGGTGTCAGTCCTACAATCATGGTCTTGCCCCACGGATTGCAACCCATGAGCCAGTCACGGGCAGCGGTCTCAAGTTCAAGGAAGCGGCTATCACCGGTAATCTGGCGGTAGAGCATCGCCTGTGTCACAAGAGCCACATCAAGATTGTTGGAACACCAGATGAACGGCAGACCGCAAAGGAAAGCGTTGTCGGCACGTTGCTGAACCCGTTCCAGTCCTGACCGGAGATTGCGGATAAATTCCTTCCGTACCTTAGGCGTCTGGCCGTCGCGTGCAAGCATCACGTGACCAAGATTGATAAACGGATACCACTGATAATGATGAGCCGAATCGGCACCCATCCACGGCGTCACAGGCTCCATCCGTCCGAAATCAACCGCATCACGGTGGAAACGATGGTCCGAAGTTGCGGCATAACGCATCATAGCCGCAAGTTCCATGTCATCCACCCAGTTGTCCTCCTCATAATAATAGGGGGAGACACACGGCGCCGTCTGACATGCTCCTGGATTGGCTTTCGCAACCTCGTAGGCATTTTCCGCACGGCGTTCCATATCTGCGGCAAAAACAGGGTCTATATCCTTGAAAATCTGTGACCCGAGAGTAAATGACGATGCAAACTTACCCACAGACGATGCCAGACCCTTGCTGTCATTGAAATTCTTTTTCAGTCCGTAAGGCTTACCGGAGCAGGGATACACCGGACGTTCCTTACCGGGTCCCCATCCGTAGTCGGCAGTGTCATCAGCCGGCAGACCATAGAAATGGTGGTCACGGTCATCCGCTATCTGATTGAGAAACAAGGTGTCGGCAGGATTCATTTTCACCATCCACTCCAGGCCCCAACGTGCCTCGTCAAGAATATCAGGCACACCGTTCGAGCCCTTTCTCCCTGCGGCGTCATACTCATCGCCCCAGACCGCCGGATTTTCCTGATAGGCGAAAAGCATCTGGAAAACAGCGTTGGCCGAGGTGGTCAGATACTGCAGATAATCACTCGCATCATGCCATCCGCCGGTGACATCAACATGCTTGCCGTCATTTTCGCCACTCAGAACAAGCAGTCCGTCATGCTGATGGCAGTAAGTGTCCAGACAAGGATTATAGCCGCATCGTTGCTGACGCATATAGTGCAGCGGCATCTCCTGCAGACCTGCGAACACATCATCCGAGATAGTGAATACAGGTGACTCTATCTCGTTGTCAGTCACTATCTTATACTTACCCGGTTCTGTGAGTGACGTGAAATAGATCCGTGAACACTCTGCCATTGGATCCCACGGTTGCACGGCAACTACGGAATCCGGAGCAAAACTCTTTCCGGTTGCCGTATTGAGAATCATGACCTGCGCATCAGCGGGCGATTCAAGCATAAGCACCGCCGCCTTGATATCCGCAGGGCGGTAGCCAACCTGATTAACCCGGATGGCCGAATTGTCAGCGTGCAGCATAGCCACGCATGAAAGCAAAAGCGAAGAAATAATCAGTTTTTTCATTAGTTTAAGGGAATTAGTGATGCAAAGATAAGCAAAAATTCCGCTATTTTTATGATTTATTTTGCAAACACTCCTTGTTGGAGGACTCTTTGATAAAATTTCCGTGAAAGCAAAGGAAACTTTGCGAATATGATGGTCTTAGGACAGCCCGTCATCTCGCATCTTTTGCTCTGAATCTGTGATACAGATAGAAGCCGGTGATGGACAGCGATGTCAGAAACTCTGAGACCCCCAATGCCAGCCAGATGGCGTTCTTGCCCAGTATGATGGGCAGAAGAATGAAGGCAGGAACAAGAAATATCAGACCCCTGAGTAACGCGAAGACAATCGAGGGCACTATTCTTTCCACACTTTGGAAATATCCTATAGCCGTCAGATTGAAAATAAAGAAAATGAAAGCCACGGAAAACAAAGGGAATCCATTTATGGCAATTTGTGCAGTGTGAAGCCCGGAATCAAGAAACAGACTGACCATCTGACCAGGCAATAAGATGAACGACGCCGTAACCAACGCGCCGCAGCCCAGAGCGGAATAAATGGCAAGTTTCTCCGTCAGCCCGACTCTTGCAAAATTCTCCTTGCCATAGTTGAAACTGATTATAGGTTGTGCTGACTGGGCTATTGCATTTCCAACCATAAAGGCGAAAGGACAATAATAACACGCTATACTGAACGCTCCGACACCATCCTCCCCCATATAGTGCATGAAAACAAGGTTGCCCGTCATCATCAGCACCCCCATGGTGGCTTCTCCCAGCAGTGCGGAAATCCCTATCTTGCACTGATATCCCAGATTCCTCAAACTGAGTGAAAGGCTTTTCAAACTCAACTTGATTCTGATGAAGCGCAAACTGCTGGCCAAAAAACCAAGATAATAAAGTGCCATAAACCCTCCCGCAGCACAACTGATGCAGGTTGCAACCGCAGCACCTCTCAGCCCCATGTTAAAAGGAAAGATGAACACATAGTCCAGCACGATATTCAGAAGCCCGGGTATCACATTACACCACATCGCATATTTTGGAGAACCGTCCAGACGCACAATAAACAGCCCTATGCCGCTCCACCCCTGAAACATACAGCACACAAATATCCAGGGCATATATTCACTCACGAGAGGCATCAGCAGATCCGAACTCCCCAGAAGATGTCCCGTGAAACTGACGGAAGAGAGTGTAAGAAGCAAAAAAACTAATGTCACTGAGGTGGCACATACTATTGCCTGCGTGACATTCAGTCGCGCCGCCTTGACGTTTCCGGATGCAAGATGGATTGAGGATACAACCGAACATCCAACGCCAAGCATCAGAAAAACACCCATCATAACCATAGTTGGGGCTATGCAGATGTTGACCGCTGCAAGAGCATCGCTCCCTATTCCGCGACCAACAAAGATGCCGTCCGTTGCTGTCACGGCACAAATTGCCAGCATCCCTAAAAGAGTTGGAATAAGGTAACGCCGGAAAAGACCGGGAATTCTGTCACTACCCAGGTCGATAGAATCACGATTCATAACAATTCATCTCATTATCAGGTGAAACAAATAAAACATGCCGTATAAGATGTGTGGTTTTACCCGGTCATCTTATCCGGCATTATAACTGCCCTCCGATGAGGATTACAAAACGCTTTCTTTAATCGGCTCTGCAAAATTACTCAAAAGAATCCGGAATATGATAATTAACCCCCTGGAAATTTGCATGTGTCAGAGAAATCACAGTCCGGGCACCGGATGGAATCCCTTGGTTGCTGTCAACATATAATAACAAAAAAAGAGTTGCCTCACGGCAACTCCAATTTCATTCTAAACCAATCATTATCACATTTTTAGCAATGGAAAAAGTAATTTTGCTTTCTGATATTATAACACCGGAAATACAACAAAAGTTCATGTACTCAAAAATTTTATTTGTAACATATTGACATCAACACAAAAATTTTATATCTTTGCATTGCATAACGTCTGCGGAGTCCCGGTGTGGGGCAAGCGGCGGGGTGCGTAATTTATGCCGTGGTGGTAACCAAAGGCAAAAATACATAACATATAGCGTTTATCCGCGCTTGTTCTTGACGGATCGAAATCTGGCAGTTTCATTATCTAAGTCAAGGATGGGTCAACGATAGGCGCCTTCGGGTATGATTCCTGTGCATGAGTGTGTAGCGATACATGCTCGTCACGTCATATCATACAGCGTGAGGCTCCGCGTTGCTCGTTCTACTTAGATGGGCCCATGCCAGAGCCTCGATCCGTGGGATGAGTAACAGATACAGACTCTCACGCTTTTTTTATATACGTTGGACTGTGAGTCTTCCAACACAAAAACACTACACCACAGTCCTTCTATGATACAGACAATTTTTTTGGATTTATAACGGTGCCATTACTTTCAGTGGCACGCATCGGTCATGTATTGTTCATTAACGGACATTAAAAATTTGTCTGGAAAACAATAAAACATCAAAGCAGACGGTAACTGCGTCCATGCATTACAACACCACCTGTCGGGAGACTTAATCAAATTCAATCAACACTATAAACTAAATTATTTTTACAAAATGAAAAAATTATTCAACGTTTTAATTTTCACAATTGTGCTTGCTTTGCCAATGCTTGCAAAGGACCTGGAAACAAACTACAGGAACGCTATTGTAATGGCTTATTCTCCGGCAAATAGTGTCTATGAGGATGATAATATCAAACTTGAAATTTATGGAGAAAGGTTATGGGCGACAAATAAGACTGACAGAACAATCTTCATTGATTTATCGCAATGCTTCTTGGTTCATAACGGATCTTCATATCCTATGTTCAGCAAGGGACAAGATGAAAAGATTGCATCAAAGAAAAAGTTTTCAACCTCTATTGAAGAATTTATTTCCATCGCTCCTTCTGTAGGCTCAAAACAGAATGAAACATTTATATGTGACTTTTCCGGAAAAAATGTTTATGGAAAGTACACCACTACAGAATCTCCTTCGGGCAATTTTTCAGAATATGAAGAAAGGCTTATTACATTGCTTAATGAAATGCTTAACGAATCACTTGATGCAGATCCCGAAGGTAAGAACTACATAGGAACAGTAAGTCGTCACTTAACTGAAGATGAAAGCATAAACTGTATCGGAGCAAATATATCATACGCATTTAATAAAAAGTCAGAGGACTGGACTCCAGTAACAATATCAACATGGGTGAGTGATGTTTGTTTTGCTCCCTTTTATGTGGAGATGCCACAAAATCTTAAAAAAGATGACAAATCTGGATTTGGAATAAAAAAAACTGAGGCAGCGAAAGTTCATATTAAAGCAGATTCACCTTTTGAGTTTGATACAGATAAATCCCCTCTGATAGTTTGTGATTGGGTTGGAAATTTCAAAAAAGGTTCATTTGAACTATATCCCGCATATGTCTCAAGAAATAGACATTTGTTTGGAAAAACACTCTTTAAAATATTAGTACAACAGGCTACTTATGGAGTTTCAGATCCAAGAGCGAGGTTGTGCTATAAGCAGGTAATTATTTTTGATGGAAAAGAAGTGGATTGGGGAGAAATAAAATACGCGAACAACCCATATAATTTTAAGAAATAAAAAATTTCTAAACATAAAAGACGTGAACAGCCAGGTTATTCTCGGCTGTTAACTGATTATTAAAAATGAGAGTTTTCTTTGTCATCCTTACATTAATTACATGTTTCCTTTCTTTTGCCAATATTTCATCTCAAAAAGTTGATCAAGCGTTGAATAAATTACAGGAAGGTAACTCTGTGGAGTCTTTCAATTTATTACGTCAGGCTGCCTCAACAAATAACCTTTTGGCTCAGTATCTTCTGGGGCAATGCTACGAATTTGGTATAGGAACAGACATAAGCCTTGACGATGCATTCTCCATGTATCGCAGGGCCGCTGAGCGCGGATTATCTCCGGCCATGAAAGATTTGTCACGCTGTTACTATAAAGGACTTGGTGTTCAGTCGAATATTGACAAGGCCGCTTACTGGCAAAAACGTTATGAGTCAAAACCTGTTTCTTCTGATATCCCGGACATGCTGGCAATACTCAGTTCTGCCTCACCGTTGACGCCTAAAAAAGAAGTCACATTGGCTGAAAACAATACGGTGGAGAAGGAAAAGCATGTCACAGTCCCTTCAAAACAACCCAAAATACAGAGTCAGCAGGTAAAATCTCAGCATTATTATGAGAATGAAAAAGATAAAATATCTTTTTCCGATGTTGATGTGAATATTCCCGACGTTGGCATTCATAATGAGTCTACATTTGCACTTATTGTGGCGAATGAAAACTATCAGGATGTGGCTGCTGTGGCTAATGCTCACAACGACGGAGAGATTTTTGCCAGGTATTGCAACAGCGTTATGGGAATACCCTCATCAAACATTCATTTCGTCAAGGATGCGACGCTTAACAATATCCGGCGCGAATTGAACCTGATGAAAAATATCGCTGAGGTGTACAATGGTGAGGCTTCTTTCATAATCTATTATGCAGGACACGGTGTGCCAGATGAGAAAACAAGAAAAGCCTATCTGATGCCCATTGACGGATTCACCGCCGATTTGTCGACATGCTTATGCCTTAATGATCTGTATGCAACTCTGGGTGAATTCCACACGAAAAAGATTATTTTCTTTATTGATGCCTGTTTCAGTGGCTCTCTTAGGGGGGAGGGTATGCTCGCTTCCGCCAGAGGTGTGGCCATAAAATCCAAAACTGATGCTCCCAGAGGGAATACTGTTGTGATTACCTCCGCTCAAGGTGATGAAACCGCCTACCCTTTCATTGAGCAGAACCATGGTTTGTTCACTTATTATCTTTTGAAAAAGTTGAAGGAAAGCAAGGGCGGGACAACTCTTGGTGAATTGGTTGATTTTGTAAGGGAGAACGTGACAAAAAAGGCTGTTGTTGTAAACGGAAAGCCTCAAACCCCCACGGCAATACCGTCAAGTCAGATTTCGGACCAATGGTATAACTGGAAATTTTAATAACAATAACGAAAAAAACTATTGATATGAGAAATATATTTGCCCTTATATTTATCTGCTTAGGTTTATCCCTATTTGCTAAGGATACCTACAAAGTCAACATCAAGAGGGAATTTAAACCATATTCGGTTAAAGTTGAAAAAGTAAAATATGTTGATAATGAGGTGCTTGTTTTCTGCATTATAAAACAATATCCGCGCTTCAGTTACAGCATATCGTTCACTGACTGTTTTCTGGCTACGGAGATTGGTGCTGAAAAAGTCCAAGGAAAATTGGTGGAATGGAATGATAATAAAAAAATCTCAAGCATGGATAAAACCATAAGTGACCGGAATGATGAACATTTCGTGCTGGAATTCCCTATGACTTCCATCCCTCTTTCCGGCAAGTTTGAATTAAAGATAGGAAATATTCTTGACAAGCATAGGACGGAATTTATACTGAAAGATCTGGAAATCAAAAAATAGTTTGGTTACCTGAACGTCTGATTCACAAGGACGGAATCTTTGGGGTTAGGTCAAAATAATAGACTTGACCCCGAATTATTTTGTCGTTGATTATTACCTTTCGCGGAGTCGTTCCAGGCGTTTTTCTATGAACGGCGTAGACTTCAGTTCATCGGCGCGTGACATGAATGTGAGGGCCTGCTGATGGTCATTGACACTCCCTGACCGCTCCCATCGGTTGAAATAGTAGTTCGCCAGATAGAGAGTGGCGTTATAGTCCGTGGGATTGAAGTAAAGGACCTGACGGAAAGTCAGGACAGCCAGTTCCGTTTCTCCTTCCAGCAGATACCCTTCAGCGAGTATGGTCAGGAAAAATGTATTGTCAGGAAGCCCTTCAAGCATCATGCGGCTGTATTCCACCATTTTTGCACCGTCACGGCGGAAGCAATAGTAGTCCAGCAGATAATTGTCAATGGTACGGACCAGCCACGGATGCGTCCGCTTGACCCTGACCAGAAAATCCTCGTAGAGATCTGAGCGTCCAAGCCGGAACGATTCTGTTTTAACGTTGGAAAACACCGAATCAAACGGCACCTTGTTTTTCATGGCCTGATCAAGCAGTCCTATGGCTCCCGTAGTGTCGTTCATCAGCGACTGCGCCACAATGGCACGCCCGTAGAGGTCCGGCTGAGCGGGGCGCTCATCGATCATCAGCGACAGCATGGCCGACGCCCCCGGCCATTCGCGGGCGTTGTAGAACATACGTTCCTTACGCGCCAGCAGATCATAGTCGTCAGGCGTTGAGGCTTGCATGCATGCAATGGCAGTCAGGACCATCGCTATCAGTTGCGGAAGTCGCTTCATATTCTTTTTTTCTACAAAAATAGTGAAAAATTGAATCAGTGGCATGGATTATAAAAAAAAATTACTAACTTAGCACAAAATCAACATTGCCACAAAAAATGAAAAGTAATCATAGATATTGCGTGATAATGTGTGGTGGCATAGGCTCCCGTTTCTGGCCTTACAGCCGCACCTCGCGCCCCAAACAGTTTCTTGATATTTTAGGCACCGGACGCACCCTTCTCCAGATGAGTTACGACCGCATCCTGCCCATGGTACCCGCCGAGAACATCCTTTTCGTCACCAACGAGATGTATGCCCCGCTCATTCGTGAACAACTGCCGGAAGTGTCCGAATCACAGATTCTTCTGGAACCGGCGCGCCGCAACACCGCACCCTGCATTGCCTGGGCGGCCCATCACATAGCAGCCATTGATCCCGAGGCGAGCATGATCGTAACCCCCAGTGATCACCTGATAACCCGCGAGACCCTTTTCCAGGAGTCCGTTACGGCAGGATTTGAATTCGTGGAGAAAAACGACGCACTCCTTACACTCGGAATCAAGCCCACTCGTCCCGAAACAGGCTACGGCTACATTCAGATAGGCGAACCGTTCACCAAGGGAATCAACCGTGTGAAAACATTCACCGAAAAGCCTAACGCCGAACTTGCAAAAGTATTCCTTGACAGCGGTGAGTTCTTCTGGAACTCAGGCATTTTCCTCTGGAGCGCACGTTCCATCAAGCAGGCCCTGGAGCGGCATGCCCCGGATGTGGCCGGTCCGTTCCAGCGTGGCGAAGGTCTGTTCGGCACTCCCGCCGAGCGCAAGTTCATCGAGGAGAATTTCCCCGGCTGCATGAGCATCTCCATTGACTTCGCCGTGATGGAGAAGGCTGACAACGTGTTTGTGGAACCGGTGGAGTTCGGGTGGAACGACCTGGGCACATGGAGTTCCATGCGCGATAACTCCCCGAAGAACCGCGACGGCAACGTGACGCACAACTGCGAAGGACTGATCTACAACTCCACCGGCAACATTTTCGCCATAACCGAACGTAAACTGGTGGTAGTGGACGGTCTCAATGACTATATCATCGCTGACACCGGCGACGTGCTCCTGATATGCCCCATCGCCGAGGAGCAGCGCATAAAACAGATGGTCAACGACGTCAAACTGAAATTCGGAGATAAGTATCTTTAAGAAACTCTAACCTTCAAAAGTCCGACAGGTCGGATCCGTCTGACCCGTCCTTCTTATCCAATAACATTCTAAGTGGAAGAAGATTTCGACATACGAAACAGCGGCATTGACCCCGACCGCGATCTGGAACGAGCCCTGCGCCCTTCGCAATTTGACTCGTTCAGCGGGCAGGATAAGATTGTCGCCAATCTAAAGGTGTTCGTGGCAGCCGCCCGTCAGCGTGGCGAGGCGCTTGACCACCTGCTTCTGCACGGTCCTCCCGGACTGGGTAAGACAACCCTTTCGAACATCATAGCCAATGAACTTGGCGTCGGGATGAAGGTTACCTCCGGTCCGGTGCTTGACAAGCCGGGCGATCTGGCAGGCATACTCACATCCCTTGAGGAGAATGATGTGCTCTTCATTGATGAGATCCATCGTCTCAGTCCCGTGGTTGAGGAATATCTCTATTCGGCCATGGAGGACTACCGCATCGACATAATGATAGACAAAGGCCCGGGTGCGCGCACCGTGCAGTTGACCCTCTCGCCATTCACCTTGGTTGGAGCAACAACCCGCAGCGGCTTGCTCACGGCTCCACTGCGTGCACGCTTCGGCATCAACTGCCACCTCGAGTACTACGATCACGAGGTTCTGGAGCGCATAATACTCCGTTCCTCACGCCTGCTCAATGTGGAATGTACGGCTGAGGCAGCCCACGAAATTGCGCTCCGCAGCCGTGGAACACCCCGTATTGCAAACGCACTGTTGCGCCGTGTGCGTGACTTTGCACAGGTGGTTGGTAACGGCAGCATAACTCCCAAGATAGCGACATACGCGCTTGAGGCACTGAACATCGACCGCTACGGGCTGGACGAGATTGACAACAAGATTCTCACCACAATAATCACCAAGTTCAACGGCGGTCCCGTGGGGCTGACCACCATCGCCACCGCACTCGGTGAAGACCCCGGCACCATTGAAGATGTCTACGAGCCGTTTCTGATCAAAGAAGGGTTCATCAAGCGCACCCCACGCGGACGTGAGGTCACTGACCTCGCCTACCGGCATCTGGGGAAGAAAGGAAATGCCGGACTCGGTGGTTTGTTCGATTAAGAAAATATCCTATTGTTCATCACACTCATTCATCATGCATAACTCCTCATCACATCCCGCGACCGTTCGGCCCTCCCGAATCATCCTTTGTGCATCATGAATTAAAACTACTCTAATGTCAGGCGTAAGATCATTGGTCAAGGACACCGCAATCTACGGGTTGAGCAGCATCATCGGTCGCTTCCTCAACTGGTGTCTCGTGCCCATGTACACCAACATATTTCCCAGCAGCGAATACGGTCAGGTCACCTACATCTATTCCATTGTGGCACTCGTCCTGATCATTCTCACCTACGGCATGGAAACCGGATTTTTCCGCTTCGCCAATCATGACCGGTGGACCGATCCGATGGCTGTCTACACCACGGCGCTCATATCGCTTGCAACCTCCTCGGCGCTATTCATACTGATAACATGCGGTTTCGCCGGTGGAATAGCCGATGCCCTGGAATGTCCCGGACATCCATCCTACATAACAATGATGGGAATTGCCGTGGCCATCGATGCTTTCACCGCACTCCCGTTCTCATACCTCAGGTTCAGGAAACGGCCCGTCAGATTCGCCACCCTGAAACTGATCAACATTGCGCTGAACATAGGGCTGAACCTGTTCTTCCTCCTCATGTGTCCCTGGTTGATGAGAGTGGCGCCGGGGAGCGTGGACTGGTTCTATAACCCCAACTTCGGCATAGGCTATATTTTCCTGGCTAATCTCATTTCCTCCGCTGTGACGCTGCTGATGCTCTATCCCGAACTGACAGGCTTCCGCTATCGTTTCGTGGGTAAACTCTGGCGTGAGATGATCGTGTACTCCTTCCCCCTCCTTGTCATAGGCATCGCCGGAATAATGAATCAGACTATCGATAAACTCCTCTATCCCTGGCTCGCTCCTGACAAGGCCACAGCCATGGCAGACCTCGGTATATATGGCGCCAACTATAAGATAGCCATCATCATGGTGATGTTCATCCAGGCCTTCAGATTCGCCTACGAGCCCTTCATCTTCGCCCAGAACAAGGAGAAAGGTGACGACAAAATCAAAGCCTACAGCGACGCCATGAAGTACTTCCTCATCTTCGGGCTGCTCATATTCCTTGGTGTGATGTTCTATCTGAACATTATCAAATATTTCATCGCTCCGGCTTACTTCTCCGGACTGAAAGTTGTTCCCGTCATAATGATTGCGGAACTGCTGTTCGGCATCTTCTTCAACCTCTCGCTCTGGTATAAACTTACCGACCGCACCGTGTGGGGCACATGGTTCTCGCTCCTCGGACTGGGAGTGACCGTGCTGCTGAACATACTGCTTGTTCCCCGCATGAACTACATGGGGTGCGCGCTGGCTGCCCTGGGATGCTACCTGGTGATGACCGTGGCCTCCTATCTGGTCGGCAGGGCTAAATACCCCATACCGTACGACCTCCGCTCAATGCTTCTCTACACCGTTGTGGCGGCTGCACTCTATGGCATATCACTCATTGCCGTAACCCCCTGGGAAATTGCTGACTACACCATCCGCACCATACTCCTTGTGGTGTACATATCATTTATAATCCGACGCGAAAAAATAATTTTACCCTTTAAGAAATGACCTCAAGATTAAAAGTGGCCATACTGAGCCATAGCGACAATATCGGCGGCGCCGCCGTTGTCACCATGCGGCTCCACAATGCCCTCCGCCGCGAGGGTGTTGACTCATCAATGATTGTTTTCACCCAGAACAACCCGAGTTCTGATGTGATCAACATCAGTCACCGGTTCGCCAGGGGATATTACTTCATGCGGGAGCGGATACGCATCTTCCTGGCAAACGGCATGAACAAGGAACATCTGTTCAAGGTCTCTATCGCTGACTGCGGGCCGGACCTCATGGCGAATCCCCTGATAAGGAACGCCGACGTGGTCCTGCTCAGTTGGGTCAACCAGGGTCTGATCTCCTTTTCGCAACTCTCCCGGCTTCTGCGCAGCGGCAAACCGGTGGTATGGGTCATGCACGACATGTGGAACATGACCGGCATCTGCCACCACGCCATGACCTGCGAGCGTTACGTTTATCCGCACCAGTGCGGCTGCTGCCCGTTTCTGAAAGGGAATAATCCCAACGACCTCTCACACAAGACATGGCTGAAGAAACAGGCTGTTTACAAAGAGGGCAACCTCCACTTCGTGGCAGTAAGCAACTGGTCCCGGAAAAACGCCTTGAGAAGTACGCTTCTGCGCGATATGCCGGTCTCAACCATTTTCAACGCCTTCCCAATCGACAGTTTTTCAACAAAACTGCCGGAAGGCTATGTGCCGTCAATTATCCTTCATAAAAAGAAAGTCATCACAATGGGGGCCGCACGCCTTGATGATCCCATCAAGGGTCTGAAATACGCCGTTGAAGCACTAAACTACCTCTTTGACAACAATCCTGAACTCTCCAACAACGCCGAGGTGGTCTTCTTCGGAGATCTGCGTGACCCCGACGCACTCTCGGATCTCAGATTCCCCCATCGTCACGTAGGGCGTATTTCCGATCCTAACCTGCTGCGCCGGCTCTATTCCCGCAGTTCCGTGGTCATTTCTTCTTCACTCTACGAAACCCTGCCGGGTACCCTGATTGAGGCTCAGGCTTCAGGTGCCATCCCTGTAACTTTCGGTAAAGGGGGGCAGGACGATATCGTGGAGCATCTTAAAACCGGCTATATCGCACGCTATCTCGACATCAAGGATTTTGCCGCAGGGATTGAGTGGGCACTGTCACAGAACCAGGACCGCGAGGCTCTCCATGAATTAGTCCGTTCCAAATTTTCATCTGATGCAATAGCACGGCAATACATAGCCCTGTTTAACCGTATGCTCCACAAAAATGGCTGATCTGTATAAAACCATCAGCGAGCCTTCTACCGCCACCATACGCGAAAAAATGAGCCGTTTCATTGCCTTCGCTCATCCGGTGGAGACAGCGGAGCAGGCAAAGGGGGTGATTGCGGACTATCAGCGCAAGTACCACGACGCCCGGCATGTATGCTGGGCTTATATGCTCGGTCAGCAGCGGCTTGATTTCCTTTCCAGTGACAACGGCGAACCGTCAGGCACCGCAGGTAAGCCCATTCTGGGTCAGATTAACTCTTTCGGACTCACAAACATTGTGATAGTTGTGGTCCGTTATTTCGGAGGCATCAAACTCGGAACCCCGGGTCTGATTCAGGCATATCGTGAGGCGGCACGCTCAGCCATCGAGGAGGCCACCATAGTTGAGGAACGGGTGAAGGTCACCTCCACCGTTTCATTCGGATATGTCAACATCACACCGGTGATGCGTATTCTGAAAAATCCCTCGGTCAACATCCTCTCGCAAAATTTCGACAACACTTGCTCCATCACTTTTTCAACTGCCGCTGACGACATGGAACCGGTGCTTGCCCAACTCAAAAAGGTGGAAGGTCTGAGTGTAGTGGGGTAGGGGAGATTTGTTAATTCTGTTAACATTTAAAACCTTATTTTCCCTTCCCTCTGTGGGAGCCATCTGAAATTTCCTTGTTTTAAGAGGGTTTAAAGTGTGGCAATGTGTTGATTGATAGTGATTTAGTGTATATTTTGCATATCTCTCCGTTCCAACAATCTGTGTAAAAATCCAACAATCGTGAGATTGCTATTGTAATTAACCGCCAAATTTACTATTTTTGTGGGTTAAAACTCATTTATGAACAGATTTCAGTGGATAACGAAAAATGTGGCCATGCCGGAGATCGATATTCCGGAAATGGAAAGGTGGATCAGCGCGGTCGCCCGCTCTCACGGAAAGGTGGCGCATGAACTGACTTACATTTTTTGTGACGATGAAGAAATCTTAAGAGTAAACCGTCAGTATCTTCAGCATGACTACTACACGGATATAATCACGTTTGACTATACGCGCGGAAAATTACTGCGTGGCGACATGTATATCTCGCTTGACACCGTGGCTTCAAACGCACGGTTGGTCAGCGCCACTTATTCCCGTGAACTCCTGAGGGTGATAATTCACGGTGTGCTGCATCTTTGTGGCATAAACGACAAAGGTCCCGGAGAGCGCGAGATCATGGAAATGAACGAGGATCGTGCGCTTGCCATGCTTAACGAAATGGAACAGTAATGAAATTCAACTATGATATAATTGTCATCGGAGCCGGCCACGCCGGGTGTGAGGCAGCCTCTGCGGCCGCCCGTCTTGGTTCGCAGACACTGCTCATCACCATGGACATGAACAAAATAGCCCAGATGAGTTGTAATCCTGCGGTAGGTGGCATTGCAAAGGGTCAGATTGTTCGTGAGATAGATGCTCTTGGCGGACAGATGGGTGTGGTAACTGACCGCACGGCAATCCAGTTCCGTATGCTGAACCGCTCGAAAGGCGCCGCAATGTGGTCCCCCAGGGCGCAAAGTGACCGCATGAAATTCAGCGGCTTGTGGCGTTCAATTCTTGAAAATACCCCTGGATTGTCCATTTGGCAGGACAGTGTGGAAAATCTCCTGGTTGAAAACGGTGAAGTTCGTGGCGTGAAAACCAGGCTCGGCGTAGTGTTTCATGCTAAAGCGGTGATACTCACCGCCGGAACATTCCTTAACGGGCTGATGCATTTCGGACGTACAATGGTTGACGGTGGACGTATCTCGGAACCTGCCGCGTACGGTCTGACGGAACAGTTGCGTGAACTCGGTTTCGTGACGGACAGAATGAAAACCGGTACTCCCGTGCGCATCGACGGACGATCGGTGGATTTTTCACTTACTGCAATTCAGGAAGGTGATAATGATTTTCACAAGTTTTCATATCTCCCTGATGTGCATAGGGAATTGCGCCAGCGCCCCTGTTTCACGCTCTACACCTCTGAGAAAACTCATGACATCCTGCGCTCAGGACTCCCTGATTCTCCTCTCTATAACGGTCAGATTCAAAGTATAGGCCCACGCTATTGCCCCAGCATAGAAACAAAAATCGTTACTTTCGCTGATAAAACCGAACATCAGTTGTTTCTTGAACCGGAGGGTGAGGATACCAACGAATATTATCTCAACGGCTTTTCATCCTCGCTCCCCATCAACATACAGATTGAAGCGTTGCAGACCATTCCGGCTCTTGAAAATGTGCAGATCTATCGCCCCGGCTACGCTATAGAATACGACTTTTTTGATCCACGCCAGTTGCGTCACACGCTGGAGACTAAACTGATCAGCGGACTCTATTTTGCCGGTCAGGTCAACGGAACCACCGGTTATGAGGAGGCTGCCGGACAAGGTCTGATAGCCGGAATCAACGCACATCAGAAAGTGTCGGGTGGGGAAGAGTTCACCCTTGCACGCGATGAAGCATACATCGGTGTCCTTATCGATGACCTCGTGACTAAAGGTGTCGATGAACCTTACCGGATGTTCACGTCACGCGCCGAATATAGAATCCTGCTCCGTCAGGATGATGCCGATATGCGTCTTACCCCCAAGGGATATGCACTCGGTCTTGCTGATGAACGCAGGTATAACCTGATGGTCACAAAACGCGAGCAACGCGATGCCTTGATAGAGTTCTGCCGTAATTACTCAATCAAGCCCGCTCTGATAAATGATAAACTGGAGGAAGCCGGAACAACCCCTCTCCGCCAGGGTGTCAAACTGATTGACCTTGTTCTCCGTCCTCAACTCGACATGGCTTTGCTGTGCCGCATGGTTGACCCGTTGAAGCAGTTTATTGAAAATAATGTCGAGGTGGAACGGCGTCAGGAAATTGTAGAAGCAGCCGAGATTATGATGAAATATCAGGGTTACATTGAACGTGAACAACTCGTGGCCGAAAAACTCCATCGCCTTGAGAATATAAAGTTAGGCGATAAATTCAACTACGAGGATATAAAGGCCCTCTCAACCGAGGCACGACAGAAACTGGCTCGCCTTAAACCGCAGACCATAGCCCAGGCTTCACGTATCCCCGGAATCTCCCCAAGTGATATCAATATTCTTTTACTCATGCTCGGAAGGTGATGTTTCACGTGGAACAATTTTAAATTTCTGAAAATTAAAAATATACAACAATCAATAAGATGGAATACATTAAATCAAAAATCCGCGATGTTCAGGATTTTCCCCAGAAAGGGATAGTTTTCAAGGATCTGACCACTGTTTTCAAGGATCCCCGCGCTCTTCATATCATAGGTTGGGACCTCTCTCAGTTATATCGTGACAAAGGTGTCACTAAGGTTGTGGGCATTGAGTCCCGCGGTTTCATCGGTGGTTCTATCCTTGCTTTTGAACTCGGAGCAGGGTTCGTGCCTGTGCGTAAACCGGGCAAACTTCCCGCTGATACCCTCCAGGCTTCCTATAAGAAGGAATATGGCGTGGACACTATTGAAATCCACCGCGATGCAATAACCGAGGATGATGTGGTTGTGCTCCATGACGATGTGCTCGCCACCGGTGGAACCATGCTGGCCGCTATCAATCTCGTGAAACAGATGAACCCCAAAAAGATTTATGTAAACTTCATTATTGAACTTTCCGCTCTCAACGGACGTTCAATCCTCCCCGACGATGTTGAGGTCACATCTCTGATCACTTACTGATTCGGGTAATACTCCTTCAGGGTGTGTCTGCGGGCCGGAATCCCGTATGGCACACTCTTTTTGTCTATCCTTATACTATCTTGTGGAATAATCCGTTATATACTCACTTATGAAACTGAAGAAATCGGAAGAACTGATGGAGAAAATCTCTTTTCTCCCTGACACCCCCGGAGTGTACATGTATTATGACTCTGAGGGAACGGTGATATATGTGGGTAAGGCCAAGAACCTGAAACGGCGTGTTTCTTCTTATTTCAACCGTACTCACGATGTGCTGCGTACAAATCTGCTTGTGCGCGCTATCGCTGATATGCGGTATATTGTCGTGCCAACTGAACAGGATGCACTTAATCTGGAAAGTTCTTTGATCAAGGAGTTCCAGCCTCGTTACAATGTTCTTCTCAAGGATGACAAGAGTTACCCCTGGATTGTAGTTACTAATGAAACTTTTCCTCGTGTTTTCCTCACTCGTCAGAAGGTCAGGGATGGCTCGAAATATTTCGGGCCTTACACCAATCTGCAGGTGGCGCGGACTGTTCTTGAACTTATCCGTGACCTGTATCCAATCCGCACTTGCCGACATAACATAACCCCTGAATATGTGGCACAAGGGAAGGGGAGACTTTGTCTGGAGTATCACATGAAACGTTGCTCAGGATGCTGCAAAGGTCTGGTCAGCGAGGAGGAATACCGGCAGTACATAGTCAGGATAAAACAGATTCTGCGTGGTGAAACAGGCCAACTGATGGAATATCTCCGCCAGGAAATGGTCCGCCTGGCCTCACAACTGAAATTCGAGGAGGCGCAGGTATTGAAGGAGAAATATAATCTCGTGGAGAAATATCAGGCAAAAAGTGTCATTGTCAGTCCAACCATCGAGGAAATTGACGTATTCGGCGTTGATGATGACGGTGATGACATGTATGTCAACTACATGCACGTGCGCCGGGGGGCGGTGGTAAAGTCGCTCACGCTGCATTACAAGCGTAGGCTTGCCGAACCTCCGGAGGAACTGCTGGCAATGGCCATGCAGGAGATACGTGAGTCGCTGGGATGCGACTACAAAGAGGTTATTGTTCCTTTCGCCCCTGACGTGGAGATGGTGGGAGTCACTTTCACTATCCCGCAGCGTGGCGACAAGGCTCACTTGCTCGATGTCTCGGCCCGCAACGCCCGCCAGAGTAAGATCGATTATCTCAAGCATGTTGAGAAACGCAATCCGGAGAAGCGCACGGAGCAGATTCTGGAACGCATGAAATCGGACTTCCGCCTTAAGGAACTGCCCCGACACATTGAGTGTTTCGATAATTCCAATATTCAGGGCACGAACCCTGTGGCATCATGCGTGGTTTTCAAAAACGCTCGTCCTTCAAAGCGTGACTACCGTCATTTCAACATCCGCACCGTTGAGGGTCCTGACGATTTCGCATCCATGAAAGAGGTTCTCACACGCCGCTACACACGGTTGATGGAGGAGGGCGAGGAGTTGCCTCAGTTGATTGTTGTGGATGGCGGTAAAGGACAGTTGAGCGCTGCCGTGGAGGCTCTCGATGAGATGGGGCTGCGGGGAACAATAGCGGTGGTGGGAATTGCCAAGCGTCTGGAGGAAATATATTTCCCGGGCGATTCTTATCCCCTCTATATCAACAAAAATTCAGAATCACTCAGAGTGGTGCAGCATTTGCGCGACGAGGCTCACAGGTTCGGAATCACCCACCACCGTAACCGCCGTTCCAAGTCGCAACTTGTCAGTGAACTTGACTCCATAAAAGGGGTGGGGGAAGCAACCCGTTCGGCTCTGCTGAAACATTTCCGGAGTATAAAGAAAATTCGTGAGGCGTCAACGGATGAGGTGGCATCGGTGATTGGTCCGGCAAAGGCGAAAGTTGTCAAGCAGGTGCTGAACAATGACCTCTCCGCAGCCGTTGAACAATAAACCGGTTTCTTATGGAATATGATTATGAAGAATTAGAGGAGCATTTCGGCTCCATATTGCGTGACACCAACTATGTTGACCTTGCCGGAGGTGTATTCCTCCCGGTGAAATTCATCGGACGTCTGATGGAATTTTCCGTTTCGCTCGCTGATGAAGTCAGGAAAAAGAACGCCGATGTCAGGGTGTCGATCCTGAACAAGGAGTTCAACAGATGGATAGATGATATGGTGGCACAGTTGTCGCTCACAGTCGTCAGTGACCTCTCTGTCAATCCGGTGAAATGCCAGTTGATCGATGTGGAGCAGATGGTTGTGGAGCCCGGACAGCCGGCTCTTGTCATCCTGTCGGGCGAACGCGGATCCCACACTGTTCTTGACTCCGCCGGTGAGGCTATCTATGCGGAAAGCCTCTCTGACCTGCATCTTGATGTGGATTTCAGTCGCCTCCTGGAACATGATCTGCAGGGTATTGAATATCTTGCATCCCTGCTTATTCGTGCCGCCAGAGCAATGAAAACTGAACTTACCGCCGATATGTTCGATGAGTTCAGCAACCGTTTCTTTGACTATTTCAAGTTTGATCTGGAACAACTTGCTCCCGGTATTCTGGAGGATCTGCAGACGATCGCTGACCACCGTCTGGTGAGACTCGGGATAGTCTGAGATTTCCATACTTCGCGGCGCAGTAACCTATGGCGTCCTTGCGAGGACGCCGATTGTTCGTAACCCTGTACGCTGCAGCGGAGCGAAGCGTGCAGGGATATGAAGAGAATCACAAGAAATGGCGTCCGGCCAAGGACGCCGATTAAATCAAAAAAGAATTCGGTTGAAAGGTTATACATTGCGTTGCAGTAACCGTGGGCGTCCTTGCGAGGACGCAGATTGTTCGTAACCCTGTACGCTGCAGCGAAGCAAAGCGTGCAGGGATATGATGAGAATAACAAACAATGGCGTCCGGCCAAGGACGCCGATTAAATCCAATAAGAATTCGGTTGAACGGTAATACATCGCGTCGCAGTAACCGTGGGCGGCCTTGCGAGTTTACCCGCTGTGACTCAGCCCGATTCGCATACCACATAAAAAAATGAAAGTGCACTTCTTCACAGAAGCACACCTCCCTCATAACCAAAATTCAAGTATATTTATGTCTAACAAATCGTTATCGTCTTATTCTCTTAAGACACTGCAAAGTTAAGACAACTTTTTTATTCTGCAAAGTGAATAAATGTTTAAAACATTAAAATAATGCAAAAATGATGAACTTTTTTAATAAAGCCATTCATTTTATTTAAGTTAACGGGTTAATTTCTCCATAAAGTTGACTAACTTTGTGTGCACCAAAATATAGAATATGAGTAATTCGCTTGTGATCATACCCATGTATAACGAGAAGGAGAACGCCGCCGCCATAATCGACGCCGTGCAGAACCTTCCGGTGGAATTTGACGTTCTTGTCATCGATGACAACTCTCCTGACGGAACCGCTGCCATCGTAAAGGAGAAAATGAAACAGTATCCAGGCAGGATACACATCATTGGACGGGCGGGTAAACTCGGTCTCGGAACAGCCTATATTGAAGGTTTCAAATGGGCCCTTGAAAAAGGTTATGACTATATCACGGAGATGGATGCCGACTTCTCGCATAATCCCGCCGACCTGGTCACTCTCCGTAAGGCATGTGCCGAAGGTGGTGCGGATGTGGCCATCGGATCACGTTATGTGACCGGGGTCAATGTGGTCAACTGGCCTATGGGGCGCGTGCTCATGTCATACTACGCTTCAAAATATGTGCGGCTCATGCTGTCGATTCCCGTCCATGACACCACCGCCGGATTCGTCTGCTGGACCGCACCGGTGCTTCGCGCAATGAATCTCGACAATATCAGGTTCAAAGGCTACGCATTCCAGATCGAGATGAAGTATACCGCCTTCAGGCTCGGTTTCAAGATCGTAGAAGAGCCCATTATTTTCGTCAACCGAGTTCTCGGAACAAGCAAAATGAACAGCAGTATTTTCGGCGAGGCCCTTTTCGGCGTCATGAAACTGCGTTTGGGTAACATTAAGAAACGCCATGCTAAATCTGATATATAACGCCGTGATTGCCACCGCTGAGAGGGTTTTCAGCGGTTTTATTATATTCGATTCTGAATCCGGACTTATCCTGCATGTTGGCGAGGGAACCCCATCCGAATCCCCGTCAGAGTCATATATCCCGATGGATGCCGCTGGTGCCTTCATTCTTCCGGGAGTCATTGACCCTCACGTGCATTTCCGCGATGGCGGAGCCGGAAGTCCCAAGGGCGACATGCGTTCGGAGAGCCGTGCTGCTGTAGCAGGTGGTGTCACAACCGTATTTGACATGCCCAACACCACACCCCCGACTGTCACCATTGACGCTCTCAGGCAGAAAATCCTGGCAGCCGGACAGAAGGCTCTCTGTGACATCCGTTTTTTCTTCGGTGTCACCAACAACAACCTTCAGGAACTGCTGAAGGCACAGCGTGAATTTGATATAGCCGGTGCCAAACTCTTCATGGGTTCATCCACCGGAAACATGCTCGTTGACGATGACTCCACCATTCGACGGCTCTTCCGCGAATATACCGGTGTGATTGCAGTGCATGCCGAGGATCAGCATGTCATCAACTCAAACATCGCCGCCATGAAACGGAAATATCCCGAGGGTGACGTTCCGCTCGCATCTCACCCTGAGATACGTTCCGCCGAGGCTTGTTTCCTCAGTGCTTCAAAGGCTGTTGAACTTGCCCGCGAAACAGGTGCGCGACTGCATGTCTGCCATCTCTCCACAGCCCGTGAACTGGAGTTGTTCTCATCCGCGCCTGTCCAGGAAAAGAGGATTACATCTGAAACCGCACCCCACTATCTCCTTTTTTCCAACAAGGATTATGCCACATTGGGAGCACGCATCAAATGTAACCCCGCCATCAAGACAGAGGCTGACCGCAAGGCACTGATAGCCGCACTGAAGAATGGACTGATTGATGTAATTGCCACAGACCATGCTCCGCACCTCCCGGCCGACAAGGAAGGCGACGCGCTTCATGCCATGTCAGGAATGCCGGGAGTGCAGTTCTCCCTCCCTCTGATGATGGATCTGGCCGAACGTGAAGATATACCCCTCACACGCCTTGTGGCATTGATGAGCGCCAACGCCGCAACAATATTCAGCCTTACTGACCGCGGTGATCTTCGTCCGGGAATGCGCGCCGACATGGTCATGGTGCGTCATCTCTCCACACCGCATGTAATCACCGATGCTGACGTTGTGAGCCTTTGCGGATGGACCCCTTATGCCGGAATGACCACATCACATGAAGTTGTGGCAACCTGGATCGCCGGAAAGAATATTGCAAATGAAAGTTAAAGCACCGCATTCCCGCGTGTAAACCAAGAAAAAAACGTATTTTTGCGATTATGAACCAAGATAATGAAAAATTGACTTTCGGCGAGGATTTCCGCCGGAGGATTAAAGATAACAAGCCCACCCGTTGGGTGCGCTTCGGAATTGTGTCCGTGATATTCTTCTGCTGGGTGGCATGGCTGGGCAACTGGTGGGTGGCCCTCCTGTTCATCCTTCTCTTTGACATCTACATAACCGGCTACATACCCCTGACATGGTGGAAAAAGAGCAAGAACAAATCACTCCGTACGCTGATGAGTTGGGTCGACGCCATCCTCTATGCCCTGGTGCTGGTCTACTTTGTATTCGCCTTTATAGGCCAGAACTATCAGATACCCTCCTCATCACTTGAAAAAACCCTCCTGACCGGAGATTTCCTCTTTGTGAACAAGTTTGTATACGGACCGCGTGTACCAATGACCCCGGTAAACTTCCCCCTTGTCCACAACACCATTCCCGTGCTTGACTGCAAGAGTTATCTTGACAACCCCTCTCTGCCGTATCATCGCCTCAAGGGGCTGCGCAACGTGGAGCAGGGCGACATTGTCGTGTTCAACTTCCCCGCCGGCGACACCGTCATGACAAAGATGCAGAACCCTGACTATTACACCCTTATAAAGATGTTCGGACGCAATGTGGTGCTGAACAATCCACAGCAGTTCGGCGAACGTATATGGCGACCGGTGGACCGCCGTGAAAACTACGTCAAGCGGTGTGTCGGCCTCCCCGGACAGTCTCTCCGCATCGTCAACGGCCAGATTATTGTTGACGGAATTCCAATGGAAACCCCGGCCGACGCACAGTTCAACTACGTCGTACAGACCCGCCGTTTCCCTATCACCGAAGAGCAGTGGGAGGAACTTGGTGTCTCAAAGGACGATATCTACATCGAACAGGAACTCATGACCCATGGCGACTCACTCACACTGGCAGCCAACGGTCTGATATATGAAAACGGCACTGTTCCACCGATATATGTCGTACCCCTCACCTCAACTATGGTGGAGAAACTTCAGCAGTCAGGCTCGGTAGCGGTTCTCCGACGGCTGAATCCGCAACCTGAGATGCTTTTCCCTGAAGGAGTATCCGGCGGATGGACCCGTGCCGATTACGGCGGCGAAGAGGGACTCCTCATTCCCGCCAAGGGTATGCGCCTCCCTATCACCCCTGAGAACTGGCCTACATACGAACGTGCCATCAGGATATATGAGAACAATCCGACGGCACAGATGGTCGACGGTGTACTTCACATCGACGGCAAGCCGGTTGACTTCTACGAGTTCAAGATGGACTACTACTTCATGATGGGAGATAACAGAGACAACTCCCTGGATTCAAGATATTGGGGATTCGTGCCTGAGGATCACATTATCGGCACACCCATGCGCGTGCTTATCTCTTTTGACAAGGACAAATCTATCTTTGACGGCGGCATCCGCTGGAACCGCGTGTTCAAGGACGCTAACCCCGACAAGAAGTGAGACTGTTGCGCTACCCCTCCCATGCCGTCCTGCTGTCGCCGGCTTATGCCGCCTCTGTGGACTATTGGGCGGTGCTGTGTGCTTTCGGTACGGCGGTCATCGATAACACCGCGCGGTTCGACAAACGGCTCAAGTCAACCCACCGCTGCGATATTGCCGACGTGAACGGCCGGATGGCTCTCACCATACCGATAGAGAAACCTGTCAGCATGACCGCTGCAACGTGGAACCGCATAAGCATATCTTCACATGGCGACTGGTGGCACCAACACCGGGTGGCTATGGAGTCAGCCTACGGAGCAACACCCTTTTTTGAATTCTATCAGCCACTGTTTGAGCCTTTCTGGCAGCGTGATTCACTGCAGAGGTTTCCATTGCTGACAGACTACGATGACGCATTGACAGGCGTTATTGCCCGTATCCTTGACTGCCCGGCCAAAATAATCCATTCAGTGCCGAACACTGACCCGGCGCTTACTGTAGACTTCAGGGCACGTAAACTACCACTGCTTGACCCCGTAAGATACTATCAGGTACGTGAACTCTCTCTCGGTTTCATTCCCCGTCTCTCCGTGCTTGATCTGATTTTCAACATGGGGCCCGAAGCACCGCTTATTCTGAAAAAAATGACAGAGAAACTAATATAAGGTATTATGAAAATAGTAAATTTTGCAGAAACAGACTCAGTGGTCAGCCAGTACATGACTGAACTGCGTGATGTGAAGGTGCAGCATGACATGCTCCGGTTCCGTCGTAACCTTGAACGCATTGGTGAGATTATGGCCTTTGAAATCAGCCGTACTCTACGCTACGCCGACACTGAAATTTCAACACCACTGGCACAGACCACCGGGAAAGTGATAGCCTCTCCTGTTGTCCTCGCCACTATTTTCCGTGCCGGTGTGCCTTTCCACCAGGGTTTCCTCAACTACCTTGACCATGCTGAGAACGCCTTTGTCAGTGCCTACCGCAAATACAAGGAAAAGGAGAATTTCGATGTGTGCATTGAGTATCTCGCCTCTCCGCGTCTTGATGGCAAAACACTGATCATCGCAGATCCTATGCTCGCAACCGGAGCATCCATGGAACTGAGTTACAAGGCATTGCTCACCAAAGGTGAACCCGCCCATATCCACGTTTGCTCCGTGATTGCCTCTCAACACGCTATCGACTATGTGAAAAAGACCTTCCCCAACGATAAAACCACAGTATGGGTTGGTGCGATAGACCCCGAGATCAACGACCATAAATACATCGTTCCCGGTCTGGGTGATGCCGGTGATTTAGCCTACGGCGTCAAGGAGTGATCTACAGCACCAACTTAAAGGAATTTATCAGGTCACGTATAGCCGGATTCTGTTCAACGATATGGTTGAGCAGTTCGCGGTCGTTCCACGTGTGGGGCGATCCTGCGTCGTGATTCTCGGTTATCTCAATCCTGAACAGGTCATTCATCAGTTGGTTGTGGATAAATGCCAGCAGATCAGGCATCTGTGATGACATGACCATTGTCTGGGCATGATTCTCAACCGTTATCCTGAAGGTGTCGCCCTTGACACGTTCAGGCATTGATGCACGCATGGTGTTCACCAGCACCTGCTCCTTGGGGTGCAGGTTCATGTAGTCACGCCATGCCGCTATTACCGCTTCATCCGTATAGGCGTTTGTCCTGGTCGCACGCGTAGGTGCGGCGGTCTGCTGCTGCGTGGTGTCAGGCCCCTTCTTGAGGTCACGCAGCGATGGTCCGGACATCAGCGGAGACTTACGCCTGACAGCCGGCTGAGTAGCCTTGGGAGGAGGTGGCGGAGGAATGTTGACGGCGCGTTTCTGCTGAGGTTCAGGTGTAGTCTGTGGTTTAGGGGCAGACTCCTGTTTCTGCTGCTGTTGAGGTGCGGAATAACTCTCTTGGGGCTCAGCGACTATTGGTTTTAAACGCCCCTCGCCGTCGTCGCTATAGTTTAGGGAGGGGCTTAGTTGTTGGCACAGCCGGATCAGCAGAAGTTCCACAAGAAACGTTTTGTTCGATGCCTGCCTGTAGTTCAGGTCAGCCTCGTTACACAAACTCATGGCTGCGTAGAAAAATTGTGGCGGACACTTCATGGCCAGTTCCGTCATCTGTTTTTTCAGATTCTCATCAGCATCAAGAATATCAAGCGTGGCGGGAGTCTGGGCCAGCATCAGGTCACGCAGGAATGACGCCAGACCGTTGATGAAAAAGTGCGAGTCGAAACCCTTGTCACGTATCTCCTTGTAAATCAGCAGTGCCTGAGGCACGTTACCGCTGAGAAATGCTTCCATCAGCCGGGTGTAGTAACTCTCGTCAAGAACATTGAGGTTCTCAATGGTGGAGCGGTAGGTTATGTTGCCGCGTGATGAAGCGGCAACCTGATCGAATATGGATAGGGCGTCACGCATGGCTCCGTCAGCCTTCTGGGCTATGATGCTCAGCGCCGGGCGCTCCGCAGTGTAACCCTCCTGCCGGGCAACGTACTCCAGATGATCCACAATGTCTGACACCGTGATACGGTTGAAATCATAAATCTGGCAGCGCGACAGAATGGTGGGGAGAATCTTGTGTTTTTCAGTGGTGGCAAGAATGAACACCACGTATGACGGAGGTTCCTCAAGCGTTTTCAGGAAAGCGTTGAACGCGCTGGATGAAAGCATGTGCACCTCATCGATTATAAAAACGCGGTATTTTCCGTTGGTGGGAAGCACTTGCACCTGCTCCGTGAGTTGGCGGATATCCTCCACGCCGTTGTTGGAGGCGGCGTCCAGTTCAACAATGTTGAGCGACCGCCCCTCGTTGAATGAGCGGCATGACTCACACTCGTTGCACGGGTTGCCGTCAGGCGTGGGATTCTCGCAGTTGATTGTTTTGGCGAAAATTCGTGCGCATGAGGTTTTTCCAACCCCGCGCGAGCCGCAGAACAGATAGGCATGAGCCAGTTTGTTGGTGGCTATGGCGTTACGCAGCGTCAGCGTCAGGGCCTTCTGTCCAACAACGGAGTCAAATGTCGATGGACGATATTTTCGGGCTGATACAAGATAGTTTTCCATTGCCACAAATTTACAAAAAAACTTTCAAATATCTTTTCCATCTCCCCCAAAAAAAACAGTATGGCAAAATCCACTTAGTCTGTGTCAATAAATCCCTTAGACCGGTTCTTATATCAAAAAAAATTTAAGTAAACGGGTTTTGATATGAAAATTTTTACTATATTTGCGCCATCGTTATAATTAATCAATCATTTTGCAGCCGTTTAAGGAGATTGCGGGTGCAAATCACTAACAAATCTCCATCCGCTCAAAAACAATGAAATCTAAAACTACAGCAATTCTGCTTTGCTTCTTCCTCGGTGGATTTGGTGCACACTGGTTCTATCTCGGTAAAATGGGCTTTGGTATCCTTTACCTGCTCACCGGTGGTCTTTGTGGTATCGGCACACTCGTTAACTTCATCCAGTTCCTGATGATGTCAAACGAAGATTTCGATGCTAAATACAACACTCCCGCAGCACCTCAGGCATAATTTCCCAAAGAGGATAAACTGAAAGAATAAAAAACTGTATCTGAAGCACCTGCTTCGTGATACAGTTTTTTTGTATGCATACGAAAAAGGCTGTCATCCCGACAGCCTTAAATTCGCTATAAACCAATCATTATCACATTTCTTGCTTTGTTTGATATTATAACATCATACGGTTCAAAAAGGTTCATTGACGTTTAAATTTTTTTGGAATCAAATATGCGGTGCTATATAAGCAAGCCTGTTTTAATCGGCGTCCTGAGCCGGATGCCAAGGTCTGATATGAGTTCCCGATCCCTGCACGCTTTGCTTTGCTTCAGCGTACAGGGTTACTGATAATCAATGTCCTACGGACATTTTTCCCTTTGAGGTAGATACCGGTAGAGCATACGGTCGGGGCGTCCTGAATAGGACGCCGATTTATCGTAACCCCGTACGCCGTAAGGCGTGCGGGGGATAGCATCAACTTATAGTGTTGGCGTCCGGCTCAGGACGCCGATTAAAACACGCATGCACCCACACTCCCCACACACCTCATCAGCCCCAGTCCGACCAGTCTGACCAGTCCGACCCATTTTTTTGCATTTTTTCCGCACATTTACGCACCCGAAAACACCCCCGTAACTCCCTGACCCACCGGAGCAAATGCCTGCGAAAATATCAGACTTTCCGCCTCACCCCCTCTGACATTTTTTCGTCGGAAAAGCCGTTTTCCATATTACCTTTGCAGCGACAAACCCACAAAATCAGTAAGAATATGAAAAACATCATCATCAAGGAAGAGTGGATCAAGGCACTCGAGGAAGAATCCGTTGAACTGCGCGACACCGTCATGGGCGCCATCTATGATTACGCACTCCGTGGCAAGGAACCGGAAGGATTGCCACCCGTGGCAGCAGTGGCCTACAGGCTCATCAAGGCCGAGATCATAGCCATGGAACGTGACCTTGACTTCGACGGCGCACGCGAAGCCGCCATCCGCAGGAAACGTGCCATGCAGCGGCGTGCCGAACGGCAGGCAGCACGCAACAGCGAGGAAAAACGTCAGAACGCCGGAGCCCGGGTCATAACCATAGAGAAACGTCCCATCCACAACGCCCGTCCGCTCCCCAAATCAGGCAAGGTGCCACAGACACACGTCAACGACTACGACCACTTCAATTCATTCGAGGAGTTCTACGACCTCTACCCCGGGCAGAAAGATGATATCATGGAGGAGTACTCACGCCTGGTGTGGCAGTTCGGCAAACTGAACGATGAGATGGACACCCTTCCCATAGCCCTGCGCAATCACATCGGGTGGCACCGCACCATGACCGAAAAAGGATACCGCACCGGACAATTCCCCACCATGCAGCGCTGGCTCACCGAACAGTCATGGCGTGACAGGCTGCCCGATGTGGAATGATACCCCGGTGGTATAATTCCCCAAGCCCCGATTTTTTTTGGACAGTCAACATTCTTTGATTTTTCTGAAAATATTACTACCTTTGCGGTGACAAACATAATTTATTAGGGGTGCTAAGTCACAGAAGACTGGCTGAGATCATACCCTTATAACCTGATCCGGGTAATACCGGCGTAGTGAAAATAAACAGATGAAAAAACTTGCATTAGCGGTGACGGCTATTGCCGTGGCACCGCTGGCGTGGGGTGATGACAATATCCCCGCCGATTCAATGAGTGTGAAACTCACCGATGTGGTGGTAGTAGCAAACCGTGCCGACTACAAGACCCCGGTAGCATTCTCAACCGTGACAAAGGCTCAGATAGAAAAGAGCAATGATGGTCATGACATCCCGTTTTTACTTGATTATACACCTTCAGTGGTGACCACTTCCGATGCAGGCGCAGGTATAGGCTATTCTTCAATCAGGGTTCGCGGCACCGACGGCTCACGAATTAATGTTACCGCCAACGGTGTGCCCATCAATAACCCTGAAAGCCACAATGTGTACTGGGTCAACATGCCTGACCTTGCCTCCTCACTCACTGACATACAGATTCAGCGCGGCGTGGGCACATCCACCAATGGTGCGGGAGCGTTCGGTGCTTCCATAAACATGATTACCGATACTCCTTCAACAGTTCCATACGCCACCGTTTCCGGCAGTTACGGCTCCTACAACAGTAATAAGGAGACTTTGCGTGTCGGGACAGGACTGATGGGTGGCCACTGGATGGCCGATGTCAGACTGAGTCATCTCGGCAGCGATGGTTACATTGACCGTGCCTGGTCAAAACTGTGGAGTTACTTCGGTCAGGTAGCCTACAAGACTGACAATACACTCGTCAGACTGCTGGCTTTCGGCGGAAAGGAACAGACCTACATGGCCTGGGACTATGCATCGAAAGAACAGATGGAGGAATACGGACGTCGCTATAATCCGTGCGGCGAATATATTGATAACGCAGGGAATGTGGCATACTACCCTGATCAGACAGACAATTACATCCAGCACCACTTTCACCTGCTGCTCACACAGAACCTGTCAGATGCCCTCACTCTCAACGTCGGACTCCATTACACAAAGGACGATGGTTACTACAACCAGTATAAAACCAACCGCACTTTGGAAGAATACGGTCTTGAGCCTTACTATATCGATGGAGAAAAAATAAAGAAAAGTGACCTTGTGCGCCTGAAAAAGAACCGCAACGGGTTCGGAGGAGGTCTGTTCTCCTTCGCATATAATCAGGGAATAGTTCAGGCACAGGCCGGGGGTGCGATCAATAATTTCAAGGGAAACCACTTCGGACAGGTGGCATGGGTCAGAAACTACGTCGGAAGCATTGACCCGCTGCAGGAATACTACCGCAATAAAGGTGAGAAATTCGACGCTAACATCTTCGCCCGTGCAAATGTGGCGGTGTCAAACAATGTCCGGGCGTTCGCTGACCTCCAGTATCGCTACATTACCTACAGTATCACCGGACGAAGCGACAACTTTGACTACAACACCGGCGACATGCAACTGCTTGACATTCACCGAACCTATAACTTCTTCAATCCCAAGGTGGGTGTGAACTGGCAGATAAACAATGCCAACCGCCTGTTCGCATCCTGGAGTGTAGCCCACAAAGAGCCGGTACGCGACAACTTCACTGACAGCGACATGAAGCATCTTCCCACAGCCGAACGTCTGTTCGACTACGAGGCGGGCTACAGTTACAACACATCGGTTTTCTCAGCGGGAGTCAACCTTTACTACATGGACTATAAGAACCAACTCGTTGCTACCGGAGAATTATCGGACACAGGTAATCCGCTGAGTGTGAACGTGCCTGACAGTTACCGTGCCGGAATAGAGATCCAGACCACACTCCGCCCCTGCTCATGGTTCAACTGGAACTTCAATACCACACTCTCACGAAACCGCATCAAGAACTTCACCGAGTATATCTACGAAGATGAGTGGACTAACCCTATATCATTTGATCTGGGTGATACGCCAATCTCATTCTCTCCCGACGTGACACTGTTCAACTCCTTCAGTTTCACCGTAAAGGGATTCGAGGCAAACCTCAACAGCAAATATGTGTCAAAACAGTATCTGAACAATGCCAGAAACAATGAGCAGGCTCTTGACTCTTATTTCGTGACCGATCTGCATCTCGGCTACACCTTCAGGAATGTTCTCTCAGCGAAGGAAATACGCACCGGTTTCACCATCTATAACATCTTCAACGAGAAATATTGCAGCAACGGTTATGCCGGCGCGGGCTACTACGTGAACGATGCCGGAGAAAAAGTCATCTACCGCTACTCCGGCTATGCCGCTCAGGCCCCCACTAACGTGATGGCATCCGTAACTCTCACATTCTAAGGATTCTAAGGACAGTATGGAGGAAGTAATCGCATTTTTCACCCCCGAAAGATTTCTGGAGATAGGAGGACTGCTGGTAGGTCTGGGCTATCTTTACTTCGAGTATCATGCCAACCCACTGGTGTGGCTTATGAGTGTCATCATGCCCATGATCTCCATGGTGATATACTTCAAAGCAGGGATATATGCTGATTTCGCCATAAACATCTATTATCTGATTATAGCCGTATACGGTTATGTTGCATGGAGTTTCAATCTCCGGCGCCGTAAAAAGGAGCCGCTCCCCATAAGCCATCTTCCGCGGGGGTATTATCTCCCTGCGGGAGCGGTGCTGGCGGCTCTGTTCTTTCTCATGTCATGGGCGCTGATACGCTTCACCAACAGCACCGTCCCTCACTGGGATGCCTTCACTACAGCCCTGAGCATTGTTGCCATGTGGATGCTGGCAAGAAAATATGCGGAACAATGGCTCGCATGGTTCGTGGTGGATGCCGCATGTGCGGGACTTTATTTCTACAAAGGGATATATTTCTATTCAGTCCTGTATGCCGTCTACACCGTTATCGCACTGTTAGGCTACCGCAAATGGCTCAGACTGATGGCATCAGAGAACCGGGTCTAACCCTTGTCCATATACCGGAGGTTCCGCTGTAATCCCTCGAGTTTGGCCCTTTTCACCGCAGAGTGGCGGAAGATTGTGCTGAACTCCTCCCGGGTCATGCAGCGCACCTGTTCAAGTGTCAGAGTCCTCAGAGAATCTCTCAGATGAAACTCCATGACGTCTGTTTCAGGAACATCCCGGTTATGTGGGCATACGCGCTGACATTCATCGCACCCGTAAAGCATCTTCAGGTCTGTTCCGGCAGGCAGTTCACCCTTGTGCTCTATGCTGAGATATGAGTGACACCTCCGGGCGTCGATCTTCCCTCCGCCGGTTATAGCCTTTCCCGGACAACTGTATATACACCTGTCACACCCCATGCATCCGTATTCTATGGGCTTGTCAGGCTCAAGAGGTGCATCGGTTATTATCTCGCACAGGAAGCAGAACGACCCTACACCGGGCACTATCACAAGTCCGTTGCGCCCGGCAAACCCCACGCCGCTTTTCAGTGCCCAGTAACGTTCACGCACCGGAGCGGTGTCGACACAGATCCGTGCACCGTAGCCATGCGCGGCAAGCAGTTCCGTAAGCGGACGCATCATGGCGCGCGCCACCTCATGATAGTCATCACCATGAGCATACATCGCCAAAGATGCCTCTGCGGAGCCTTCTGCCGCATGATAATAGTTCAGGGCAAGGGAGATAACGGAACGGGCGCCCGGAAGCAAGTGTGAGGGATCTGAACGCAAATCCGGATACTTTTCCAGATAATCCATACCGGCATTGTTGCCCTCGCCGAGCCACTCCCTGTAACTGCTGACCCATGATGCGTCAACCGGGGCTGCCTCCGCAACGCCGAACGCGCTGAAGCCGCTCTCAAGCGCCAACTGTTTCAAATCCTCCTTTAGTGTCATCAGTGCATGTTGAGGGGAAGGAGTTCATAGCCCTGATCAAGGAGCCACTCTATGGCCTGAGGAAGCGCCTGATGCGTGTGTTCAAGTGACTTCAGCGAGTCATGGAACACAATTATAGACCCGTTTCTGGTGTAACGTTTTACGTTGTGGAGAATCTTCGCCGAGGGGAGTGTGGGGTCGTAATCGCGGGTAATGACATCATACATCACCACGTTGAAACTTTTCTTCACGGCATGGGCTTGTTTCCAGCGCATAATTCCGTGGGGAGGACGGAACAGATGACTGTCGATGTAGGTTTCCGCCTGCCGGATGTCACGCAGATAAGTGGGCCAGGTGACTTTCATTCCCTGTATATGGTGCATCGTATGGTTGCCGTAGGCATGTCCGCGCCGTTTTATCTCCCGGAACAGTTCGGGATGTTTCCTCACGTTGTCTCCTACCATGAAGAAAGTGGCCTTGACTCCGTAGCGGTCAAGGATGTCAAGAATCAGCGGTGTGGACTCGGGTATCGGGCCGTCGTCAAACGTGAGGAACGCACGCTTTTGCTTGCGACCGGGTAAACGCCATATCGCCTCCGGAAAAAGGAGGCGATACAGCAGAGGTGGTTGTTCGATAAGCATCAGGCTCCCAACTGGTTGATGTCGACACCGGAAATCATCAGTTCTTTTTCAAGTTCCTCGATGTTTCCGCCGCCTACATAGTAGGTCTGGATCAGACGGACCAGATAAGTGGGCGCGTAGCGGTCGATCCGGCTCAACAGTCCGCCGTTTCCTATGCGTGACTGATACTGTACGTAGCGGGCGATTTCGGCATACCGTTCAATTTCGTCGTGGAGTAACTGCAGACCTTTTCCTTTCAGTTCCTCATCGTTGGTTTCTTTGCCCAGCGATACATAGAGGTTGCCTATCTGTTCCCCTATCTGCACTCCCAGAGGTGCGTAGCGGACGGGGAGTTTCTCCATGATTATATTCAGGATATCGGCACTTTTCCGGAACTTGTCGTTGGCAATACCCACACCTTCAGGATTGATCTCGTCGGAGTCTTCCACATATTTGGCCTCTATACCCTGGTTGTAGAGTTCCACGGCCAGGTCGATGAGCGCGGAGCGGTGGGTGGTGACCATTTTGCGCACTGTCTCGTCGAGATAGAGCGGTCTGTCGGCCTCGGCGGCTTCGGGGAGACCACCCCAGCGGAATTTTTCGGTGACATTTTTGTACATGGTTTCCGCGTCGACGGCAGGTTCGTCGCCATACTGATTTTGTAGAGGCACAACCTGATATGTCAGACCGGTGTTGCGCATATAGGGCGAGAGTCCGAGGTAGTAGTCCTCAGGAACAGTCATGGCGAAATATATCGGACGGTTCCATCCGTTCTTGACGCTTGTGGCGAGCATGTCCAGCGAGAGAACCTTGCCGAGCGATGCGCCCCGGTCCTGAGCGGTGTAATGGTCCTCTACCAGATTGACGGGGATGTAGGGGAGGATGGAGGCGGAATCGCTCTCGCTGACTATACCGGCGTTGATAGCAGTCTGCGCGTCAATGGGGATATACATGTTTGCGGAGTTCCATGTGGCCTGGTTGTCAGCGGTTTTAGGAGCGTTCCGGTAGAGTTCGCCCAGTGATGCGAGAACCTCCACGGGAACTTTATGGGAGGGGTCTTCGGAATCGATGTAATTGAACTGCAGCCGGTCGTAGGTGTAAGCCTCGGGAGTGGCGAGCATATCGATGGCTGCCGCGTGATATGTGGGGAGTTTCATCTGGTTGGCATACCAGTCAGTGGTGAGATAGGAGAGGTTCACCACGCGCACGTCGGTGCGGTAGTCCTCAACCTCCTGAGCGTACCACAGGGGGAATGTGTCGTTATCGCCGTTGGTGAAGATAATGGCATCGGGAGCGAGCGATGACAGGTAGTTCATTCCGAAGTCACGTGCGGTGTAGCGTCCGGAGCGGTCATGGTCATCCCAGGTCTGTGACACCATCTGCAGCGGGATAGCCAGCCCAATGACCACAGCCACTGCGGCGGCAATCTTTTCGGCGTTACGGTTCTTTTTCATGTAACTTGCCAGGATATTGGCTATTGCAGCCACACCCAGGCCGATCCAGATGGCGTAGGCGTAGAATGAGCCGGCGA
Source organism: uncultured Porphyromonadaceae bacterium (assembly GCA_947175645.1). Taxonomy (GTDB): domain Bacteria; phylum Bacteroidota; class Bacteroidia; order Bacteroidales; family Muribaculaceae; genus CAJUPY01. The sequence goes on from CAMWNP010000008.1 coordinate 45,800, forward strand.
ACGCATAGTCACGCTCACGGGGCTGTGACGGCGGCTGATTCAGATAGAGAACGATTGCTATTCCTGTCATGAAGAAGAGGAAGAACACCACCCAGAACTGTTCTATACCGCGTTTTGAGTGGAACGCCTGCCAGAGCAGACCTATGATTCCGAGCAACAGCGGGAGCATGTAGAACACGTTGTGTCCGGCATTACCTTCTCCCTGTTCGTAGGGGAGGAGCGACTGGTCGCCGAGACGGAGGTTGTCAAGCGGAGCGATACCGGTAATCCAGTTTCCACGGTTCAGTTCGCCATTGCCCTGAAGGTCGTTCTGGCGTCCGGCGAAGTTCCAGAGGAAATAGCGGAAATACATGTGGTTCAACTGATAGTTGATGAAGTAGCGGAGATTCTGGGCGAACGAGGGAGTCTTGACGGTCATTTTGATGGGTTCTCCCCAGCCGTTGGTGAGCACGTTACCTTCCGCATCCAGATAGGGAGAGATCTCCACATCCTTGAGGTCGGCCTGGGTTGCTCCGATCCAGTCGAGATACTGCGGTCCGTGCTGGCGGGAATACATGCGTGGGAAAATGGTATTGGGAGTCCATTGGTAACTGTCCTTGGTTCCGGTGACTATGTATTGGTCACGCTGGGTGGAATCAGTTTTCACCACTTTGCCGTAGAGTTTCCTGCCCTGTTTCAGTCTGGCCTTTACATTGTTGTCGTTGACGTAAGTGTAAATGGGGGTTGAGGTGAACTGCTGACCGTAGAGGAGCGGAGTTTCGCCATATTGTTCGCGGCTCAGGTAAGAGGCGAGCGAGAACACGTTGTCAGGTGAGTTCTGGTTCATCGGCGGATTTGCTCCGGAACGTATCAGCAGGAGTGCGTAACTTGAGTAGCCGGCAAATATCACCGTTATGCTCAGTGAGGCTATGGCCAGGATGCGCACGGGGAGTTTCTTAGCCTTGAACAGATAGATGGCGAGCGCCACGAAAAGGGCTGCCGGAATGAGCAGACTGTCGCCTATGAAGAGTATTCCTGACATGAGGGTCATGAGCAGGAACGAGATGCGGATGGCAAGCGGTCGGCGGTCGGCATAGAGTTCGTATATGCTCCATACGGCCGCGGAAACGAACAGGACGGCATAGACAATAACTCCGACATTGTAACTGCAGTGGAAGAGGTTCACGAAGAGCAGTTCAAAATATTGCGCCACTTCAACGAATCCCGGTACAAGTCCGAACAGAATCAGCGCCACGATGACGAATGAAATGAGCAGTGACACCAGCGAGCCTTTGACGTTGACGGTTTTCCATTTCCTGTAGTAGATGACCAGCACTATTGCAGGAATACAGAGCAGGTTGAGCAGGTGAACGGCAATTGAGATGCCGATGATGTAGGCTATCAGTATGAGATACCGGTCGCTGTGAGGCTGGTCGGCACGGTTTTCCCATTTGAGAATGAGCCAGAACACCAGTGCGGTGCAGAAAGATGAGAATGCATACACCTCACCTTCCACGGCTGAGAACCAGAATGTGTCGCTCCAGGTGTAGGCCAGTGCGCCACAGAGTCCGGAGGCCATGATCACTATTGTCTTGGGGATGGAAACCGCAGTTTCATCATCCTGCACCAGCAGGCGTTTGGCCAGATGGGTGACAGTCCAGAACAACAGCAGGATGGTTCCCGCGCTGAGCAGCGCCGACATGGAATTGACCATGAGAGCGACCTTTGTGACGTCGCCGCCGGCAAAGTTTACAAAGAAGCGTGCGGCGAGCATGAAGATGGGGTTGCCCGGCGGGTGACCCACTTCAAGTTTGAAACCTTGTGAAATGAATTCCGGACAGTCCCAGAAACTGGCGGTAGGCTCCAGTGTGAGCAGGTAAGTCACGGATGCTATCAGGAAGCAGAGCCATCCCAGCGAGTTGTTGATGAGGTTATATCTCTTCATGGATTAAAATATGTTACTTTCGGAGAATTTTTCGGTTCAGTGTTTTGTTATCGGTGGTCGTCACACGCAGCAGAAGTATGTCCCGGGAGCCTGTGGAGAGAGTGGCGGTGGTGGCGTCCGGCGCTGTCCGGGCAATGAGGTGGCCCGACAGATCAAACAGGGCGACCTCTGTCATGGGTATGTCACAGGTCACTGTGATGAGGTTTCCGTTGAATTCCACGTTCAGGTATCCGTTCTCTTCACTGCCGGTGGCTATGGGTTCATCGGTACTCATGTCGGTCACACGGAATTCTTTCCATTGTGGAGTTGACCGGAACTCTTCAGCAAGTGTGGCGGATGATACGTTCAGGCTGACATTTTCCTGCGGCGTCTGGTGCCATACGTTCTCGCCCAGTGCGGGAGCCTGTTCCATCCCTTCCTTAACGGTAATGCTTTCCAGTGATTCCCACTGCTGCATGGCGTTGTCACCCAGATAGTTGAGGGTAGATGGAAGAGTTACAGTTCCGGCACTTTTCCAGTTGGCCATCCCATAGTCACCGATGGTTTCAACCGCTGTGTTGCTGATGAAATCCTCATGGGCGGGATTTATTGAGGTCAGTCCGGCCAGTGATAGTGTGGCAATACCGGTAAGAGTTGACGGCAGCAGGAGTCGGGTGAGTGAACTGTCGCCGAAGAAGAATGCTTCGGGGAGTGTGGTCACACCTTCCGGAAGTGTGGCGAGGGTCAGGTCAGGACATTCTGAAAAAGCCCCTTTCCCGAGTGTTTTCAGTGACTTCATCTGCTGGAGGTCCGCTGTCAGGAGCGACGTGCCGGAGAATGCGTAATCGCCAATTTCTTTCAGTTGAGCCGTAAAGGGATAGTCTGTCAGGGAGGTGCAACCGTTGAAAGCATGGTCGGAGATGACTGTCACGCCGGAAGCCTCCACGGCAGTAAGGGCAGTGCATCCTTCAAAGGCGCTTGCTCCTATTTCTGTTACGGAGGGTGACAGGATGACGGTGTGGAGAGTGGCTACATCTTTGGCCATATATGGGGGAAGGGCTGAGATGTTGGCTGTAACGGTAAGTTTCTCAAGGTTCGTACCGGCAAGTGCGGCTTCGCCTATTGTGGTTGTATTTCCGCTGATTGTCAGGTTTTTAACCGTTGATCCGAACAGGGCGAAAGGGGGTAGGGCACGTGGGGCTGAAACTCCTGAACCGTTGCGTGTGGGATTACCTTTGTAGGGTACTATTTCCGCGTCGATTACCAGAGTGGTCAGATCAGGCATACGGTCGGCGATGAAGTCAAAGTCGGTCACGTCCATCTGTCCGTTGACTGTAAGTGACGTCATATCCGTGTGTTCACCGACAAGCGCACGCAATCCGCCGGGGGTGCAATCAATCACCTCGGCTAACGCAGTAACATCTACAATAAGGAATAATATGTAACAAAGCAAATGCCTCAAAGCAAGTTCATTAAAGGATATCAACCACAAAAGTAGCAATTTTTCACGAATCTACTGTAAAACAAACAATTAAAAATAATTAATATCGGCATAATCCGGATGTGCTTACATCCGTTAAGAATAACAGATGCCGGCAAACGCTACCTATAAGTTTTTGTACCTGACAACCCAATATCCGTTACGGTTATCACCCTTACGTTCCAGCCAACCACATTCTTTCATCCTGAGGATGATTTTCTTCACCCCGCTTTCGGAAATACCAATTTTTTCCGCAAGTTCTACCCGGGTCAACCGCGGGTTGTCCTGTAGAAGATGCAACAGCGTAATCTCAGATTTTTGGGGTACTTTTTTGGGTACTTTTTGGGTCACTTTTTTGGGTACTTTTATTCGGGTACCGGTTTCTAAGGTCTTTAATATCTCATTCAGCATGAAGTCGATGAAAGGACCTGACTGACCTTCCGCAGTGGACAGGGCTATGGCATCGTAATATGCCTGCTGATTAGCATAAACCATATTTTCCACCGGCAGATGTTCAAACAGAGGGTTAAGCCTGCCAAGAATCAATGACTGCCACAATCTTCCGGTCCGTCCATTACCATCAGAAAACGGATGTATGAACTCAAATTCATAATGGAATACGCATGAGCGTATCAACAGATGATCTTGGGATTTTTTCAACCAACAAAACAGGTTGTCCATCAGTTCCGAAACACGTTGGAATGGAGGTGCCATGTGAACAAGTCCGGTATCTCCAAACACACCTACTCCTCCTCTGCGATATCTTCCCGCATCATCACTCAGAGCCTCCATCATAATGCCATGGGCCTTTAGTAAATCTTTCTCTGAAAATGGGTTTAATTGATGGAATATGTCATAAACCCGAATGGCATTTTTAACCTCCCGGATCTGACGGATTGGTGCGATGACTTGCTTACCATTGATAATGTCTCGGACTTCCTCCTCACTCAATGTATTTCCCTCAATGGCAAGAGACGAGTGGATGGTTTTCACACGGTTAGCCTTGCGCAACTTAAGTTCCTGCTCTCTTTCGATGGCAATGTTGTGTCGTTCCAGAAGCGCGGATATCTCTGCAATTTTATTGATTGCATCTGCTGAAACGGTGAAGGGGGGATTTGTCATAAGCCTTTTGTTGATCTAAGAGAGTACTAAAATTATAAATTGCTCCTGAGACAAAGTTAATTATTTTTTCTGAGAATACAGTATAACGGACCAGATTTTAAATGTCAAACGGCGATGCATCAAGTGAATGACGCACCGCCGTTGTGGGATTATTCCGAAAGGAATCAGAGTTCTTTGTATTCGGTTACGGATTTTATTCCTTTCTGACCGAAATATGCTTCAAGATTACCTTTGAGGAGAAGATGTTTCTTGTATACATCGGGGTGATCCTGAAGATTGAGTGCAGTGCGGACATCGTTGTTGGGAAGTTGCACGGGGACGCACTTGGCAAGATCAGTCTCAGAGGGTGATGCCGCCACAAGGAGGTTTGTTTTGACGGTGGCTTCGTTGTTGAACTTAGCGGTATCGTAACTCTTACCTTCGATCCAGCCGACAACGTAGCAGTCAACCCAGACGCCTGTACCACTGGTTCCGGCGAGGACGTCAGCGATGGTGTAGGGTGAGGTTTCCGTTCCGTTACCGGGGTCATCTGCGGGGGGAGTGACAGGGGGGTCGCCACCGCCACCGTCAAGCAGATATTCTGAAACTGACTTCATACCCATCTGACCGAAATATTTCTCAATCGAGCCTTTCAGTTTGACTTTCTGCTTGTAGTTTTCAGGATGATCCTTGAGGTTGAGGGCTGTGCGGACTGAGCCTGAAGGCAACTGGATTGGAATACATTTGCTGAGATCGGTTTCATCAGGTGTGGCTGCCAGCAGGAGATTGGTCTGCACAGTGGCGTCAGCGTTGAATTGTGCGGTATCGTAGGTTTTGTCAGCGATCCATCCTACGATATATCCTTCGATCCAAACAGAGGAACCGGTGGCGGTGCCTGCGATTACCTGACCCACGGTGAAGGGATCGCTTTCCGAGCCGGCGCCGGTGGAGGGACCGGGATCAGGCTCGGTGCCTGAGCCGGGACCGAATGAGGGAGTGCCGCTCATTTCATAGAGATAGGGGAGGTATCCGTTTTCCTGGGCGGAGTCGTATGCACCGAAGGAGTTGTAGTTTTTAGAGTACTGGATGTATTTACCGTTACCAACGTTGGTGATCTTGAAAGTTCCGTCGCTCTGGCGCACGGGGTTCCACACGAAAGTGTTGTCACCGGCAATCAGGGAGGTGGACAACTGGAAACTTGTGTAGGTGCCGCTCATGTAGAGGTAGCGACCTTTGGAGTCAACGATGTTGTAACCTCCGGCTGTGGCCACGAAGAGGAATGCGTTATCTTCCACAGACTGGATGGTGCCGTTGCTTTCAGTTACATTGGCGCTGTAAAGATATCCGTAGGATGCGGTTGCGTTGGTCACGGGAGTACCGCAGATGCCGTCGGCATAGAGCATGTAGCCTTTACCTCCGATAACGGAAGAAGCCAGGGTGAAGGTTACGTTGCCTGAGGGTTCGGGAGTGTCGTTTCCTGAGCCTTCAAGTGAGTATTCTGTGATTGTTTTCAGACCCATCTGGCCGAAGTATTTCTCAACGGAGCCGAGCAGAGCCACCTGTTTCTTGTAGTTTTCAGGGTGAGTCTGGAGGTTAAGGGCAGTACGTACGGCTCCGGAGGGCAACTGTACGGGAATACATTTTGCTGGGTCGGTCTCGTCCGGGGTGGGAGCGAGAATGAGGTTTGTCTGGACAGTAGCGTTGGGGTTGAATTCAGCGGTGTCGTAAGTCTTGTCGGCGATCCAACCTACAATGTAGCCTGCTACCCAAACAGAAGAACCGGATGCTGTACCCGAGAGGACCTGACCTACGTTGAAGGGAGATGCTTTCTGACCGTCACCGTCGGGAATTGTAGCGCCTTCAGGTGTCACGCCTTCTATTTTCCATTCGGAGGTGGTGCCATAGTTGTCAAGTACGGCGTAAGTGCTCATCAGGGTACCGAAGTTACCGCTTACCCAGATCTGTTTGCCGTAGTTTTCGGGGTGGGTCATGAGGTTACCGTATTCGCGGAGTGATGAGCCGGCGGGGAGTTCGATGATAAGACACCGGGTGAAATCCTTGCAGTCTGCATCGGGAGCGATGACCAGAGTGTTGTTCATGGCAACATCCGCGCCCCATTCAATATCTTCATCAGAGGTGATTTCGGTTACGGCGGGAGCGACGGCACCGGCGATGTAGCCTGTTACCCAGCCTGATGCGGCCTGATTGTTCTGAATCAGAGTGATTACGTCAGCCACGGCGAACGGATTGTTCTGTGTTCCCTGGTTTTCGGTGGGGTTACCTATGTTCATGAGGCCTTCGGCATCGTTGAGGAGCAACTGCCATCCGCTTGTGCCGTAGTAACTCAGGATGCCCACAACGTCGAGTTTCTTTTCGGGAACGATCATGTTCCAGAAACGGGCGTAGCCGCTGGTTCGTACGTTGATTGTACCGCCGCTAACGTTCAGAGCCTGGTTGTAGCCGCTTGAATGGTATTCGTCAACGAGGGTAGTTCCGGGGTTTGCGAACTGGCAGTCGTTGAAGCGCACCAGTTGGCCCTGGTACTTGCGGAGTTCCTCAGGAGAAGATCCGATCATGCTGAAGTCCTTGATGACCAGCGTGTCGATTTTCTCCGGTTCGGGGAGTCCGTTCAGTTCGGTGTGTTCGTTGAACAGGGCGGGAGCCATGAAAGATGTTTCCCAGCAGTTGCCCTGGTCATACCATTCGGGGAATCCGAACTGTTGCATACCGTTGTATTTTCCAACGAACATGCCGGTGGCGTCGATGACGACTTCCTGCCCCTGGCGGTAGTTCATGTAGAGGTTATACTGGTTGATGGAGAGTGCGATGGCGGCAGTCTCGTCCTGAATGTAAAGACATTTGAATATGTTGCCGTCATAGTCGCTTGAAATGACCCGTCCGCGGATAATGTAGTGTTCTCCGGCGTGCTCGCCTTCCTCTATTGTGCCAACTTCCGTGCAGTAGTTGGTTTCATCCTGCCAGTACTTCTCTTTGAGTTGGGCAATGGTGGTGTTCACCTTGTCGGCATTGGCTGCCACGGGAACTTTCATCTCCGGGGTGTCGAAGTCATCCTGACATCCCGAGAATCCGAGTGAGGCAACCGCCAAAAATCCGTATAATAATTTTTTGAATGTTTTCATGTCCTTGTCCTGTTATAGTTTTTCGTAGAGTGAAGGTAACACGGCACCCTCCTGGGTTGAGTCATAACTGCCGAAGGAGGTGTAGTTGGGGGAATACTGAATCCATTTGTTCATCCCTTTGTTCTTGATGGTGAAAGTTCCGTCGGCGTTAGGTGTGATATCCCACCAGGCTGCGTTGCTGTCACTGATCTGTGCGCTGAGGTTGAAAGAGTTGTATGTTCCTTCCTGATAGAGATAACGGCTGTCAGAAGTCTGCTGGATTGTGTAGCCTTTGTCTGTAGCCGTCAGGATGAACGATTTGTCTTCGCTCATTGTGATGACATCCCCTTCGGGAGTGGCGGCGGCAACGTAGAGCCAGCCGTAGGTTTTGTCGGCTGCAATGGGCTGTGCCACCTGTGTTCCGGCAACAATCAGATACTGTTTTCCGGAGGTTACGGCGGTTACTTTCTTGAATTGCACTCCTTCAACGGGAGCGGGAGTCACTCCGTCGATGACATATTCAGTGACGGATTTGATGCCGGCAGTTCCGAAGTATGCCTCGATATTTCCCTTGAGGGCCACCTCTTTCTTGTAGTTGCCGGGGTTTGTCTGGAGATTGAGGGCGGTGCGAACATCTCCGGAGGGTAACTGAACGGGGATACAGTTGTTTATGTCGGTTTCATCGGCAGAGGCGGCTAACAGGAGGTTTGTCTGCACTGTGGCAGCGGCAGAGAGAACACCGGTGTCGAAACTCTTGTCTGCGATGTAGCCGACGATGAATCCCTTAACCCATACGGAAGTGCCTGAAGCAGAGCCGTTTGCCACCTGAGTAACGGTGAAGGGACTTTCAGCGGTGCCGTTGCCGTCGCCGGGGCCCGGTTCGGGGATGTCAGGCACGGCATCGGGGTCGTAGTTCAGGAGTGATTCGGCGTCGATGAGCACCATCTGGAAGTCAGTTCCGTAGAAACTGAGGATGCCGACAACATCTCCATAGCCGTAAGGAAGAAGGTCGTAAGAGAAGTCGCTGTAGGCGGAATTACGGACAAGCAGTTTGTTTCCGTTCTCATCGACAATGTTGCGGTTTGCGCTGGCGGTGCCGGCGAATTCCTTTCCGGCATCTTCCCAACGTACGTTGTTGATGCGGATCAGACGGCTTGTCCAACTGAGCAACTTGTCATGATTGTTCTTGATTTCATTGAGTTCGGGAATCGTGACCAGAGCGGTGTCGACCTTAGCGGGATCAGGGAGTCCGTTCTGGAAAGCGTGTGAAGTGAGCACATCTTCCTCCATGAAAGTGGTTTCATAGGTGTTGCCGGCGGCATACCATTCCGGGGCGCCGAGTTGCTGCAGACCGTTGTATTTTCCGATGTGCATACCGGTAGCACGTACCAGCACCTTCTGACCGAACTTGTAGGTTTTGTAGATGTCCTTCATGTTAACGCTGATTGTGAGTGCACCTGACTCATCCTCGATAACGAAGTTTTTGTAGATGTTGCCTGAGGCATCCGAAGAGACCACGCGGCCTTCGATGATGTAATCCTCACCGGTGGCCTCGTTGACACCAATCTCGGTGCAATAGTTGCGGGCCTCGTCCCAGTAGGCTTCCTTGAGGTCGGCAATGGAGATGTTGGCTTCCATTCCCGCCGGTGCTTCGGGGATGACCATGGGGGGCAACTCGAAGTCGTTGTCACAACTGATGAGACCGATTACACCCATCAGCAGGGCTATGCTATAGAAAAATCTTTTTTTCATGTTGTTCACGGATTAAAAAGTTAGAAACGTATGCCGACGTTGACAAACACCTTGGTACCCTGGGAGTAACTGTACTTGTTGGGATACTTGTCGAGGTTCCAGTTGGTGCGGTCGATACGTCCCTGCTGATAAGCGTTGTTCATGATTTTGGTGTTGTTCAGAACATTGTCGACGTTTACGTTGATGTTCATGGACACCTTACGGTTTATGTAGATGAGTTTACCCACAGACACGTTCATGACGAAAGCGTCGTTCATTTTGGCCTGATCGGCGATCGCACGCAGTTTAGCCTCCATATCCTCGGCGGTGTCGAACGACTCCCAGAGGGTTGGCTGAGCCTCATGGTAGACGGGAGCGAGTTTGACGTATGCGTCGCCCATCCAGGAAGCGTTTACGTTGAAGAACCAGTTTTTGGGAGCGGCCCAGTCAATACCGATGTTAACGGCAGTCTGAGGAGTGCCTCCGGTGTAGAAGTTCTTGAGGTAAACGGTCTGGGTGGTGTCGGCATACATACCGTTCTCGAAGGAACGTGTACCGTCAGGGTTGTTCTTGTACTGATAGCGGGAGTATGTACCGGCAAGAGAGGCAGTGATGGAGGGTGTGATCTTGTATGCCATACCAATTTCTATACCTTTGTTGACTTTGCGTACGTCGCTGAGGATATAGTTGGTGAATGTGGAGTAGTTGTCATCGTAAAAAGCGGTGCGTTCTGTGGCGTTGTAGAACTCTGTCCAGTAGCCGGTGATGGCACCGCGGAAACGGCGGTAGTTCCATACGTAAGAGAGGTCACCGGTGAGGATACGTTCGCTCTGTGGATTGTCGATGACGGCATCCTTGATGCGGGGAGAGATGTAGACGCTCTCGATCAGAGGGGCGTAGGATCCGTATTCAGCGTGAGCCATGAAGTAGTTGCGGCCGTCGAGTTTATATGTTGCACCAACTTTGATGGCAGCGTCGTCGAAGTGGTGTGTAGCGCCTTTGCCGAGAGAGTTTTCGGGAGCGCGACCGTTGCGCATGTGTCCGTCACGGTAGAACTGAGTGTAGGCGATGTTCATGCCGTAGTTGATGTCCCATTTGGGGAGGTTTATCATGTTCTGGATCCATGCGTTGGCCTTGATTGCGTAGATATTGTAGTCATATCCGAACCGGTCGCCTTTGTAGACCTTGCGGTTGGGGTTGTCAAGGTCATTCTGGAGCATGTCAGGTTTGATGGAGATTTCGCGGTCAGAGAACGGGTCAACGTCAACCCAGTATTCACCGCCGAGCAAATCCTTGACGGTTTTGTAATAATCGGCCTTGGTGTAGTTCAGGTTGATGCCCGCCTGCAATGACATGTGTTCGTTGATGCGGTGGTTGAGGTTAGAAGCCAACTGGAACTGGATGTTGTTGCTGTGACGGTTTTCCAGGATGTAACTTGAACCTTTCTGATTGTTGACATTCTCAGGGAGAGTGTTCAGATAATTGTTGAGGTCGTTGACCTGATACATGCGGTCCCAGTCAATCTGACGGAATGATTCGTCGGTGCGCCATTTGTTGGCCAGGTACTCGCTCTGCTCCGTGGGTTCGCCGTCATCGAAGTAGTTCGAGGGGAGGTTACGGTAGTAGTCAGGTTTCGGGTCGTTGGCGTTATACCAGTTGAGTGCGGAGTTAGCGTAGTTGACGGCACGGAATCCGGCAGCGGTGTTAAGCACTGTTCCGTCGTTAGGTTTCCACACCCAGTTCAGCGTGAATGTAGGATCGAATGTTTTAGTGACGCGAGAGTTGCGTTTTTTGCCGTCCTGCCAACCCCAGTTAGGGTTATAGAGGTTAGAGCCGGCCAGGTCGTATGCTTCCTGGTAGGTTGGTGATGCGCCTGCGCGTTCAGTTGGTGCGCCGAAGGCGGTGAGTGTCAGTGAGTTTTTGGGACTGAACACTTTTTCCAGAGAGATGAAGTAGCCGAAGGAGTTGTAGAAAGTACCTTCAACCACACCTTCGTCGGCGTATCGTCCGATGGCACTGACGGTCAGGCCCCATCCGTTTTTACTGATACCGGTGGAGTAAGTGGCCATAGCGCGGAGCATGTAGTTTGAATTGGTGTATGCCGCAGAGCCGTTGAAGCCGGGGGCGTACTCTTCAGTTACGGTGGAGATGTTGGTGGCGCCGCCAATACCGCCGAAACCGAAGGCTGCGGGAGCGATACCGATGGCGTTCGTGCGGTTACGGAATGCACGTGATGTCATACCGCCGAGAGTAGAGTAGTTGAAACGTCCGCGGATGGGGTCGTTCATGTCGATACCGTTGATGTAGACTTTCTGATACTGGGAGTCATATCCCCGGAACCGGAAGTACATTGTGGAGAAGTTGTAGTTAGAGGCGTTGTAGAAGATGTTGTCCGACGCGCCTGTCAGAGCGGCGATGCTCTGAGCCTCACCTTCTTCATCCTCGAGGACATTTTCGTCGAAGTACATATCCTGCTGTTCCTCATAATAAGTGTCGAGGAGGTTCTCGTCGACCATGAGGATTGGGGATGCGCTGACGCTCTGTCCGTTGAAGAGAGTGACAGCCGTGGATCCATCGGTAAAACCGGTGGCGGACGCGGTCAGCAGCACTTCCCCCGGGAAGAGGTTGCTGATAAGATAATCACCGGCAGGTCCAGTCACCACTGACTTGGACTGCCCCTGGATTGTGACGACGGCACCGGCGATTGGGGCGCCGGTGTCAGCGTTGACTACGGAACCTCTGACGGCCGCGGTCTGCGCCAGTGCCGGGAGCACTGCCGTTAACAGAAGCATAAGAAACAGTTTCAGTCTCATACAGATTCTTTTTTGATTGCTTATTTTTTTTGATTGTTTTATATCGGATTGGTTAAATTCACTTAAAGTGTAATGCGTTGATAGTCAAAACATTACATGTGTGATTGCTTTCATGGTCAGAAATCAGACCCAAAAGTAGCCATTTTTTTTCAAATATTTGCTATTTATTGTAAAAAAATATTTCATATTTCACATTAATATAGTAACTTTGTGGCCATAAATCACAAACCAAAAATAACCAATCTTTTTATGAAAAAATTTTTACTCTCACTTCTTTCATTGTTGGCCGTGGCAGGTATGGCTTCCGCCAACACTGCAACTGTGACATTCTCTTCCCTGGGCTATTCAAATGGTGAGGATGTCACCTCGGTGAAAGTCAACGATGACATCACCCTTGTGTTTGACAAAGGTTCAAACAACAATACTCCGAAGTATTACAATGCCGGTAATGCCATCCGCATGTATGGTGGCAACACTCTCGAGGTGAAAGGTGCTGAAGGCGTCACTATCACCGAAGCCGTTTTCACTACTGATGGATCTTCAAATAAATTCAAAGCAGAAGCATCTGCCGACGCCGGAACTTTTAATGTTGGGGAAAACACCTGGACAGGTTCTGCCAATTCATTCACAATCACCAACGGCAGCGGTTCAGGTCACGCCCGCATCGTGTCAATCACCTTCACCTACACCGGTGGCACCGGCGGTGGCAACCCCACTCCCGATCCCACTCCCGATCCTACTCCTGACCCCACTCCCGATCCGGATGTGACCGAGGTTGCAGACATCGCCGCTTTCCTCGCTTTGGATAACAATTCAGAAGCCGCTATCAAGAGCGATGCAGTGGTTGTACGTCAACTCGGCGCAAACCTCTGGATCAAGGATAACTCAGGCTGGCTGCTGGTTTACGGCCAGATCGACGGTGCGAACGCTCCTGAATACAACAACGGCGACGTTATCAAAGGTGGCTACAAAGGTAAACTGAGCATCTACAACAATCTCCCCGAAATGGTCAGCACCACCAACTTCGTGAAGGATGGCACCACCACTGCCGTAGAGCCTACTCTGGTGAACACCGGTGACGCTGACGGCGAACCTCTCAACTCTTACATCAAGATGACCGGCTGCACCATCACCGGTTCAGGACGTAACTACACTGCCGATGACGGTTCAGGTGAAGTTGCACTCTACACCAACTCTGCTTCTTTCAATGTTCCCACCGGCGAAGGCTATACAATCTACGCTTTCGTTTCAACCTACAAGGAGAACAAACAGATGACTCCCGTTGAAATCACCACCGCATCAGGCCGTGAAATTGTTTCCGCTCCTTACTTCACACCTGCCGCAGGTGTTGTTGACGCCGGAACAAAGGTTGAAATCAAGTGCTCAACCGAGGGTGCCACCATCTATTACACTGTTGACGGAACCAACCCCAATGCTGAATCAGCCGTTTATTCCGAAGGAATCGAAATCAACGAGGATATGACCATCAAGGCTCTCGCCGTTAAGGAAGGTATGGACGACAGCGACATCGTTTCTGCTGCTTACACTGTTTTCGTTCCTTCTGCAAATGACGCTATCTTTAACTTCGCAGAACCTTCAACCCTGAGCGTGAAGTATGCTGAAAGTGACTATGAAGATGACGGTACCACCGGCAATACAATGGTAAATGTTCAGGATGTTGCGTTCACAGAAAAGGGTGTTACCGTAAAAGCGGTATACACTGACGAAAGTAATACCGGAACACAAGCACGTCTGTATCACCAGTCAGCAGGTACTAACAGTTTCCGCATCTATAACAAGTCATCACTTGTTGTTACCGCACCCGAGGCCAACCCCATCACCAAAGTTGTCATCAACTACTATAATGGCAGTACAAGTTACAACAAAGTAACCGCTCCTGCAGAAGGTGAATGGAACGCAGGTGAATGGACCGCTCCCGCAGCAGGTGTAAGCGAGGTTCAGTTTGTCTTCACCGGCACTCAGCAGATCAAGACTATCACCGTATCCTGCAAGGATGAACTCTCAGGTGTTGAAAACGTGACTGTTGAGGATGCAGATGCTCCCGCAGAATATTTCAACCTCCAGGGTGTTCGTGTTCAGAATCCTGAAAACGGTCTCTTTATCCGTCGTCAGGGCAACAAGGTTTCAAAAGTTATCATCCGATAATTCCAACCTTATTCATATTCGGCGAGGCTGCCCGTTGCAGGGTGGCCTCGCTTCCGTTATGGGGGATGTATCATCTTTTCGGAATGATTTTTGTTATACATATAAATATTGTAAAAGTAATTCCAAAATATTATGCCAGTATCAAAGGAAATTCCGGTGTTGCTTCTGACCGGTTATCTCGGAAGCGGGAAAACCACACTTCTCAATCACATACTCAGTAATAAGAAAGGAATCAGATTCGCGGTAATTGTGAATGACATAGGGGAGGTGAATATCGATGCCGACCTCATCCAGAAGGGTGGTATAGTGGGTCAGGATGATTCAGGTGACCTCGTGGCGTTGCAGAACGGTTGTATCTGCTGTACGCTGAAGATGGATCTTATCAAGCAGATAAGCGACCTTCTGGCAACGCGCCAGTTTGATTACATAGTCATCGAGGCGTCAGGCGTCTGCGAGCCGGCCCCTATAGCGCAGACCATCTGTACGATGAACCGGATGTTCAATCCGGGCGAAGATGTTCATCTGCGCCCTCGCCTTGACGCTATAGTCACTGTGGTTGACGCCCTGCGTCTGAAGGATGAGTTCGGATGTGGCGGTAGCCTGCGGAAAGAGGATGTGGATGAGGAGGATATTGAAAAACTGATAATAGAGCAGATTGAGTTCTGCAACATAATCCTACTGAATAAAATCTCGGAGGTGACTGCCGATGAGTCGTCGCAGATCCGCAGTGTGGTCCGTGCGCTGCAGCCCAAGGCACGGATAATAGAGTGTGATTATTGCAATGTGCCACTGGAAGAACTGATCGAAACAGGTTCGTTCGATTTCGAGAATGTCGCCACCTCTGCTACCTGGGTGCAGAAGATAGAGGGTCCGGCAGATGAGCAACTTGAGGAGGAACACCGCCACCATGAGCATCATCACCACCATGACCATGAACCGGCGCATGGGGAGCCGGGGCATCATTGTGACGAGCACTGCCATCACCATCATCATCACGGCGAGGGTGAAGCGGAGGAATATGGAATAGGGACATACGTCTACTTC
Organism: uncultured Porphyromonadaceae bacterium; assembly: GCA_947175645.1. Classification (GTDB taxonomy): domain Bacteria; phylum Bacteroidota; class Bacteroidia; order Bacteroidales; family Muribaculaceae; genus CAJUPY01. Next base: position 61,157 of record CAMWNP010000008.1, read on the forward strand.
CGTCGCCGTCCGTTCGACTTCGAGAAGTTCGACCGGTTCGTGAACCTTCACTGGCCCAAGAATGTGATCCGCAGCAAGGGGGTGCTTTATTTCAGCCATAACCGTGACATGTCGCTGTTGTTTGAAACCGCCGGCAAGCAAAAGGTGCTCAAGGAGGCGGGGTACTGGTTCGCCACCGCTCCACGTGAGGAACTGGAGAGCATGATGCGGAACGATGCCAATCTGCGCCGTGACTGGGATGAGACCTACGGCGACCGGATGGTGAAACTCGTGTTCATAGGCCGCGACCTTGACCGTGAGAAACTTGCCGCCGCGCTTGACCGCTGTCTGGCGTAAGCATTTGGAATAGATTATGCCCCATGTCGGGCAAAAAAAGAGAGGCTGCTTCAAATTGAACTGCCTCTCTTTTTTTCAATGTTTAGTAAATTGTTTAATTCCTGAGATATACCTTTTCAGCCTTACCTTTACGGATGATTATATATAACCCATTTAAAGCAGGCATTTCACAGGCGCTGCCATCATAGATTTTCAAACCTTCAAGGGTATAAATCTTTACTATACAATTTTCATCCGTCAGAACGTCTTCAATACCGGATAAAGAAGCATCCACATTCAGGAATTCCATCCATATGTCAGCCATGCTGTATGACGTGAGCGAACCTTCAGGAATGATCAGTTTACAGGTTTCCTTATTTGTGGATTCAAAGCATGCTATACCAAGTATCGGGGGCACCGGATTGTGGCTTTCAATCACATTTGGCATACATTCGCAAAATGCATAAGCACATAAGGTTTCCACCTCATTTCCGAAAATTATTTTATCAACATTCCTATTTGACAAAGGCAGACACTCAGTTCCGTAACCGAAGTCACCGTCTTTACCGGAGTATTCCTCAAGATTAATAGCGTTGAAATGCAGGGTAACCGGATTATCTGAGGGGTTTTTCAATCCAAAAGCATCAGCCCGCATTGCTTTAACACCTTTGCCAATTGTTATGTCCTCCAGTTGATAACACTCAGCGAAACAACCTTCAGACAATATGGTCACATTGTCAGGAATCACTATTGATTTAATATTCGTTGACTTAAAGATATATTGAGGCAGAGTTATGACACTTTCGCCAATTTCAATATCATTAAGTTTCGGGCAATTGGCAAATACCGGATTATCAGCCGCGTTATCATCACATATAGCCTCAATAGCATTATAATTGACTTTTGTGAGAATAGGACAGTTCGCAAATGCTCCGGCCTGAATATTCCTGATAGTTTCCGGAATAACGACAGACATGAGCAATTCAGAGTCTTTGAAAGCCGTATTATCGATAGAAGTAACGGCATATTCAACCCCATCTTTAGTAACAGATGCCGGAATAATTACATCCACCTCATAATCAGGTTTGAACCCAACGACTCTTGCTTCCTCACCTTCGTATTCGTAAGTCAGCAAGTATTCCTCGCCGGGTAAGCGATAAATATGTTTGAAATTACACCAAGGGGTCAAGTGCTGCGCTTCCTCACGTACTTCTTCAGCCAAATAAAGCATAGCCTTTTCATAAACCGTATTTTCAAACATATTGTCATAACCTCCAACCGGATTGAGGGATTGATAATATATTTCTGTGATTTCCGGACATGAGTGCCATATTGACTCACCGAATGTGCGGACATTGTCACCTATGGTAAGTTTGGTCAGTTTCCTGCAAGATTCAAAAGCACGGTCCCCAATTTCTGAGACTGAATTAGGAATTGCAACCGATTCCAGATTGCCACAGGAAGCAAATGCTCCGGTTTCAATAGTCAGTACGGATTCCGGTAAGATAACAGAGTTGATGCCGGAACCTTCAAAAGCATATTGAGAGATTGAAACAACCTTATATCCAGTGCCTCTGTAGAATGCTGTTTCAGGTATGGAAAGGTCACCGTTCAAGTGATGTTGTTTCGCCACTAAGCAAGTGTTTTCATCAATAATTTCATATAAAAGAGTCTGACCGGCGTATTCATAAACAAACGATGGAATATTTTCAATATTCTCAAACAATTTCCATGGAGTAAGTTTAAGAGCCTCTTCACGTGAAGATTCACGAAGATAAAGTGTTGCCTGTTTATAGACAGTGTCATCGAAAGAATTACTGTTCATTTCCATTGGTTTGCCTGACGTGTAGTACACGTCCTTGATATTCGGACAGTCTTTCCAGACCTCAATTCCCCTCATAAAAATCAGATCCCCCCAAAAATACATATCCCCACTGAGATTTATAGTGTTAAGTTCTGTACAGCCCGAGAAAACCCTATCCCATAGTTCACATGACTTTAATGAAATGTCTTTAAGACTGCTACACCCTTTAAATGCATCAGATTTAATTGAACATTTTGATAATGTCAATGAAGACCCCAGTGCTTTACAGTTTTCAAAAGCACCACCATCAATAACTTTTAGATTCTCTCCATTACCAAAGGAAACTAAATTAGTGCAATTTTGAAACGCATACATTCCTATAGTTTGAAGATTATCACAATTTCCTAAAGAAACCAGGTTTGAACAGTTACTAAATGCAAAACGGCCTATAGTTTGCAGATTTACACAGTTGTCTAAAGAAGCCAAGGATGGGCAATTTAGAAATGCATAACTTCCTATAGTTTGGAGATTATCGCAATTTTCAACCGATGCAAGAGTAGTACAACGATTGAAAGCAGATTCGTCAATCAAAGTTATTGATTCACCCAGTTTTACTGAAGTTAGTCCGGTACAATTTTCAAATACCGACTTTGCGATATGTGTCAGAGAGTCAGGAATCTGTATTGATGTTAATCCTGAACAATTCTTGAATGCAAGATCTTCAATATTATTGATATGATCCGGAAGCGTGACTGATGTCAATCTGTTACAGTCCTGGAATGCCGATGGTCCTATTTCCTTGACAGACTCCGGAATATTAAAATCTCCTTCAATATCGGATGTAACAAAATATATTTTTTCCTTATTTGTATCATAGATGACCCCATCTTCAATGGTAGAATTAACAGGATAACTAAAACAGAGGCCAAAGTTGAAGGGATTCTTGAGAGTCTCAGGATATGCTGATTTTACTAATGTGTAGCATTTAGCGAAAGCATCATTACCAACTGAAGTGACAGATTTCGGAATGATAAAGGTTTTTACTCCGGAGCAGCCTTTAAAAGCCTCATTACCGATAGTAGTTACGGAATTGCCAATACCAATTGATGTAAGACCGGTGCAGCCGGAAAAAGAGCGTTCACCTATCGATATTACTGAATTTGGAATTTCAACGGATGACAGTGCGTTGCAACTGTTAAAAGCATTATTACCGATTGTAGTTACAGAATTGCCAATATCAATTGATGTTAGCCCGGTGCAACCGTAGAAGGCATTATCACCGATTGTAATGACAGATTCTGGAATTATTATATTTTTTATACCTGTACAGTCTCGGAAAGCACTGTTTCCGATTAAAGTCACTGATTTTGATAAGGTCAATGAAGTTAATCCAGTGCAATGTCTGAACTCCCAATCGCTGATTATTGTTACTCCGGATCCGATTACCAACTCTTTAAGGCTTGTCTTGTTACTAAATGGATAATATTTATGCTTTAGATTTCTGCCTAAGTAAAGATTTTCTATAGGAGAGTCCAAAAATTGTTCACTACCCATGTCCAAAATATCATTACCATCCTCAATTGTCAGTTTCTTAATCCCTGAACATTCTTGGAACGCTTTGTCGCCTATTGACTTAATATTTTGGGGTATTGTGATTTCACTTAAACCGGAACATCCATAGAATGCCTCATAACCAATTGTGGTAACAAAAGGTCCAAATGTTATAGACTGTAGTGATAAAGGTGAGGATATATTCCCATTCCAATCTCGGCCAATATACATAGAATCAATTTTTGTCCCTTGTAATGCGTCTTGACCAAAGTCTATTCGAGTGGTCCCATCATCTATTCGGATTTTGTCCAGTGCCGAACATCCTGAAAACGCGCATTTACCTATTTTAGAAACTGAGGAAGGAAGTTCAACAGAGGTCAATGCAGAGCAGCCGGAAAAAGCATAATCACTGATAGTAGCGACAGAGTTACCAATATTAACATAACTGAGTGCAGAGCAATCGGAAAAAGCATAATCATTGATGGAGGTTACATGATCCGGAATTGTGAAAGATGCCAATCCATCGCATTTGGCAAAAGCATACTTGCCAATTCTTGTTACTGATGTGGGTAAAGCATAGGTGTCATCAACAGATAATCGCACAAAGTATACAGACTCTTTTTGGGTATCATAGACAATACCGTCTTCAATCAGTCCATTGACAGGATACCCGATGCAAAGGCCATTGCCAAAAGGATTTTTAATTGTCTCAGGATACGCATTCTTAATCAAATTGGTGCAACCTAAAAAAGCAGATCCATCGCATCCTACTATTGAAGGGGGTAGGATTATCTCTGTAAGACTGGTACATTCGTTGAATGCACGATTTTCAATACTCTTTATTGAGTTCCCAAAGGTGATTTCAGATAAATTAGAGCAACCTTCAAATGCTCCATAATTAATATATTGAAGTGAATTGGGAAGAATTAATTCAGTAATACCTGAACAGTTTTTAAAAGCATAATTATCAATATTCTTAAGAGACTCAGGAAGAATAATCTGTTTCAGGGCTGTACAGCCTGAAAAAGCAGATTCCCCAATCTCCATAACTGAATTAGGAATTGTCACAGACTCCAAAGAAGAACAATTATTGAAAACATTTTTTTGTATTGAAGTAACTTTATCCGGAATTATTATTGAAGTCAGTCCCGAACATTTGTAAAATGCTTTTTCCCCGATTGCAGTCACAGAATTACCAATTTCAATTGATGTCAGTACGGTAAAATCTGAAAAAGCGCTGGATTGGATATATTGAACAAGATTACCGATTTTTACCGATTTTAAGGTCTTAGCGATGTGGCCAAAATAACCATTCCAAGTACGTCCAAGATAAATATATTCTATGTTAGTATTTTTAAATACCCATTGTCCAAATTTTAGAAAGGTTTCGCCATCTTCAATTTTTATTTCAGTCAGCCCGGTACAGCCTGAAAAAGCCTCATCCATGATATCTGTTACCGAATTGGGAATTTCCAGGGATGTCAGCCCGGTACAGTCTGAAAATGCATACTTGCCGATATTAGTTACCGAATTGGGAATTTTCAGGGATGTCAGCCCGGTACAGCCTGAAAATGCAGAATTGCCGATTGTTTTTACCGAATTGGGTATTTCTACAGAAGTCAGTTCGGTACATTCATTAAAAGCCTTTTCATAAATTTCTGTTAATGTGTATTCTGTTCCATTATATTGTGGATATTCAGGAATAACTACTGATTTTACACTTTTATTAGCATACCACAGTTTACAAGTCTTTGCCTTACTGTCAACAACCTGATACCATAGTTCTGTACCCTCATATTTATAAGAGAAAAGTTGTGCCGACGCCGTGTGAAAAAGCAGAAATGTTAATAGTAATAATAGATATTTTTTCATGATGGGGTCATTTTAATATTATCGAATTGCAATCTTTGTTCTTTTACATCCCTGTGATATGATATAAATGCCCGGCTTGAGCGTCATTTCCGATAAGATGCCGGAATATACTTTTTGTCCTGTCAGGGAATATACTGTCACCGGTGTCAGTTCATCAATTACTGCATCAACAGTCACATCCTCAATTCCACTTAAATCATCATTGATCTTGTTAAACTGACGCCAGATATAGGCATAGGAGTAAGCGGTCTTAGAACCAACCGGAACAAGCAACTTACATGAGAATTTATTGGCTGATTCAAGACAATAGTCACTCATTGACGGCGGTTCAGGATTATAACTCTCAATAACCGACGGCTTACAATCGCGCAGCGTGTATTTAGGACATTTTTCCACATCCTCTCCAAAACGGATAGTGTCAATTGCGCAGTTGGCAAAGGCATCAGAGTAGTTTTTCATACTTATTGGATTAAAGTTGATGTTACGGTGAACAGGATCTTTTTCAGAAGGTAGAGAAAAAGCATCTGCTTCAATGGTTTCAATTCCTTTACCTAAAGTTATTTCCTTTATTTTGCCGCTGTTATAAAACGCGTTAACGCCTATGGTGAGCACATTGTCTGAGATGTTAATAATTTCGGCTGTAGTGGAATTGAACAGATTAGCCGGAATCTCAGCAACGTCATCACATATATTTATCACTTTCAGATTGACACATTTTGAAAATAACGACGGAGGTACGTCATCCAAGGCTTTTGCATTATAATCAATTTTCAAAAGATTAGAACAGTCATTAAATGCATCAGGGGCTATTGTGGTTATAGTTTCAGGAATATACAATGATTTGAACATTGCGGAACCCTTAAGCGCCTTATCAGAAATTTCTGTCACCGTGAAATTTTTACCATTGATTTTTGTTTCAGCAGGTATCACGAGGTTAACAACACGGTCACTGTTAAAACCGGTCAATGTAGCCTCCGAGCCGGTGAATTTATATGTAAGGGTGTAGCGAGGTTCAATAGTTCCATTAATATTCTCAAAGGCTCGCCATGGCATCATAGATGAAATCCGTTTTTGTATTGATTCATCAACATGAAGTTCGGCGTCTTCATAGTTAGTATCGTCGAATACGCTCATTGAGGCTATCACAGGTTGGGTTGAAAGGTAATATATATCTTTTATTTTTTCACATCCCTTCCATATATTTTCTCCGAAAGAAGCGATATTGGGACTGATAATTACAGAATTAAGATCTGAACAATCTTTAAAAGCCTCAGTGCCTATATACGTAACGGAATTAGGAATTTCAACAGATGTGAATTCTGTGCAGCCTTCAAAAGCAGAGTCATCAATGTTTTCTACTGAATTGGGAATAGTAAATGAAGTCAGGGCGGAACACCCTTTGAACGCCCCTTTGCCAATCTTCACCACAGAATCGCCTATTTTCACTTCTTTTAGCGAGGAACAGCCTTCAAATGTGGAGTCATCAATATGCTCCACAGATTCGGGAATTGTAATTGAAGTCAGGGCTGTACACCCTTTGAACGCTCCTTTTCCAATTTTCACTATAGAATCGCCGAATCTCACTTCCTTTAGCGAGGAACAACCTTCAAAAGCAAAATCTTCGATGCTTTCTACTGAATTCGGGATGGTTATTGAGGAAAGAGATTTACACCCTTCAAAGGCCGATTCAGGAATGGATGAAACCTCAGGTATAGTTATGGATTTCAGACCACTACAACCTTTAAACATTGCTTTGCCTAATCCTGAAAACGTAACATCGGATAAATTGATACAATCCTCAAAAATACCTTCGCCATAATTGGTTCCTGAGGGGAGTGAAATAGAAGGCAACGCAATACATCCTTTGAATGCATAATCTCCAATGTAAGTTAGAGAAGGTGGTAATTTTATATCGGTAAGTTTTTGACAATCCTGAAATGCACTGCGTCCAATTATATGAAAACCGTCGTTGATAATTATATTAGTTGTGGGACTTCTCTTAAAGAGTTCGTCTGGAATATGGAAGTATAGAACTGATATATAACGGTCCTCATTAGTAATATAATCCGGAAGTTCAAATGTCACTGCGTGATGTATTATAGAGGCTTGTTTTGATGCAAAATGCAATGAAATATCATCCCCCATAATTAAATCGCCGCCGACATATTCAAATTTATATTCTGCGTCTTTATAGGAAGGTCCTATTCCTCTCCAGTATGTACATCTTGCATCAAATCCCGAATAGTATCTGACTTTATCCAGGTACGTAGTTGCCTTAAGCGTATATATCTTTCCCGTTTCATAATCTCCCCTACCTGCTACCAAATACCCATCAGCATGCATGTTTAAAGGCAGGGTTATTACAAAAATAATAAATAAAATGTTGAATATGTATTTATTCATAATCAGTTCTTTGTCATGAAATAATTTCAATATCTTGTGATAACATTAACTATTGTGTCACCAATGGTAACATAGAAACTGTAAGTTTCTATGCTTAATAATCACCATCGGTTTCCCTTGGCGGAGTTCTGGCTTCTTTCCATTAGCAAGTAGAATTCCATTTCATTAATCAGGTCATATTCCTTTTTCAGTTTCCGGGGATTAACGTTTAATCCGTTGATTAAATTTTGGAATTCCGGGAAGCGTCCGGACTTAATAATTAATGAAATAGCCGGAGAATGATCTATAGAAATTGATGACAACAGTATTGTGCCATTTGCATCACGGGCAACTTTAAACGGATGTATGCTGCCGTTTGCATGATAACCGTAAGCCTTGACAAAGGCCCCTTTAGAGTATATCTTCGGCATTACCTCAAGAATGTCACCTTTCCCTACACGCATTTTTTCAATGTCAATTACACGATGGGGGCCTTTTTCTGTTAAAACAGATACTTTTTTCAATGCCTGGGTAATCCATGACTCGTCACTGTTTTTGCCTATGAGATCCCCTAATTTACTGGCGGGCCAATATGTGCTGTTACGAGACGAAATGCGGTTACGCAGATTTAGTTCATCAGGATAAAATTCCTCAGATGCCGTGAGTTCATTGGAAACTGATGAAGCCAGTCCTTGCATGACCGCCGGAGAAACAGAAATATTATTTTTCCCGGCTACTGATGTAAGGTATTCCTGGAACCTGCGGACTGCTGTACAGATGTCGTTTTTATATCCTTCACTGATTTTCCCATCGGCAAAATCATCGCATACATAACGAATCATCAAATTGAATAAATCGTCAAGTAAATCAGGACGATTGTGAACTAAGTATTGAAGAGTCCCCAGGTTACTTTCTATCGGAACAAGAATTTTAGATTTCCTATTCCAGATTTTAAAGGATTTACGAAGGCGCGTCATGTAAGACGCAGTTGAATGGGAAGTTGTGGTTATCCCGTTTTGGATGAGCCATTGCTGGAACATTTCAAGAAGATTGGCGCTCATAACGATAAGTTTTGCCTTCGGGCTCACAACGTTGGCAATAGTCTGGTTTATAAATGAAAAAGCGTGGAGCCGTGCTTGTTGCCCTGTTCCACGTTCTGCGGCCTTCGCATTGCCGATCCTCAAAGAACAGAGCAACGCAGAAGCCCACGCTATATGTATATCCATGACGAGCCGCGCCCTTTCGCAAGGGTACGGCAAATGCCTATGGGATATCCATAGCAATGCGACGTCTACTGTTGCCCGGGTCTGTTAAGGATTCATTGAAAGTTGCGAAGTTTCAGAACATCAGAACCGTAGCGTCAAGTAACGCTTTCTAAAAAATGTTGCCTGGCGACCTCTGTCGCGGCTTCGGGAGGTATGTGCCTGCCGTCAGTGCAAATTTAGAATAATTTTTATTTTCTTCCAAATTTATCCACAGAATTTTAACTTCCTAAAATTGGGACAGTTCCGCCGTTGGCAACAGGGGCTTCTGCGTTGCTCCGGCAAAGTTAAATCAAAAAAATCATTGGCGGTGTGTTCACTTCGTTCATTACATGGGGGAAAGTTTCCCCGCTTTATTTTTTTGACTAATTTTGCAGTCAAAAGAAAGAATATGTATGTTAAGCGAATGGATAAGGAATTTAATTGCCGAGCGCTTTGGACGCGAAGTCAGGTATTCGCAGGAATGTGAGGCTCTTTCGGAGGATATTTTTGAGCGGACGGGGGAGCGTCTTGGGGTTTCAACGCTCAAACGGATGTTCGGATTCACCGGGGCTGATGTGGCTCCGCGACCGTCTACCATGGATATTATAGCAAAGTACCTGGGTTTTAACGGAGGTTATAAGGAACTTGAAGTTGCTTTACGCGATGGCATGATTATTTCGGCGTTTGACACTATTGATACGGTTGACACTGCCAATCTACAAGCCGGCACGCGTGTGGTTGTATGCTATAGCCCTAACCGCCGCATCGTTATGTCGTACATGGGTGACGGTCAATTCCGGATTGTTGAGGCTGTAAACAGCAAACTTATGGCCGGCGATACGTTGAGGGTTGAAAACCTAACCGTGGGTTTTGAGTTTTATGCCTTGGATGTAATACGTGACGGAAAGAGCCTCGGCGCTTATCGCGCGGCTAAAAACGGCGGAATTGCATCAATCGATATTCTTTAGCCCCGGTTCCCGCGTGCTCGCCATTCATTGGAAACCATGCGTTTGATGCTGTCACTGTAATGCATATATTTCCTCCAGGCATCAGACTCCCACACCAGTTTGGCTCCGACGGCTTGATTTGTGGTGTTATTGGCTTTAGCGACAGCGGTGTAAAGGTCACCGAAACAATCCTTCTCAGTATCATGATACAACTGCAGTGAACGGTATATGTCATCGGCAGTCAGCGTTGTGTCAGCAATCGTGCTTTCAAGGCTGTTGAGTTCACTGTATAGGAGGATGAACATTCCGGCAGTCATCGACTCCACATCAACCTTTGTGTTAATTTGTTGGTGTTTGATTTCAGTAGCGGACGTATATTCCTGTATAGCAACCGGTTTTTCGTCGGTAGCCGATGTGTCGGCAGCCACAATCAGTTGTTTCTCCTCCAATCCGTCAGTTTCTTTATGCTCATTTGATTTGTTGAAATAAAACCACAAGCCACCGCCTATTGCCAAAAACGTGAGAAGTGCCGGAATGGCCAAAAGAGTTTTTTGCGACCTATTCCTGCCGATGATTTCCATCAGGTCGTCAGCAGTAACGCCGTCAACAAAACAACGGTTGCGTAACTTGGCTAATCCGCTGAATTTAAGGTCATTGGCAATCAGGGTTTCGATAATTTTACCGATGCCGTGGAAATCAATGTCAGTATTGCCACGTTTATCAGCCGCCACGCCGTACAGTGCCGGGGACCCCGAGGTATCATCAAGCCATGATGTGTAGGATTTATCAAAGTCAATAAGCATCAGATTGAATGTTCCGTCGGTCAGGATGATGTTGTCAGGCTTGATGTCGCAGTGGACAACGTTGTGGCGATGCAGATAGCCCGTTACGTCAATGAGTTCCTTTAGCATGCGCCTCAGATTTCCGGGATGGCTAAGCCAACGGCGAGCAGCCGATGCCGGAGTTTCGGCATTGATTTCGCTTTTCATGGCTTCGGATAATGTTACACCATCGATAAAATCCATCACAATGTAATCATCATGAAATTCCCTGTACCGGGGCAATGACTTATGCTGCAATTCCACCCCTAAGTCAAATTCCTTGTCAAAGGCTGCACTATACACCGTGTTTGCGCGGAATTCTTTTTTTAGCCGCTTTACAAATACCCGCCGGCGGTGGAGGCGAGTGACAAAGACATCGCACGTCGACCCCTCGCGTTCAAGCCGTTGCGCTGCGCCAAAGTCTATCGGTCCATCATCAATGATTGATTGGGATTCAAAGCCTGAAATTTTGTCATCATCTGCCGCCATGATGCAAATTTAGTAATTATCGGTTTAATTTTCAAAATTAAAACTGATACTTATATATAAGAACAGAGCGACTGCAGTGATGCGGTCGCTCTGTTTTTAGGGTGTTTTTTACGTCAGTGGAATCAGAGTGCTTTGTCCTTTGATCCGAGAACGTTTTCAATTTTGTGTTTGTAGAGTTTCTCCATGTTGTCACGAGCGGGACCGAGGTATTTGCGGGGGTCGAACTCAGCGGGTTTTTCAGCGAATACCTGACGGATTGCAGCAGTCATTGCGAGACGGCTGTCAGAGTCGATGTTGATTTTGCAAACGGCGCTCTTTGCTGCTTTGCGGAGTTGTTCTTCGGGGATACCGATGGCATCGGGGAGTTTTCCGCCGAATTTGTTGATGGTGTCAACTTCGTCCTGTGGAACTGATGATGAACCGTGGAGAACGATGGGGAATCCGGGGAGTTTTTCCATAACGGCATCGAGAACGTCGAAAGCCAATGGAGGAGGAACGAGTTTGCCTTCTTCGTTGCGGGTGCACTGTTCGGGAGTGAATTTGTATGCGCCGTGAGAGGTACCGATTGAGATGGCCAGTGAGTCGCATCCTGTGCGAGTGGCGAAGTCGATAACTTCTTCGGGGTCAGTGTAGGTGTGGTGGTCTGAAGAAACTTCGTCTTCAACACCTGCGAGAACGCCGAGTTCGCCTTCCACTGTAACGTCGAACTGGTGAGCGTAGTCAACTACTTTTTTTGTGAGGGCAACGTTTTCTTCGTAAGGGAGGTGTGAACCGTCGATCATAACAGAAGAGAAACCGTTGTCGATGCAGGATTTGCAGAGTTCGAAACTGTCGCCGTGGTCAAGGTGGAGACAGATCTGGGGATGTTCCCAGCCGAATTCTTTGGCGTATTCAACGGCACCCTGGGCCATGTAGCGGAGAAGTGTGGCGTTAGCATAGTTTCGTGCGCCTTTGGAAACCTGGAGGATAACGGGAGAACGGTCTTCAGCGGCTGCCTTTATGATGGCCTGAAGTTGTTCCATGTTGTTGAAGTTGAAAGCGGGAACGGCGTAACCGCCTTTGATTGCTTTGGCGAACATTTCGCGAGTGTTCACCAGACCTAATTCTTTGTAACTTACCATAGGGTTATAAATAATAATGTTTATTCTGATGCAAAGTTAGTGTTTATTTTTCAGATAAGCACTCTGTTTAATGATTTTTGTGGAATATTATCCGATATTGTCCACTTCGAGGTCGGCGTTCAGAATTTCATGCCAGGGGAGTCCTTGAACGGCGAGTTGTTCGAGGAATGGATCGGGGTCGAATTCCTCCACGTTGTGGACTCCGGGTTTGACCCATTTGCCTGTCAGGAACATCATTGCGCCTGTCATTGCAGGCACACCGGTTGTGTAACTGACGGCCTGCATGCCTGTTTCGCGGTATGATTCTTCGTGAGAGCAGTTGTTGTAGATGTAGTATGTGAGAGGTTTTCCTTCTTTGTCATACCCTGCAATGCGGCAACCGATTGATGTTTCGCCGTGGTAGTTTTCGCCGAGATCCTGCGGGTTGGGGAGGACTGCTTTGAGGAACTGCAGGGGAACGATTTTCACGCCGTTGTAGTCTACTTCGTCGATGCGAGCCATTCCGATGTTCTGTATTACGCGGAGGTGAGTGAGGTATTCCTGTCCGAAGGTCATCCAGAAGCGTGCGCGCTTGATTGTGGGGAAGTTCTGGACGAGTGATTCAAGTTCCTCGTGGTAAAGGAGATATGAGTCACGCGGGCCGATGTTGGGGTAGTTGAGGGATGCGTGTATTTCCAGTGGACCTGTTGTGATCCATTTTCCGTCCTGATAGTAACGGCCGTTCTGGGTTATTTCACGAATGTTGATTTCAGGGTTGAAGTTGGTGGCGAATGCTTTACCGTGGTCACCTGCGTTGCAGTCAACGATGTCGAGATACTCCATGCGTGAGAAGTAGTGCTTGGCGGCGTAAGCGGTGAACACGCCTGTTACTCCGGGGTCGAATCCGCAACCGAGGATAGCAGTCAGACCGGCTTTTTCGAAACGTTCGCGGTAGGCCCATTGCCATGAGTATTCGAAGTGTGCTTCATCTTTGGGCTCGTAGTTTGCGGTGTCGAGGTAGTTTACTCCACATTCCAGACATGCGTCCATAATGGTGAGGTCCTGATAGGGCAGGGCCACGTTTATGACCAGGTCAGGTTTGTGGCGGTTGAAGAGTTCCACGAGTTGTTCCACGCTGTCGGCATCGACAGAGTCAGTGGTGACGTTAGGTTTTCCAATTGCTTTTGCGACGGCATCACACTTGCTTTTGGTGCGTGAGGCAATTACTATTTCGTTGAAAACCTCAGGGTTCTGTGCGCATTTGTGGGCAACGACGGTTCCAACGCCGCCACACCCGATGATGATAACTTTTGACATATATTATATTTTTTTACTTTACTTCTGAATGAAAGAATGCAAAGTTAACCAATTATTAGATATTTCACAAGTTTTATTTTTCGGGTTTGAACCTCGTTTAGTTAAAAGAGAGTCATTACAGATCGGGGAGAAACTGCTGCAGCCATATATTTTGCTATCCGGCAGCGGTATATTTTTGATTCGGGTGGTTCTTCATTTCCGGGAATATGAATTCAATCCTGTGAGAGGCAAGTAGTTGAGGGATAATCTTATTTTTTATATGAGATTCTGTTCTACCTAATATTTTTGCAAGTTCATCACCTGAAAACGGGTGAAACTTACATAATTCAACAATTGTATCCTCCAAGACATTTTTGGGTACTCTTTGTCCAAAATGTCTTATTTTTTCTGTCAAATTATCAGGTAGAATCATCCTATTAATATTTAGGTCAATATTATTATCCGAGGTTCCACCATTAGCGACTGAGGTTCCACCATTAGCGACCGAAGTTCCACCATTAGCGACCGAGGTTCCACCATTAGCGACTGAGGTTCCACCATTAGCATCTATGGATTTAATCTTTTCCGATGGAGTATAATAAGTTTGACGTCCTCGACCTTTAACCATAACAAAATTCAAGTTTGCTAATGATTTCAATCCTCTACTTGCTTCTTTTGTAGTGACTCCTGAAAGTTGACGATATGTAATATTATCGATGGCTCCCACCTCGCGTAAAAATATTAATGCTATTTTTTGAGCGTCATCTAACTTGTCTGTTCCCAGAGAAGTCAACCACATCAGGTCTTTTTCTGAAAGAAAATGATGTAGCAATATGCGCGTAGTGAATGAGTTTCTGATATGATTTGATTCAAATGTAGGTGGCATCATTTTTGAATCTTTCATCAAGCGACGCATGGTGCCGATACCGGTGCCTTTTGCTTCCGCTAATTGTGTTTCGTGGAAAATAGAACTGATTGTTGGATTTCTCAAGCGTGAGCCAGGCTCGCCAAGTGTCTCGGCAGGTTTTAATGAGAATCCCGGATTGATTATTTCAAGTCTATTGGAGTATCTGATAATCTGAATGGGTTGATGAATTCTGAAATTTTGATGTATAAGAGAATTAACAATCGCTTCACGTAGAGCATCCTCAGGAATAGATAGCGGTCTATCTGCTTGTAAATTGCCGGGCTTTAATGAAAATCCTCTTGGAAGATCATCAGCAATAGCATTAAAGGCGCGGTTTACCAACAGTAATAACGGACCACGCATATCAATAGAGTCAAAACGCTTGTGAGGATCTGGCAACCACTCTGTTCCGGAAACACGAATGTAGTCAACCCGAACAGCCGGTAATTCTCTCCGTAATGCCATAGATTTACCAAAAACGATAAGTCCTGTATTCGTAAGTTTCCATTCTCCTTCCTTGTTTTTGACAATGCAATTTAATGAGCGAAGCAGATCAATGTCAGAATAGTTTAATTCTTCAGCCTTTGTGTTGACTTCACTCCGAAGTCGACGATATGCTCTCACTGCATTTTCATCAATATCGTCAAGATCAGTTCCGTTTACCACCGCTATGTCAAAGTCATCGGATTCATGGAATAAGATATGTAAATCTTCTTCTGTGCAACGATGATCTGTAGAACCAATTCTTCTCCATGCACCTTTGGGCAATCCCGTATCTTTGAAGTATAGCGGTTTAAACTTAGTGTCTAATTCCTGTACCTCAACTACAAGTACTTTCTTCCCTTCAATATTCTCCGCCTCAATAAGAGGGCGAATAGGATGGTTGAACATGGTAGCACATTGAGTAGCGAGGTCCTTTTGTAATTTATCCGAGTCAGTAACTCCCACAACATTATATTGATTTGAATTATCTTCCGACTCTTGTAGCCCGATAATGATGGTGCCACCACCAAGTTCCGGTTCGTTAGAAAACGAACATATAGTTTCAAGCACACTTTTATCTATTTTATCTGAACATTGTTTAGCCTCAATCTTAACATGTTCATCAATAGTGTTTAACTCATCAATATAACGTTTTGCTTTTTTCATAAAAAAAAAGGAGTGGTGTTAGATGTAGGATTGCCGTGCGGTCAAATTCCCCAGAGGAGTTTTTCGCGGAGAGTTGTGGCGAATCCATGGTTGTCCGGCATGACCACTTTTATGGAGTAAGGTGCTTTGCTTACGGTAAGCGTAGCGCCGGTGGGGACAGGGAAGGAGTTTCCGTCGATGCTGACGAAGCATGACTGAGAGCGTCCGCCGACGGTTAGAGTGAGAATGGAGTTGTCAGTGATTACCAGGGGGCGCATTGTGAGGGAGTGTGCGGCGATGGGAGAGATTACGAAAGTTGGTGCGGTTGGCTGGATTATCGGTCCGCCTACAGAGAGGGAATATCCGGTTGAGCCTGTTGGAGTTGCCACCAGCAGTCCGTCGGCTTTGTATTGTGAGAGATGGTGCCCGTCAATGGCAGCGTCGATTGTAATCATGGAAGCGGAGTCATGCTTCATTATAGCAATTTCGTTGAGGGCGCAGTTGAATACAGCGGGGGGAAGATGTTCGCCGGCAACGCGTATCACGGAGCGGCGTTCAACGAAGAATTCGCCGCTGAAGAGCATTTTGAGGAGTGCGGGAGTGTTTGTGATGTCGAAGGCTGTCAGGTAGCCGAGGTGTCCGGAGTTAACGCCCACGATGGGAATTTCCTTGTCTCCTACCCAACGGGCTGTTCTGAGGAATGTTCCGTCGCCACCGATGCTGATGACCAGTTTGGCGGAGAAACGGTCGGAGTCAGTTACGGCATAGAGGTTCCAGCAAGCGGGGTCGAAGCCTCCCTGAGTGAGGGAGGAGTAGATTTTGCTGTGGAGCAACAGCCTGCATCCACGAGCCGAAAGTTCACGGAGGAGGGAGTCGATCAGTTTGAGCGAAGCCGGTTCCTGTCTGCGGCTTCCGTAAACGGCTATGGTAAGCATATCGGGTCAGATGTTTAGGATTCTTAGAATTTCGTCGGCGCGGTTACGAGCGCGTTCCATGTCGGCCCCGGAGCCGAGGGTGTTGCCGTGGTCGAGGATTTCGTAGCCGTATCGTTCGAGAGATCGTGCCACGTTTGAAGAATCGGAGTGGTTGATGCGGAGGTCGACAATCATTTGTCCGCGGCCGGTAAGCAGTCGTGTAACGTTGAGGTTAATCAGATGTGCGTTACAGTCCTCCACGGCACCGGCGATCCGTGAAGCCGAGAAGTCTTCAGGCATGACCGCGAGAATAAGTTCCGAGGCGTCAGGGTTTTCCGGAAATCTGCGTGACCACAGGTCCTCCTTGGCCGGAGAAAAATCGGTGTTTTTTGAATTATATGAATCTTTTAGGTTCAAATTTGCTCCTTTTTTAAATTTTTCTGAGTATTTTTGCAGAACCATTCCGTGGGGAAGATATATCCGCGGAAAGTTCAGAGTACAAATTTAGCAAATTTTCCTCACTTGCGCAACCCCGCCGGTTGACCGGTTGGATAACTTTAACAAAAAAGACCGATGACTACCAATCTTAGTGTTAATGTAAATAAGATAGCCACGCTGCGAAATGCCCGCGGAGAGAATGTTCCTGACCTGCTGAAGGTTTCGGCAGACTGTGAGTTGTTCGGAGCGGATGGCATCACGGTTCATCCGCGTCCTGATGAGCGACACATCCGTCGTGAGGATGTTTTCAATCTGCGTCCGGTTGTCACCACCGAGTTCAATATCGAGGGCTATCCATCGCCGGACTTCATAGATCTGGTTCTGAAGGTCCGTCCGGAGCAGGTTACGCTTGTTCCCGACAGTCCCTCGCAACTCACATCTGACTCAGGCTGGGATGTTGAGGGGAATTTTGATTTTCTGACAGATGTTATTGAAAGATTCAAGGA
The DNA here is from genome assembly GCA_947175645.1 of uncultured Porphyromonadaceae bacterium. GTDB lineage: Bacteria > Bacteroidota > Bacteroidia > Bacteroidales > Muribaculaceae > CAJUPY01. The sequence goes on from CAMWNP010000008.1 coordinate 78,871, forward strand.
TGCGGGGATACGTACATCTGTATTCGTTGGTACGGAACCTGAGAATATCATTGCTGCGGCACGCGCGGGTGCTGACCGGGTGGAACTCTACACCAAGCCTTATGCGGATCAGTTTCCGCATGATCCGGAGTCGGCGGTTGCTCCTTTTGTGGCTGCCTCCGAGGTTGCTCATAAGGCAGGTTTAGGTGTTAATGCCGGTCATGACCTTAATCTTGACAATCTTAAGTTCTTCCATAGCCGTCTGCCTCATCTGAACGAGGTGTCGATTGGTCACGCGCTGATCAGTGACGCGCTCTACCTGGGGCTTGAGGAAACGGTGCGCCGCTACAAGGAGGCACTGTTGTGATAATTACGTCCTTTTTTGTGAAAAGATAAATAAGAAGAATTCCCAAACAATTTTTATATTCCGATGCTCACTCTTGCAATCCAAACTCCTGACACAGTTGAAGTCATGAACGAATTTGCCGCCGATACCGTTGCGGCAGCGGTACAACAGCCCCCGGTGCCTGAGGTTGTAGAAACCTCGCTTCCCATCTGGGACCTGTGCATGCAGGGAGGTGTTCTGATGATACCCCTGCTGTTGCTTTCCCTAATCAGTATCTACATTCTGATAGAACGAGCCATAGTGATCAATCGTGCGGCACGTCACGATGAGACATTCATGAAAAGAATCAAGGATTATGTTCATGAAGGGGAGATTGAAAGCGCCATGAATCTGTGCAAGAAGGACAATTCGCCCTACGCCCGTCTGATAGCCAAAGGTTTGTCGCGCATAGGGCGTCCCATGCAGGATGTGCTTGTCACTATAGAGAACACCGGAAACATTGAGGTTGCCAATCTGGGCAAGGGTCTGCCCTGGCTTGCCACCACAGCCGCCGGAGCGCCGATGCTCGGTTTCCTTGGAACGGTCATAGGTATGGTCCAGGCATTTTTTGACATAGCGTCGCAGGGTAATGCCGCCTCAATCTCTACTTTTGCGGGAGGCATCTATACGGCTCTGGTGACGACGGTTGCCGGTCTGGTGGTCGGTGTGATAGCGATGTTCGCCTATAATTATCTGGTGGCGCGAATCAACCACGTGATGAACCTGCTGGAGGCCAAAACCATGGAGTTCATGGATTTGCTCAATGAACCTGCTTGATAATCAATAAATTAGCGAATCATGGCAATCAAGTCACAACACCGGATGGAAGCGACTTTCTCCATGGCGTCAATGACTGACGTCATTTTCCTGCTGCTGATTTTTTTCATGGTCACTTCCACCTTTGTCATGCCAACCGCACTTGAGGTTAATCTGCCCGAGAGTTCGGAGCAGCGTGCCATCAAGCCAGGCACAACGGTGTATCTGGATATGAATTCCAATCTGTATGCGTCGTTTCAGGGTGAGGAGCCGCAACCGATGACGCCGGAAACGCTTGTCACCTTCCTGCGTCTGGCTCATGAGAATGACCCCGAAGGGTTCATAGCGCTGTATGCCGATGAGGAAGTGCCGTATGGGAAAATCGTGGAGATTCTGAACATAGGAGCCGAAGGGAACTTGAAAATGGTCCTCGCAACGAAGCCGGCTCCAAAATCAGCACGTCCTGAATGAAACGCGACAAGGTCATATCCGCCGTAATCACCGTTGGTCTGCATCTGCTTCTGCTGCTGGTGCTTACGACCACATATCTGCGCTGGCCTCCGGAGAATCCGGATGACAGCCGTATCCCTGTTGACAGCTCTGAGATTCTGCTTGTGAGCGACTATATCAATTTAGGGGACATGCTGCGTGATGTAACCCCCTCGGATGCACCGGTGGCTAAGCCGCAGCAGGGGGAGACGCTTCAGGACGGACATGACATGGATAACAGCGGAGATGCCGGTCAGACCCCGCAGGAGGTTTCTTCGGAACAAGAATCACCCATGAAGGTCACCCCGGCAGAAAGGCCTGAGAAACAGGGCCCGACGAAGGAGGAACTGGAAGAGCAGGAACGTATGCGCCATGAGCAGAAAACGCGGGATAAAATAGCGCGTCAGATGAATTTCTCCGGCACCGGTAAGGGTGAGGGGATAAGTGGCAAAGGGGAAGGTAGCAATGTGTCGGGGCTGCCTGTTGGCGAGCAGGGTCATGACCTTGCGGGACGAACCATCCTGCACTGGGGCGCGAACTCAAGCCGTAAGTCGGGCACCATACGCGTGAGTGTGACGGTGAATCCGGAGGGTAAGGTGATCAAGGCTGACTATGCCGGCGGAGAAGGTGCGGCAGCAGGTGATAATGCCATGCGAAACAAAACCATCAAGGCTACGCTTGAAACCAAATTCTCGCCATTGCCCAATTCCACCAAGAATCAGACCGGAACCATAACCTGGCGATTCAAATAAAGGAGATGAAGCGACTTCATTCCATTGACGGTGTGTCATAACAAGCCATCTGCGTAGTTGCTTTCGGAAGCGGCTTCGGTCACATACTTAGGTGTGCTCCTATCGTCCTCATCCTCAGCGACTTGTATCCGGCATATTCTGACAAACCCTCCTTTTCACTTGCACCTGTACTCTCCTTCATCAAAAACAAAAATATCTCCTGAAAATTGAAACGAATTGAGGGGAGCCCCCACATCTATAAAAAATAAAAAAGGATACTCCTGCACCCTTTTCCATTTTTCATACACATCAGATGTATGAAGCATTACTAAACCAATCCTAATAACCTGTGATTTCTCTATAAGTCAATTACCGGGAAATCAGCGGATTAATAACTATTATTCTCATGAAAAACAGTTTTCGCGTGATTGCCGGCCGGAGAAAAATCATAGAAAGCCGGGTTTCACGAATCCTAAATGTTTATTTGTACCATAAGGACGGTGCAAAATTAATAATTTTATTTTTAATACACAAGAAATTTTGAAAAAACTCTAATAAACTATTTGTTTTTGTGTTGAAAAATTTATAAAACGTAGAAGGTTGAGAGTGAGTGGTTATAAATTATAGGGTGACGATTGAGCGGAGACAGACTCCATATTTGACTGAAGTGTTGAACTGCGTGTTGACGTGTGGGGATGATTCTGAGTGTCAGTGACGGGTGGTGGCGGTGACATTGTCAAAAACGCCGTCAAATTCTGAGGGTTCGCCAAGTTTTTTTGACAAATATTTCATTTTTCCAACAATAATGAGTAAATTTGTGACTTCACACCGGAAAGAATTATGGCAGAATACAACAAGACCCCACAGGAAGAAGAGGCAATGATTCAGGAGGCGTTCAACGACCTGCTGAACGGCTATCTTAACAGCAATCACCGCAAGAAGGTGGAGATAATAGTCCGGGCTTTTGAATTTGCAAAGGAGGCCCACAAAGGGATACGCCGCCGTTCCGGCGAGCCGTATATTCTGCATCCTATAGCCGTGGCGAAAATAGCGAGTCAGGAGATAGGGCTTGGCTCCACTTCCATTTGTGCGGCGTTGCTGCATGATGTAGTCGAGGACACGGAGTTCACGGTGGAGGATATAGAGCAGCACTTCGGAAAGAAGATAGCGCAGTTGGTTTCCGGACTGACAAAGATCTCCGGAGGAATTTTCGGAGCGAAGGCATCGGCGCAGGCTGAGAATTTCCGTAAACTGCTGCTTACGATGAGCGAGGATATCCGCGTGGTGCTTATCAAGATGGCTGACCGTCTGCACAACATGCGCACACTTGGCTCAATGGCACCTGCGAAACAGTATAAAATTGCAGGAGAGACCCTGTATATCTATGCGCCCCTTGCGCATAGACTGGGACTGTTCGCCATAAAAACCGAACTGGAGGATCTGAGTTTCAAGTATGAGCATCCGGCCGCATATCAGGAAATCAGTGACAAAATCAAGGCAACGGAGGAACGCCGGAACGAGGTTTATACTGATTTCGCCACACCTATCATAGAAAAACTCAAGGGTCTGGGTCTGACCTTCGATGCCAAGGCGAGGATGAAATCAGTCTATTCCATCTGGAACAAGATGGAGTCAAAGCATATTCCATTTGAGGAAGTGTATGACCTGTATGCCATGCGAATAATTTTCGAGTGTGATGATCCGGCCAAGGAAAAGGGAATATGCTGGAGCATCTATACCGCCATTACGGAACTCTACCGTCTGCACCCGGAACGTACGCGCGACTGGCTGTCGATACCCAAGGCCAACGGCTATCAGGCTCTTCACCTGACAGTCATGGGCCCTGACGGAAACTGGGTGGAGATCCAGATTCGCTCACGGCGCATGGACGAGATTGCTGAAAAAGGTTTCGCCGCCCACTGGAAATACAAGATAGGAGAGGGTGACGAGGAGAGCGAACTCAATGCATGGCTCCAGACAATCAAGGAGATTCTGGATAATCCGGATCCGAATGCCATAGATTTTCTTGACACGGTAAAACTGAATCTGTTCGCTACTGAGATTGTGGTATTTACGCCCAAAGGGGAACTTATAACTCTACCGGCCGGATCAACCGTGCTGGATGTTGCGTTCAACCTCCACACTCAACTGGGTTTCCACTGTATAGCAGGTAAGGTCAACCATAAACTTGTGCCGCTGAGTCAGAAACTGAAGAGCGGTGACCAGGTTGAGGTACTGACCTCAAAGTCGCAGAAGCCCAAGGAGGAATGGATATCATTCCTTGCATCGGCAAAGGCAAAGACCCGTCTGCGGCAGGCATTGAAGCAGGCTCAGCGTCCGGCGATAGAGACGGGCAGAGAACTGTATGAGCGTTTCCTGCAAAACAATGATATCAAGGAGACAAACGAGAGTTTCACCAAACTGTTGGGTATATGCAAGGTCAGCAACCGAGATGAACTCTACATGCGCATAGGCTCCGGAGAGGTGACATTGGGTGACTATGTTGTCAGGATGATGAAGAAGCAGAATGAGTCGCTGTTGTCACGCCTGATTTTCCGTCGCTCGAAAAAGGCCGCCGAGGAGCATGCCGAGACAGAGAAGAAAGAGAGCATCAACAGGAAGGAAACTTATGTGCTCCATAGCGATGAGCATGGGTCGAACTTTGTTTTCGCGCCCTGTTGCAATCCTATTCCCGGAGATAATGTACTGGGCTACATCAATGACAACGATGAGGTTGAGGTTCACTCGATGGACTGTCCGCGGGCACAGGCTCTGAAGGCAAGTTTCGGTCCCCGTCTGCTGCAAGTGAAGTGGGACGTGCAGAAACAGTCATTTCCGGCTCAGATCCACATAGAGGGTATAGACCGTTTCGGTATACTCCAGGAACTGACGCAGATGATATCGTCGCATCTGGCCATAGATATCCGCAAAATGAATATCGAGGCTGAGAAAGAGGTGTTTCATTGCGACCTCTGGATCAAGGTCGCGGACAATGAGGTAGTCCGTGATCTCTGTGCCAAAGTGGCTCAGGTCAACGGTGTGAAACAGGTTGCCAGAGTGCTGTAAGATATTGTCCCGCGGGGATAGAGCGTGATAAAATGATTAAACGATAGTGAAATGTACAATAAAGACTATATATTGCGGATAATTGTGATACTGGCGGCCACGTCGCTGATCCTTCTGTTTTTCCCCAGGAGCGACAGCCGGCATTTCCAGTTCGAGATGAACCGTCCGTGGACCCATTCACTGCTTACCGCACCGTTTGACATTCCCGTGTTCCGTGACTCCATCACGGTTAAGGAGATGCGTGATTCGCTGAACCGAACCTTCACACCTATAATGAAAGTGGACAATTCACCCAGGAAGGCTGTGCTCAACCGGTTGCTTTCCATACCGGGGATTGACCCATCGGACCGCACGCGTCTGCGTGAAACCGTGGGCAGGCTCTACTCTGACGGTATTGTCTCGCCGGAATTCTACAATGATTACATAAGGGCTCGCGGAATCAGGGAGGTTGGATTCGTGGAGAACAACACTGTGGTCAAGCGCAAGGTGGGTACGTTGCGCACGCCACGTCTGGCTTACGCGGTAATAGATTCACTTTTCCACACACCGAGGGCACGCACGGCGATCACCGAATTCCAACTCGCCACCATGATTCTGCCCAATATCCTGATTGACACGGTTGCAACCGAACGCCTCTATGATGACCGTCTTCGCCCCATAGAAGCGGCGATTGGGGTGGTGCAGCAGGGTGAACGCATCATAGACCGGGGTGACATAGTGACGCCTCAACTTTATGCCATCCTGTCGACCTACGAGTCAATGCTTGAGTCACGTTCACAGGCATCGACGAGCGAAAACCTCTACGTTGGTCTGGGTCAGTTGCTGTTCACGGTCATGCTGTTGAGTTCACTGCTGATTTATCTGTGGATCTATAGAAGGAAGGATTTCCTGTCGCTGAAGCGTTTGAGCGCGATATTGCTGGCGATAACGCTTCTGTACGTCGTAGCGACGATTGTGGCTCCTCACATAAGTTCCGGCATCTACCTCATACCGTTTGCTATACTCCCGGTTATGACCGTGGTGTTCTTTGACTCCCGTACGGCCTTCATGTGTCTGGTGGTGGAGATATTGCTGTGTGGCCCCCTCTCTCTTTTCCCCATAGAGTTCATCACGGTTCAGACGCTGGCGGGATTGGCGGCAATCTTCTCCCTGAGGGAACTGACCCGCCGCTCGCAGTTGCTCCGGACGGCCCTGTTTGTATTTCTGGTTTACGCGGTCAGTTATCTGGCTATGGAATTGCTCCAGTCCGGCACAATATCATCCTCTACGGGTAAACTGATAGGATTCTTTGCCATCAACGCGGTTCTGATATCGTTTGCCTATATCTTGATTTTTGTTTTCGAGAAGATATTCTCTCTCACCTCCATGGTGACGCTTGTGGAGATGTCAGATATCAATAACCCTATTTTGAGGGATCTTTCGGAACAGTGTCCGGGCACGTTCCAACATTCAATGTCAGTCAGTTCACTGGCAAGCGACGCAGCGCGCAAGATAGGCGCGAATCCTCTGACGGTTCGTGCGGGGGCTCTGTATCACGACATCGGGAAACTCTCCAACCCTGCTTTCTTCACTGAGAATCAGCATGGCGTTAATCCGCATGACGCGCTTACTCCGCAGCAGAGTGCGGGGATAATAATTGGTCATGTGACGGAGGGGCTGAAGATGGCGGAAAAGAACAAACTGCCTCAGATTATCAAGGATATGATCTCGCAGCATCACGGCAAGGGGTTGGTCAAATATTTCTATGCAATGGAGCAGCGACGTCATCCCGGTGAGGAGATCAGTGCGGCACCTTTCACTTATCCGGGGCCAAATCCAACGACGAAGGAGGCTTCTCTGTTGATGATGGCTGACAGTGTGGAGGCTGCTTCACGTTCGTTGCCTGAGCATACGATGGAGGCTATAACCTCGCTTGTAAACAAAATCATCGACGGGCAGGTGCAGCAGGGGCTTCACTCGCAGTCGCCGATTTCGTTCAAGGATATAAAGGTTATCAAGGAGGCTTTCATTTCAAGGCTCCGTACAATGTATCACGTGCGCATAGCGTATCCCTCTGATGCGAAGCCAAAATCAAACTGACGGACAGGGTCTTAATCAATAATCGCTGAAATAGTTGGGACGGAACACAATTCCTATACGAGCCTGTGATTTGAATTTGTTGTAGTCAAGCAGCCCCTCGCCATAACCGTTGTAGTACTGGAAAAACAGGTTCCAGTCAGCATTTCGCAGGAAGCGGAAACTGACTTCGGTTATAGAGTTATAGTTAGGTTTCCAGCCCCGGCGTTTCACGAGGATTTCGCTGAATTTCCACCGCCGGTCGTTTGTCATCACCTGCAGCCCTGCCTGATATATGCCATAATAGTCCAGCAGATCGCGGTTGTTTTGACCGTCGACAATGGGAATCCACGCTTTTCCATGGATAATGAGGTTCTGGTCAAGGGCAATGTTCACACCAAACGATATCCTGTTCCATGAGCGTGACTGGATGGAGTCACGTCCGTTGCTTTCATGCTCAATCATCAGACTCAGTTTGCCAATGTATCTGTTGTTGGAGAAAAGCGGTTTTGCCAGACCTATGCCGGGATTGAAGTTCAGGTCGGTCATGGGCATGGAGTTTTCCAGCACGTTCCAGAACACTTTCTGGGTGTAGTACAGGAACAGATAGGTGTTCAGCGGCAGTGTGCTCTTGGTGAGTTTACATTGCAGTGAAATCTGAAATTTTACGTTGGTGTTCTCCTTGTCCGGTCTGTGGTTCGTAGGACCTCCGAAAATGAAGTAATTGTCCTTATACATCGAAATAAGCGGGCGTTTGTCAAACTCTGTCCGGAGAGAGTCGGTGTTCAGTCCCGGATTCGCATGATTCTCCACTATCTGGGCGTTAGCCGAGAATAAAGACAGGAGAGAGAACAGGAGGAGAAGTCTGAAGTGCCGCATGATAAGTGATTGACAGGTTTGTGTGGATGCCGGATTGGAGTACTTTCCCGTGGAGTCCGGTCAGACGTTGAAACGGAAGTGCATTATGTCGCCGTCCTGAACAATGTATTCTTTCCCTTCCACTGACAGTTTGCCGGCTTCCTTCACTCCGTTTTCGCCGCCGAGTGCTACGTAATCGTCATATTTAATCACCTCGGCGCGAATGAACCCTTTCTCAAAGTCGGTGTGGATTATTCCTGCGCACTGGGGCGCTTTCATGCCGTCAAGGAAAGTCCAAGCACGGACTTCATCAGCCCCGGCCGTGAAATAAGTCTTGAGGTTCAGGAGCGCATAGGCGGCACGGATCAGTCGGCTGACACCTGATTCCTCGAGATCGATCTCGGCGAGGAATTCCTGGCGTTCTTCCCAGGTGTCGAGTTCCGCTATATCACTCTCGGTCTGTGCGGCCACAATCAGGAGTTGGGCGTTTTCATCCTTGATGGCCTCGCGTACGTCATCGACATATTTGTTGCCGTTTACGGCTGAAGCATCATCCACGTTGCAGACGTAGAGAACCGGTTTGTTAGTGAGCAGAAACAGTTCTTTGGCATATTTCTGTTCGTCTGCGGTCTCGAACTGAACGGAACGTGCGGGTTTCCCCTGCATTAGAGCGTCGTGGAATTTTTTCAGAACCTCATATTGTAGTCTGGCAACCTTGTCACCTCCGGTCTGAGCGGCTTTCTGAGTTTTGGCCAGTCGGCTTTCAACAGTTTCCAGGTCTTTCAGTTGGAGTTCGTAGTCAATGATTTCCTTGTCGCGGACAGGGTCAACCGAACCGTCGACATGCGTGATGTTGTCGTCATCGAAACAGCGTAACACATGCAGTATGGCGTCTGTTTCGCGTATGTTGGCGAGGAACTTGTTGCCGAGACCCTCACCTTTGCTGGCTCCTTTTACCAGCCCGGCAATGTCAACAATCTCCACGGTTGCAGGAACAATGCTTTTGGGGTTACACATTTCCACGAGTTTGGTCAGTCGGTCATCCGGAACGGTAATTACCCCTACGTTCGGTTCGATTGTGCAGAAGGGGAAATTGGCCGACTGAGCCTTAGCGTTTGACAGACAGTTGAAAAGAGTGGATTTTCCCACATTTGGGAGTCCGACTATGCCGCATTGAAGTGCCATATATATAATCTATGTGTAAGAACGTGTTAATGAATGAGACTGCAAAGTTACTTATTTTCAGTGAGAATTCCGCAACCTTGCCACCTTATTCTTTTGGTTTGCAGCAGTTCCAACCGTTTTTTCATTTGAAGAGTTACGGATTTTTGTTGCTGTAATCCTCGTTCCAGCACTCGGTGAGGTGTTTTATCTCAGGGATTGTGTCCGAGGTGTAGACGGGGTTTTTCCCTTCTTTGCGCTGCCGGCGGTAGTCTTTGAGAAGCGTGAAGGCATATTTGCCAAGCATGAGGATGGCTGCGAGGTTGCACAGGGTCATCAGGGCCATTGTGATGTCAGCGAAGCCCCACACGATGGTCAGTGTGGTCAGCGAGCCTGTAAGCACTATAGCGCACACCATCAGGCGGTAGATGGTTATCATGCGCTTGCTGTTGCGGATAAACAGGAGGTTGGTTTCGCCGTAGTAGTAGTTGGCCACTATGCTTGTGAATGCGAAGAACAGAATTGCTATGCTGACGAAAATGGAGCCGTAGTTGTGGCCGGAGCCGAGGTCGGCGTCAATGGCTTTCTGGGTGAGGATTATGCCGTCATGCCCCTCGGTGAAAATTCCCGAACACAGAATTATGAATGCAGTGCACGAGCATACCAATAGAGTGTCGGTGTAAACTCCCAGAGCCTGGATAAGTCCTTGTTTCACAGGGTGTGACACCGTGGCGGTGGCGGCAGCGTTAGGTGTTGATCCTTCACCTGCCTCATTGCTGAAAAGGCCGCGCTTGATACCCATTATTATCCCCATTCCCACGGTGCCTCCAAGTGCGGAATCCGGTGAGAACGCATCGGTGAAAATCATTGTAAGAATCTCCCCTATGCGCCCTATGTTCAGTGCTACTATGACCACGGCTAAGAGAAGGTAGGCTATGGCCATAACGGGCACCACCATTTCGGAGAAACGGGAGACACGCTGTATCCCTCCGGTTATTATGACGAAGGTGGCCACGGTGAGCACCGTCCCGGTCAGCAACGGAGAAACTCCGAACGACTCGTTGAAGGCGGATGCTATGGTGTTGGCCTGTACGGAGTTGAACGCGAATCCGAAAGTCACGGTTATGAGCACGGCGAAGCATACCGCCCACGGACGGTTGCCTAATCCTTTCTGGATATAGTAGGCCGGCCCACCCATGAAGGATTTCTCACCCTTGACCTTGAACAGTTGTGCAAGAGTTGACTCAACGAAGGCTGAGGCAGCCCCGAGCAGGGCTATAACCCACATCCAGAAAACCGCTCCCGGTCCACCCATGGCTATGGCAGTGGCCACACCGGCCATGTTTCCGGTGCCTACACGGGATGCGATTGAAAGAGAGAACGCCTGAAATGAACTGACGGTGTCGGCGGCAGGTACGCCATGGCTGTTTTCATCGCGTTTGCCGGAATGGAGAAGCAGACGTATCATTTCTCCGGCCATCCGGAACTGCACTCCGCCCGTGCGGATGGTGAAGTACACGGCTGCCGCAAGCAGCACGGCAATAAGAATATAATCGGTCAGAATTCCGCTTATGGCTGTGATTACCTGTTCCATATATTAATGCTCCATATATTTATATGAGAATTTTCGCATTGCAAATTTACGCATTATTAACTGAAAAAAAGCAAACAGATGTGTCAAAATGAAACTTAAAAGAAAAAATTCAGCCCGAAATCACGCTCATCATCTACCCAAAGTGGGGCTATAACAACGGATTAAGTGCTTTTTTTATATAATATCGCAAATTTCACAAAAATTTATCCTCAATAATTTGGAATATAAAAAAAGTTAAATTATTTTTGCCCTGTATTTTCCATAAACTACCGTACGGGCCTGACTGCCGGCGTAATATCATCAATCAATGAAGAAGTTCTACATTATATTACTTGTGGCATTAATGCCATGTCTTATGTGGGGAAAAGATCGTCCTGATCTGAATCAGGTTGGCTCCCAGCAGATGGCTTACCCGGTTCCTGCCTACGGAATTCCTGCTCTTAGCGATGCTCCAAGAGGCTATATCCCGTTCCACATGGAGCATTACGGACGGCATGGATCGCGCTGGCTTCTCAATGCTAAGGATTATCAGGGTCCGGTTGATATTCTCGCCAAGGCTGATTCACTTGGAAAACTTACTCCCCGCGGTCAGGAACTTCTGACTCAGTTGAGCAAAATCAACGAGGCCTCACACAACCGTCTGGGAGAACTTACTCCGTTAGGCCATCGTCAGCACCGCGAGATAGCCGGCAGGATGGTTGAGAATTTTCCTCAGTTGTTCACAACCGGAACCAATGTCGATGCAAAGTCAACGGTTGTTATCCGTTGCATCCTTTCCATGGCCAATGAAATTGCGGAACTGCAACGCCTGGTGCCTGGAATCAACGTAACCTGCGACGCCACACGGGCTTATCAGCCTGTCCTTGCCTATAACAGCACGGACACCGTAGCCAAGAATCTCTCCAAGGCCGCTACGAAAATGAACAAGGAGTTCAATGAGCGTCACAGTGACCACTCGGCTTTTCTCGCCAAGGTGTTCAACGATCAGAAATATGTCAACGACTCTATAGATGAAAAGGATATTTTCGAAGGGGTTTTCGACATAGCGGTCAATGTACAGAGTCATGACGACCAGCCTGACCTTTATGACCTTTTCACCGAGGAAGAACTCTTCAACCAGTGGCTGATAAAGAACGCATGGTGGTATGCCTACTCAGGCAACTCACCTCAGAACAACCACCGTTCACACTGGAATCAGCGTGTACTGCTGGAGAACATAATTGAATCGGCCGACACTGCCATGACCTCGCCGCTGCAGAGCGTGAACCTCCGTTTCGGTCATGAATCGATAGTGCTTCCGCTGACAATCCTTCTTGAACTGAACGATTCGGCCTACGATACCGACAATATAGACACACTGGCGGAAAACTGGCGAAACTTCGACGTTTTCCCAATGGCATCCAACATCCAGATAGTTTTCTACCGCCCGAAGAACCGCACGGAGAACAACCCTGATGATGTTCTTGTGAAGGTGCTCCTGAATGAAGCGGAGGCGCGACTCCCCCTGAAGCCGGTCGAAGGGAACTACTACCGGTGGACTGATTTCAGGAAATATTATACTGACAAACTCGCTTCGTTTTCCACGAAGTTCGAACAATAAACCTTAAATATGACACTGTTGCAACAGTGTTGCCATGAAACAGAGAAAACAAATCAATCATTAACTCATCAATCAAAATCACATGAAGCAAAGAATCTTATTCTTCTTGGTATGTATTGGTCTGTTAGCAGGCTCTGCATACGCACGTACCATCAAGGGTACGGTGATTGAAGCCTCCAACGATGAACCCATCGTGGGAGCATCTGTTTTTGTGAAAGGTACCCAGATCGGTGCCTCAACAGACATTGACGGACGATTCGTTCTCAATGTTCCTGACAATGCAAAAACACTTTCAGTCACTTACGTAGGTATGGTGCCTCAGGAAGTTCCTGTGGCAGACAATCTGACAATCAAACTTGAATCACAAGCCGCTAACCTTGACGAGGTTGTGGTTGTGGCCTATGGCGCGCAGAAAAAATCATCAATCACCGGTGCGATCACTCAGATCGACGCGCAGACGATTGAAAAACGACCCATCACCTCGGTTACAGCCGCGCTTGAGGGTACAACCCCCGGTTTGACAACAACCGCCAACTATGGTGTCCCCGGTTCCTCATCAACCATTCAGATACGTGGTATCGGCACTGTAAACGGTTCAAACACTCCTCTTTACGTTGTTGACGGTGTGCCTTATCCCGGCTCCATCTCAGACATCAACCCCGAGGACGTTCAGTCAATGTCAGTGTTGAAGGATGCCGCGTCAGCCGCTCTTTACGGTAACCGCGCCGCCAACGGTGTCATCCTCATCACAACAAAGAAAGCCAAGAGCGAACGCACTCAGATCACTTTCAAGACCAACCAGGGTTTCTACAACCGCGGTATCAAGGACTACAAGACAACCAATGTCAACCAGTGGATGAACGTGGCTTATCAGGATTATCTCTCAACCTACATCAACACTCAGGGTATTTCACGCGCTGATAAGGAGAAGATGGCCGAGGCACACAAATATATCAACGAAAATTTCGTTGACGGATTCGCATTCATCAACATCTTCAACGCTGCTGACGACGATCTTTTCGATTCAAACGGTAACTTCAAGAACCACTCCATCCAGAGCGGCTACAGCGATGACCTCGATTGGTTTGACCAGGCTGAACGCACCGGTTATCGCGGTGAATACTATCTCTCCGGTTCAGGTGCATCAGAAAAGAGCGATTATTTCTTCTCTCTGGGCTATCTTTCAGAGGACGGCTACATGACTGACGCTTACTTCCGCCGATTCAGCGGACGTGCGGTTGTCAACCTCAATCCGGTTAAATGGATCAAGACCGGTCTGACTCTGTCAGCAACCCACAGCAAGACATCATCTTCAATGAATGGTGCCGGTGACGGTAACTCCTCAATGAACAACCCCTTCCGTTCATGCCGTACCATGGCTCCTATCTATGCCGTTCATGCCCATAACCCCTTCACCGGTGAATATCTGCTTGATGAATCCGGAGAAAGATATTTCAATATGGGTCACCTTGACAACGTGACGCTCTACAATCCCGCCACCGGTCAGGATGAATTCTACGAATATATCCAGGTAAACAACCGTACGCTTGACCGTCATGTCATCTATGAGTCAATCATGAACTCCGACAAGACTATCAAGAACACAATGAATGCCATTGCATACGTTGACTTCAATCTTCCCTACAACTTCGTATTCTCACTGAAAGGAAACCTCGCAACCCGTAACTCCGAGAACACCGTTATGGGTTCCGCTGTCATCGGTGACTACGTAGGTAAGAACGGTCAGTTGGACAAGGATATCTACAACTACAAGAACTGGACATTCCTGCAGCAACTCCGCTGGAACCAGACTTACGGCAAACACATGGTGGAAGTGCTTCTCGGTCATGAGAACTATTCATATATGTATGACTACACCTATGACACCAAGACATCCGAAGCATTCCCCAACATTCCGTTCCTCAGCAACTACTCTGAGTTGAAATCAATGACCGGCTCACGTACCCGCTACCGTACAGAATCTTATCTGGCACGCGTGCAGTATAACTTCGATGACCGTTATAACTTCGAGGCTTCATTCCGCCGCGATGCATCTTCACGTTTCGCCAAAGACGTACGCTGGGGTAACTTCGGTTCAGTCGGTGCAAACTGGGTGTTCACCAACGAAGACTTCATGAAGGACTATACCTGGATCACAAACGGTAAACTCCGTGCTGACTGGGGTCAGGTTGGTCAGGATGCCGGTGCAGGTTATTATGCATCCTACGCAACCTACGTGTCAACCGTTCAGCAGCAGCAGTCAGCATACTACATCTCAAGCAATGCCGCCAATGACCTGAAGTGGGAAACCGGTGAATCATGGGGTGTAGCACTCGAGGGTCGTCTGTTCAACAGATGGAATCTTACTCTTGAATATTACGACAAGCGCAACAAAAACCTGTTGTTCAACGTTTATGCTCCTATCTCACAGGGTACTACCGCAGTAGGTTCAACCGCATCAAACTCATCAACATCATCTGTTACAATGAAGAACCTCGGTACAATCTCTAACCGTGGTATTGAAATCACAACAGATGTGGATATCTTCAGAAACAAAGATTGGAGCGTCAACCTCGCAGCCAACCTCTCTACCCTTAAGAACAAAGTGGTGAAACTGCCCGAACAGAACAAGGACGGTATCGACAACACCACCCAGTTCATCAAGGAAGGCAAGAGCCGTTATGAATTCTACACCCGCACCTACCGCGGTGTTGACCTCGCAACCGGTCAGGCTCTCTATGACCTTGACTTCCTCAAATATCACATCGTTGGTCCTGACGGACAGATCATCGGCGGTGTGCAGAAACTCGATGGTAACGGTAAGCCCGTGATAGATGCTGACGGTCAGCCCGTTTACTCTTCTGAAGCAACTGACAAATACGTATTCATCAACGGAAAATACTATTCTACCGATTATCAGCAGGCTGAAAGAACATTCAAGGGTCATGCCATGCCTTCAGTATTCGGTTCATTCACTCCCAGTGTCCGTTTCAGAGACTTCAATTTCTCAATGATGATCTACTACAGCCTCGGCGGTCAGGTCTACGATAGCCCCTACAACAGCCTTATGACTGCGAACGGCAACCCCAGCAACCACCACCAGGACGCCCTCAACTCATGGAAAGAAATTCCTTCGTTCCTTCTCAATGCCGACGGCACAGTTAACACAGCATACGAAGGCGCTGACCGAATCAGCACATCAATCAATCCTGAATTCTCATCAGCCACAGCAAGCCATAACAATGCCGCTTCTGACCGTTGGCTGGTTAGTGCTGACTACTGGCAGATCAAAAACATCAACCTCACCTACACGGTTCCCCGTAACCTGACTTCACAATGGGGTATTGATGTTGTCAGACTTTCTTTCTCTGCGGAAAATGTTTACACACACACCAAACGTCAGGGTATCAACCCCATGATGTCAATGAACGGTTATCAGTACAACTACATGGTTCCTGCACGTGTGTTTACTTTCGGTCTTAATGTCACCATCTAAAAAAGTCTATTAAAACAATGAAAAAGATATTATATAGTTTGTTAGTCGCTTCGGCTGCTCTTGTATCAGGATGTTCTGAGAATTATCTTGAACTTTCCCCCACAACCAGCCCTACCCCGGCTATATTGATTTCAACTACGGAGAATGCCCGGTATGCCATAAACGGTCTCGGTCGTCTGCAGTCAAACCAGTATATCAGCCAACAGGGTTGCTCCGGTGAAGGTGGTATGGCTGTCTGGTACGGCGAATTTCCCGGTAACGACATGGTTCACAACCGCTGGAATTCAACCTGGTATACCTATGCCAACTTCAACCGCATGCTTTCTTCATCTCACTGGGCTTCAATGTATCCCTGGCTCTATAACTACAAGATGATCTCGAACGCCAACGTCATCATCAACAACATCGACCAGGCTGAAGGACCCGAGAATGAGAAGCAGTTCATCAAGGCACAGGCACTCACCTACCGTGCCCACGCCTACACATGGCTCGTACGTACCTATTGCCGCCGCTGGGTTGATTCACGCAACGGTGAATCACGCGGTGTTGTTCTCAGAACCGGTAACGAGCCTGATGATCAGGAATGTGCTACACTCGCTGAAAGTTACAAATTCATCTATGACGACCTTGATGAGGCTATCGCTCTTTACAAGGCTTCAGGACTTGACCGTTCTTCCGATCCTGAAGATCGCTGGAATGCAAATGAGGATGTGGCTCACGCAATCTATGCCCGTGCCGCTCTCGCACGCCAGGACTGGAACACTGCTGCCACTCAGGCCGCTCTTGCATCAGCAAAATATCCTCTCATGAGTTCCGATGAATATCGCGCCGGTTTCAGCACCGCCAACAAGGAGTGGATCTGGATGGCCTACAATGACAAGCAGCAGACCCTCAGTTACTACGGTCCTTTCGCTTATCTGGCATCAAACTCAAACGCTTCTGTCACCCGTGGCTACGGCAACATCATCAGCAAGCAGTTGTCTGACCTGATTCCCCAGGAAGACACCCGCCTGTGGCTCTACGGTATTCCCAAGCCCGGTGACAAAAACACAATCAACACCACATCAAAGCCCGGTAATATCACCAGAGGTGATCTCTACAACCGCTATCTGGACGAATATTACGATCGTTACAACCACGAGAGCGCTATGACTTACTATGCTTACGCTGTCATGAAGTTCCAGCGTGCGGAAGGTATCGCTGACGGTTGCTGGGTTCTCTACCGTAGTGCTGAAATGGTTTACACACAGGCCGAAGCACTCTTCGAACTTGGCAAGGAAACCGATGCACGCAACCTGCTGATCAGCGCCGTGAAACCTTACCAGCCCAACTATACATGCAATCTTACCGGTGAAGCACTGCGTGACGAAATCCGTCTCTATCGCCGTTTCGACCTCCTCGGCGAAGGCCACAACTGGTATGATTTCAAACGCTGGAATCTCCCCATCACACGTCTTGCATGGAAAGAAGGCGGTACATGGCCCGATGTGTTCTGCGGTGACGGTCATGACGGCGGTCTCGGCGGTAACTACGGCCCCTCTGACAAAAACCACTGGTGTGTGGTTATTCCTGATGAGGAACTTAACTTCAACAGAAACGTGAACTATGCAGTTGAACCCGAGACCTGGACAAAAGGATACGAGGTGAACAATCCCGGCGAACCCGGCGAACCTGAAGAATAATAGTTTCTGACACATAGCAGGAGGTGCATCGCTGATACGGTGCACCTCCTTTTTTCATCACATTTTCCAGCAGTTGCATATTGAAAAATTTGATTATGTTCCTGCATCATCCCGGAGTGGCCAGACGTTTCACTCTGTTGCGGATAACAAATAAGTTTGCTAAATTTGCAGCCTAATCACAACTTCAATTTAAACAATGCTTCGTCTGTTATGAAATATTACAAGTTTCTCCCGCTGCTTCTTCTGCTTTTCGCGGCATGTGACAACACCGGCGATGATGATGCCGTCACTGTCGATCCTCCCATGCAGACCAATCTCGAACGCGTCAAAGTACAAGTGGTGGATTATTCTCCGGCTCCGGGTCAGTTCGTCAACGAATTGCCAAAATACAATTCAGGGGATACCTATGGGGATATCTTGGAAAAAGTTGAGGCTGTGTTCAACGCCAATGACGATGCAGGAGTGGTTACCCTGGGCTCATTCGGCGGATCGGTGACCGTCAGAACATCGGAACCTATCAATGGCAGGTTTCAGGTTATAGGCAATGCCATACCCACTCAGGGTGAACCCGGACTGGTTTCCATCTCCCGCGACGGTAAGGAATGGTTTGATCTTCGCGGGGAGAATTTCGGAAAAGCAGTGATGACCACCGTCACCTACAGCCGCCCCGCAGCGGATGCTACCGATGGCGAATATATCCGTTGGCAGAGCACTTCCGGAGAATCCGGATGGTTATCCCGCATACCGCAATATCATACCCAGAATTATTTTCCGGATTGGGATGAAGCCCCCTCCTTGACATTCAGCGGGATGCGTCTGCCTGACACCGGAACTTACAATCCGGCAACCTGGCAGTGGACACTCTCTCCCCTTGCCGGCTATGCCGACTGCTACCCTAACAGTGATGAACGCTCCATCCTTGATCCGGCCGATGCCGTGGATGCCAAGGGAAACTCCGTCAGCATCCCCTCATTTAATTATATAAAGATAACTACCGCCGTCCTCCAGAACTGCGGACCTCTGGGCGAGGCATCAACCGAAGTGGGCGGAATCAAGGTTGTCAAATAAGACACCGTTCCCTAATATAAATGCTGTGGCGGATCAGAGTCTACCGGAGACCTATTATATTCATGACCCGTTCCTTGCCGGAAATCTCTGTTTAAATAATGTTAAAAGACAAAGTGCAAGAAAAAGGCCCTGAGTGCTCTGAAAAACAATGTTCTTTAACATAAATTTGATGGTGAAACCTGAATTTTTTAAGATTTTCACAAAAAAAACTCTTAAAAGTTGTAGTAAAACAAAATAATATATAAATTTGCGACTGCATTCAGCGTACAGAAGTCCGTCTGAATGCATGAACCATGAACAACTATACTAAATCAACCAAATATTAACCTTCACGTTTATTGTATGAAAAAGCAACTTGCAATGTTAGCGGCTTTAGCAATCGCATGCGGAACTCCCGTTGTTTATAACGGCGTTTCCATCTCCGGTTTCTCAGCCGTTGCACAGTCCGGCAAGGCAACAGGTGTCGTTGTTGACGAAACCGGTGAGCCTATGGTCGGTGTTTCTGTGATTGTCAAAGGCAAAGCAGGTGGTGTGAACACTGACATCGACGGTAAGTTCGCAATCGCCGCTAACCCCGGACAGACAATCGTCCTCTCTTATGTAGGCTACAAGCCCATGGAAGTTAAGTATGCAGGACAACCCCTCAACATTACCATGCAGCCCAACGCCAACGCTCTTGACGAGGTTGTCGTTACCGCTCTTGGTCTGAAAAAGGAAAAGAAATCTCTCGGTTACGCCATCGATGACATTGATGCCGAAGAACTTATGCGTAACAAAACTTCAAACGCACTGAGTTCATTGTCAGGTAAAATCGCCGGTGTTAACATCACACAGGCCGGTGGTGGTGCCGGTGAAGGTGCTCAGATCAACCTCCGTGGTGGTACATCACTCCAGCGTGACAACCAGCCTCTGATTGTTGTTGACGGTGTGATCTACGATAACTCTACCTCAGTTGCCGGTAACTCCGGTTTCGACGGTACTCAGGCTGCTTCTACAACCAACTCTAACCGTTTGATGGATATCAACCCCGAGGATATCGAAAACATGTCAGTCCTCAAAGGCCCGGCCGCTGCCGCTCTCTACGGTTCCCGTGCTGCAAACGGTGTTGTGATCATCACTACTAAAAAAGGCTCTAACGAAGGGAACGTTGAAATCAACGTAAGTGCAAAATATATCACTTCATGGGTGAAGAACCTTCCCAAAACCCAGAAACGTTACGGCCACGGTAACTTCCAGGATCAGTTTGATGGCGACGGAAACTACCTCGGAACCCAATATCTGGATTTCAACGGCGGTCAATCTTCTTACAACTCTTGGGGTAAGGAAATCACCGGCGAAACTTACGATAACATCTCTGACTTCTATCAGCAGGGTGGTGCATGGGATACCAACGTGAGTGTTTCCGGTGGTTCTCAGAACAACAGTTTCTATCTGTCAGGATCATTCTACGATCAGGAAGGTGTAATCCCCACCACAGGCTATAAGAAAGCAACCTTCCGTTTCAACGGTGATCAGAAATGGAAAATGCTGACCTTCGGTGCTAACGTGGCTTACTCTCAGGCCCACACCAAAAAGACCCTTACTTCTGCCGGTCTTTATGGCAACGGTGGTTACGCAGGTGGTGCCATGATGGGTGTTAACTCATGGGCTCCTGACATGGACATGAAGGTCTACGAAAACGAAGATGGCACCCGCTATCGCGTATTCGGTGATCAGATTGATCCCTGGAACGATAAAACCAACCCTTACTGGATTCTTAACAAGAATAAGATCAAAGACCAGACTGACCGTTTCACCGGAAGTTTCAACATCAAGGCAGACATCACTGACTGGTGGTGGATCTCTTTCCGCACAGGTATCGACACCTACACCTATGATGACTCTAAGATCATCGGTGCAGGCGGTACAAATAAGGAACTCTGGCAGAAAGGTATGTATGTTGAAAACGACTACAAACACCAGTACATCCAGACTAACTTGATGACCAACTTCAACAAGACATTCGGTGACTTCGGTTTCAACCTTCTCGCCGGTCTGACAACTGATGATACCAAAACTGCATCAAACTACCGTATGGCCTGGAACTTCACTGTTCCCGAATTCTATTCTTTCAGCAACACAACTGACACCAACAAGAGATTCCAGAGCACAATCTCACGTAAACGTCTCGTTGGTGTTTACGGTGAATTCCGTGCAGACTGGAAAAACACTGTCTTCCTGACTGTTACCGGACGTAACGACTGGTCTTCAACTCTTCCTATCGAAAACCGCTCTTACTTCTATCCCTCATTCAGCGGTAGCGTTGTGTTCACTGAATTCATGCAGCCCAACGACATCCTTTCATTCGGTCGCGTTCGCGCATCTTGGGCTCGCGTAGGTAAGGACACCGGTGCTTACCAACTTGACACCCAGGCATGGCCCGTTCAGGAATTCCTCGGTGGATTTGAAGGATCAGCCGCATACTGGGAGGCAGGTAACCCATATCTGAAACCTGAAATCTCTGAATCTACAGAACTCGGTCTTGAACTCCGCTTCTTCAACAACCGTCTGAAACTCGACTACGCTTTCTACACCAACAACTCTTACAACCAGATCATGTCTCCCCGTCTGTCAAACGCAACCGGTTACATCCTCCGTTCAGTTAACGCCGGCGACGTTTACAACAAAGGTATGGAACTTTCAGTCGGCGGTACTATCATCGAAAACAAGGACTGGACTTGGGAATCTAACATCAACTTCGCCGGCAACCGCGGTTCTGTTAAACACCTCATGGCCGGTATGGAAGTTCTTTACGTAACTGATGTTCAACTTGGTAGCGTTAAGGCTGCCTCTTTCAACGACGGTGTGTTCATGGGTCTTACCGGTGCTCACTGGGTACGTGACGAAAAAGGTAATCCTGTTCTCGACGACAACAACATGCCCAAAAAGAACAATGATTCAAACGGCTATGCCGGAAACCGTGAACCTAACTTCACCGGTGGTTGGAACAACAACCTCCGCTGGAAAGACTGGTCACTGAACATGCTCTGGGAATTCCGCTTCGGTGGTGTTGTTTACAACGGTACCAACTATATGATGACTGCTGCCGGTACATCTCACCTTACCGGTGACCGCGAATCACTCACAATCACCGGTGTTCACCAGACAGGTAAAGACAATGACGGCAATCCCACCTACGGTGATCCTGAAACTACCACTTACTATGCTGACCAGACTTACACTTACAACAGCAAGACTGTCAGCGGTCGCTGGTTGATCAACAACTACTATCAGGATTACTATCTCTACGAAACTGACAACTGGTTGAAGAAAGTCAACTCATTCCGTCTGAGAAGCATCTCACTTTCTTACAATGTGCCCAAGGTTGCACTTGCCAAAACTAAAGTTATCAAACGTGCAGTAATCACCGCTTCTGCAAGCAACCTTCTCCTCTTCACCAACTACGACGGTGATCCCGAAGTTGCATCAGCAGGTTCTGGCCGTTCAGGTTCATCTTCAGTAGGTATCGACTACTGCGGTGTTCCCTCAACTGCAAGTTTCGCATTCGGTGTTAATCTGACATTCTAATTTTAACTGTCAAAAGGATCTAATAATGAAACTATATAATAAATTTCTGATTGGCGCTGCTTCAATCCTCGGTCTTGGGTTGGTATCTTGTACTGACTACCTGGATGTCAATGACAACCCCAACTCACCCTCTATCAAGCAGACCAAATATGAGCAACTCCTGCCTACCACACAGTTCTACATGAACCACATCTACAATATCGCAGGACAGAACGCCTCATTCTACACAGGTAACTACATGCGCAACGCTAACAACAATGAGGGTTATGCTTCACGTTGGTTCCTTAACGGAACTGCTCGTGGCGCTAACGCGCAGCAGTGGTTCTACACCATGGTAGGTAACTCCTACAAACCCATGTACGAGAAATCAATGGAAGCCGGCGCATATCACTATGCAGGTATTGCAAAGATGCTTTACGCGTGGGGTTATTTCATGGAAGTTGACCTCTTCGGTGAAGTTCCTTACTATGAAGCATTTGGTGAGGCTGTGCTCCCCAAATTCAACACCGGTGACGTTATCTATCAGGAATGTTTCAATAATCTTGACGAGGCTATTGAACTTCTTTCAAGAACTCAGGAAAAGGGTGCTGTTTCTCTGGCTGCCGCTGACTACTGGAACGGTGGTGACACACAGAAATGGATCAAGGCCTGCTATCTTATGAAAGCACGCTGGATGAACCACTTCTCCAAGAAAGGCAACGGTTCTTACAAAGATGGTAAATATGACATGGATGCTATCCTTGACTGTCTTGCAAAAGCACAACAGAGCAATGCTGACAATACTGTAGTTCGTCATCAGGACAATAACACAAACAGTGTTGACGTTCTCTGGAAAGAGCCGGTTGACTACAACCCCCTCTACTCTTGTATTGGTATGAACACCGCTATCTATGCAACTGAAGTTCTTGTTAAGAACCTGACCAACTTTGACGGCAAAGGAATCAATGACCCCCGTGCCGACAAGTATATCCCATGGACCCGTTCAAGAAAATCTGCTGACAGCCCCGCAGAACTTGTTTGGACTGCCGATGGCAAATGGCGTCGTTCTCTTGGTGTGAACATGCAGACTCCCATCATCAACGACAATGGTCCTCAGGCAACTCTCTGGGACAACAACACTGAAAGTTGGTATGTATCACTTGACTCTCGTGCGAATGACACAGTTTATGTGTTCACTACTTGCGGTGGTACAGGTTACTACGGCGGTACTGATCCCTTCTGGCGTCGTCTTAAATCTAACGAGGCTTCTTCACTGAGTGGTATTTGGTCAGTTCGTCCCACCTCTCCCTCTTATGTTGCTTCTTATGCTGAGGCCTGCTTCATCAAGGCTGAAGTTCTGATGCGCAAGGGTGACAAGAACGGTGCATACGATGCATACGTTAAAGGTGTACGTGCAAGCATCGACCAGATTAACGACCTCAACAAGGACTGGCGTGCTGAATTCCCCACCGCTGCTGATAACCCCACTTTCACTGACATGACTGATCAGGAAATAAACGCTTTCGTTAACGGTGCCCTCGGAACTGCCGCAAACCTTACTATGGGTAAAATCATGACTCAGAAACTGATCGCTATGCCTTTCCACATGGAAAACTGGTGTGACATGCGTCGTTTCGACTATGATCAATCTGTATTCATGAACTGGGCTCCCCCGTTCTACTACACTAACGGTACAGGTGACTCATTCACTTATTGCCCCCCCGGCAAACATCCCCGTCGTTGGAAACAGGCTTCTTACGAATATACCTACAACGTGGACAACCTGATTGCTATCGGTGCTGAAGTTCCCGGTGCTTATGACCTCCCCGGTGATGACATCAAGAACACTTGGTGGAACTCACTGCAGATCATGACCCTCCCCGTATTCTGGGACCGTGCAGACTAATCTCTGAACAAGCATAAACTCAAAAAGAGCGGCTCTATGGGCCGCTCTTTTTCTTTGTTCTCCCCTTGCAATTTCGCTTCAAAAAGTTACCTTTGCAAATCACTCCGCCAGGCTCGTTTATCACTGCCCGCAAGCGGGCTAAGCAGGGGACGGATACCCGGTCAGTTTCAGCCTGTTTCGTTTCCAGGCGCCCCCAAGGGGGCTAAGCAGA
>CAMWNP010000009.1 GCA_947175645.1 uncultured Porphyromonadaceae bacterium
AGGCAACCGAGCCTATCCTTGCCATTATTGACAGTGGCAACTATCAGGAAGATGAACAGGTTAATGTTGAAGGATTTGACTACTTCATGGATGCCGCAATCAGTTATGTAGCAAATGCCGACGGAGTAAATGGCTCAGATGATGATGGTCCCATAGATAAAATAATGGAATGGTATAGCGATACGTTAGTCCTTACCAATCCTGCGAAACCTTGGAAAGTGGAAGTTTGCTGGGGTCAATATTGGCCTGAAAACATATATTGCCCCAATAAAATTGCCGGTTGTTCTCCGGTTGCAATTGCACAGGTCCTCTCATACTTTAAGCCGGAAATGTCATTTGACCTGACCTTTGATGGCAGACCTTATGACCACTTAACCATTAACTGGGATGAAATTCTCAAACATAATATTTCGACTCAGTCCACCAATAAATCACTTTCTCACTTATTTTCATGTGATGCCTCCAGTGCAACGCATGAAGAACTCGCTGCTTTGGTAAGACAGATAGGAGTGTGGGCAAACTCAGAATATAAATCAAATACAACTTCTACACCAATCTCTCAGAAATTCTATGTAGTAGAGCGTTTCTTAACTGACTATAGTAAAATATATGTTCGAAGCGGAGAAATTTATGATAAGTTGCAGGATGGTGGCATTGCCCTGGTAAGTGGGTGGGGAAAAGAAGTATCACATGCCTGGGTTATTGATGGAACCGCATCCATAATTTACCGCATAACCCATTATACATATTATATTCCCAAGACAGGAGAATATGCCACAAAAGAATTTAAACAGGAAACAGCAAAATATCTTCACTGTAACTGGGGCTGGTGTGGTTCGTCAAACGGATATTTCCTTGAAGGAGTTTTTGACACGAAAACCGGACGGGATTTCCCGATTCTTCAGCCTGCTGATCCGGGTGATTTAGGCACACTCTCCGTTTCTTCAAGAAATGAATATGACTGTGTTGATGGCTATATATATAAATAAATTTTTTAGAATAATTTAAACGTGAACTGATATGAAAAAGAATCTTATATTTCTGCCCCTTATAGTGGCCATGATGACGGCATGCTCGTCAAATGACCCTGTGATTGATGAACAGCCTGAGAATCCTGTAACTCCGGAGATACCTGTCACACCTGATGATGATGATGACCCGGCATGGGAACTCACTCAACGTCTGGATCTGACCGAGAATGAAAAGGCTGCGGTTTCAGAACTCAATCTGTTCAGTTATGAACTGATGAGGGAGTTCAGTAAAACGGGTGAAGGGGTATATTGCTGCTCCCCCGCAAGTATCTCAATATATATGGGGATGCTTGCCAACGCCACCGGTGGCGAGTCTCGCCAACAGATTCTGTCAGCCATGCATCTGAGCGATATGGAAACTGTCAACACTCTCAACGCCAAACTGATGCATTATCTTCCCTGTGAGGAAAACGGCGCCGCACTCAGCATCAACAACCGCTTCTGGGTGGCTGACCGCTTTAACGTCGCTCCTGAGTTCACCACCACCTTGCAGGATGTTTTCAATGGAAAGGTGAAATCAGTTGACTTCTCCAATCCCATGACCGTCCCTACCATCAACAAATGGATTTCTGACAAGACAAACGGCCTGATCCCCTCTCTTCTTGACGGAGATTGGAAGGATTTCGTAAATCTTGATATGGCAAGTGCCAACACCGTTTACTTCAAAGGCAACTGGTCTAATGTGTTTAAAAAATCTAACACAGTCAAGGAAACTTTCTACGGCAGCCGAGGGAACAAAGAAGTGGAGATGATGCATCAGGAAACGGTAACCGGTTATGCATCAAACGACAAATTCACTATGGTGACCAAGAGTTTTGAAGGCTATTCAGTCGACGCCGAGTTTTATCTCCCTGCTGACGGAATCAATGTTAAAGATTTCACCTTACTGCTCACCCCTGAGATGCAGCAATCACTCAACAATTCAGTTAAGGCTTATGAGGTTACTCTGTCTCTCCCGAAATTCGAAATAAATTGCAATGACGAGGATGGCAAACTGAATAGAATTATTACAGATATGGGTGTGAACCTGTCGTCAATGGATTTCTCATCAATGGGACTTCTGCCCGGAAGAATGGAACTTATTCATAAAACAGCACTCAAAATGTATGAGGAGGGAGCGGAACTCGCAGCCGTGACCGGGGGATATGATCTATCGCTACCTTTTGAACAAAAATATCCGGAGGTAAACGTCAACTTCAACCGTCCCTTCTGTTATATCATCCGCCACAGCCAGACCGGAATCATACTCATGGCCGGCGTGGTATCGGACATTGAATGATGAAATCAGTCAGGCAGGTTGTAAAAACAGCAGAAACAGACTCTGCCTGTTCACTTGATAATTAAAAATATTAATAAATGAATTGTCCGGGAGGGTGTGTCGAAATGAAAAATTTTGACACACCCTCTTAAGGTTTGTCAGAATTGGTCAGTTGCAAATCGCTGAGGATGAGGCTGATGGGAGCATACCTAAGTATGTGACCGAAGCCGTTTTCCGAAAGCCACTACACAGTTGACTCATTATGACACCTGTCTTGAATTTTCAGCACAGACAAAAGAAAAAGAGGGGCTCTCACGAGTGCCTCTCTCTCCATTCATCACATTATGCTTACAATTAAGTGCTATTTCATGTCTGCAAAAATTTCTTTATATAGTATGATTTTGCTGTAATTCTTTTAATCATCAATAACGGCTGCCTACGATATCCCAGTCCACGATATCCCAGAGTTTGTTGAGTGCATCTGCACGGCGGTTCTGGTAGTCAAGGTAGTAGGCATGTTCCCAAACGTCGAACACCAGGATAGGGGTCAGACCGTCAGTAAGTGGATTTCCGGCATTTGTCTTTGGTACGATGAAAAGTTCACCCTTCTCGTCACGGGCAAGCCAAACCCACCCTGAACCGAAAATGCCGACTCCGGCGTCAACGAAATCCTTTTTGAATCGTTCAAACGAACCGAATTTCTCCTTGATAGCCTCCGCAAGTTCTCCGTCGGGTTCACCACCTCCATAGGGTGAGAATGAGAAGAAGTAGAAGATATGGTTCCACGCCTGCGAGGCGTTGTTGAAAAGAGCGCCTTCGGAACTGCAGATGATTTCTTCAAGTTCCTTGTTTTCATATTCAGTGCCCTGGATCAATCTGTTGAGATTGTCGATATAGGCCTTTTCGTGTTTACCATAATGGTAATCGATGGTCATTTCACTGATAGCGGGTGCCAGAGCATCATTGGCGTACGGAAGTTTAGGTTGTGTATATGTCATAGTTGTTAAATTTTTCGTTTTTCTACAAGTAAAACACTCTCCGCAGAAATTAGTTCAGCCTTCCTTATCTTTTAACTGTTTTTTGACGGAAGCCCCAAATTTTAACACATTTTCCAGCATTTCCACCCCATTTCCGCCCATATTTCAAACTCCGCCCCCCCAGTTGACGGCATACTCCCTTCAGCCTCATCCTCAGCGCCTTGCATCTGACCTATTCTGACAAAACTTTAGAGGGTGTGTCAAAACTTTTCGTTTGACACACCCTCTTGCTATTAATGGGTTTCAGATCTGTATTATCAGAATGGCAGATCGTCCGTTTCGTCAGAACCGAAATCAGGAGCAGCCGGTGGAGCGGGCTTGTTGAATCCTTGATTTGCCGGTTGCTGAGTCGCGCCCGGTGCGGAAGTACCGTCGATTTTCTCAGCCTTCCAGGCGCTGATGCTCGTGAACCAACGACCGTTATATTCACGGCTGTCGATATCGAAACTCAAACGAATCACATCTCCAACCTCCAGAGGGTACTGGTCAGCACGTTCTCCGAAGAAGTCGAAATGTACCTTTTTGGGATAAGAGTCCTGGGTTTCAAGCACATACTCACGTTTTTTCCAGGCACGGCCTGCTTTTGAAGTGCCGGATGTCTCGCCTAAATTATAAATGATTTTTCCTTCTATTTCCATTATTTTTCAGTATATTATTTCCACAAAGTTAAGCAACCATTTTGATAATCACAAACTTTGGGATAAAAACTTATCAACATTTCATTCAATCAGAAGTTATAACCGATGCCGACGGAGAATTCCGAGCGTTTGAGACTTCCGTCATAGCCAATGTCGATTGTCCGCACCGAGGTGAAGTCAACCAGCCCTATATTATACTCAGCCTGCAGATGCCAGTGACGGTTGAAGTCAACTGCCGCACCTATGCCCCAGGTCACATCCATGCCGTTTGAATTCACTGTTTTGGCCACATGCTCAAGATCGCCCGCACGCTCACGGTCAAACTTGGAGCGCATGCTGAAATTGTAATATAACTGCGGACCGGTCATCACACTGATCCTCACATTCCGGGTCTGATAAAATTTGACACCGATCTGAAGAGGAAGTTTCAGTCCGAGCATACTTAGCGAACCGTTGATGCGGGCCAGAGTTGCATCCTCTCCGGTTTCACCGTCATATTCAAACGTATCGTAGAAAAACATCAGCCCGGTGTTGAAATAGGCTATCCTGCCTATAGGTGCGTAGTATGAGGCACCGGCTGAGAAACCAGACCCTCCATGGACAATGTGGTTATAGGATGTGGTGTTATTATAATCGTATGTAACGCGGACGCCGAAATGAGGATTATCAACATCTCCGGAGTTCCGGGCGGAGAGTGTCAGGGCTGCCGTAAAGGCGAGCATTGCAAAGAGTTTACGAAGCGGTTTTAACATGATACGGATTATTTTATTACATTATTTACTGTTTGACCGTTAATGAATGACCTGAGATTATCCGCGGCGATTTCCAGCAGACGGGTGCGTGCCTCAGCGGTGGCCCACCCTATATGAGGTGTCATGAAACAGTTGAGGGCCGTCAGCAGTGGATTGTCTTCCCGTGGAGGTTCCGTGGAAAGCACATCCAGTCCTGCGGCATGAATTTTTCCATTATTGAGGGCATCGGCAAGGTCATGTTCATTGACAAGCGGACCGCGTGCCGTATTTATCAGAATGGCGGTAGTTTTCATCAGGGCAAGTCTTCCGGCATTTACAAGATTACGGGTAGCGGGTGTCAGGGGAACATGAAGTGAGACAACGTCGCTTGACCGGAACAGGTCATCCATGCTCACTTTGCGGACATAGTCAGGAAGTTCCTCAGCGGGCTTGGAGGAGGAGGTGATGACATCCATTCCGAAAGCACGGGCGATTCGGGCCACTGCGCCGCCTATGTTGCCGAACCCTACGATTCCCATGACTTTCCCGGCGAGTTCAATATGCGGGAATCTCATGAAACAGAAGTCGGCACACCGGCTCCACTCTCCGGCCCGAATCTCATCCGTGTACATGTCCACTCGCTGAACAATGTTAAGGAGAAGGGCAAACACCATCTGTGCGACAGAATCAGTGCTGTAAGCGGGAATGTTTGTGACGACCATTCCGAGTTCCTTTGCCACATCGAGGTCAATGATATTATAACCGGTGGCGAGCACACCCACATATTTCAGTGACGGAAGCCTACGGAGAGTATCGCCGGACAGAGGCACCTTGTTGGTAATGACTATGGGAGCATCGCCCACACGGCTGACGATTTCGTCAACGGGCGTACGGTCATAGATAACCAGGTCGCCCAACTTTTCAAAATCTTTCCATGACATGTCGCCGGGATTGACACTGTAGCCATCAAGAATTACAATTTTTTCTCTCATTTCTGACAATTTTTGCAAAGTTAAAAAAAATATCTAAATTTGCAGACATGATTGAAAAAGAAGATTGGTGGACATCACCCGCAGAAAGTGAGGATGGTAACCTCATAATGGTTACCGGTCGCCGCGATATTGACAAATTCCGGAACAATCCGCGCTTCAATATACGCATAGAAGTAACATGGAGTTACGGGCCGACACCCGGAGGTATGCCTGACAAGGAAACCTCAGAGTTGATGGAACAGGTGCAGGAGGCCCTTCAGGACTGCTTCAGGAAAGATCCCGTTGCTGTTCTGACCGGCATATACACAGGCGACAATAAGCGTAACTGGGTGTTCTACTCGCTGAGTACGCACATTTTCGGACGCAAACTCAATGAGGCTCTTGGAGAGTTCCCTACCCTGCCGCTTACGATCTACTGTGAAAACGACCCGGATTGGGCTGAATATGCAGAGATGAAGGATCTTTCGGAGATTCTGCCGGAAGAATAGAAAATAATCCATTAACAAATAATGCAGCCCCCGGATTTCCAAGGGCTGCATTAATTATCTTCTTATATTCCGAATTATTCGAAAATGTGACGCAACTTGCTGAAAAGTCGTTTTTTAGTTGATTCGTCCGGTGTGATATCAGGTTGTCCCTTAAGTGACTCAAACGCCTGTTTTTCAACATCATTAAGATTTTCAGGAATGAATACCATGATGTTTACAAGTTCATCACCCGTTGCACCTCCCTGAGTGGAAGGGAGACCTTTGCCACGCAGACGCAGAACCTTTCCGGGTTGTGTTCCCGGTGTTATCTTCAGTCGGGCTCTGCCTGTGATGGTGGGCACTTCAACTGATCCGCCAAGAGCGGCAGTGGGGAGGTCCAGCATAAGGTTGTAGATGACATCGTTACCGTCACGGATGAGTTCCGGATCCTTGATTTCATCAATTACCACAAGGAGGTTTCCGGGGACACCGTCGGCACCCGGGCGGCGCGGATAGTTACCTTTGCCGCGAACGGTGAGGACGTCACCGTCAGCCACTCCGGCGGGAATCTTTATTGTCACTACGCTGTCCTTGCGTTCAACACCTTCGCCGTGGCAATAAGAGCAGGGAGTTGAAATGATTTTCCCCTCACCCTGGCAGGTGGGACAAACCTCTTCGGAAACCATCTGACCGAACATGGTGTTCGCAACCTGCTCGATGGTTCCTGATCCGTGACATGTAGGACAGGTGGTGAATGCCGTTCCGTCCTTCGCCCCGGTTCCGTTACAATGTGTACATTTCTCGTAAACGGGAATTTTCAGTGTTTTTGTGACACCGCTTGCAATATCTGCAAGCGAAAGTTTCACCTTGATTCGCAGGTCGCTCCCTTTCTTTGCCTGACGGCGACGGGAGCGTCCGCCTGTGGCACTGCTCCACTGACCTCCGAAACGGCCACCGAAAATGTCGCCGAACTGGCTGAAAATGTCGTCCATTGACATTCCGCCGGTAGAATAGTAGCCACCACCTGTGCCTCCGCCGAATCCTTGAGGACCCATGTTGTGACCGAACTGGTCGTACTTAGCCCGCTTTTCATCATCCGAAAGAACATCGTAGGCTTCAGCAGCCTCCTTGAATTTCTCTTCGGCAGCCTTATCGCCCGGATTTTTGTCAGGATGATACTTGATGGCCATTTTACGGTAGGCCTTCCTTATTTCATCCTTGGTAGCCTTTTTATCGACCCCAAGCACTTCGTAATAATCACGCTTGCTCATACCTTAAACTTTTTTATTGACCCACGGCAACTTTTGCGTGGCGTAAAACCTTGTCGTTCAGAGTGTAGCCTTTTGCCACGGTGTCGATGATCTTCCCTTTCTTGGACTCATCATCAACGGGTACAAGCGCTATCGCCTCATGATATTCAGTGTCGAACTGCGCGTCAGCGGTGGGAATCTCCTTGACACCGTTCTGTTCAAGATATTTTACGAATTTGTTGTATATCAACTGCATGCCTTCCTTCACAGCATCGGCATCCGAACTGTCCTTGATGGCCTCAAGACCACGTTCGAAATCATCCACAATGGGAAGAAGTCCTTTCAGGGCTGACTCAGCCGCATTCTTCAGAAGATCGGCACGCTCGCGCACGTTGCGCTTCCGGAAGTTATCGAACTCAGCCATAAGGAAGAGGTATTCCTTCTTCTGGTTCTCCAGTTGGGTCTGCGATTCTACCAGAGCATTTTTCAGAGTTTCAAGTTCGCCGCTCTCTTCTTCATCCTCAACGGCAACATCATCTACTTCAGGAGCATCCACAGGCTGTTCATGAATCTGCGGTTCCTGTTCTTCCTTGTTATATTTTTTATCTTTGCCCATATTATTGTTATTTTTTTTGTTTCTAAATGATGATCCGGCATATAAATACCTACACTGAAGTTTAGCAAAAATATTGCCAAACTGATCGATTTCAGAAGTAAATCTGTTTTAATAACAAAAAAAATGGTTCTTCCGTTCAGAGTTTCCCTATGAAAGAGTGATTTTTTTCAAATTTTTCTTTTATGACGGATGCATCGGTCTCGCTTCGGAACAAGCCGAACACTGCCGATCCTGAGCCTGACATGGCGCTGTAAACCGCACCACACTCTATCATGCAACGCTTGATTTCCTCAACCTGCGGGTGGAGTGAAAAGATGCCGGGCTCAAAATCATTCTTCACTTTTGACTGCCAGGTTGCAACGGGTGCGGCAAGTGACACTTCCAGGTTAAATTCCGGACTACGTGGAGTAACACCTGCATACGCTTCCTTTGTGGGAACGCTCACATCAGGTTTTACCACCGCAATCCAGAGTCCGCCGAGATCAAGATCAACATCGGAAAACTCGGTGCCGATACCTGTTGCCATGCGTGGACGGTTATGTATGAAAAATGGGCAATCGGCCCCGATAGTAGCGGCTATCTCACACATTTCATCATCGGTCATGTCCAACGAAAAGATCTGATTAAGTCCCATTATCATGTGGGCAGCATCGGAAGACCCTCCCCCCAACCCGGCCCCGTCAGGGATAATCTTGTGGAGAAAGATATCGACAGCAGGAATTTCGTAGCGTCCGGCCACGGCAAGGTACGCCTTGACTACAAGATTCTTTTCCATGGGACAGTCCACACGGTTGCCTGTTGTAGTCAATGTAACTTCGCCTGTGGCTGACGGCACGATCTCCAGGATGTCACACCATGGCACCGGCACCATCACGGTTTCAATGTCGTGATACCCGTCAGGACGCTTTGCAACGATGTTCAGCCCCAGGTTAATCTTGCAATTCGGGAACAGAATCATCGTGTGCCCGGACGTTTGCCGTTATACGTTCCGCCGTTGCTATTACCGTTAGCACCCGGACGCTGACCACCGCTGTTACTGTTGTTGTTTCCGGGGTTACCCATCAGTCCTCCGTTGTTGTTCTGCGGAGGATTAGGAGCCTGTGACGGACGGTTAGGCTGCGACGGCGCAGGTTTGAATCCGGGATTGAAGCCGGGGTTATATGATGGTGGTGGAGGCGTAGGCGCGTAATTATAGTTAGGATAATACACCGGTACATTCCCGATAGGATAAACTGGCGGAGGTGGAGGCGCCATTGGGTCGACATAGTAGTCATAGGAGGTTGTGGCATCCCACCATGCGCCGCATGAGCAGAAAATCAGGGCGGAGAGCACCGTAATGCAGGTGAGGGTAAGTTGTTTCATATTCTGTTCAGTATTGAATTTACTTTTTTCAGTGCTTCGATGAATTTGTCGGCTTCCTCACGTGTATTGTAAACGGCAAAGGAAGCACGAACCGTACCTTCCACCCCTAAGGCCTGCATCAATGGCTGTGCACAGTGGTGACCCGTACGAACCGCAACTCCGAGTTTGTCAAGCAGCATACCGGTGTCATAGTGATGGGCATCGCCGAGAAGGAAACTTATAACGGCACTTTTATGGGGGGCGGTACCGAAGATTCTCACGCCCGGAATCTCCGAGATCATTCTTGCTGTGGTATAATCAAGAAGTTCCTGTTCATGAGCGGCGATATTATCCATTCCAATCTCGTTGATGAAATCGAGTGCACGAGGGAAAGCGGCGATATCCACGAAATCAGGAGTACCGGCCTCAAACTTGAACGGAAGTTCAGCGAAAGTCGTACCGTTAAAACTTACATGTGAAATCATCTCACCACCTCCCTGATAAGGAGGCATAGCCTCAAGCAAATCCTTCTTTCCATAAAGGATGCCGACTCCGGTGGGGCCATACATTTTGTGGGATGAAAACGCATAGAAATCCACATCCAAGTCCCTGACGTCAACCTTCATATGTGGCACTGCCTGTGCTCCGTCAACCATAACTACAGCGCCTTGACGGTGGGCATAAGCGGTCATTTCCTTAACCGGATTGACAGTGCCGAGCACATTGGATACATGGGTGAAAGATACCAGTCGCGTACGTTCCGTGAACATATTTCGGTATGCTTCAATGTCAAGTTCTCCCTTTTCATTGATGGGAACAACCTTGATCGTGAATTTCACGCGGTTACGGAGCAGTTGCCACGGAACGATATTGGCATGATGCTCCATGACAGTCAGAATGATTTCGTCACCGTCATGCAGAAACGTGCCGCCCCATGATGCCGCAACCAGATTTATAGCCTCCGTTGTTCCACGTGTGAAAATTACCTCCTGCTCCGAAGATGCATTGATGTAATCCCTCACCCTGCATCGTGTCTGCTCCATCAGGTCAGTGGCTTCCTGAGAGATGGAGAATACTCCGCGGTGAACATTGGCCTTTGTGTGGAAATAAGATGCATCAATTGCGTCAACCACCCTTTTCGGAGTCTGTGAAGTGGCTGTGTTATCCAGATAGACCAAAGGCTTATTGTAGACAGTCCGGTCAAGAATCGGAAACTGAGAGCGTATGTTCTGTAACTGAGCGTTATCCATTTGCAATGGTTATTTATGACAATCTGATCCACATTCGGCACAAAGGAGATCCTCGCCGGTAAGACGTCGTTCAAGCAGATGACGCAGCCTGTCACGGATAGCATCCACGCGGATAGTATCGACAGCATCTGACATAAAGGCCTGCATCAGCAGTCGCCGTGCCTGGTCTACGGGGATGCCTCGGGTCTGCATGTAGAAAAGAGCATCCGGGTCAAGTTGTCCGGTGGTGGCCCCATGAGAACATTTCACTTCATCATTAAAAATGAGTAACTGCGGACGTGTGTGCATACGGGCCTTATCAGAAGCAAGTATGTTATGGTTGCTCTGATACCCTTCAGTAAACGGTGCTTCCGGGCGCACCACTATGCTGCCCTCAAACGCGCCTGACGATTCACCGTCAAGCAAGTATTTGAAGAGTTGATTACTGCGACAGTGAGGGGCATTGTGAATTACGTTGGAATTATTGTCAATGTGACTCTTACCGTCGGCAATCACAATTCCTGCCAGTTCAGCAGAACAGTTCTCACCATTAAGCGATACATTGTAATCATTGCGTGTCACACCGTTAAGAAGGGTGGAAGATGCGGCGGAAAAAGAAGAGTCATGCTCCTGACGAACAAACATCTGGGAGTATCGCGCTGTATTGGCCGAAGATTCTTCTATCCCGTATAGTCCCACAGATGCGCCTTTTTCAAGCATCACCTCCATTACCTCGGAAGACAGATAGGCTCCATCCCGGTTGCGAGTGTGGTCACACACAAGTATATTTGCAAACGAATTTTCCTCTGCAACAATAAGAACACGACGGAAAGCAGCCATAGGTGCAGGTCCGTCAAAGATATTCACCAACTGCAACGGTTTCTCAAGAACCACATTTTTGCTCAGATGGATGAATACGCCATCCTGCACCAGCATGTTGTTTAGCGCTACGTTGACATTATCGCCGGGTGCTATCCTGCCATAATATTTTTTTACGAGTTCAGGGTGGAGTCGCGCTGCCGCAGCAAGCGAAGTGACCGTTACACCTTCCGGCAGATTGTTAAGCAGCGGACGTGTTGCAACGAATCTGTCATTTACCACCACGGCAAGCAGTGTGCTTACATTAGGGATGTCACACCGGAAACTCTCGGCTACATCCACCGGAATATTGTATCTGTTGATGTTCACACCGAAGTCCGGGGCAAACATATCATTGATTGATGTTTTGTGAAACCCCTCATCTTTCTTAGTAGGGAAACGGCTGGATTTGAGCAGGTCACATGCAGTCTGACGCAACTCATTCAATACCGGTGCGGAATGGGAGTCTATGACCTCGGCATTGTCGGTGTAAAGATCTATATATTGCTTTAAGGCATCCATAGGCATCATTCAAACTTTTCATCTATTTCCTGCTTGATCCAATCATAACCACGCTGCTCAAGTTCAAGCGCGAGTTCCGGACCGGCAGAGCGAACTATTCTGCCTTTATAAAGCACGTGCACGAAATCAGGCTTGATATAATCAAGCAACCGCTGGTAGTGGGTTATCACTATAGTGGCGTTCTCACTGCTTTTCAGTTTGTTGACACCTTCGGAAACAATCCGTAACGCGTCAATGTCAAGTCCGCTGTCAGTTTCGTCAAGGATTGACAGCCGTGGCTCGAGCATTGCCATCTGGAAAATTTCGTTACGTTTCTTCTCTCCTCCTGAAAACCCTTCGTTGACTGAACGTGACGCCAGTTTGTTGTCAAGTTCCACCACTGCACGCTTCTGACGCATTAATTTCAGGAAATCGCCGGCCGACAAGGGTTCCTGATGAAAATACTTACGCTTGGCGTTAATGGCCGCACGCATGAAGTTCACCATTGAAACGCCCGGGATCTCCACCGGATACTGGAACGAGAGGAACAATCCCTCATGGCTGCGGTCCTCGGGTGAGAGTGAAAGCAGATCCATGCCATGGAAAGTTGCCGAACCCTCTGTTACCGTGAATACGGGATTGCCGGCAAGCACTGAGGAGAGTGTGCTTTTACCGGATCCGTTCGGCCCCATTATTACGTGTACCTCACCGGGACGTATGGTGAGATTTATTCCTTTGAGAATTTCCTTGCCTTCTATTCCGGCATGAAGATTATTTACGTCAAGCAGTATATCGTTGTTCATAATTCTTAGCATTGTCAAATTTAACCTACTGAGCCCTCCAGTGTAATCTGAAGCAAGCGTTGCGCCTCTACGGCAAATTCCATGGGAAGTTTGTTCATCACCTCCTTGGCATAGCCGTTGACAATCAGTCCCACAGCCTCTTCCGTGGGTATGCCCCGCTGATTACAGTAGAAGAGTTGTTCTTCGCTGATTTTTGAGGTGGTAGCCTCATGCTCAACAATAGCGGTGGGATTGAGCACATCAACGTAAGGGAAAGTGTGCGCACCGCAGTTCGAACCTAAAAGCAGGGAGTCGCACTGAGTGTGGTTACGTGCGCCGGTGGCATCGGCGGCAACTTTCACCAGCCCTCGATAGGAATTCTGGCTGTGACCTGCCGAAATTCCTTTCGAAACTATGGTTGAACGTGTATTGCGCCCCAGATGTATCATTTTGGTTCCCGTGTCGGCCTGCTGCCTGTTCTTGGTAACAGCCACAGAATAAAACTCTCCCACGGAATTGTCACCTTTCAGCACACACCCCGGATATTTCCATGTGATTGCAGACCCGGTTTCAACCTGGGTCCACGAGAGTTTGGAATTGTCGCCACGGCATAAACCTCTCTTTGTCACGAAGTTATAGACACCTCCCCTTCCCTCGCTGTCACCGGAGTACCAGTTCTGGACCGTTGAATATTTCACTTCGGCTCTTTCCTCACAGATAATCTCCACGATGGCAGCATGCAACTGATTTTCATCGCGTTGTGGAGCGGTGCATCCTTCAAGATAACTGACATAAGCGTCATCGTCGGCAACAATCAGTGTTCGCTCGAACTGTCCCGTACCGGCTGCATTAATTCGGAAATAGGTTGACAGTTCCATGGGGCATCTGACACCCTTGGGAATATAAACGAATGATCCGTCAGAGAAAACGGCGGAGTTAAGAGCGGCGAAAAAATTGTCTGTGTAAGGCACTACCTTACCGAGATATTTCCTTACCAGTTCGGGATAATCCTTCACGGCTTCCGAAAAAGAGCAGAAGATTATGCCGAGTTCGGCAAGTTTCTCACGATGTGTGGTTTTAACGGATACAGAATCCATAACGGCATCAACTGCCATCCCTGACAACATTTTCTGCTCATGCAGCGGAATGCCCAGTCGGTCAAAGGTCCTAAGAAGTTCGGGGTCGACCTCATCGAGTGATTCCGGAGCCTTACTCTTTTTGGGGGCCGCATAATAACTTATCGCCTGGTAATCAATCGGAGGTATATCAAGTTGCGCCCAGTCCGGCTGCCTGAGGGTAAGCCAGTGGCGATATGCCTTCAGACGGAAGTCAAGAAGCCATTCCGGTTCACCTTTTTTCCGTGAAATAAGACGCACCACATCCTCACTGATACCTTTGGGTATGATATCCGTGTCAATGTCACTGACAAAGCCGTACTTATATTCGCCGTCAGTGGCTCTGTTAATTATCTGATCGTCAGATTCCTGCATCTAATTACAATTTACGTTCATTAAAGGACCTCCGTCAGCATGTGCCATCCGGGCGGTCACAATTTTGTAGATTAACAAATAAAACAGGCGTGTTGTTTAGTTGCTGAAGCCGAACACCAGAGGTGCGAGGTCGCCCACGGCACGCCCTACGGCACCATGAGCCAGAACGGCGTATTTCAGCACGTTGAAGTTGAATATTGCCAGAGAAATATTTATCAATATGCTCAAAACCAACATCCACTGGAAGATAGAGAAAAGTGCGCCGAGAATACGGTCAATCACGGTCAGGTTGAGTGATTTTGCAACGGTCTGCACCAATCGGGCAAGCATGCGTGTGATGGCGTAACCAACCACAAAGAGTGTAACATAGGCCACCACAAGAGATATGTAGTGGACAGTGTTGGCATCACCCATGCCACTGAACAGATGTACTTGAACAAAGTCTGTGAGCCATACTCCGAACATGCGGCAAGCGAGTATCCCCACCACAACTCCGGCCAGTGCTCCCAACTGAACCACAATTCCTTTCCAGCACCCGTAGCCACCGGAAATTATCAATGTCAGCAGTATGATAATATCAAGTATTCCCATAATAAAATAATTAAAACGTGTGTCAGGAGTCAGACAGAGGCACCTCGCTGAAGTATGTCAACCTTGTCAACGGCAACCTCTGCGACAGTTCGCTTTATGGCATTGTGATCCTGCCATGTGCGGTAGCGCAGACGCCCCTCCACATAGAGTTTTGTTCCTTTGCGTATGTATCGTTCGGCGAGTTCGGCCTTGTCGCCCCACATCACCAGATTATGCCATTCCGTGCGCTCGGGTATCATAGTGCCGTTAGGCCCTTGATGCGCAGGGTCAGTTGTAGCGAGAGAAAATTCCGCCACAGGAATCTTGTCGACATGCCTCATTCGTGGATCGGCACCGACATTCCCTACGAGTATGACTCTATTGACCGACACCGAGCAATCTGCGGAAACTGCTGATGAAGATATCGGCTTCATCACGGGTTAGACAAAGCGGAGGCAACAGACGAATCACATGAGTGCCTGATGCACCGGTGAAAATGTGCTCCTTATGTATCAGATCTGACCGGAGTTGCTTCATTGGTTCCTCCATCTCAATACCTATCATGAGACCACGGCCGCGAACTTCCTTTACTCCGCGCAGTCCCTTCAGTTGCTCCATGATATAGTTGCCGGTAGCGGTGACATTGGATAGTATATCCTCATCTTTCATTACTTCAAGTACGGCTATGGCGGCTGCACATGCAAGATGATTGCCACCGAAAGTCGTTCCCAGCATGCCGTAGACCGGTTCGATGCCGGGGGATATCAGGAGTCCGCCCATCGGGAATCCGTTTGCTATTCCTTTTGCCATTGTTATGATATCAGGACGAATTCCGGCGAACTGATGTGCGAAAAAGCGTCCGCTGCGTCCGTAACCACACTGGATTTCATCGGCAATAAGAAGTGCGCCGTGACGTGATGTGAGTTCACGCAGTGATTTGAGGAAGTCATCGCCGGCAACCTGTATTCCACCCACACCCTGTATAGGTTCTATTATCACTGCAGCGACATCGTTCTTCTCAAGTTCACGTTCTACAGCCTCGATATCGTTCCATGGAAGTACAGTGACGACATCGTTACGATTGACAGGAGCCTGTATCCTGGGATTATCCGTTGCCTCAACAGCAAGTGATGTTCTTCCGTGGAAAGCCTTGGAGAAGGCAATGATCCGACGGCGTCCGGTAACGAACGATGCCAGTTTCATGGCATTTTCGTTAGCCTCGGCTCCTGAGTTGACAAGGAACAACTGATAGTCAGGATAGCCCGATGCCTCACCGAGCAAGTCGGCAAGTTGCTGTTGAAGCGGGTTTATTACTGAATTGGAATAAAATACAAGTTTTGAAGCCTGGCGATTAATGGCGTCAAGATAACGGGGATGACTGTGACCTATTGAAATCACGGCATGTCCACCATAAAGGTCGAGATATTCCGTACCTTTGGTATCGGTTACATGACATCCTTTACCATGATCGATGGCTATGTCAAAAAGAGGGTAAACATCAAACAGTTTCATTGCTGAGCAGTTGGTTTCAGATGTTAAAGAAATGAGTGAAAACCTTTACCGTGTAGAGATAATCAACCGTTGAGGCTGTCTCACGGCAGGAGTGCATTGCCCACTGGGCTGCGCCCATGTCAACTCCGCGTATGTCAAGTTGACCGGTCAGAATGTTACCAAGCGTTGAGCCGCCGGCTACATCTGAATGGTTGACGAATATCTGGCACGGTACGCCCGCATCCGCACATAGCGAACGGAAAATGGCGGCGGAGTGTGCGTCCGACATATATTTGCAGTTGGCATTGACCTTGACCACCGGACCTCCGCCAAGAACGGGATGATTGGTGGGATCTTGTTTCTCAACGTAGTTCGGATGGAGTCCGTGGGCATTATCAGCGGATATCATGAATGATCCGGCAGTTGCACGGAACATTGTCTCGGAGTCACCACCAAGTTGGTCGTTGATTCTCTGCAGAAGATTTTTCAGCACAGGGGAATGTGCGCCCTGTCGGGTTCCGCTACCGGTTTCTTCGTTGTCAAAGATTGCCATCACTCGCGTGTAAGCCGTGTTTTCGGAATCAAGCAGTGCGGTTAGTGCTGCGTATGCCATTTCCAGATCATCGATACGTCCTGACTGGATGAACTCACCGGAAGGTCCGAGAGTCATTGCAGGCGTTGTATCGAACAGGGTAAGATCGGCATCGATTATATCCTCGGGGGCAACCTCAAGTGTATCGGCTACAGTCTTGATCACGTAGTTCTTTGACTGAATCTCTTCATCAAGTCTGGCAATCACCGGAAGCATATCTTTTTGCTTGGACAGCGGGTTACCCTCGTTGACGGCACGGTTGTAATGGATAGCAAGATGGGGTATGGTGAGCAGAGGACGGTCAATCTTTACAAGGAGTGTCCGCGGGCGCATCGGGTCCTGGGTTCTGCATATAACTCGTCCGGAAATTGAAAGCGGACGGTCAAACCAGGTGTAGAGTATCGGTCCTCCATAAACCTCAGTGTTTAGTTTTAGTATCCTTCCCTCCGAAAGGATTTCAGGCGCGGGTTTGATACGGAATCCGGGAGAGTCGGAATGTGCGGAAATAATCTTATATGGAGCAGCCGGACCGCTCTCTCCAACCACAAATGCGAAGATAGCGGAATCATTCTGCGTAATATAATATTTACCACCGGGAACAAGTGACCACGCCTCGCGCTGATCAAGGCGGGTGAAACCGTGGGCATCGAGCGTACGGGATATGTTT
This sequence comes from uncultured Porphyromonadaceae bacterium, assembly GCA_947175645.1. Lineage (GTDB taxonomy): Bacteria > Bacteroidota > Bacteroidia > Bacteroidales > Muribaculaceae > CAJUPY01. The sequence goes on from CAMWNP010000009.1 coordinate 17,542, forward strand.
TCAACTGCCCAGAAATTACATGTACTTGAGGTAAGGAAAGAGAGAAGTGATTCTATTTTGCTTTTGTCTTGCATTGTGTTTATGGTGTTAGAGGTTTGGGGAACGTGAAATGTTTTTTCGGTCGGAGCGTGATTTAGGAGCCGGATCCGGTTCTTTCATAAGTTCGAGGAACTCTTCTGATATGATGAAAACATCTTCCGGACCGGTGGGTCGCAGAGGTGCATACCACTTGAACTGCGGTAGATAGAGTTGGGCTCGCTTGGCCAGATACAGGGGCACGATGGTGGATGTGGTCTCAGGCCATGTTTTAATCCTCTCCAGGGCGTTACCGGCAAAGTGAGCCACCATGAAACTGGTCTCTAAAGTGGCCATTTTATTATATGTGGAGTCATTCTCCATTGGAAGGGATATCGCTTCCACATTTCCGCTTACATCAAGTTGGGTGAGGTGCCCGTCAGTAAAATGGGCGAGCATCTCCTTTCCTGTAAGTTGCTGATAGAACCCCTCCTCTATCTCCTCGGCCATGAATCCGAATTCAGGAAGAAGAGCATAGTCAACGGTGGAATCATTAAGATGCACCTGAATGATATTTCCGAAAATCTGTCGGTTATCGCTCCACACTATTGGATGGCGGTCCATGTAAAGCATTGAATCACGCTGAATGAATGTCATGGAATCACATATTCCCTGCAGATCTGTGCGGTAGAATTTCACCCTGTGAGCGGCAACCATGTGGTGTGTGGTATCGGCAGGGATAATGCGTGTGATACTGTCCACGATCTCCTCTGTAGAAGGGATTATCACGGTAAACAGCCTGATGGTATCTGCATGCAGGTGAAGGGTATCGCCCTGCGAGTACTCTTTAGCCAACGCTCTTCCAGTCACGAACGCACTGTCAGTCAATTCGTTATAGAATCCGTAGTCGCCAAGAAGCATCACCTTCTTTACGCTGTCGGTCATTATTACGTTGCCAAAAGCCTCACCATAACCGATCTGACGGTCATAAATCAGCGTGTCACCAACGAGAGTATTGTTATTTCTTGTCACGACTATTGACCTGCGGTATAAGTCGGCGTATGAAGTTTCTGTGTTATAAGCCGCTGAATCGGTGAATATTTTCCCGTCCTTGTTTACGATAACGGAGGGAACATTCATCAGGGCAACATGAGACTGGGTATTATAATATAAATCTTCCGTGTATATATTTAAGGTGTCCGACTCCCCTATTGATTCCAGATGCACGTCAGTACGGAAGTTGGCTTCATTTGTGGGCGGCGCATACTCTCCGTACAATGATGTCAGACGGTTTTTGGCATCGGTCAGAGTTCCGCCTACCTCATAATATCCCAGATCTATCCCAAGATCATAGTTGAATATGGTGGTGGTGAGTGTTACATCACGGTTGATCAGACGCACGTTTTTCCCGTTGTCTGCATATAGCACTGCAAGTTGAAGTGAGTCGGTATATACGAGTTCATCAGCATATACAAAAAGTGTATCACCCTGCTCCATCCTTACGTTCCCGAAGGCTTCCAGAGAGTTGGTGATATCATAGAAATGTGCTGAATCGCAGTACATGAACATGTCATTTTTGCGGAAAACCACATCTCCCGTCAGTATCTGGTAATCTGTCCCGGGACGTGTACTGAGCCTGTCAGCCCGCTCAAGGAATATCTTACCCTGCTGATAGCGGTCGGCCCCGGGCACCATGGGAGTTATGACGTCGCGGTCGTCACGCTGCGGCACCACACCGGCTATCACCATTAAGGTGACTACCGCACCGGCAATTATCAACAGAATCCTTCTCATATCACGTATTTAAAGGATCGGTCAACGTTTCCAGCCTTCGTTCTCGAATGTGCAGTCTGACCAGTTTTCCTCTATCCTGACGTATGTATCCTTGATTTTCTTGCTCAACCAGTTCTTGATAACCTTTTCGCGTGCTGTATTCTCACACATATCCTTTATTGTCTGGAAGTCATCAGCCAGGTTTGCCTTGTGAGCCGGAATACGTCCTGTTAATTTCACTATGGCCACAACTTCGCGGTTACGTTTCGGATCCATCATCACGAATGCATCCGAAATCTCACCCGGTTCCATTTTATTCACCACCCTTGCTATTTCCTGTGGCAACTGCGACATCTCGAAGCGGGTGGTACCGGTCTGTTCGTTGGTCATTACACCGCGGCTGAAACGGGTGTCTTTATCCTGGGAGATTATTGACGTAGCATCCTCGAAAGAGAATTTTCCCTCACGCATCTGAGTGGCAACGGAGTCAAGGCGAACCTGTGCTTTACGAAGATCCTCCTGAGCGACTTTCGGACGAAGCAGAATGTGGCGGGTGTTGATTCGGTCACCACGTTTTTCTATCAACTGGATTATGTGATAACCATACTGGGTCTCTACAATCTTGGACACCTTCTTCGGATCGTTAAGATTGAAAGCCACGGCCGCATATTCGGGTTCAAGATGACCACGTCCCATGAAGCCGATTTCACCTCCGTGCGATGCCGATCCGGGGTCCTCGCTATAAAGTGTGGCCAATGTTGAGAATGATGTCTCGCCATTTACGACACGCTCAGAGTACTCACGCAGACGTGCCTTCACATCATCTATCTCCTCGCGGGGTATGACGGGATTGATAGTGATAATCTGAACCTCTACCTGAAGCGGAATGAACGGGATGCTGTCTTCCGGCAGTTGCTTGTAGAACTTCTGCACATCTGAAGGTGTGATCTTTATATCCTTCACCATGTTTCGTTTAACCTGGTCCATGCGTGACTGGTTACGCAATTGGTCGGCACGCCACTCGCGCAAGTCCGGAATCGACTTACGGAAATATTCCTCTACTTTCTCCTTGGTACCTATGTTTGTGACAAGATAGTTGATCCATCCGTCCACCTGCTGACTGATCATTGACTCCTGAACTTCCACCGTGTCAATATCAGCCTGATGCAGAAACAGTTTCTCTATGGCCAGACGCTCGGGAATCACGCAATAAGGATCACCGTTTACGGGTGTACGCTCATAAAGCAACTGCTGGTAAAGTTCTTCTATTTCCGACTTATAAATGGGTTGGTCGCCGATGGTCCATGCCACCTCTTCTACGATGTTATTCTGGGCCGAAACGGCAGTGGCAACGAATGCGACAAGTGCGATGAATATCTTCTGAAATTTCACTGTGATATGATGTTTTCGTTTTATCACGCAAAATTACATTTTCTTTTTGACTTTTGCACAACTCTATTATTAAAATAAATGTGTCCTCTCAAAAAAAATGTTAAGAATCCATCCTGACGGATTCCTGGCGAACCGGCACTGACACTTAGACCCGGTCTTAGAATCTATACCCTATTCCCAAGGCTAACGTGGTAGTATCATAGTGTTTGACCAGCGAATACCGTGCCTCGAAGGTCAAGCGCAAGGCTCCTGTCACGTTATACCCAACACCGGCTCCGGCATTCAGCCCGAAACGGTTTTTACGTTTACTGACATCATTGCTCTGCGCTTTCTCCTCATCACTGTAATATCTGGTCCAGCAGGAATAGTTGATACCAGCGATTGGATACACTTCAACCTTTTCACCTGATTCAATCTTCAACGGAATATGGCAGTCGAAATTAATCAGAAGTCCGTCGCGGTTGTTGTTCCGAAACGCATATTGCAGGTTCGGCGCGAAACGGAAGTGAGACGAGAAGGTGTAACTGAATCCTATGCCGGCAACGGCTGATTCATTATATGAGGTATATCCTAACTGAATCCCGACAGATTTCTCTCCCTTCACAGCAGCGGAGGAATTTAGTAATACGGATGAAAAAGTCACAAGGATTATTGATGCGAGAATAATACGTTTAAGTCGTGTCATTATTTGAGGAATTTTCAGCCTTGGAGGGCGATGATTTATTATTATGTGCAAACTTACACATAAAGTTCGGATTTTTGACAATGAAACGAAAAAAAATGATTAATTTCGCACAAAATTAATATCATTGTCACCGAGGCATACTTGATATGAAGTGGACATACCGCGTGTTCCGCACGCTCTGCCTTACAGTTCTTGCCATAGCCATTCTTGTGCCTATGCTCCTCTATGTGCTCCTGACCCTGCCGGGAGTACAGAATGCATTGTGCGACAGAGCCTCCGGTGAACTCAGCAAGTTGCTTCAGACTCCGGTTAACATTAACTCCCTCTCTATAGTCCCCTTTAACCGTTTGGTTCTGCGCGGAGTCACCATAACCAACAACAGTGGCGACACACTTATGACGGTTCACCGTTTGAGTGCGGGAGTCAACCTCCAGCGTATGATTCTCACAAGCGAGATAGGCGTTGACTATGCCGAAATAACCGGACTTGACGCACGTCTGTGGAAAACTGACCCGCAAGCCCCCCTGAACATCGACCATATTATCAAGGCTCTGAAAGGTGATAATCCCGACAAACCGAAGTCCGACATTGATCTGAAGTTCTCGACTTTAGTCATCCGCCGTACATCCGTCAGTTACGATCTGCTCTCCGCACCTGCAGTTTCTGACAGATTCGACAAGAATCATGTCAGGATTACCGACCTGCGCGCCGACATCGGAGTGCCAAAAATCACACGCGACAGTTTCGTGGTTGATGTCAAGCGCATTGCCTTCAACGAGAAGTCGGGATTCAGCATGACTGACTTCAACGGATTATTCAGCATATCCAAATCACATGCTCTGGTCAACTCGCTCACACTCAGTCTGCCTAACTCTCTGCTTGAACTCGGACCTGTGGAACTATCCTATGACAACTGGCAACCTAAAGACCCTCTCGACCTGCTCAGCAACGACACTCTCAACATTGACATACTGCGCGGAAGCCATCTGACACCATCTGACTTCGCCCCGTTCATTCCATCTCTTTCTTCCATCAGAACGCCCCTGAATATTTCCACCTCCATAGTTGCTGACAAACGCAGGCTTGACATAAAATATATCGACATAACCGCTGCGGATAACTCCATTTCTCTTTTGATGAACGGACGGATTACTGACTACGGCAACCGTGACTCCATCGCGCTCAATATCCCTGTAATCTCATTAAACACATCTGCAGATCAGATTATAACTTCTCTTGCAAAACCCCTAAACCTTCCACCGGCTGTCATCACTGCATTCAACGGCTTGCACACACTTAATCTCAACGGCTCTCTGGATGCCGATATACTGCACGGTTCGTTCAACGGGGCGTTGATTTCTTCACTCGGCGATATTGAGGTTAATGCCACGTACAAACGTAAAGAGCCTGCTCATCCGGTCACTTTGCATGGAACTGTAACCACACAAGGTTTCGAGATAGCGCCCGCCCTGCCATCTTCCGGACTTGGGGATCTGAGTCTTACTGCGCACTTTGACGCTACCATGGGGAAAAAGATCAGGAAGATTGACGCAGAGGCAGAGATTGACCGTGTTGAATTCAAGGGATATACCTACAGTAATCTTACGGCAAAGGCAATAATAGATGGCCACGATTCAAGGATTATAGCCGATATCAACGATCCGCAGGCAAAAGCCATGATTGACCTCGCCTTGTCAACCACTCCCGGCGAGCAGGTAACCGCATCGTTAAACACCCGTATCGATGCCATTAATCTGAATGCGCTGAACCTCATAGGTAAATATCCCGGTTACACGCTGTCTGCGGTAATTTCAGGCGAATATGCGGGTCACAACCCAAATGAAGCCGACGGATTCCTCAACATACATGGCTTGCAGTTCCATTCCGTTGTTCCCGGAGATCCCCCTCTTGATATGACCGACCTCATGCTTCGTTTCAACGGAAGCAGTTTACCCGGTACCATACATCTGGAATCTGACTTTATCGAAGCCGAACTTGTTGGGAACTACAACTTCACCACCTTGCTTCCGGCAGTAAAATCCATTGTGGAGAGCCGCTTCCCCGTACTTTTCAAGGAGAAAAACCACTACGCCGGCAATAGTCACCCGCAAGGACGGACCAATGACTTCACTCTCTCCGCCACGGTGAACTACAGTGAACAGTTGAGCCGGTTCCTCAATTTACCCCTCAGTATAATATATCCCGCCACCATAAACGCTGACATCGACTCCGACGAGGGTACGATGGCACTTGACATAAGCGCTCCATTCCTGCAACAGAAAGATAAACTGATCGAAAACTCGTCCATTTCAATCAGCACTGCACCGGATAATGGGGAACTTCTCATCTCTGCCACTACCACAGTACCGACAAAAAATGGTCCCATGACACTCAACCTGCAATGTGACGGCGCCGAAAACAATCTTCACTCCAATATCAGATGGCACATTGACCGTCAACGGGTTTATGAAGGTGAAATTGATCTCAGCACCCTGTTCAGACAGGATTCCAATGACGACGGGATTACCGCAGCAATAGACCTTCACCGCAGCAACCTGACATTCAATGACTCAACCTGGACGGTCTATCCCGCCAAAATATTCGCAGCACGTAATCGGGTGGTTGTCAGCGACTTTGACGTTCGCCGAAGCAATCAGTTCGTGAAAATAAAAGGAGTGGCGTCAGAAAACCCCGATGATAACATTGTCCTTGATCTTCTTAACGTAAACCTTGACTATATATTTGAATCATTAGGTATTGACAAGGCGTTGCTCGGTGGTGACGCCACCGGTAGGTTCTATGCCTCGGACCTGTTCTCAAAAGAACCTCGGCTCATAACCGAGGGATTGAGTGTCAAAGGGTTGAGTTACAATAAAACCGTTTTCGGAGATGCCGTTATTAAAAGTCACTGGGACAATGACAAGCGTGCCGTCACCCTTGATGCCGTCATAGACCAGCCTGATGATATCCGCTCCGTGATCACCGGGGCTATCTTCCCCCTTAATGACTCACTTGACATAACATTCAGGGCCAGACGGATTCCGGTGCAGTTCCTGAAGCCTTACATGTCGGCATTCACGTCTGATGTCTCGGGCTACGCCTCCGGGTGGGCACGTCTGTTCGGAACATTCAAGTTCATTGATCTTGAGGGAGATATTCTCGCCGAGGATCTCAAACTGAAAATAGATTTCACAAACACGGTATATTCCACAACTGACTCCGTTCACATCACACCCGGGTTAATCAAGGTGAGTGATATTACACTAACTGATCCTTACGGCAATCATGCCACTCTCAACGGATGGGTGCGTCACAAGTTCTTCAAGGATCCGAGTTTTGACTTCGCAATAACTCACGCCAGGGAATTTCTCAGTTACGATGTTCCTGCATCAGCGAATCCCGACTGGTACGGACGTATTTTCGGCAACGGATCAGCACACATTGACGGTGAGCCGGGAGTCGTCAACATTGGTGTGGACATGTCAACCGCACCGAAATCGGTTTTCACCTTCGTCCTTTCTGACCGTGAGGATGCCAGTGAATATAACTTCATAACCTTCCGCGACCGCAATGCTATCGCAGTTGCCGATTCCATCAGGAACACACTGACACCATCTCAGAAAATTATAAACGAACTGCGCGAAAGAATGGCGCAGACCGAACAGACTGATCCATCGGTCTATAACATGAACATCAAGGTTGACATCACTCCCGTAGCGACTATCATCCTCAAGATGGACCCTGTTGGAGGCGACAGTATACGTGCCAACGGTAAAGGAAACCTCCAGTTGGACTACGGATCCGCAAACGAGGATCTCCGTATTTTCGGAAACTATGCACTTGAACAGGGAAAATACAACTTCACTCTTCAGGATATAATAATCAAGGAATTCGCAATCCGCGAGGGAAGTACAATCTCATTCCACGGCGACCCTTACGCCGCCAAACTCAATCTTCAGGCCTCTTACGCCCTCAACGCTAATCTCAGCGACCTTGATGAATCATTCCTTCAGGACAAGGAACTCAACAGAACTAACGTTCCGGTGCACGCTTTACTCAATGTCACAGGCGACATAAGGCAACCGGATCTCGCTTTTGACCTCGAGTTCCCCACCCTCTCACAGGATGTCTACCGAAAAGTGCGCAGCATCATTAGCACGGAAGATATGATGAACCGGCAGATAATCTATCTGCTTGCGCTAAACAGATTCTATACTCCTGACTATATGGGCTCCACCACCAAGGGCAATGAACTTGTGTCTGTGGCTTCATCAACCATATCCTCGCAACTCAGCAGCATGCTCGGCCAGTTAAGCGAAAACTGGAGTATCGCACCTAATTTCCGCAGCGACAGAGGTGACTTCTCCGACGTGGAAGTCGACCTTGCCCTGTCGAGCCGCCTGCTGAACAACAGGCTCCTTTTTAACGGAAACTTCGGATACCGCGACGACGCACTCAATGCTTCGCAGTTCATAGGTGACTTCGATCTGGAATATCTCCTCAACAAATCGGGAAACATACGTCTCAAAGCCTACAACCGCTACAATGACCGAAATTTCTATGTCAAGACCGCAACAACCACACAAGGGATAGGCATTCTCTTCAAACGTGATTTTGATTCACTCACTTCATTCCTCAAACCCTGGAAAATCAAGAGAAACCGCAAAAAAGAGACCACTCCCGCTGACTCTATCCATGCCTTACCTGACACTATAACTGTCCCCTGATAAAGCAATGCCACCTGTGGGTTATGACTCAAGCCTACTTTTTGATCATCTCAGCCAGCGGTTTAAGTCTTATTGCCGGAATCACCAGAATTAATGCTATGACTGCCACCGCAACGAAACATACGGCTGAAGAATGAAGCATATTCCCTATCCCTACAAGAGGAGCGACAGCAGCCGCAAACACATACTTCACAACATTCAGTATCGCACCGGCTGTTCCGGCGTCAGACTTACCTTCCTCCATACCAAGACTGTTTGCCGATGAGAACAACATTCCGCTTCCAACCAGCATGGGAATAACAAGAATCTCATACCACACGAACGGGAGTGCCAGATACATAACCACAGCCTCGCCAATGGCAAATACGCTCATGATCACCGTACCCGTGACCAACCCCTGTTTAAGGACCTTGAACTTCATTACGAGGGTTGAGCCCACCGCTATCGCAAGCGCATTAGCACCGAAAATCATACCGAACTGCATTGAACTGAACCCGTAATGCTCCTGGTATATGAATGTGGCTGAGGAAATGTATGCGTAAAGCAATCCTATTCCTATGGCCTTCAACAACACGTAAGTCATGAACCGGCGGTCAGCAAACAAAGAAAAATAGGCATTGACATATTCTTTTATCCCTTTACCGGTCATTCGTTTAGACGGATCCAACGACTCAGGCCGGCGAAGTGACCAAAGCAACATGACCACGCCTATAACAAGAAGGACCACGAATATCCCTCTCCATCCCACGGAATCTGCCATGAATCCACCAATAAGAGGAGAGCCTGCCGGCGCTATTCCGTTAATTGCCCCCACAAGAGCCATCACGGTTGCAAGTTGACGCCCCTGGTAACGGTCAGCAGGAATCGAGTACGACAGTACCATACCACCCCCGGCTCCTATACCCTGCACCAGACGGCAAAGTATGAAAAAGATTATTGAATTCGAGAACAACGACACTGCCGTGCCTATCACAAACAATATCAGGGAAATGACAAGAATAGGCTTACGCCCGTAGTGATCGCTCAACGATCCCCATATAACTGATCCTATACCCAGTCCTATCATTGCCATCGACAGACCCAACTGGGTCATCGAGGGCGTAGTATGAAATTCCTTCACCATCGAAGGAATCGTTGGCAGATACATATCGTTGACCAGAGAACTGAAAGCCCCCAGGATAGCGATGAAAATCAAAAAGGCAATATAACTTCTGCCCGTTGAGGGCGCACTCTGTGATGAGGTGTTGTTTTCCATAATCAAATTTTTTAAAAAGAAAACAACAATCCCCCCCAAATAGTTCGCCCCAAAATGTAAGGCCATGGCGTGCCATGTCACTAAATGTTGTCTTTCCCAATCAGCCGATTTCAGAGTTCTCAGATTCCTCACCTCGCGCATGGCGTCCGGCCAAGGACGCCGATTAAATCACCCCCGCCATCCCCACCCGGGATGCCCCAGCCACCAAAGTCCCGTCAATCACCCCACCACTCCAACACTCTGAAAACTTGCAATATTGGAATAAATTCCCTATCTTTGTACTGCAATTGACTCAAGCAGTGACGGGAGCGCGGAACGCTGATTCCGAGCATTGAGCGGGTCCATTTTTTACATTTTGGAAAAGCGTATACCCAACGCTCATTCTTGACATTCTAAAACCTGGAAAATTACAACTGAAATCAAGGATGATGCTGATTGTAGACGCCTTATTGATATGCTATATAACGGCTGCGGCTCTGACGCAAAAGCGTCGGCTGCGGCTCTATATTTCCAGATTCTGCGTGAGGCTTCTGCGTTGCTCGTTCTATTTCAGTGGGCAATTCCAGGGTCTGGAGTATGGAACGGGCAAACGGTACTGCTCTCACGCTTTTTGTTTGCCGTAAACTACTCGGGAGCAGGTAGTTAACTTCAACGCCATAAGGTTAATGATACCTGAATTAACATTTTCTAAAACACTGAACGAATTCTGCAATCAAGCATCCTTGCAGAATTATCTCACCAAGGGTAGTGTAAGCAGTTATAAAAGTTACATTACCTCTCTTGATAGAGCAAACAACAATCAGACAATTGACTGGATAAAGGAAGCGATCTCGCAGAGTCCTGACATCCAAACGTTTCTTAATCTGATCAAACACTCGTTTGACTCGTTCTGCGCTAAGAGTCCTACCGCTATCCCGGTTCAAAACAGAAATAAAATCAAATCGGCATTTGTCAGTTTCGCCACATTTATCTATGGTTACTTCAATGCAGAAGCCACCTTTGTGTGGGGTGGCATCATCAATGAGATGCAACTGGCGCAACTCGTGGCGCAGACAGCCATTTTCGCGACCCCCGACACTGTTCAGAAAGTCAAAAATGGTAAACTTGGCAGAAAAGAAAACAAAGGTAAAGGAAATCCTTTCGCTTCGTGGGATTGCATGACAAGTATTCGCGATATAAACAATCGTGGAAAAACCATTAACAACATATATCACGACGATAACACCCGAGCAAATCAGGCAATTAAGTATGCAATCAGAGATGGCTTGAAATGGGGAAAAAACTTTAAGTTATCCTATTTCAAAGACTTTGAGGCCTGCCATATTTATGATGATGTGAAAAATCCGAAGTTCTACACCTCCATCATGAACATCGTTTTGGTTCCGCGAGCCTTAGCCGCACTAACCGACCATAACGAGTATGTGAAAAACGTACTCAAATATAGAGCCTGGGAACTCTTTGGCTTTACCGGAAATCAATCAGTGGTGCAAATGCCAAAAAACTACTCCAACATCAAATGGAGATAAATCAGAAAATTATTTTACACTATCTTATAAACCATTTTTGAAAAAGATATGAGAAAAACACTTTTCTTGCTCCTAACCCTTATTTTGCCCACAATCATTCATGCCGCACAGGTAAGAGTAGACGTAGGGCCACTCCGCTACACCGTCGACACTGACTCCCGCACCGCCGAAGTATTTGGCCCTGCGGTTAACACCACAATCAACAATCTTGTAATCCCAGACTATATTGAATATGAAGGAAATAAGATTCCGGTGACCTCAATTATGGTTTTCGCATTTTATGATTGGTATAAAGAAGGAGGCCAATTGACAGTTTTTTTTGACCATAGGAAATAATATTACTAAAGGTGAGTTTATACGACATTACCCTTGCCGTTAAGGATGTTTAAATTTTTGATATTACTAATGTTGTATATAAAAAAACGAGGGTGCGCCTATTTTGACACACCCTCATTTTTGTAACTTCCGGATTCAATACATTTTACTTCGTCTTTTCCCAAACGTAGAGACGGTCGGCAGGACGTATTTTTTCCGGCACCTTTATGGAGAAACTTTCCCCTTTTATGGTTTTTTCCACCGGCTTGAGATCAACACGTATCTCCTTGACAGTGAGAATCAGGGCTCCGGTAGTTTTACCGGTTATAACTATTTCATCGCCCACATGGAGTTCGCCACTCTCCATCTTAAATTCCGCCACACCAAGGTTGCTGAAATAGCGCACACCTTTAGCCACGTATCGTTTGGTACGGGTGGCTGATGAACCATATTTGTGGGACCATTCGCCCAAACGTTGACCAAGATAATATCCGTTCCAGAATCCCCTGTTGAAAATCTTGTCAAGACGGTTGTCCCAGTCGGCAATCTTTTCCTTGCCGTAGGTGCCGTCGCATATCGCCTCCAGAGCCTCACTGTAGCACTGAACTGCGGTTGCCACGTACTCCGGACCGCGCGCACGCCCTTCTATCTTGAATACGGTCACTCCGGCATCAATCATCTTGTTGAGAAAATGAATGGTTTTCAAATCCTTGGGCGACATTATGTATTTGTTCTCTATCTCAAGTTGGTCACCGGTTTCAAGATCTTCCACCCGATATCCGCGACGGCATATCTGGGTGCATGCACCACGATTGGCACTTGAGTTCATCTCATGCAGGCTGAGGTAGCATTTCCCTGACACTGCCATGCAGAGGGCACCGTGGCAGAACATCTCTATGCGGACAAGGTTGCCGTGAGGTCCGCGAATGTCGCGTCGGCGAATCTCCGATGCGATGTAACCTACCTGCTCCATTGACAGTTCACGGGCCAAGACCACAACGTCGGCCCACTGAGAATAGTATTCTACCGCCTCGATGTTGGTGATGTTGCACTGCGTTGAGATGTGCACTTCCACCCCTACTTTGCGGGCGTAGAGAATGGCGGCTATATCACTTGCAATGATGGCCGAAACTCCGCTTTCCTTGACTGCATCAATTACTTCGTGAAGTTTCTCCATCTCCCCGTCATAGATGATGGTATTCACCGTAAGATAAGATTTCACTCCGTTGCTTTGACAGATTGAGGCTATTTCCCTAAGATCGTCAAGAGTGAAATTCACGCTTGAGCGGGCTCGCATGTTCAACCCTTCAACACCGAAATATACAGCATTCGCCCCCGCCTTGATGGCTGCCGAAAGACTCTCGAAACTCCCCACGGGAGCCATGATTTCAAAATCAGAACGTTTCATAACTGCAAAATTAATGAATTTTTACCGTATAAAATCCCCAAAAATTGTTATCAATGAAGATTTTTTATAATTTTGTAAATCTAAGTGGATGTAGGAATACTTTTCAGACATCCTACTGATGAAATACTGAGAAAATATATAATCAACTGCTAAAGTTTCAACACTACTTACAATGCCCCACAAAGAACAGCCCAAATGGACGGAAATAGAACACCTCCCGGAGTGGGACGAGGAGTTCTATGAGGTGTACACAGCACGTAAGCATGGCAAATGGCTGATGCTGAAGACTCTCCGCCCCGAACTGCGCGACAATGAGGAGTATGTGGCAATGATCGAAAAGGAATTTGATGTCCGATACAATCTTGCCCATCCTAACATTGTCATGATTAATGACTTTGAGGAGGTGCCGGGACTGGGGATGTGCATCATAACAGATGATGTCTACGGAGATTCTCTCCGGAAGATTATTAATGATGGCAAGGCAGACGAGGATATTCTCAAAAAAGTGACAACACAACTGGTGGAAGCAATGGAGTATATTCAGACCAATCACATCGTCCACCATACAATGACCGCTGACCGCATTATTTTCACAGACAAAATACATAATCTCAAGGTGATTGACGTGGGCTTTGATCAGCACAATCATCTCACTGACACATCAACTTCAGAAGATATCTACAACTTCGGTGTCATACTCAGCGACTTGCTTGACCATCTGCCCGAAGGCACCGGTGGATCTCACCTGAGGAAAGTGGCGCAACGCTGTATGGACCCTGACCCCAAGCGTCGCTACCGCGACATTCAGGACCTGAAAATGGCAATATCCAACCGCTCGAACAACAGACTCTACATTATCATTATTGTGTTCCTTTCACTCATGATCATCATCCTTGCGTGGCTCAACTCATCCAAGGCCCCGGAGTCAGAAACCGAGAAAATTGTAGAGGCAAAGGAACTAATAAAGTAATTCAATCACACTATGGCCGTTGAAATTATCCCTATAAAACCAACCAGAAAGGAACTGAGCAAATTCGTCAGTTTCGGAATAGATCACTACAAGGGCAATCCATGTTATGTTCCACCTCTCAGACAAGACGACATTGAAACACTTCTTCCTGAGAAGAATCCTGCATTCGACTTCTGCGAGGCGCAGTCTTTCATGGCCTACCGCGATGGAAAACCGGTAGGACGCATAACCGGTATCATCAACAGCCTCGTCAACGAACGCACCGGAGAGCCCACCGTCCGTTTCGGATTCATCGAATTTATTGATGATGCGGAAGTGGTTGACGCGCTGATGGACGCCGTTGAGAACTGGGGAAAGGAAAAAGGTATGAAACATATTGTTGGTCCTATGGGATTCACTGACATGGACCACGAAGGGATGCTCACATACGGTTATGACGAGATGGGCACCATGGCTACCATCTACAACTACCCCTACTACCCCGCCCACATGGAGCGCCGCGGCATGACGCCCGATGCAAAGTGGGTGGAATACAGAATTGAAGTACCTGAGGAAGTGCCGGAGAAGATTGCTAAAATAGCCGATCTGGTTGCACGTCGTTTCAAACTTTCCGTGCCTGTTCTCAAAAGCCGTAAGCAACTTAAGGAGCGTTACGGGATTCCCCTTTTCCGCCTGATAAATGAAGCCTACGATAAACTCTACGGCTACTCACCTCTCACTGAACGTCAGATGAGACATTATATTGACCAATATCTGGGAATCCTTAACCTCAACGACATCTGTGTGATCGTTGATGAGAAGGACGAACTGGTGGGAGTAGGCATTTCAGTAGCCAACTTTTCCAAAGCACTCCGGAAGAGCAGTGGAAAATTATTTCCCTTCGGGTGGTGGCATCTTCTGAAGGCAATGAAAGGAAAGAACGATACGGTTGACCTGCTTCTCGTGGCAATCAAGGCCGAATATCAGGGTAAAGGAGTAAACGCACTCTTATTCTCCCACCTTATCCCTGCCTACAACCGGAGCGGTTACAAATTTGCCGAAAGCAACCCCGAACTGGAGGATAACAGCAATGTCCAGAACCAGTGGCAATATTTCCCGCACCGGCAACACAGACGCCGTCAGGTCTACAAAAAAGCATTATAACCATTTTCATAATTGATAATTTCTCTGATTTATGACTCCGAAATATAAACGTATATTACTCAAACTCAGCGGTGAATCGCTGATGGGAAGCCAAGGCTACGGCATAGACACCGTTCGCCTCAACCAGTATGCCGAACAGATCAAGGAGATTGTTTCCCTTGGTGTTGAAGTGGCTATTGTAATAGGTGGCGGAAACATTTTCCGCGGACTCCAGGGCGCAGCCAAAGGGTTTGACAGAGTGAAAGGCGACCAGATGGGGATGTTGGCCACCGTCATCAACTCCCTCGCCCTGAGTTCCGCTCTTGAGGCAGTTGGTCAGCCCGCTCAGGTGTTCACAGCCATAAACATGTTCCCCATAGGCAAGCACTATAGCAAATGGCTCGCCATCGATGCCATGAAGGAAGGAACTGTTGCCATCATTGCCGGTGGCACAGGTAATCCGTTCTTCACAACTGACACCGGATCCGCACTAAGAGGTATTGAAGTGGAAGCCGATGTCATGCTGAAAGGTACACGCGTAGACGGCATCTACACCGCGGACCCCGAAAAGGACCCCACCGCCACCAAATTTGATGAAATCACCTATGACGAGGTTTACAACCGTGGACTTAAAGTGATGGATCTGACCGCCACTGCACTCTGTAAGGAAAACCGCCTCCCCATAGTGGTGTTCGACATGGACACCCCCGGTAACCTTGGCAAACTCATGGCAGGAGAACCCATAGGAACTCTCGTCTACTGATTATTTTAAAGATTGAACAATTCTAAAACTATTACAATATGACTGACCCCAAAACCTATCTTTCCGCCGCCGAGGAAAAAATGGAACTCGCTGTGGCTTACCTTGACGAATCTCTCGCCCACATCCGCGCTGGAAAAGCAAATCCTAAGATTCTTGACGGAATACGTGTTGACTACTACGGAAGCATGTCTCCCATCTCTAACGTGGCGAATATTTCTGTTCCCGATGCACGAACCATAACCATCACACCATGGGAAAAATCAATGTTCCGCGAAATTGAGAAGGCCATCATCAACTCAGAACTCGGAATCACTCCCGAAAACAATGGAGAAGTTATTCGCCTGTCAATACCGCCGTTGACCGAAGACCGGCGCAAACAACTCGTGAAACAGTCAAAAGCAGAGGCTGAACAGGCAAAAGTTTCTGTACGAAACGCCCGACGAGATGCAATTGACGGACTCAAAAAAGCCATCAAACTGGGCATGAGTGAGGACATTGAAAAAGATGCTGAAGGACAAGCACAGAAAATTCATGACAAGTATCTGAAGAAAATCGACGAACTCTTCGCCGCCAAAGAAAAAGAAATCCTCACAGTATAAAAAGCCTTTTCAGGAGATCGTACAGGCTGCTTTTGCATGGCGGTCTCCTGTTTTCTTTAACCGCTACTGACGTGCAAACAGTTCTGTTTACATCAACCATTTTCGGGCCTATCCACAGCCGCCGGTTAGGTACCTCTCTGGGAATAAATCTAATGCCTGACGACGGCAAGGTGTGTTCTTTTGACTGCCTTTATTGCGAGGCCGGCTTCAATGCCCAGGGTAGAGGAACAACCGGACTCCCACCGCGCGATAAGGTTCGGCTTATGCTCCAGGAGAAACTCGCCGACATGAAACAAAAGGGAGAAAATCTGGACGTGATAACTTTCTCCGGAAACGGAGAGCCAACCCTTCACCCTGAGTTTGATGGAATTGTCACTGACACCATAGAACTGCGTGACAAATTCTTCCCGAATGTAAAAATCAGCGTTCTGAGCAACTCAACCCGTCTGGGTAATCCATCGGTTGTCGAGGCATTGAAAAAGGTTGACAACAACATCCTCAAACTTGATTCCGCTCTTGACAGAACCGTGAGGATCATTGACCGACCGACGTCGCCATCTTACAGCGTTGCCAAAGTTGTCAACAACATGAAGAAATTTAACGGTGACTGCATCATACAGACCATGTTTCTTCGTGGAGAACATGAAGGTAAAATCATTGACAACACAACCGATGAAGAGGTTGACGCGCTGATTGAACTCTACAAGGAGATAAAGCCCCGCGAAGTGATGATTTACTCCATTGACCGCAAGACCCCGGCGGAACATCTACGGAAAATCAGTCGGGAGGATCTTGAACGGATAGCCGATAAAATACGTGAACATGACATTAAAGTACAAGTAGCATAATCCTTAGTTAACCTTATGTCTGCCCGATTTCCAGCCCCATTACGCAAAGGGGATAAAATAGTATTCGCATCCCCAGCCGGCATACCCGTTCCCGAAGAGGTTCATGCCGCTGTCAAAGTCCTTCAGAATGAAGGTTTTGACGTTGTAATTTCCCAGCACGCTCTTGGCAAGAGCGGTTCATACAGCGGTACTGCCGAACAACGCTACAGTGACCTTGCCGATGCGTTCACGGATCCTGACGTACGCGCAATAATCTGTACAAGAGGAGGATACGGCGTGGTTCATCTGATGGACCGCCTGAACCGGCTCCCTATTGAAGATGATCCCAAGTGGGTTGTAGGATTCAGCGATATCTCTGCACTGCACGCCTTGATGTCATCTAAGAATATTGCCTCCGTACACGCGTCAATGGCCAAACACATTGCTCTCGGACCGGAGGACCCTGACAATGCCGCCCTGCTCAGTATCCTGCGTGGCGGACGTCCAAACTTCACTTTTCCCTCCAATCCGTTTGACCATCCGGGAACATCTGACGGAGTCCTTTATGGCGGTAATCTGGCAGTGCTCGCCCAACTCATCGGAACTCCCTACGATATTCTCAAAAAAGACACAATCCTGTTCATTGAGGATATAGGCGAACCAATCTACAAAATTGAGCGCATGCTCTACCAACTGAAACTAAACAACGTACTCCCCAATCTGAAAGGACTGATCGTAGGACAGTTCACTGACTATAAACCTGATAGCAACTATCCTTCTATGGAACGGATGATTGCAGATATGGTGAACGGCTACAACTATCCTATAGCCTTCGGTGCGCCCATCGGTCATGTTGAACACAACATTCCGGTTATAGAAGGTGCCAGAGTAACTCTAAAAGTAACGACCACTGAGAACAACCATCTCATTTACTGGCAGTAATCAGCCGGTCCATACTCACCAAAACAGCATAATCATTGAAGAGAGGGTGTGTCAAAATGAAAAATTTTGACACATCGTCTTTTCAGTTTATCAGACTGGCCGATGGCACTATATTAACATTCGTAAATAACATAGTCTGACTGCAAAACATATTTTCCTCCCTTCGCCGATTCGCTTATAATGATTTTTTTTGTAATTTTGCAGAGTGATTCATAAAGAGTCACCCCACTATGTTTACAATACATCATCACATCTCTATCAATTCACCCGCAGTGAGAAACTGGGGGGTTCTTGAAAACTGGAAAAGCACCGCTTCCATTTGCTGATCTTAACTTTTAATTGATCAGAGTCATCTTTGATGACGACTTCTATTTTCACAATTCATTTACAATAATTCCACAATGAACAATCCACGATTGCTCGCCATGCTGCTCTGTGCCGCATTGGCGGTAAGCGGTGCAACATCTGCGGGTCAGACTGTAATGACTCTTGAAGATATTTTCCTCAGCGCGGAAACAAACAGCAGTTCTCTAAAGATACTTTACACCGGTCAGATTGAGGCGGAAAAAGAAATAAGCATCGCAAAAAACGGACGTCTGCCTGACATCTCCACATCCCTCTCCGTAGGCTACATCGGCGACGGATTCACAACAAAACGTAATTTCTCTGACTATCAGATTGCAGAAATTCCTCATCTGTCAACCGGAGTCTCAATCAACCTGACTCAACCTGTCTATACCGGTGGTGCAGTATCCTCAGCCATTGAGATGGCATCACTAAAGTCAACCGCCGCCAGACTCTCCACAGATCTCAGGCGTAACTCCCTTCGCTTTGAACTTACAGGATATTATCTTGATATTTTCAAATGCCGGAACCTGCGGAACGTTCTGAACGCAAACATCCAGTCGGCAAAACTTATTCTTGATGAGATGCGTGCGCGTCACCAACAGGGGACTGTGTTACTCAACGACATAACACGATATGAACTGCTTCTGGCAAATCTTGAGTTGCAACTGACCAAACTGAATAACACACTGAAAATACTGAACGACAACCTTGTCACCATAGCAGGATTGCCTGAGCACACCATTGTCATTCCTGACACCATGCTCCTTGAAAAGTCACTTCCCGTTAATGGTGAAGATTGGTGGCAGGCGGAAGCAATGGTTCATTCTCCATCATTACAACTTGCAAGAAACGGTATAGAAATCAGCCGGAAAGCGGAATCGCTCGTACGATCCGAACGCCTTCCGAAAATCGGTATCCAGGCCGGGTGGACCATGGATGGCCCAATCCTGGTTGAGATACCTCCAATCAACCGAAATCTCAGTTACTGGTGGGTTGGAGTTGGAGTGACATATAATCTGTCATCTCTTTACAAGTCAAACAAATCACTCTCGAAAAGCAGGATAGCCACACTCAAGGCAACTGAGCAGGCAGCGGATATCAGAGAGCATATTGAACTTGGAGTGCGTGCTGACCACGTGAAATATCTTGAGGCTTACGAAGAACTTCTGACGCTTGAAAAAAGCGTTGTGTTAGCCGAGCAGAACTATAATGTCACTGCAACACGCTATAACGCCGACATGGCCCTGATAACTGACATACTCGATGCCGCAAATGCCCGCCTTGACGCTGAACAGCAACTTGTCAACGCACGCATAAACATCATCTATTACTACCATAAACTTCTTTTCACTTCAGGCAAGATTTAATCATGAAGCATAATATAAAAATCACTCTCTCCTACATCATAACAATAATTGTGGTCATAGTCGCCCTAATATGGATTGTACCCAAGTTTTATCAATTCGGAAACGTTGAATTCACTGACAACGCTCAGGTGAAACAACAGATTGTTCCCGTAAACAGCCGTGTTCAGGGCTACATAAAGGAGATACGTTTCACTGACTTCCAGCCGGTGAAGAAAGGCGACACACTCGTTATTATTGATGATGCAGATATGCATCTGAACGTGGCACGCGCACGTGCTGACTACGCCAACGCCTTGGCCGGACGAAGTGTCGCAAACAGTTCCGTGAAGTCTGCCTCAGCAAATGTTGCAGTCAGCGAAGCCTCCATAGCAGAGGCCGGAGTCCTTATGAACAATGCTGAAAAAGAACTTGAACGTTATGCTCAACTCCTTGACAAAAACGCTGTTACTAAACAGCAGTACGACAATATCAAAACTGACTATGAAGCAAAGAAGGCCCGGTATGAAATGCTTGCCCGTCAGCGTAATGCCTCAACATCAGTAGTAGACGTAAACATGCAGCGCATCAGTCAGTCCGAGGCTGGTATTGAACTTTCAAAGGCTCTGCTTGAAACTGCCGAACTTAATTTAAGTTACACTGTCATCACCGCTCCAACTGACGGAGTCACATCTCGCAAGGAAATCCAGTTAGGCCAACTTGTTCAGCCCGGACAGACCCTGCTTGATCTGGTTGACAACACTGATGTCTGGGTCACTGCAAACTATAAGGAAACCCAACTCAAACATATCAGCCCCGGATCTGAGGTGGAGATAGAAGTGGATGCAATTCCTGACGTTACTTTCAAGGGTGTGGTGGAATCTATTTCTACCGCTACGGGTGCCGCACTTTCAGTTCTTCCTCAGGACAATTCTGCCGGAAACTTTGTCAAGGTACGTCAGCGTGTACCCGTCAGGATCAGATTCACCGATAATTCCGCGGAGAATATGGCTCTTCTTCGTGCCGGCATGAATGTGGAATGTAAAATAAAATACTGAAATGTCTGACTGGAATAAACCACAGGGACCTTTCGACATCCCGGATGTGCCTGACTTCATACCCCGCAGACTGAAGCCGTGGCTGTTCATCTTTTTCGTCCTGGTCATCCAGTTCAGCGGTGGTCTGTATCTTGCCGCGGTAACGGACATGGTGGGCACCAAGGCTCTGATGCAGGAGGATATACTCATGGCGGGATACGCGTCACTGATAGGAATGAGCATCAACTTCGCTGTGATGTTCCGGTTCAAGTTCAGGTTCTCCAACCGTATCCAACTTCTTGCCACCGGACTGGTTCTGCTGACCGCAACAATAATCTGCTCATTCACGGAAAGCGTACCCGTACTGGTGGTGACATGCTTCATTGCCGGATGGTTCAGGATGCAGGGGACTCTGGCATGTAATTCCACCATTCAGTTATGGCTAACCCCCGTCCGTGACATGGCGGTATTCTTCTGCTACGTCTACCTGTTGGTCGACGGCGTGATCCAGTTATCCGGACTTACATCAATTTACATCGCGTTCTATTCCCGGTGGGAGTACATGCACTTACTGATGGGAAGTCTGCTATGCCTTATGATGGTTATGGTTCTTTTTCTGGTCAGACCGGTCAGAGGGCCAATGTATATTCCACTCAAAGGTATCGACTGGACTGGTGCTTTCCTATGGTCAATATTCTTTATATGCTTCACATTCGTGTGTGTCTACGGAAACTTCTATGACTGGTGGGATGCTGTTGAAATCCGTGTGGCAACGGCTATTGGAACGGTCACTCTGCTGATAAACCTGTGGCGGGCATCCTTCCTGGAGAATCCTTACATCAGTTTCCAGGCCATGACAAACCGTAATGTGGTGAGGGCAATTATTATATATGTGATATTCTTTACCCTCATGGCAACCGAGCATCTGTTTGAGCACACCTATGCCGGTACTGTTCTCGGATTTGATGAAACCAACCTGATTGATCTAAACTGGTATGTACTGTGGGGGGTGATTGCAGGAGCAGGATTTACCTACGTCACATTCGCCCGGTGCAAGTGGCGCTACAAGACCATGACAGCGATCGGGTTTGCTCTCGCAGTCATCTATCTTGCTTGGTTCTATTTCTTTATTGACTATGGAATTGAGAAAGAGCAACTGTTTTTACCGCTTTTCATCCGTGGGGCAGCATCGGTAATCATTTCCATAGTATACCTCACCTCCATAGTTCAAAGCGGTCTGCACTTCACCGTATTTCCCCAGGCATTGACAATCAACGGTTTTGCAGGGGCTGTTATGGGCGCTGCTTTCTGTCCGGCCCTACTTGGAGAATGGTTCAGACACACTGTGGCACGGAATTCAGCATTGCTTGGATCATCAATAACTGACCTTACTCCTGCTGCAGGGAATCTCCACCTGCCACAACTCTACGGCATGGTTCAGGTGCAGTCACTGATAGTGTCAATGAAAGAAATCTACGGGTGGCTTCTTATTATCGGTATTATTTCATTGACCGTCATTCTGCTTAGTTACGGACCGGTAAGACCGGGTGCATTTTTCCCTTCATGGAAAACCATACGCCATCTCATTGCCGCCGGTATACCGCGGCAACTGAAAGTCAGATCTTAGACCCGTTTCCCCAATATTTGTAAATACTGAGGCGGTCAAGCGTTATGCAGATGTGTTCGCGCAGTGAGAGAGCAATGCGGTTGTATTGTGACCGAAACAAGCGAACGCAGATGCATGACGATTGTCCGTGCCAATGGTAACTCATGCCACGGATAAGTAAGAATAATAATATGTAAGGATTTATATCCCAATTTATCCTGACATGTTATAAATGATTAAAATCATATAACCGAATTTTGGCACTTGTAATTGTGTACTGTGGCAAAAAGTTACCTTACCACCGCATCTCACCGGCGCTTTTTGCCTTGTTCTTCAGTCACGTAACTACGGCTACGCTCCTTCATCACAAACCAAAAATCTCTCGGCGAAATGCGTCCTCAGCATTAACAAATATTGGGGAACCGGGTCTTAATTATAGATTCCTGACTTGCAATTCTTGATTCATATATCGAAAAAAAGAGTGCTGTTCACTATGAACGCACTCTTTTTTATATTTGTGAGTTTACTTATCAGGCCTGTTCACCTTTGTCCTGACGTGGCTGACGGTCACCGCGTGGTTCACGGTTCTCGCGGCTGCCACCCTCACGGCGAGGTCCGCGGTCGTTACGGCGGGGTCCGCGGTCACCGCGGTTTTCACGTGGCTGACGCTCACGCTCCACATAGCCTTCAGGTTTGGGCTGAAGGGCACGCATTGACAGGCGATATTTACCGGTTTTCTTATCAATTTCAATCAGTTTTACCTGCAGGGTGTCACCTTCCTTGATGCCTGATGCCTCCATGTCGGGGATGCGGTCCCAAGAGATTTCAGAGATGTGGAGCAGCCCGTCACGATGAGGCATGAATTCCACAAATGCACCGAAGTCAAGGATTGAACGTACGGTTCCGGTGTAGGTTTTTCCTTCTTCCGGAAGTTCAACGATAGCATTGATCATTGCAACAGCCTTGTCCATTGACTCTTTTGATGTTGCGGCTATTTCAATGTAACCACCCTCATCGACTTCATCAATAGAAACAGTGGCACCGCTCTCTTCCTGAATACCCTGGATGATTTTTCCGCCCGGACCGATTACAGCACCGATCAGATCCTTGGGAATGGTCATGGTGACGATACGGGGAACATGGGGCTTGTAGTCTTCACGGGGAGCAGGAATAGTCTGTTCGATGATATCAAGGATGTGCAGACGTCCGTCACGTGCCTGGTTCAATGCACGCTCAAGGATTTCGTATGACAGACCGTCACACTTGATATCCATCTGGGTAGCGGTAATACCCTCACGTGTACCGGTCACCTTGAAGTCCATGTCGCCCAGATGGTCCTCGTCACCGAGGATATCTGAAAGAACTGCATATTTGGGGCTGTCAGTGTCGGTGATCAATCCCATGGCGATACCGCTCACCGGACGCTTCATTTTCACACCTGCATCCAGAAGTGCGAGAGAACCGGCACATACGGTTGCCATGGAAGATGAACCGTTTGATTCCAGAATGTCGCTGACAACGCGGCATACGTATGGGAAGTCATCGGGGAACATACGCTTGAGGGCGCGGTGTGCGAGGTTACCATGACCGATTTCACGACGGCCTACGCCACGAACCGGTTTAGCCTCACCTGTTGAGAAGGGGGGGAAGTTGTAGTGGAGGAGGAAACGTTCCCTACCCTGATTCAGAACGTCATCGAGAATCTTCTCGTCAAGTTTGGTTCCGAGGGTAACCGTAGAGAGTGACTGAGTCTCACCACGGGTGAAGATTGATGATCCGTGAGGTCCGGGAAGATAATCCACCTCGCACCAGATGGGACGGATTTCAGTGGTCTTACGACCGTCCAGACGGATACCTTCATCAAGTATGCAGCGGCGTACAGCCTCTTTCTCAACATCGTGGTAGTAACGTTTCACCAGCGGTGTTTTTTCATCACGTTCCTCTTCGGGAAGAGATTCAATATATTCCTTGCAGATGGCATCGAATGATTCCTGACGCCAGTGTTTGTCGGCAGAACCTGCTTTGGCAACTGCATACGCTTTGTCGTAGCACTTGTCATGCACATCTTTACGGAGATCTTCATCGTTGGTCTCGTGGCAGTACTCGCGCTTAACGGTGGCACCTACAGCCTCGGCAAGTTCCATCTGAGCCTTGCACTGCTCGCGGATCGCTTCGTGAGCAGCCTTCAGGGCAGCCAGGAGTTCTGCTTCTGAAACTTCGTTCATCTCACCTTCCACCATCATGATGTTGTCGTAGGTAGCACCAACCATAAGTTCCATGTCGGCCTTTTCGAGTTGCTCAAATGTGGGATTGATGACGAATTTACCATCGACACGTGCCACGCGCACCTCTGAAATAGGACCGTTGAAAGGTATGTCGCTCACCGCGAGAGCCGCTGAGGCAGCAAGTCCGGCAAGAGCATCGGGCATATCCACGCCGTCGCTTGAGTAAAGAGTGATATTTACAAATGTGTCAGCATGGTAGTTGTCCGGAAACAGAGGACGGAGTACTCGGTCAACGAGACGTGCTGTAAGGATTTCATAGTCGGAAGCACGTCCTTCACGTTTGAGGAAACCTCCGGGGAAGCGACCTGCTGATGAGAATTTTTCTTTGTATTCCACCTGTAAAGGCATGAAGTCGACACCTTCGCCGGCTTCTTTGGCGGAAACCACGGTTGCAAGAAGCATTGTTCCACCCATTCTGAGTTCTACTGCTCCATCAGCCTGCTTGGCCAGTTTGCCGGTTTCCAGGGTGATTTCACGCCCGTCAGCAAGAGTGATGGTTTTCTTAATTGGGTTCATAAATATTCTTTATTGTTTATTTCTTCATAAATTGTGGCAAAGATAAGAAAAAAATATGGATTACACACCACCTGAATTGCTTAAATTAATTAAAAAACTGAGCAATCTACCGCAATTTCCGCAATTTCCGTACCTCTGCTCAATAATACAAATTGTAGTAGACAGAATCGGAGCCATTGACAAGGAGAATGTCAGTGGAATTTTCGAACTTGCTCACGGTGTAACCCTTGTTAATCTTATCCACAAACTCCTTACGGAGGCTCTCATCTTCCAGATCAATCTGATACGTGGTGTAATGACCATCATAAAGTTTCAACATAATCCCTCCGGGCATCTTATGCTCTATCCGTGCCGCGGCCCTCACCGGGGTAATGTGTTCATTCTTTATCTTAAGGAGAGTCTCCCTCTCCATTTCAATATTACCCTGAAATGCTACAAAAGCAAGAATTAGGACAAACCAAATTAAGAATCTTTTGGAACGTAAAAACATATCATTCATCTTGGAAAAATCATCTTTTATTTCAGATAACTTATCCTCATCTTCAAAGAAATCGGTGTATTTGCCAATGACAAATATCAATGTTATTATCGGCACGAATATCACTAAAACGTATGTGAGTATTTCTATTTCAAATGTCCTCATAGTTTCTGACTCCTATATGTGATGTTTTGATAGGTATACAAGTGGTATCATTTTCAGTGAATAAGAAGAAGTCGGAAGAATTCGCCCGTTTACTTATTTGAGCACCCTCATCAAGTAACTGTGTCATAAGCACTTGGTCTTCAACGCGTGTTTTGTATTTCCGGCCATTTTCAAGTTTAATAGTTATCCCCCATGGATAAAATTTATTCACTTCTGCAGTTGCTTTGGTGGGAGGAATATGAACAGGTTTCAGATTGTCAAGAGATTTGGAAGAAATAGACATGACAATGAAAACAACATAAGGGGTAACCATCAACACAGTGATTGCTGATAGCAATAATTCAATGAAACGCTTAGCATTCATTTTCCCTTTTAATAGAGACACCCCTATGCCAATAAAAATTATCAAAAAAGGCAAAGCTAAGAAAAGTTCACCTAAAAGACTCAAATGTAATTCAATATGCATATATCTAATTAAAAAAAAATAATTTCAAAAAAATATTAAGGAACCCGTTTGGCAGAGATACTGACTGGTATTCCTTTTGCTAAACCTACAGTTTCTGTTTTCATCGTTCCGTTGAAATCATTACAAATATCAACTCCCATGCTCCCACATCCTAAACCTCCACTATAACCATATTGTGGTAAGGGGTGTTTTCCATATCCTAATTGCTCCCATCTGATATCCCCTACATCTCCGATAAAATTTGATTCTGATTTAAAAATCTGAGCACCAAATTCTAGACCAATTTTCTGATTTATTTTAGTATAATTCAATTTCCACTCCGGCGATAAGGATGCGTGCGGACCCCTAAGAATCCATGAAATTTGTACCCCTCCAGATAATCCTAGTCCACTAATATATGCAGATACATCTATTCCATAAGTAATTGCGTCAGGAATAAACAACCTTGTTAATGGTTGATCAAACATACGTCGCAAATAACTTCGATTATCACGTACACAATATGCGCCTGAGAATACTCCACCCGGAGTTTCTGAATCAAAATTTTCATATCTTGCGTAGAATATCTTCTTGGTTCTTTGAATCACGATCCATAATCCCTCCTCAAACCTAATTGTATAGTCGCCAGCAATATGTTCATCCGCCCATTCCATTGCTTCAAATGGAGAACAGAACAAGCCAAAATGGTCAGTATATCTTATTGGATTCCCAAAGCAGAAATTATATGGAGAATGCCATGGGATAGATTCACACAACGGGTCTATTTTATCAAATCGCAGGATAGTTGAAATAAGACGACGCGCATGAAAGTCATACTGATTCTGACCGTAAGCATGCAGTCGTTCGTTATCTGAATATGTGAAAGGATGAGATGATTCACTCCAAGGCTCACCGTTGGGGTAGTAGTCGATCTGCTCTATCAATTTTCCATCGTCATCCACTACTGCTATATTGTTCCCCAGATGGTCTGTTATATAATGGTAGAACTTTTTATCTGAGTAATTGAAATAGCCCCCCGGAACACGCTCTATCTGAAGATAGCCATTGGCATAGATATGTCCGGCACCGGTGTAACATCGCCTGTAAATGGTATCTTCATTGTGGATTGTAGCAAGAAGATTTCCCATACCATCATATTCATCATTGACTGTATTGCCATCATAGAACTCAGTAGTTATCGGAAATCCATTATTGTCATAATCTATATTACGTATCCTACGGCTTTGATCCTTAGTCAGACGACCCGCTGAATCGTATTCAAGTTTGAAATTTCCGTTTTGACCCACGCCGGTCTGTCCCTCAAAGTCAAGTGCGTTTGACCTGGCATAAATAGATGTCATGCGGTTACCGGAGTAACTTAGTGTCAGATCATCAAGGTCTCCACAATACACCTTTCCAGCCGATGGTGGATCAATTTGCCCTTGACGAATTATTTTCAGAGGATTGCTTCGCTGGTCATAAGTGTACTTTGTTGAGTAATCTCCGGGATAGGCTGAGGTATTGAACTCTGCATCAGTTAGACGGTTGGAACTGTCATAACGATAGTCATACCTTCCGTTGTTCCACTCCTTGGCTGAAATATTTCCATTAAAGGAGGGATATTTGCCGGATTCGTAATGCAGTGTCTCAGAAAGCGTTTTACCGAAAATTTCTGTACTGGTATTTTTCAGCCAACCTTGAGGATTGTAAGTATATGAACGGGAAGCACCACCTCCATGGGCGGAGGATTCTAACTGTCCTAAAGAATTGTAAGTGGCGGTAAATGAAGTCGAGTATTCTTTACGGAGAAGTTCCTCCTTCGGTGGTGGAAGAATGAGACCCTTTTGAAGTAAACCGGGATCAACCACTCGGAGCCTACTAAAACTTTTGGTAATTGCCGTTTTAACAGTGCGACCAAGGTTATCGTAAGTATAACGCACTATAGTTACTCCGGCGTCTTCATCCTGCGGCTCATGAATGGATGTCGCCAATAGACCGGAGTAATTATAGGTGTTAGTGGTGCGTCCGCTATTATAACCCGTGGCATAACGTTGAATAATTCGCGCATTAGTGTCATAATAGTAAACCTCATAGCCTTTACCTGTAAATACTCCTGAGAGAAGCCCATGCGCACTACCATTAATAATCAACGGGGCTGAGATAAAAGAAGGAGGCTGTTTAAGATTAAAGTTTTCAGAGAGCTCACATGAGTTTACAAAATCATAGTTATCATAATAAGAAGCATTCACGATCTCCGGATTTTTATCAGGCAGTCCGGACAGAGTATAACCAGCCAACGGTCCACCGTCAAGTGATGCATGATTCATTTGAGATGCAAACTGCTCTACTTGCTCACGGGTAACGGAGCAGTCAAGGGTCAACACGATACGTCCAAGATGATCATATCCAAAAATACGCCACTGACCCTCAGCAAGGTCAGCACTCTGGACAGCGACTATACGGTCGGCATCATCATAAATATAATATTCTTCCCTCACTCCTGGAAGTTTCTTTGCTACCATGCGTCCTCGTTTGTCGTAGTCATACCAATAAGCCAACTGTTGCATTTCTTCATCTCTGCGGTTATGCGTGCCGGAGAGTCCGGGAGGAAGGATGTAAGAAATTTGTCCAAATTCATTGTACACATAGTAAGTGGAGGCAGGATTTTGAAAACATAAAGTCAGTCCGCGTAAGTCAGTGTAAGTTACTGCCGAGTGTCCATCTTCATCCGTTTTTGTCTGAGTGAGTAAAGCACCGGCAGGATAATTGCCGGTTTGTGTTACTCCGTTAGAAGTGGCTACGTAACGTCGGATAGTATTACTTGAAGTATTGATATTGGAAGAAAAATCTTGACTATAGGAGTTATCCAATGTAGCGAAACGAAAAATGCTTGCTTTTCCGGTTTGCCATTCCTCACTCGGTCTGATTATTTTTTCCAGGACATTTCGTTGCGATCCCTCATATAGCAAAGTTTGAAATGGGTATTGATCACCATATTGCTCCAATGCAGCCGAGGGTATATCAAATTTTGTCATACTCTGAGGACCGGAAACTGGCAACCATATTTTCCCGGGACGTCCCATTTGATCGTATTCCGTGTAATAACTAATAAATTTACCATCGGGTTGTTCTAATTGAGTCAGATAATTCTCTCCTCGTCCGTCATAGTAAGCGTAATTTCTGCTGAACGAATTCCCATTATAGTATCTTTTAGTCAATATGAAATTCCCAGTGTCTCCCATAGCATATTCATACTGCTCCATAAGTTTTCCGTTGAGAGAAAATGAAGAAAGACGGCTCTTGCTATCGTAGGTAAAACTTTTCTTTGTAAAATTGGGAGTTGTAACAGATGTCATACCAACTAACGGTTTCCAAGTGACAGTGGAAACGAGAGCATTATCTCCTAAGCATTCACTTACTGGATTACCTACCTCATCCCGTTCCCATATTATCTTCAGCCCTGATGGATCTGTCATCTGAGTTATAAAACCCTTATTGTCATATTTGAATTCGCCCTTGTTCCATCTATATCCGTCACGTTGTAACCAAACCCTACACGGTCGCACTGATGTGCCATTCCGACTCATCTCCTGAATGTATGACCTTGTTTTGTTTTTATATGTTTCGCTTGCAGAGATTACCACACCGGTAATATTGCATCCTTTCATAAATTGTCGTATTGCCTCCGACGATGAGTCTACATAACAATAATCAGTTCGGATGGAATCAATTCCGTCTGTGAGAATAGCGTACTGTATCAATGATGTTCCGGGAACATA
The DNA here is from genome assembly GCA_947175645.1 of uncultured Porphyromonadaceae bacterium. Lineage (GTDB taxonomy): Bacteria > Bacteroidota > Bacteroidia > Bacteroidales > Muribaculaceae > CAJUPY01. Next base: position 47,863 of record CAMWNP010000009.1, read on the forward strand.
CCTACGTCGTTCAGTTATGGTTTTTACACCATCCTTATAATATTGAATTTTGGTAACGGATTGCAATTGCTCGGTTTTGAGATGGAGCAAATAATCCTGAGGGTCATAACGGAGTGCGGATTCATATTCATCGCTTGACTTATATGAGCCGGATGATTGTACTATGAAGTTTCGGTAAACTTTAAAATATGGTACAACGCTATCGGTTGCAGACTGAATATTCTTGTATTCGTAATTCTCTTCTTCCACTTTTTCATAAGTACCCAATTCAGTTGATTTGTAGACAGTTTTAGATGTTAACTGTGGTCCTTTTGAGAATGGAGTATTGAGATGGTAGAGGTTATCAAAAGTGCGTTTTCCATACTGTTCATATATGATATTGTCCTGAAAATATTTTTTAAATGTATATTCTGTTTTACCTTCATCACATACTTCCTCAACTTTATCATACCATATAGGCAATAACCCGGGATTTTCATCAAGATTTTTGGAGTGATGATTGACAATCAAATGCTTTGAATATGAAAAATCATATGTTTTATTATTAGAATTCTCAGAGTTTTTATCAACTTATGGGGCACAAAACGAAGCGTTCAATGTTGAGGTCGGCGGTTTTTGATGAAAGGCTTTGAAAATGCGCGAGTTAGAGAGTGCTGGTCAAATTGGGCGAAAAAAACGAAGCGTTTACATTGGTTGAATTTTGGTTTACATTTCCGGGGTCGTAGGTTGACATGAGGTTGACATTGGCCTTACGTTTGGAGACACCGGCTTTACATCACCGGTTCCAGAGGTGGATTGGTAGATTTCATCGGCTTCACGCCGATTTCTTAATGCCTTCAATCAAAAATATTTTATTCAAAAGGTTGCAAATAGCGGTTATATGTGTATATTTGCGGAAAATTTGAGAATATGAGGAAGACCAAATGCATTATCGTTCATCTGACCGGGAAGCGTAAAACGCTTGCTTTCGGCTCGATTGCGGCCATATTTCATCACCTTACCCCGGAAGATGTGGGTTGTGGGTATGATTATCTACGTCGAGCCGGACTCAGCGGCGGTGGCACTGTGGTCACTAAACGTGCAATAATACAGCAAACTACGCTACTTACAGCCCCACGTGGCGAAACTGATAAAGAAGATGGTATAATGAGCTAAAATGGTATTAGAACGGCCACCGAACGGCTTTATAACGATCTGCATAATGGAGAGTCTCACGGCTCTCCATTTTTTGTGCTCAAATGATACATTTTTGGAAGTGGGGTTACACGAGGGGTTACAGTTAGGGGTTACACTTTGCCGGATTAGGGGTTACACATTTAGGGTATTCAAGGGGTACAATAGAGGGGGGCAAAATACCGATTTTTTGAGATAGACCCCTTATTTTCGCATTTCACTATGAAGCAAAAACCACTACTTTGCAAATTCGCACCTTAATAAATAAGGAAAAATCAGTGGTTTACCTTATCGTTTATCCTGCTTTGAGGGGGTAACACCCCGAAAAGGGGCGATTCAGGGGTACATTGGGGTATCGGTTCGTGTGCTCTTGATTTCAGTTGGGACAATAACCGAGAGCCATCCACATTTCCAATAACTTTAAAGGGATCCTACTGTCTCTTTCCGGGATACGGACTGATAGGAGCTTCCGGATTCGTTTTTTTCTCGCTCAAGCTGCGCGATGCGCTCTTTGAGCCTCCCGATTTCCTCAGCTTGTGCCACCATTCGATCTATATAAGGATTCTCTTCATTGACTTCCCTTTCCTTCGATGAACCAACCAATGGAGTTATTAGACTTGGATTTCCCCTGCCCGTAATCAACCAATCAATATTGACATGTTCACAAAACGAAAACACAAGAGGAAAGTCAACGGAATTCCGATTTCGCCAATTAGACAACGTGGCCTTCTTTATTCCGAGAAGGTCTGCTAACTCTTTATCAGTCCCTACCGACAAGGCTTCCTTGAGCCTATTCAGGACCTCACCTGAAGAAAAAGTTTTCATTTTGTGAATTATTTCATCGAATTATTTTGTAGTTTACAAAATGTGTACTAAATTTGCAGCGTGTTCCAAATGGAACGAGCGGCCAAAGATACGAAAAAGCTGCGATTTTAACAAATTTAAGATTATGACAAATACCGAAAAGAAGGAACAGAAGAAGCGACTGATGGCACGGGTCATCTCGATGGCGACAAGTTTACATTTCGCAATCGAGGAACTGATGAGCCTGATGATTGCAGAGGACGATGAGGAGGATTTCTCGCTGATCGATAAGAATGACGAAGACCTTTATCTCGCCCTTGGATTAAAAGCCGACGAAATAGATGACATGGCTAACATGATTTCATTACGGTATAAAGCAATAAAGAACGAAAAATAAAGAGAGAATGAGTGAGACAAAGAAAATGACTGAAGAGGAGATTCTTGAAATCTTCAAAGGTGAATACAAAAGCGTCCTCCGGCAGTATGAACGCAGGGTTTAAAGATATACCCTTAAGATGAATGAAGACTTCGAGTACTTCTTCCGATGGTATGGCCAAGACATGTATATCGCCCAAGTAAACCTCAATGCTGTCCGGGAACTTCGCCCCATGACATCTTGGGATGATCTTGAGAAGATTAAAACTTGGCTTGGTAACCATATCGAGAACATTGAGCGGACGCTTGTAGAAGGAAGTCAATATCCCACAAGTTCAAGCATAATGGCTAACGTAGCGGAGACTCTTAAAAGAGTAGCTCAACAGGAACTTAGGGGCGAATTGCAAAGGTTATTATGGTCTATAACATGTAATAAATAAGACAATGAGAACAATATCAGAAATCGAGGAGGCTATAAGCGTAGCCAAGCGAAAAGTTGACAAGGCGCACACGTCATCAGAGCTTACAACAGCCATCAACGAACTCAGTCATCTGAATTTCGAGCTTAGTCAAGCCGAGAAGTTCAAGGCAAGCGGCAAGGAGAATGCAGAACACTTGGCACTTGAGGAGATCCGCAAATGGGCAAATGGAAGCCACGCCCATCTTTCACAGTCATCCGGCTACGCACGAGGATATAAAGAAGGAATCGGACAAGCCAAAGAGATAATTTGCTCCATACTCGCGAGGTATGTAGTAGAGAACGAACAGGGTTAGACCCAAGAGAGGGCGATCCTCCGGCAAGAGAGCCGGTTAAAGCCGAAAGGCACAACATTTGAACCGTCGCCGGAATTGCAAGCCCGGCGACATTTCGGGAGGGTAGTTCAGTTGGCAGAACACCCGGTGGTACCCAATCCCACTGGTTCGACCTCGGTTCGAGTCCGAGTCCTCTCACTAAATATCAAACAGATGAAGCAACATTCAGAGAAAAGAACGGAGATGGCGGTCGAGCTACTGCTAAAGAGTTTGACCAGAAATTTCGCAGATACCGGAAGTATCCTCGATGAGTTCGAGGCAACCCACACAGACTACGAGTGCGATCAATCAAAACAGTATGCCGCACTTGTTGCCGGGCACTTTGCTTTGGAGGAGGCTATCGAAAGAATTAATTATCAACTCAATAAAAAGTGAGACTATGGATCGCAGAAAAATATATGAGCTTCTTTGTGAAGTAATAAAAGAAGCCGAACTTGGAAAAAAAGAATGCCTTCGCGATGATTTCGAAGAGTGGCGTCTATGCAATCACGCTTGGGAAAATATTGAATCTTTAGTCGATAAAATCAGTGAAACGATCACGAGGGAGCACCGAACAATGGTTGAGCTCCGCAGAGTAAAGTCCCTGTCCAAAATTATTAATTCGAAAGATAGTTCTGTCAAGAATCTCTCGGAAAGCAATAATATCGCTTGGATAAGCGGTGAAATTGATAGTGATGTATCTCTGGAGGACAGGCCCTTTCCTGGCATCCTTTGACTCTTGAATGTGAATGTCTCCCCAGTCAATCGCCTTAACAAGAAATTTGAAGCGATTATAGGTATTAATACAGGCATCATGACTTACACCTGTAACGGATATTGAAAATGAGGCATCATATTCGCGAGCCGCTTTAATCTGCATATTCATAACATAAAAAATTTCACAAAGATAACAAATAAACTTCAATAAGTGAGAACGATGAACAAGTACATTTCAGTCAACAAAGAGGGCATCAAGGCTCTGCAGCGTACTTTCAGGGTGAACGGAAAGGCAATCTGTGAGCGTTGCGTCAAGAATGCCCTTGCCTTCCGCACCGACAACGAGCTCGCCCGGAAGATACGCTTCGCAGCCATCAAACATCATGACGGGTGCACCTATTACGTCTGCAAAGAGGGCGAATTCTTCTTTGACTCAGACAGCTGCTGGCATGGAATATATCCCAACCGGGCCGAAATCTATCTTGACAAGCAGACAGGTGAAGGCACAGTCTACGGGCCCAAGGGAAATGTGGTGGCAAAATACGCCAACGTCATGCTAAGCCAGATCAATGAAATAAAAAGTATGGCGGCAGCACTGTAAGGGAAGGGCTAAGATATGGAATATTACGGTAACAGACTTTGCATCTCAATGCGCGACCTTGTAGATGGCGGGATTATGTCCGAGCCTAACTACAAGCAGCTTGCCTCACGTGGCCGCTTTGATGTGGTCCGGAAGGGGCGCGGTCAGGGGTGCTATGCCTTGGTTGCTGTTGACAGTCTCCCCGATCGCTACAAAGAGAAGGTTGAAGAGGTATATCCCGGAGGATCACAGGCACGTCTTGAGGGATGGATTATCAGCAACTACGAGGTTGATCAGAAAGCTACCGCCTTCTTCTTCTCAAAAGAACAATGTGGTGTTGCACTACCGGCAGATAAAGCCAAAGAGTACATCACAAACGCCTCGGTACTGAACACCTGTATCAAGCTACATGACAGAGCCGCCACAGCTCAGAAACTCTTCGGAGGTAAATATGACTGGACTATGATGGCCGCTACCATTGAGACGCTCCGCAAGCGGTTCGGCCACACTCTCCCGGCTTCAACCCTTCGCTTCCGGAAGAAGGTGAATGACTACAAGACCAACGGGTACGCATGTCTGATCAGCGGGAAGTACGGCAATCAGTCGGCACGGAAGGTGGACTACAAGACCGAGCGACTTATCCTTGGTATCGCAGTACAACCTAACAAGCCTTGGAACACCAACGTCCTCGAATTATATAACTCCTTCGTAACCGGAGAGTATGATGTATTTGATCCGGATACCGGCGAACTATTCAATCCGGATGACTTCACTGACAAAAACGGAGAACCTATGGTTCTGAGCGAAGCTACTATATGCAACTACCTCAACAAGCCTAAAAACAGGGCACTCATTGACCATCGCCTAATGACTCCGACAACCTTTATACACGAGGTAATGCCACACATGCACCGGCATCATGGAGAATTCTCCCTCTCGAAGGTGTCGTTTGATGACCGTGACCTTCCGCGCAAACTCAAGGACACAAGAATACGTCCGAAGGCATATTATGCTTACGATGTGACGAGCGGATGCTGTATAGGAGCAGCCTACAACCGAGCAAAGAACATCGATCTTGTGGTGGATATGTTCCGGGATATGTTCCGGCTGCTTGACAGAAACGGTTGGGGATGCCCTGCCGAGGTCGAGGTTGAAAACCACCTGATGAGTCAATGGAAAGACTCCTTCCTCCGAGCCGGAGTTATGTTCCCCTTCGTGCGGTTCTGCGCTCCTATGAATTCACAGGAGAAACATGCAGAGCAGTTCAACGGAGCCAAAAAGCGTAGCATCGAACACCGAAACCACGTCGGTATCGGCAGGTTCTACGCCAAAAGCAGACAATACCGGACGGAAAGCAACAAGGTATTCGATGAGTTCAACAATACCTATGAGGATAAGGAATATTACACATGGGACGAACTGATCGCCGACGACCGCCGGGACATCTACGAATACAACCACGCATTGCATCCCAATCAGAAAAAGTATAAGGGTATGACCAGATGGGACGTGCTTGTAGCCAATATCAACCCGACCCTTCAGCCTCTTGATAAGGCTACCATCGCACGATATGTCGGTGAGAAGGTCAGCACAACCATCCGGCGCAATTCTTACTGCCGGGTCCTTCACAAGGATTGGTGGCTGAGCAAAACAGAGGTCATCGAGCTTCTCGCACCGAACGACTACAAGGTCGATGCCTACTATCTCACCGATGAAGAGGGTAACGTGACCGACATGTTCATCTACCAAGGAGATATGTATATCGACCGCCTTGAGGATATAGGAACCTACAACACGGCACGGGCCGAGCAGACAGAGGAAGATGAAAAGATCTTCGTGGAGCAGCAGAAAAAGATCAGTCATTTCAAAAAATATGTCGAAGACCGTGCAATCGGGCGCGTCGGTGTAATAGAACGCGACTCACGGCCTTCTGCAGTCGAGGTGGAAGAAGTGGCCGTCCCGGAGCCGGAAACGCGAGAAACGGAAGATTTCAGCTATGGAACCGACTATGCCGCACAGGGTCTTGAGGCAGTTTAGAACGAAATTAAAACACTGTTAGAATATGATTACAACAGACATCAAAAACAAAATTCTCGCCGCTATAAAGGCGAACCGCGCCAACTATCCGAGTGACGCGAAGCATGCCGCCTCTCTGGGCATCACGACTTCGGTCTACAGTGCGGTCAAAAACGGTCAGACCGACCGTGTTCTGAGCGATGCCAACTGGATAAGCATTGCCCGGAAACTCGGAGTCAGTCTCCGGGGAGAAATTGAATGGAAAGTAGCGAAGACTCCGACCTTCCAGTTTATCACGGCACAGTTGGAGGCTTGCCAAGGGAGCGGCATTAGTGCTATCATGTGCGACCTCCCCAATATCGGGAAGACCTTTACAGCCCGGCACTATGTCAAGACCCATCCAAACGCCATCTACATCGATTGCTCACAGGTCAAGACAAAACTCAAGCTCGTCCGGAAGATAGCCGGTGAGTTCGGAGTAGACAGTAAGGGCCGCTATGCAGACGTGTACGAAGATCTCGTCTATTACTTACGCTCCATCGAGAACCCTCTTATCATTCTTGATGAAGCCGGCGACCTCCAATACGAAGCCTTCCTTGAGCTGAAAGCATTGTGGAACGCCACCGAGAGATGCTGCGCCTGGTATATGATGGGAGCAGACGGTCTCAAGGAGAAAATCAACCGTTCAATCGAGTGCAAGAAGGTTGGCTACACCGAAATGCTCAGCCGATATGGTGACCGATACAGCAAGGTTACGCCGGACGATGGCAAGGAGCGTCAGAAATTCCTTCTCTCTCAAGCGCAGATTGTGGCTAAGCTCAATGCTCCGGAGGGAGCAGACCCCGGAGAGATTGCCCGGAAGAGTGGCGGTGGTCTCCGGCGAGTATATACAGAAATCGAAAAACTGAAAAGACTATGAGTGCCTGTAAGATCAAAGCCACTTTTGCCGATGGTAGCCGTAGAGTGCTGAAAGATGTGTCTGAACTGGCAAAAGCCAACAAGCGACGTGAGATTCGGGTGGTATTTAAGGACGGCAGATACACTGACCTCCATTTAGGTCGAGTATGTCCCAAATTAGGGATAGTAAAGGTCAATAACTTTGGCCTACTTCCAGTAGGAATTAAGTTAGAAAAAATCATGGGATGGTGCTACAAGTTCCCCCATAAAACATCAAAACGATAAAGATATGACAGTGATTGAGAAACAATACATGGATTCGGTGATCAACATCAACCGAATGATGCGTAAGGCACAAGATGCCGAACCCGATTGGGAACAGCGTAGATATGAGATAGCTTTGGCTGTCTATATGGAACGGCGTAGGCTTATTTCATCACGAGAAGATGATGCCAAAGGAGCTGTTGAAGAGGCCGACTTACTTATAGCAGAACTGAAAAAGACTCAAGAGAAAAAGTAACGATGGCCAAGCGAGCATATAGTCCTAAAGAGGTTCTTGCTAAGACCTACAAAACCTTGCCTTGGAGTGAGAAATGGAGCGGCCCATTCGGAGAAGTTCCAACTAACGAGACATGGTTTATCAGTGGTATATCAGCACAAGGCAAGAGCAGCTTCGTGATGCAGCTCGCCAAGGAACTTGCAAACTACGGTATGGTTCTTTACTGCTCATACGAAGAAGGCATAAGCCAATCATTTAAAAAGCGAATGGAGCTATTTAAGATGAACGAGATACAAGGTCGGTTCAGAGTAATAACGGATGACTCTTTTGAAGAACTGATGAGCCGCCTTGCCAAACCCAAGAGTCCTCATTTCGTCATTATCGATAGTTTTCAGGAAGCGGAAATGTCGTATGAGCAGTTCAAACAGATGAGAGCACGGTTTCCTGCAAAAAGTTTCATCTTTATCTCGCAAGAGCATAAGGGACAGCCAATGGGAAAACCGGCAGCACGACTTAAGTATAAAGCCGGGATAAAGATAAGAGTTGTTGGATACAAGGCTTTTTGTCAAGGCCGCTTTACCGGAGATCCCGGCAGCTATTATACAGTGTGGGAAGAAGGCATTTTAAGAACCTCAAACAACATCGGATAAATGAGTACCAAAAAAGAAATGATAATAATTGAGCCGGATGGCCGAATACACAAAGAAGGCTTCTGTTCCAGACCAATGACCTGTCCATATTGCGGAGGCAAAGGATGGTTCCACAGCGGTCAGCTTGAACCGGAAACAATAACGTGTCCTGATTGCGAGGGAACCGGCGAGGTCATCGCCTTCGTGACGGTAGATTGGAAACCTAATAATAAAAAGTAATATGAAACAGCAGGTAACAAACTTCGGACGGTTCTACTCCGCTTTCCACAAACTCACCATTCACGGAGAGCCGGACGAGGCAAAGAGACAGTTCGTACTTCAGTACACAGCCGGACGCACGGACTCCATCAAGGAGATGACCAGAAAGGAATACACCGACCTATGTATCGCCATCGAGGGAATGAACGGCACAAGGGATGAACTGAAGCGTCGCCGGAGTATCGCTCTCAAGCTGATGCAGGAACTTGAGGTGGATACTACCGATTGGGCCCAGATCAATGATTTCTGCCGACACCCCCGAATCTCCGGCAAAGCCTTCGGACAGCTCTCTATCGATGAACTGATGGATCTTGCCACCAAACTCCGCTCCATCAAGCGCAAGGGGTGGCAGAGGAAGAAGGCCATCGGAATCCATAACCCGGAGTCACCCAAGCAGCACATCACCTACCTAATAAACCTTGCCGGTTATACCGGACCAACAATGAACTAACATGAGTCTTACCGTTACAGTCAAAAATTATCTCACTTCTTATACCTCCGACATGGAGAATGATGATTATATCGACTTCATGCGAGAACTTGCAGAGTGGGCAACAAGTCAAGCTGACATCGCCGAATACCGTGCGGAAAACCTCGATGAATTCAACGAAGAATAACAACCCCTATAACAACAATCCAACAATGGCAAAAAGACAGAAAAAGACAGTCATCTCCGGCGTGAGCAAGGAAGCCGCCGAAGAAGCCTTTGCAACCTACGCCAAGGCAGACGCAGAACGTGCGAAAATCACAGCCGAGATTGAGCTGAAATGTGCACAGATCCGAGAGAAACATCAAGACCGCCTGTCGCAACTCCAAGCAACACAGGACGAGGCTTTCGATACCCTTCAGGCATTCGCCACCGAGAATCAGCCGGAGCTCTTCAGTAAAAAGAAGAGTCTTGAGATGGTTCACGGCACCATCGGTTTCCGCACAGGCACCCCAAAACTCAAAACCCTCAAGGGTTTCACATGGGCCAGTGCACTACAACTTGTGAAAGAGTTTCTTCCCGGCTTTATCCGCTCCACCGAAGAGATCGCAAAGGACAGGCTCTTGTCGGAGCGAGACACAGAAGTCATCAAGCCCGGCGACCCACTCGGGCCAGGAGTCCCTCTCCGTGAGGTGATGTTCAAATGTGGCATTTCAGTCGTTCAGGACGAAACCTTCTTTGTTGAACCCAAAAAAGAGGAAGGAGCCGCATGAAGAGAGAAATAGAACGACCTCCCAAGGTTGCCCTCTGCCGGATCTGCAAAGGAACCGGCAGAGTTTCCGGAGACGAAGACGGCGAGTCTCACACTTGTCTTCAGTGCGAAGGGAGCGGCAGAGTGACCGTGAGCTGCCAGATGACACTCGATATCAGACCATATAAACCAAAACCTCAAAAACAACGCTGATGAAAGATGGGTAAGAGACCCGGACAGAGTTATCAGAAGCGAGTCGCAGAGATCAACAGGATATATGACCTGCATGCCAAACAAGGGATTCCCAACAGGGAAATATGGCGCAGGTACATATATCCTGCTTATGGTATCTGTGAGCGAACGTTCTATAACTTATTGAAAGCACCGACAAAGCCGGGTTTCACAACACCCAATCAGATGCCTAATCTTTTCGAAGACATCGATGGCGAATAATTACGACCAAATAATCAAGAACATTCTCCGGGACATTCAGGTGGAAATGGCTGACGAGTTCGACAGGAACTTCGAGCGTCAGGCATTCTTCTCGGAGGCTTGGCAGAGACGCAAGAGTCCCACACGGCCCGGCGGTCATATCCTTGTTGACACAGGCGGTCTTCGCCGGAGCATCACAAGCCGGGCGACTCCGAACAGCATAATCTTCCGTTCAGATCATCCGGCAGCAGCCATTCATAACGAGGGTGGAGAAATCAAGGTAACAGCCAAAATGAAGAAGTTCTTTTGGTATAAATACTACAGCACCACCGGTTCGTTCGGGAGGCGGAAGGACGGCACAAAGCGAAAGGATAAACGAACCATTCAGCTATCGACAGAAGCCGAATTCTGGAAGTTTATGGCTCTGATGAAGGTCGGCTCCACGATCAAGATACCGCGCCGTCAGTTCCTTGGAAATGCTCCGGAGGTAGAAAAGACCGTCAGAGAGATCATCGAAGAGAATATCACAGAATTTTTCAATACAGATTTTGACATAATAGAAAGATGAGAAAAGAAGTTTACAACAAACTGAGAACGAGACTTCACTCCTTATGCGTAAACGCAGCCGGAGAATATGAAATTGCCCCGGCAGAGATGGATGATGACCTGAGTAACCGGGCAATCAAACATATCGATCTGTGGAACCAGAACGTTGAATTCATCGAGCAGGAAACTGCTTGGGAGCGTCCTGCAGTATTCATCGAGTTTGAGCCCGTGCGTTGGGACTCCTTAGTGCCGGGCGTTGAGTATCGTGCTGAGGTAAGAGTTCGTCTTCATATTGTCACTGACTGGGCAACTACGGTCGGAGATGAAGCCGACGGATCCGGCAAATTCTTTGAGTTGCCGGATAAGATCCATGATGTGCTTGCAGGTCTGGAAGGTGATAATTTCAAGGATTTTACCCTCGAAGAGTCTCACACCAACCACAATCACGAGGAGATAGTTGAGAGCATCGAAGTGTATAGCTTTATTGCATTCAAACACAGAAGCGAATAAACGCGCTGTGTCGCGTTAAAGTAAGAGAGCCGTTACCTTTATTGGGTTACGGCTCTCTTGCGATATATGGGCGAGTAATCGGCTTGCCGCTTGCGCAGCAAGAAAAAGGCATTATGCAGCGTTGTCAGGCGGTAGTTCCGGCACTGTGAAGAGCATGATGTCCGTGTAACGGGCATTATAGTTCATTGTTGCCTTAAACTCCCTCCTCTGACACCGGGCGAATGGGTCGCCAAGCGATGGATGGCGTCCCATCCACTCGCACAGTTCAACAATGCATGATTTCTCGGAGGTGAAATATATAAAATTATGACCGGGCAAGACGGAAAGCACATCGAGGTAGTCAGCGAGTCGCCAATACATTTTGTAAGTTCCGACATCTGTGGACAGATATGGAGGATCAACAAGGAAGACAACACCAGGAGTGTCTTTGAAACGTTCAAACAGCTCCCGGTAATCACAAGACTCTATCTCAAGTCCGGCGAGATAATCCGGGCATAGCTCATAATCAGCTTTACGCACATTGTTGTATAATGTCTCAGACCGCATGCCATTGATGGTGAGCTTATATTTCATCGAGAACATGAGAGAAGATGAAAGTGTGATAAAGTCGAGATATCCATTCTCGCGTTCCTCCGTCTCAAGCAGCTCGAAGATGCGGTCCCTCGCTTTGCCAGTGATAGGCTTATGCCGGGGAACTTGCTCCGAGATTTGCCGGATCTGAGATAGGAGCCTGTTCGTCCGGGGAATATTGCCGATGCGTTGTCTGTAATTGTCAAAATCATTGTATATGACCCTTGACTCCGGGTGGAAATGCTTTGTGATATGAGAAAGCAAGCCGGAGCCTCCGAACAGGTCTACGAAGATAGTCCCGGCTGGATACTGCTTTATCACCTCGATAAAATGTTTAGCGAACATGCGCTTTTGTCCTACGAAAGGAAGAGGTGCCGAAAGATAAAGTTTGCTCATACGTTCAATTCAAATGTTACTGCATCCTCTCCGGCGAGAAGACGGTGGGTATTTTCGATATTATTATCATATATATGGACATTGCCCAGGAACAGTGTAATAGACTTGAGAGGGAAGTCAATGTGCCGGGCCATCAGGTAGAGGTGATATATATCTGCCGGCAGTCCAAGGTTAGCGTCGGAACTTCGCTGATAAGCAGATACAATCAGTTCGCCGTCTTCGATTTGGAACTGTACGAGCGACAGACACGGAGCCTGATTGCTCTCCGCTTCGGTGGCTCCGAGAAACAGCACATAGTTCTTTGATGGGCGTCGTTCCTCATTGATCCGGGCCAGCAGAGGTGGCAGTTTCTCAAAATATGTTGGGTAAGAATTGACCAGGATAGAACCGCAATAATCCCACCAATGGATACCGGCTTCCCGGTACTTCTCCACTGACCGTTCACCGCTCATGAAGAGCCGGAGTTCTGAACGGAGCTTCTTACGGGCCAGTCCGTGCCCCTCGAAAATTTCAAGCAGATCTGCCGGCGAAAGTGAGAGCTGCTCATTGATCAGATATGTTATTTTGCCTTTCTTGTTGGTCTGCTGTTTTCCTTTTGCGAGAATCCGGGCAAGAATCTGGTGATATTTATTATGAGACATTTGGGTGAAAGTTGATGATGTCGCAAAGGTAGACACGTACTGTCAGTGGAGCACTACCGAAACAGGGAATCACACTGCACCGGAATTGCAGTCTCTTTGAAACCGCTTTATAAGCGAATAGACCTTGCGCTCAGAGATATGATAATTGGTGGCCAGACATGCCACCGCATACGTAACCTTGTCTCCAGTAGCAACCATTCTGTTGAAGTCAGCGAAAAGGTCGATATAGTCAGTATCCTCAAGCCGGATTCCGGACTTTCTTAATCTTTCAAGCAGTTCTCGGTTGAATTGCAGAATTTCAAATATTGTCATTTCACGTTTTTTTTTTGTAATTTTGCATCGTCTCACTTATAAACACAAACACCACTGGGCGAGTAGAGGGCATTATGCCCCCGGCTCGCGCCCAGTGGTGTATCGTGTTAAAAGTAAGTGAGACGACTATTTAACAGGCCGGGGGCATTTTTCACGCCCTCCCCTAATTATCAAGAGGATCTACTTTGGTTATGAAAATATACATAAGTCAAAATATAATCATCTGCTTTAGCATGAAATGTATAATATAGTTAATTTATATATATTTTTTGCTTAGAAATTGCAATAAACAAAATAAAGCATTATTTTTGCATTCAAATAATGAGTGGTTGATTCCTAATGGGGGTGACTGAAGCCCCGCTGGACAATCGCTCATTCTTTTTTTAATACATGATAGATAGTCTCACTACGGTTTTTATATACCTCCATTGTGATTATCCAAGAATCATCACCTTGTATAAGAGAATATTTATTATATCCTGAGACACCACGATGCCGTTTAACATCAACATTCTTTCTGTCCTTTGGATTTGATAGGTCTTTCCCTTCTCCAAGGGGACTATGGCGCAAAAACACCATATCGTCGAGATGCATCCTGATTGCTTCATACATCTCCGCCTGTTCAAGATCTCGGGCATGCCCTATTGCTCTGCCAAAAGTCTTCTTCGTCTGATAATAAGTGCCGGTCTGAAGCCTGGATGCTGTAACATTGTTCAGAACAGTTACTTCATTTTTCAGTTCTTTAACGTATTCCCATACTCGTTTTACGGTTTCATAACTCCTGCATGTCCTAAGGAACCTGCAAGCCTCGCACAGATGATTGTCCGGGATGAACTTGGCGAAGGATATCTTTCCCTTAGCGATATCGCAGTCGCGGCATCGGTGGATGGTATAGGGATTATAGTCAGGCACGGTCTTCTGCTCAAGTCCGGGATTGAAACGGAATATACCCTTTGAATCCCTCTGCAGTGCTTCATCACCAAGTCGCATTGCCTCATCATGAGGAGTGACCGGATACTTTGACTTGCGTACCTGTACGACAGTACACCTGCAGTTCCACCCATTGGGAGGATAGAACTCTGCCCAAAAAGGATCAGATGGTGATAGTGTTACTCCATCGAGAGCAGCATGTTCCGGACGCACTTTATCATCCTTCTGAGTTCTGTATTGAAGATTGTACCTGTCTCCGTCCTGCATGAATCCGTCCCATTTAGCAGCCATTTCAGCCGATGCAGACACGAAATTATATTCTGCCCGTAGGTAGTTGCTGTTATAGGTTTGATCGATACTTCGAACATCATTCAAAAAGCGTTCGAACGGTTTTCGTTCGCCATTCTCATCGATGAGTGAAGGGAAAGCCTCGTTAAGTTCATGGAAGGTCTTGATCCCGGAGAATATGAAATCAGAGCGGTGCAACCTTTTACGCATCGCATCTGACATTTCCACTTTCTCAAAAGAGGAATCAAGGACTGATGAATGACTCTCAATGAATTCCCGGACTTGAGGCGTTGAGAGGATATCGATAGACAACTGTGCGCCTTCAGTCTTATACACAGCCTTCATCATACTGTCAAAGAGTACGGACAACTGCTTCCGGAGTTCTTCCTCTCGCTCCTTGCGACCGGCCATGAACACATCGGGTGCGTCCGAAAGCAGCCGGGCATAGCGTTCATGCAGCCCCACATAGTCAGTGGGGCTTAGTCGAAAAAAGGTGTGCCGTTCTTTTGCTTCTTGTCAGAGTCAGAATCATCATCTCCGTCCTCGTTACCCGAAAGAGAGGAGAAATCGAGCCTGTTACCGACAGGCATATTGTATTTGTCAGCGAAATAGGACGGGTCAACATCATAACGGTCTGAGATCATAGTCTCATATTGTATCTGTTGCTCGGGAGTGTAGTCCACAGCGTCATCCCATTCAAAGCGAAGGCCTTTGAGCGGAAAGCCATGCCTGACCATGCGGGGAATCAGTTGATTGTTAACGATGTCGCGAAGCATGTCCTTATCCGATTCCACAAGATTCTCGAATACCTTAAGATGGGTCTGTGACTGAGACAAAGATGAACCGTCCTCGATAGTCATGGTCTGACCGATGATGAGTTTCGACAGTTCCGAATTGGCACGGTCGATGCGCTTGTCATAGACATTGAAGGCATCCCCCTTACCCGACTCCACGAACTGTACCTCAGTTTCCATGCCGGTCACCATTCCGAGATTGTTCCCGGCTTCTTGGATCATCTGTTCAAGTCGTTTCCATTCCTTCGGGTCGCGAGTGGTTGTCTTGGCTACGCGCATAGGCATGCCGAATATCTCGGCAAACGCATCCCAAAATGCAAGGGCATTCTTTTTGGGAATGGTCTGCTGCGCTGCTTTCAGATATTTGCCAAGATCATCTGAACGTCCGGCTTCGATAAGCCAATCGGAGAAAGGTGCCTCATGGTAGTCTATACCGGACTTCCAATCGTCTCCGACATTCTGTACACACCGGTGATATTCCGGAATAACGTGCTTGCGCGGAATGAGATTTACTCCATCATAGCACAAGCAACCGTCACCATCCTGTGTCAGATCACCGAGTTCCACAAGAGAGTGACCCCACCAACGGGACTCAAGACACAGTTCCATGAGTTGCTTGAACCACGATTGATCGAAATAGTGTCTTGCATCTTCATCTTCATCGCCGGTATTATTAACGAGTTTGAATGAACGGGACATCACGAATCCTCTCCGCTGATCAATACAGCCGGTGAGGTGGAGATCAACATCCACATCCCTGTATATGTCATAGAGCCGCTGACGGTTGGGACTATCGACATTGAGAGCCATTTGCCAAGCAGCCCTCCAATCCGCGATGTCCTTCCGGGTCAGAGCGTCAGTGGTGCGATGTATCTCCATGACAATACTCTTAAACTTTGCTCTCCCTTCCGGTTTGGCAAGGTTTACATCTCCGTATGGAGTTTTGAAGACAATGGGAATGCCTTCTTGAGAAGGAGCCACGTTCTTGTTTGAACGGAAGTTATCAAGGAATTTGTCAAGTAAGCTCATAGAATTACCAATTATGCCGGAGACGGGGTTCCGAGTGATAGATTGTGCCGAATGAGCCTTTATGATCATCTTCCTCTACAGTCGGAAGGTCGGGTATGATCTTGCCGGACTGAACGCCTTCGAGCCACTCGATAGCACGTTCATATCGCTCCTTGCGAATCTCTATGCCCATCTTCTGAGGTAGCGAGGCCACAAGGTGGTAGAGTGCAATGTCTGCGGTTCGCATTACGATGAGCCGGTTCCGGGCATCCCCTTCGGCTGAAAATATGGCATTGCAGTCATAGACCGGGCGCAAATATCCGGATATCTCCTCGATAGCCTCAAGTTCCGCATTGGCACGGTTCTCCTCAGAGGCACGTGAGACAACCTTAAGTGCCTCTTCTCCTATGACCACAGCGTAATCGTTATCTGTCAAAAACATCGCTCAAGAATTAGGTTGTAACAAATAGAGCGTGTTTCTCGATGTCATCAACCGTCACACCCTTACGGAACCGCTTGCGCTTGATGAGTTCTTTTATGGCCTGTTTCGGTACAGCCTTGAGGGAGCCATTGAGATTGATGACGTAGTACTTCATGCCGAATATTCCGGCAAGTTCCTTGGCCTTTCGCACAGCCCTTTTATATCGCCATGCGAGATAATACTTCTTGATCCTGTTGAACATATCACCATGTATTTTTGTGGTGCCGACGTGAAATCGCCACCGGTTTGAATGTTTCCTGTCTTGTATTGCGCTGCAGATACCAAATGGCACCTTCATCAGCATCGGGTGCGTCATCATGGACGCGAGAGCCTCGTTCAAGGGCAAGTGTCTGTTCGATGCCTACCTCCATGTCCGGAGAATCTTTCATCTCCTCGTTATAGAATACATAGCCACGTTCCCAAAGAGGGGATACAGCCTCGATGCGTTGTATCTTCTCCGGCTTTTTGCGAGTGTCCGGAATAATGGGCAATTGATATCCTCTGAGATTTCCTTCGGTGGCGAATTCATCAAGAATGATATCCTGCATGAAGTTGGCCTCCATGTAGAACGTTACAGCGACATTCTCCGGCAATCTCTCGTAGAGATTATAGAGCCATCTGACCATTCCGGAAACAGTGTCTTGCCGGACGTATGTATCGATGAGATGCAGTTCCGTTCCGATCTTACCCCACAGGCGACAGGCTTTGTAGTCGTTGGCAGTGGTTGACTTGAACGAAGGGTCGGTATAGCACACAAGCATATCGTACTTGTCAAGCTTTGGCATGCGCTTGAACCGTATCCACTCGTGCCGGAATATGGTACCGTCTGTGATGGGATTGTGCATCATCTCCTTCTCCCATGCCCTATAACCGACAAAGTCTTTATACGCCTGTGCCTCTTCCTTAGTCCATTTTTCTGACCAAACCGGATTCCCATCTCGATCGACCGCTTTGATCTCCGAGACATGGACACCCTTGGAGGCAGCGATGTTGGCAAGGACAGAATTCTTGGAGATAAGGTTTCCTACCATGATGAACCTGCCACGTCCTACATCGAGCGCACCGAAAAGAGCCTCCTTGACCCAATCGGTCAAATCCTTCACTCGCTTTTCATTCCGGCAGAGTTCATCGTCATCCAAGTCATCAATCACGATGTAATCCGGACGAGCCTCACGGTCTCGGAGACCACGAGGGGACTGACCGCGACCTACTGCAAGGAACTTCGCGCCTCCCCTTGTCTTAAATTCTCCTTCAAGCCAAGAGCCGAGGTTCTTCTGCTCACCAAAATCGGCAATGAGTTTCTGATTATATTCGAGTTCAGCCTGTAAGTCACCGAGCAGACGTGTTGCACTATCCTCTGACTTGCCGACAGTGATCATAAAGTTTATCAGCCTCTTCGGTTGGAATATCAGCCATAGGGGTGTGAAAACACCAATATGAGTTGATTTGGCATGACCGCGAGGCCACTTGAATACAGCCTTGAGATTAGGCGTGTTCCTTATCTTGAGAGCAGCCTGCGAATGGAATGGTGCGTTGTGGATTGTCTTTATGACTTCGCCGGTGGTCTTGTCGCGCAAGGTAAGGAAATGGGAGAAATAGTATTCGCAGAATTCATCATAGTTAGAGAGCAGCCGCTTGATGCGCCTGTCGCGCTCAACCGGTGTTTCCTTTGCTATGGACATAGATACAGCGGTCAGCGTCTGAACTTCGCGGCAGTGTTCCTTCCACCGTTCAAACGCCTCCTTCTGCTCCTTAGTCATCTTTGCTCCCATATCAAGCCAATGCTCCCTTATTGAATGACTCTACAAGATACACATCCTGTAATTTATTTATGGTCTTGAGAAGTTCCGGAGTAATCATTGGATCTGACTTCGCACGGAACTCAAGCCATTTGGAGAAAGCCATGAATACCTCGATGGCATTAACCACATTTGCCTGTGACTTGTCAAGTTTGTCGATGGCAGCGGTCAGTTTGGAAAGCTGGTCGCCAAGGCTGTCCGCAAGCTTCGGCTCTGATTCGACCATGTCAAGAAGGTCATTGACTCTGAGAAGCAACTTCCTTATAAGTTCCGGACGCGTGATTGTTTTTGCCGCACGGGTCTCTTTCCAACCACCCTCCTTGCACCATTTTGAGAGCGACTGTCTCGTCACACCGACCTTATCGGCAATCTCGATCTGTTCCATCCCGGACATGTAGAGATTCCGGGCGATGTCTTTTTTCTTTTCGAGTTCTGCTTTTGTCATATTGAAACTGAATTTGCGCGATTAACCTCCCGGCAATGATTGACCATCCACCGGAAATTGATGCAAAATTCGTATGTTCACGCGTGAGTACAAAAAAAGTGTGCAATGGTTGCATAGAAGTGTGCAACGGTTGCACACTTTTTTGCCGGTCAGGAGATTACCTCGTAATATTGCAGCAAATTTCAAACACGAAACCGAAAATGGGTAAACGAGTAAGACTAACAGATGACAGTCTCAACAGTCATGGAAGCCGGGTTCTGACCTCCGGGGTCGATGTCGCGCAATACGAGCGCAATCCCGTGCTTCTCTATATGCATGAGCGTGGCAAAGTCATCGGCTACATGAAGGACATTGAGGTCAAGGATGGAGAGATTACCGGGGAGCCGGTATTCGACTGCGCCACCGAGCTGTCCAAACAGTGCAAGAAACAATGGGAGGTAGGTTCGCTCCGCATGGTCAGCATCGGCATAGATGTTCTTGAGCTTAGCGAAAAGCCGGAACATCTCGTGGCCGGGCAGACCGCTCCCACGATAACGAAGAGCAAGATCTTCGAGACTTCGATTGTCGATATCGGTGCCAATGACAACGCGATAGTCATGCGCCACAACGGAAAGCAGATAACGCTGGGTAGGGACAGCGAGAACCCCCTGCCTATGCTCAGTAATAAACCTCAAACAACAAAAAAGCAAATGGAACTCAAGACCATCGCCCTCGCATTGGGCTTGCCGGAAACGGCAGACGAGGCTGCAGTACTTAGCAAGATCGGTGAGCAGAACCGTACAGTCGCAGAAGTGGAGCAGCTCAAAAAAGACAAGGACGCTCTGACACTCGCACAGGTCACTGCAGCGGTTGAGACCGCAATCAAGGAGAACCGTGTGACCGCCGACAAGAAGGAGCACTTCATCAACCTCGGCAAGACCGTAGGTATCGACACTCTGAAGGCCACCCTCGACGCAATGTCCCCGGCAGCGAAGCTCAGCCACACAATCAACCCGGCTTCCGGCTCGACACCCTCTGCCGGTCAGAAGACCTACTGTACGCTCAGCGAGGTGCCCGAAGATGAACTGCGCAAAATGCGTAGCGACAATCCCGACGAGTACCGCCGTCTCTTCAAGGCCGAATATGGCTATTCCTGCAACATCTAAACCTAAATATCAACAATGATGAAAACAGCATTCAAAACTATCTCCGCCCTGCTTTTCAATATCATCGTGGGCGTGATCATGGCAACGCTGCTTGGCGTTCCCCCTCTTGCCGGAGCCGTCTTCATGGTTTGTGTCGGCACTGTCATGAGCTTTACTCCGGCTCCCGTAGGCGCACTCCGTGTCGGTGTATATACCGAAATATGGACAGGCGAACTTGTGAAAGGACTCCGCGAATTCCTGACCGGCTCTTGGCTTGACGGCATCCCCGATCAGTCATCTATCGTCAACAACGATATCATCCATCTCGTGGAAGTCGGCGTTGATCCCGATGTCCTTATCAATAACACGACATATCCGATTCCCCTGCAGGCTCTCGATGACAAGGATATCGCCATCTCCCTCGACAAGTTTCAGACCAAAGTAACTCCCATCACGGACGATGAGCTTTATGCCATCTCATACGACAAGATGGCTCGTGTCAAGGAAAGTCATGCCAACGCCATAAATGACGCGAAATTCGCCAAGGCTGCTCATGCACTCTGTGCGCAGGAAAATACAGCCAAGACACCGGTGCTTCAGACTACCGGCGAGGTTGATCCTAACACAGGTCGCCGTAGGCTTACTGTGAACGACCTTGTCAGCCTCAAGGAGGCTCTTGACAAACTCAAGGTACCGACCTCAAATCGTCGTCTCGTTCTCTGCCCGGATCATGTGAATGACCTTCTTCGTGCTGAACAGGTGTTCCGCGAACAGTACAACATCGACCGTAATACCGGCAAGGTCGGAAACCTGTATGGATTCGACATCTATACATACGGTGACAATCCTGTCTATACCACAGCAGGTAAGAAGAAGGCTGTACATGCGGAACCGTCTTCAGGAGAATTCCAGTGTTCGTTTGCCTTCTATACTCCTCGTGTGTTCAAGGCGACCGGATCTACCAAGATGTACTACAGCGAAGCGGCCACCGACCCCGAATATCAGCGTAACAAGATCAACTTCCGTCATTACTTCATCGCGATGCCTAAAAAGGCTGATGCCGGTGCCGTCATGATGAGCGGTTACGATGCAACGAAAGACGCATCGAAGAATTCTACTACGAACGAATAATGGCACAGCTCAAGTATCTCGTAATCCACTGCACGGCCACACCGGAGGGACGTGATGTAACGCCGGATGACATCCGTCGTTGGCACACCTCCCCGGTGAGTGCCGGAGGCAGAGGGTGGAAACAGGTCGGATACACTGACCTTATCAGACTCGATGGCACAGTTGAACGTCTCGTGAATAACAACGAAGATGCCAATGTCGATCCGTGGGAGATCACCAATGGAGCCAAGGGCTACAACTACATCAGCCGACACATTGTGTACGCCGGTGGATGTGATAAGTCCAACAAGCCGAAGGATACCCGGACAGCGGCACAGGAGAAGGCTCTTGTCGCCTACGTCAAGGACTTCCACCGTCGACACCCCTCTGTGCGCATCATCGGTCATAACGAAATCGCTGCGAAGGCATGTCCGAGCTTCGACGTTCAGAAATGGCTCAAGTCTATCGGCATCAACCAAGCAGCCTAAACCTCACCAACTAAAACCGAGTGGCGATGACATTCAGTGAAATATTAAACATACTTCTTGGCGGTGGCTTGCTTGCCATTGTGGTAGGAGTCATCACACTCAAGGCAACCGTCCGGAAGGCAAATGCCGAAGCCGAGAAAGCCAAGGCCGATGCCGAAGGTGTGCGTATTACCAACACTGAAAACGCCACCCGGATACTTGTGGAAAATATTGTCAAACCCTTAAAAGAGGAACTCAATGCAACCAGAGAAGATCTTCAGGCAACCAAGAGGGAAATGGCCTCTACCAAGAGGGAAATGCAGCGTCTGCGTAAGGCTGTCGAATCTGCTTCCAATTGCCCTCATTCTGATGGCTGTCCTGTGTTGCGCAAGCTGCGCGACAACCAAAAAGACTCAGACGGAGCAGACTCAGACGGAGCAGATCAAAGTGACCTCCGACACGGCAACGTCCGTAATAAGAACGATCCAAAAGGAAGTGGTGCCGTCGAGCAAGGCGGAGATCGCAATCCCCGTCGACAGCCTCCTTAAACTTCCGAGTCAGGCTGTATATACCCACCACAGCGGCCAAGCGACGGCCACTGTCGCAAAGAAAGGCGAGGTCATATATGTAGCCGCCACCTGCGACAGTCTGCAGCGAGAGGTGGAATATTACGAAGAACTGTATTACAAGGCAAGGGATGCGCTGGAGCAGTACAAGGACAGCGTTCAGACTGAAACCAAGCAGCAGTCTTCAAACCTGTTGGTAAAACTCATAACATCGTTTTTGATGGGTTTTGCCGCAGGAGCACTCATCAAAAACATAATCATTATCTTCAAAAGACATGGCAAATAAAGATTTTGTATATGGTATTGCCAAGGTCACCTTCGGGGACTTTGTGATAGGCTATATCGAGAAGGGTTCATGGGATTGGGGTGGTAAGAAACCCGAAGCTGTGGACGTAGAGGCCGAGCAGGTTCCCGATGCCCCTGTGCTGACCCTCCTTCAGAAGAATGGTCAGATCGAGCCGACCTTCAATATCATTCAGCTCAACTACGAGAATATTCAGAAGGTTCTCGGAGGCACTTGTGTCGGAACCAAACCCAACTACACAGGTTGGAACGCTCCTTCAGCTCTCGTGGAGAACACCGGCAAGTGCATCATCGAGTTCGTTTCCGGTCAGACTCTGACCATTCCGGCTGCAACGCTGCTCGGTAATCTCGGTGGCAAGCTCACCCTTACCGAAGTGTCGAAGCTCGAATGTCAGCTCAAGGTTAACAAACCGGCTGCCGGCGCACCGTACACGATCACCAACACTACGGCCTCTTCCGGCTCTTAATTCCTATGGAAGAGAAAACCATCAGACTGATCCAACAGGAGGCAGCGGAGGCACTCTTAAATGTGGGTGTCTCCCTCCCCCTAAAGGAATTCCGGCTTCCCTTCCGTAAGAAGCCTGTTGTCTTGAGGGTGACGATGCGCCGCCCATGTATGTCCGGCCAAATAGAAATTGCCCGGACATATTTGTCTATGGAGGTTTCGAGTGCCGAAATGGAGAAGTTCACCAAGGAGGAGCAGATGCGGTTCCTCGCGGATCATGGAGATAAGATTTGCCGGATGATTGCCCTTACAATCGGCAGCACATCCCTTGTAAAGCCTCTCACATGGTTCGTCCGGCATTTCGTCCGCTATGAGTATCAGATGGCCGCAGTGCGAAAATTTGTGAGCCTCATGGGGACAGACCCTTTTATTCCTATTATCAGATCAGCCGAGAAGACAAATCCGATGAAGCTGAGACTGAGCCAAAAAAAGAAGGGGAGTTAAGGACTCGCTACGAGAACTCCCATAGCCCCTTCGGATTCCTGTGGCAGGTGGCTACCGCGACAGGATGGTCTATTGACTACATTCTGCACAAGGTCAATTACCAAACCCTCATAATGATGTTGAGCGATGCTCCCCGGTATATCGAGGAACGAGTCCCGAAAAAGGATGACGGTCGCTCTGCTGAAGATGAAGCCAACGAAATTGTAGGATTTTTCAGAAGCAATCTCTCACAATGAAACCGGTCGAAATAGAATTCTTGATGAAGGACGGACTTACTCCCGGCTTGAAGAAGGCCGGGAGTATAGTCCGTCAATTCTCCGGAGAGGCATCCGCAGAACTCAAGGAGGTGTCTGAATCCCTCAAACTACAGAGGGAACATGTTTCGCGTCTTGAAAAGAACCTTAAGGAATTGGAGAAGTCATTCAAGACCGCGACACCGGGAGATGAATGGAGCAAAGCCAAGGCTCGTATCGAAGAGGTCAAGAAAGAGCTTGAGGATGAGAAAGCCGGACTTGAGGAACTTGTCGAGATGGAGAAGCAACTGAAGGAGGCCGCTGAAACCACCGATGTTTCTCTCAAACAGCAACTCCGTAATCTTACTCAAGAGATAGCCTCCCTCATGATCGCTTATGCACAGCTCAGTGATGAGGAACGTGCCACAGCCGAAGGTAAGGCTTTGCAGCGTCATATAGAAGATCTGACCGAACAGGCCGGTGTTCTGAGGGACGCAATGGGTGATACCGCAGCAGCCATCAACAATGCCGCATCCGATACAAGAGGGTTCGACCAATTGGCCGGAGCTCTTCAGGTTGCCATCGACGGATTCGGATTGGCAACAGCCGGAGCCGAGATGTTCGGGATAAGTCAGGAAGATTTAGTAGAGGTACAGACGAAATTGCAAGCTGCACTTGTAGCGAGCAATGCGTTAAGCTCCATGCAGAATAATCTGCAGAAGCAGTCTGCCCTCATGCAAGGTATCGGCATTATTCAGACCAAGGCTGCTACAGATGCCGAAAATATAAAGACAGCAGCGCAGGGTCGAGGAGTTATCGTAACAAAGGCCGCTACGGTTGCACAGGCGGCATTTAACGCCGTTGCCAAGGCGAACCCATACGTTTTACTCGCTATGGCCTGTGTGACGGTTGTCGGAGCCTTATATGCCTTTGCCAAGGGAAGCAAGGAGGCGAAAAAGGCGGAGGAGGAACGGCAGAAGCAGATGGAGAAGGCTCGTGCGGAACAGGAGGAATTCGCCAAGGCTGTCGCCACTTCTGCCGGAGAGCAGATTGCCTCATTCCTCAAACTCAAAAAAGCATGGGAGAACCTTGGTGATAGTTTTGACAAAAAGAAGAAGTTCATCACTGATACCAAGGATGAATGGCAGAAACTCGGTAAAGAGATAAATAACGTCAATGATATGGAGAAGATGTTCCGTGATCATACAAAGGATATGATGACGGCCATTATCCTACGTGCAGAACTCAAAGCATACGAGACCCGGATTCAGAATGCCGCCGACCAGATGGTCGAGGATGTTGAACGAAACGAGACTTATAAATATAAACCTGCCACCACTGAGACAAAATTCAATGATCTGACTGAGGAGGAGAAGGCTGCGGTTTCAGAAAGAGACAGTGCCGGAAACTTCGTGTCCGGAGGAAAGGGAGATAAAAACCTTAGATTGGTAAAAGGTGCTTCTTCGTATTGGGCACTCTCTGAAGAGGGAGCGAGGATTGTAACCAATATGCGCAAGGCTGCAGGGAATTCAGCAGCATTGGCCGCACAGAACAATGCCCGAACCAATGCCGAGCGTACTATCAGCGGATATGTCGATGAAATGAGTCGTCTTGCCGGTCAGCTTGAGACCACTATGTCAAATATGCCCGGCAAGGATGTTGATCCGGACGGAAAATCCGGGAAGCCGGACAAACCCAATAAGCCGGATAATACCGATACTGATGACCGGGTGGCACAGGAACGTCGCGTGGCAGAGGAACTGCGTAACCTCCGTTGGAAAAACCAACAGGAGGAGATTGATCAACTCGAAGAAGGTGCTGAGAAACGTCGCCGTCAGATTGCCCTCGACTATGAGAAGCAGAAGGCCGAAATACAGGCTAAAGAGGATAAATGGAGAGAGTTGCAGAATGGCGCACTCACACCGGATCAGACCGATACTCTTGCAGAATCCCGGCGACTTGCCAACCAAGGTATGCAGAACGCTATCCGGGAAGTCGAGAAGGACGAGGTAGCAAAGAGTCGGGAAAAACTCAATGAACTACTTGAGCAATACAAGGATTTCGATCAACGCCGCAGGGACATCGAGGCTTCCCACAAGGCAGACACGGAAATCCTCAATGCAGAACTTGCCCGGCTTGAGGGGGAGGGTCTTGACACTACTGCAGTCAAGTCTGCCATTTCTGCAAGGGAGGAAGCCTACCGATCATCGATTGCATCCCTTGAGGGAGAGATTCTGCAATCGAGTGATTTCTATGACAAACTATTCGGCACTGTGTCTGATCGAGGCTACAAGGTTCTCAAGGATTTCTACGCACAAGCCAAAGAAACTCTTGAGAATGCCAAGATTGACGGTGACGGTGTCGAGATATCCATTCCTGTAAAGGATGAAGACGGAAAGTTTGTAAAAAAGGCTGTTAAGATCACTGTCGATGAATACCGACGAATGTTGAAGCAAGTACAGGATATCAGGAAGCAATTTGAAAAGGATAATCCCTTTGCTGCTTTCCGAACGTCATGGTCTGATCTCAATAAGGCGATAAAGGAAGGTGGCGATGTGTCCGGAGCGTTGAAAGACCTTAACTCCAAAGGCAAGGAGGTGACCAATACTATCAGAGGGTGGGGAGAGTCGCTCGGTCCGGTCTTTGGCGACAACTTCAAGAACTCGATGAACGAGATACTGACATTCTGCGATGGTGCTATGGATATGGGAACCGGCATCGCTCAGATATGGTCGGGTGACATTGTAGGAGGCATAACGAGTGCCTTGAGCGGTCTTTCATCGATCATCTCGCTCTTCACCTCATGGAAGGAGAAGATGGAGGAGATGAAGCGCGAATGGTATATTGCCGAGATAGAGACCAACCGCGCACTTCGGGAGCGATCTGCCGAATATGCTGCCAACCGCAGCGAGATTTCCGACATCATAAAGGATGTGGAAATGCTTAATTGGCTTATTGAAAAAGGCTATGCCAAGCCTTCGAGTGTCAGTGTATGGGAAGCGGAATCCTCCGCTTTGAACGAATATTCCAATAATCTCCGCAAGGAGAGCGCAGTCTATGATGAATTGTGGTCAAAGTTGCAGGGCAGTCAGGGGCACTATGAGTGGGGAAACTCACTGAATGGCAGTTCTGCCACTTGGAGTCTTAAGGGAGCCAGTGCCGACATGATAGAACTTTGGTACAATCAGAATAAACTCAGTGATGAAGCCAAGGCATATTATGAAGCGTGGGTGGATAGCGGAACGTCAATCGAAGATCTTATTGACAAGATCAACGAGTGCAAGTCCTCCATGCGCGAGATGGTGATGGGTGTTTCATTTGACTCCTTCCTGTCTAATGCAGCCTCCGCTCTGAAAAAAATGCGTGGAGATGTGTCGGAACTTGGAAAGTTTACTGAGGACACCCTTGCGGAAGCCATCCTCAATGGCTTTATGTACCGCGACCTTGCAAATGTTCTTGAACCGCTCTACAACGAATTGTCAGACGCATTCATTGACGGTACTGCAGACGCTGCATATTTGGAGAATTGGAGGCGTAGGTTTGAAGAGATCATGTCCGCTGCAGGTGACAGACTCGATGCCATAGCCGATGCTGCCGGTGTCGATCTTGACAGCGGTTCCGGAACAAGTCAGTCCGGGAAAACCGGAAGTTTTTCGGCCATGAGTCAAGATCAAGGAACCAAACTTGAGGGACTGTTTACAAGCGTACAGATGCATACAGCCTCTATCGATGAGAAGATGGAGGATGTTTCTGAAAAAATGTCACAGGCTGCAGAACGCCTCCGGAAAATTGAGGAGAACACCGGGCGCACTGCCGACCTTCTCGATGAGGTTAAGGATGACATCAAGATGATAGTTCGTGACGGAATAAAAACCAGATGATATGGATAAAGATGTACTGAAAAACCTCGTCATCATAAATGGCGTGGATATTTGGACAGAATTCGGTGCCTTTCTTACTGAAGAGAAAAAGGGTGGCCGGGAAAATGAGATAGCAATTATGACACCGTCTAAAGTCAAAACTCATGTCGCTGTCAATATCCGGGAACATAACGGGAGCAAGTATTCCTCTGAACTCGAAGTCAAGAATGAAGAGAGGGATGTCACCCTTCATTTCGCTCTCTTTGCCGAGAGCCGGACCGGATGGCTGATCAAATACCGCGAATTCATTTCTTTTCTCAAGCAGGGGGAGAAAGGGTGGCTCAACATCCGGTTCCCGGAACTGAGTCTGACAATGCGAGTGTTCTATGTTGAGTGTCCTGGATATAAACCGCTGTCTTATATTTGGCAGGAAGGTGTCCATGCGAGTCGGTTCAAGGTAAAATTCC
This sequence comes from uncultured Porphyromonadaceae bacterium, assembly GCA_947175645.1. Classification (GTDB taxonomy): domain Bacteria; phylum Bacteroidota; class Bacteroidia; order Bacteroidales; family Muribaculaceae; genus CAJUPY01. The sequence goes on from CAMWNP010000009.1 coordinate 76,033, forward strand.
GCGAGCCTGACCCCTCGTTTTAATGAAATTCAAACAGCGTTAGAATATGCTTATAACGATATACGATTCAACCGGGACACATAAAGCGGATCTGTCGCCTAACGACAGTTCGACACAGGTGAAGGAGATCCAGGGGGACAGTATCCTCACACTCTCCTTCACCCATCATGACCACATATCTTTGGATGTAGATGATTACGTCGATTTCGAGGGAGAGCGATTTTGGCTGACAGAAAAATACAGACCGAGACAGAATACCCGGAAAGAGTGGGTCTATGACATCAAACTCTATGGAGTGGAAAGTATGCTCAAGCGACTCATCGTGATCAAGACAGTCGATGATGAGGATGACCCGGTGTTCACCCTCACCGCTCCTCCGCATGAGCACGTAGCCATGATTGTCAAGTGCATGAACAATGGCTTGGGGAATATTACCGATTGGAAGGTCGGACAGGTGGACGGCACCGAGAATATTGTCATTGATTATTTCGGCAAATACTGTGATGAGGCTCTCAAGGAGATTGCCGAGAAGGTCGGAGCCGAAGCATGGGTGGAGGGACAGACCGTAAACATCTGCAAGTGTGAGCATGGGGAACCAATTCCGATGGGCTACGATAAAGGACTCCTGTCGATCGATCCCGGTACTGCAGACAATGTCAAGTTCTACACCCGGCTTTATCCTGTCGGTAGCAGCCGGAACATCGACCGGGAAAAATACGGATACTCCCGGCTGCAGTTACCCGGAGGTCAGAAATATGTCGAGATCAATGCCGACAAATATGGTCGGGTGGATCATTATGAAGCGGACGCATTCGCAGACATCTATCCCCGGCGCACAGGCATTGTCAGCAATGTACGGAGCGAAGTCAAGACCGGCGAGGACGGAAATCCCTTCACGATATTTTACTTTTCTGACAACAGCCTTCCGTTTGACCCTAACGATTATGAGATCAGTGGACTTGTCAAGCGTGTGTCTTTTCAGGAAGGAAGCGAATTGGCCGGACTGGGAGATGAAGAAAACGGGACATACTATTTTGAGGTCAACTTCAACAGCCGTTCTCAGGAATTCGAGATTATTACGATATGGCCTTACGGTGACGAGATGCAGTTACCGGGCGATAAACTTATTCCCAAGATTGGCGACAAGTATATCCTGTGGAATCTCCGGATGCCGGACGAGTATTATGAATTGGCCGAAGCGGAATTCATGTCTGCAGTCGATAAATACAATGCCGACCATAACCTCGATATTTCGGTATATAAGGCTCCCACCGACCATGTGTGGATTGAGGATAACGAGGTCGTGCTGACCATCGGCCAACGGATACGTCTTGAGAGCGATGAATACTTCCCGGAAACAGGCTACCGGGACAGTCGCATTACCAAGATCACCCGGAAGGTCAATCTTCCTTCCTCGATGGATATTGAGATCAGCGATGCGTTGAGCCGAACTTCTTTGCAGAAAGTGACTGATTCGATTTCGGAAGTGAAGAGTTACGCTCAGGCAATCGGTGAGTCTATCAGCCTTCCGGATATTATCAAGACTGGCGATCGTACCCGTTGGACTGATAATAATCTTTTATCCGCACTACGTATAGCCACTGAGTTTATTTCTAAGTTAAAGGATGATAGGACGAGAGGTTTACTTGCATCTGATAAGGGGTTTGATGTTGGAGAATTCTTATCCGGAATTTCCGGAGGTAGGTTGGCAAAGGATTCGGAAACCGGCCAGACGTTTCTTGAAGTAGACCGTATATATGCTCGTGTAAGGGCATTTTTTGAAACGCTAACCATGGTTGAAGCGTCTACCTTGGGGGGTAAGATGTATATCAATCCAGGAGGATCTGTGAAATGTACTTCTGTTGAAGAAACCGAGAATTCATATAAATGCTTTTTCCTTACAGAGCAAGATGGTGTACGAAGTGATAGCAAATTTGTTGTAGGTGATCAGGTTATTGCAGAGTCTTTTAATATTGACGGATCTTCTGATAAAGTAAAGAATCATCGGTTCTGGCGACTTGTTGTCGGTGTGAGTAATGATTCATATTCAGATGAAAATGGTAATCGCTACGGTCATATTGAGTTGTCTAAATCAGACTGCGAGTCAGATAGCGATGAGCCGCAGGCTGGTGACATTATTAATCAATTTGGGAATCGTAGTCAGAAGTCGCGCCAGAGCGCGATGATATTAAGCACGGTTGATAATGATTCCCCTTGTGTTAAGTTGCTTATTGGTATCGGATCCGGAAGTTCTGAATCAGAATGGTATTCTTTATCCGGAAAAGATATTTTATCATACGGATATGATCCGATTTCCGGAAAACCATATTTTCGTTGTTACGGTGATCATTATATAGGCTCGAAGGATGGCCATGTTTTCGTTCGCTATAACGGAGATGAGAATACTTTCGATTTCCAAAATGTTTCACAGATTGTCACATCGATGTCAAATGGTGTAGCAAAGGTTCTCTCAGGCATAAACGGGGTATATTCTTTGGAATTGGGTGATAGAACAATCGGAACATGGTGGGGTGGTGATATGATTGACCTGTTTGATAAGCATGGTCAACCTGTGGTTCCAGTTCCGAAGAATGCAGCCACATCACTTGTTAGACTTGATGGTTCTGTTTATTGGGCCAAAGGTAACTTCGGATTCGAGACGGACGGCAGAGGATGGTTGGGTAATTATTTGACAGGATTGAGAGTAGATGCTTCCGGAAAGATTACACTGGGCAGTGGAATAACGGTTGACTTAAACGGTGGTGTTGCCGGGCTGAAAGAGACTCTTGAAAGTCTGCTGAATTTCAATGCCGGAATCGCACACCTGCTGGAACCTTGCGATGCAAACGGCGAGCCACTTAAGGGCGGCTGGGCGGAAGCCACGCAGTCAGACGGTGCGGGTGGCATCAGAGCGAAGTCACTTAAAGCAAAAGTTGGGTTCTGGGGCGAGCAGTGGATCTCCACATTGGGAATCAGTCCGGGCAGTGGCACAGGTGGCGGAAGCGGCATTTTCGGATTGATGCGTGAATGGCCGACAATAGCCCCCGATAAAACCACGGATGATGCTTTAGGTGCAAACCTCGGTTGGGAATTGAAGCAGCGAATAGACAACCTGCCTACGACCTCGGTGAATCCTTTTTCTTTGACAATACAGAAGAATGGGGTGACACTCGGCACATACGACGGCTCTGTGGCTAAGACGATAAACCTGTCAGACGTTGCATCGGCAAACGCTCTGGCGGCACATACATCAGATACTACGGTGCATATCACGGCTGATGAGAGAACGAAATGGAATAACACAGCCACAAACCTCTCTGCCATACTTGGAAGCAACACCGATGATATAATCAACAAGTGGGATGAGATTGTGGCGTTCCTTGACACTTACACCGAGGCTGATACGCTGGCGAATCTGCTCTCCAACAAGGCGGACAAGGCTACGACCCTCGCGGGGTACGGCATCACGGATGCTTACACCAAGAGTGCCGCTGACGGACGTTTCCTGAAACTTGCCGGAGGGACAATGGCGAACACCAACGTGGTGACAAACCTCAATGCCGACCTGTTGGATGGGTTGCATAACGGGGAGTTGACGGCTAAATGGCTTGCTTTACAAGACACAAGAAGCGCAGATACTCTTCCAAACGCATTAGGTAAAAGTGTGTCATACCATTTCAAGTTTAATACAACAGATGGATTGGCAAGCGGAGGAACGTATCATTCAGTATTGCACTTCGCACAATGGGCTGCTGGCGATAATAGTGGCGGTTATGCGAAGCAACTTGCTTTCGGAGATAACGGACGTATGTATCTACGCCATGCCTCTATGAGCGCAACTTCTTGGAACGAATGGCGTACCATCGCCTTCCTCACCGACAACGTGGCATCGGCATCCCGGTTGCAGACAACAGACACATTCACCGCTTGGGGGCAAACCTACTTTGAGAACGGCGTACCGAAGAATGTAGACGGAGTGTTCCGTGAACTTATCGCGGGTTCGCTTAACGGTGGTGTGGCTCACTCCATCCTTAATAACTCTGCTGCTCCTTACGGTCTTGTCACACGTATATATGGCAACGGCTCTGTTTCCTTACAGGCTCAGAGGGAGACCACAACAAACGAGTGGTTCAGTCTGATACTCAATCCGTCAGGAGGAAATGTGGGTGTGGGTGTCGCTCCGGCGTACAAGTTTGACGTGGCGGGAGATGTGCGCTCAACATCTCAGTTCCTCCGCACAGGCATTACGGGTTCGTCATGGAACAACGGTGCGGGAGCGTACAACGTGGAGATTACTGACAACTCGTCACAGACACCTCTGATGGTAGCCTACCGTGCAGGACAGACTCCTGCCGTGACCGGTGCGGACAGGCTCTTTGCCATGGAGTTCCTGAACAGTGGGACGTTACTGAGGTTCTGCTTCGGAGGTGCTGAGCAAATGTCGCTGAGTAATACCGGGCTTCTCACTCTCAAGTCACTGAAGATTGGGGAGTGCATCTTCTCGTACGATGAGACTAATGGAGCGATACACATTTCTTCTCCTCTCTACTCTGACAAGTGGATTACCGCACTTGGCAGCGGAGGTGTTTCCGGTGGAGGCAGTTCCGGCGGTGGTGTAGATATATTGCAGGAGTGGGGTCAGTATAACTCTGGTACTTCAAAGCAGACCGCGCTCTCGGCTTATCTGGGTTATGACCTGCTGCAGCGGCAGAGCCAGTTGGTGACACTGACAACTGAGCAGTCCGTCAGCGGAGTAAAGGACTTCACTAACTCTATCAAACTGCGCAATGTGTTTGCAGACCCTGATATGGATTATATCCTGGGTTGGGCCGGTAGTGTGTATGGGGATGTCACGTATTTCACTCCGGCGACGCTCCGGGAAAAACTGGAAGTGCCGTCACTCACTGAGGTTGACGCAAGGCTTGCGGGCTATGTAAGCAAGAGCGGTGCGGAGACCATCAGCGGAATGAAGAATTTTGCGGGTGGGGCGAAGTTCGTTGGGGGTAACGACGGTCTGGGCTTCAAGGGTGGCGTCGATGGAGAACTTATATTGAACCAACACATCGGCTCTACAGTCAATGAGGTGGGGCGAGTTGACATAGACGGCTACATGACGATGAAGGCGTTCATCAAGAACGGTGCTTCAGGCACGCAGTTTCTCATGGGTGACGGCTCGGTCAACAGCAGGGTAGACAAGAACGGTCCGGGTTCGTTAGGATGGGTAAATCTGACAACGAACAGTAAGCAGATTCCGTCAATAGCACTGCTCGCTTACTGGGACGGGGCCTATGCCGGCACGTCAAGTAACCTCAAATATTGCTGGCGCGGACTGTTTGGGACGATGAGTACCGAGACCGCCACCGACTACCTGAAAAGGAGCGGGGGATCGATGACCACGGCGGATGTGGTCACGAGCCTTAACGCCGATATGCTCGACGGGGTGCATCTTGCGGGTAAAGGTGGGGTGGCCGGGGTTATGCGGTCGTGGAACAGAGGAGGGTTCACCGATTTGGATGACTTCTACGGCAACGGCAATGTGGTTGTGTTTGACCCAAAACCCGTGAGTGCGACAAGTGACGCGCAGGGAGTGACGCATAGTATGAACACCATCCTGCTGAGCCTGGGAGATATGGCTTCGCGCAACACTCAGATTGTGTTTCCCTACGATAAGGATGAGGTTATGTACAGAAGGAATTACGGAACTGCATGGAGCAACTGGCGGCAGTTCGCCTTCCTTGACTCCACAGTCGCAAAAGCCAAAAAACTCGCAAATGTCTGCTACCTGTGGGGGCAGTGGTTTGACGGAAATGGACTGGAAATCAAAGGTGCGTTGCAGAATGTTGGAAACGTCATCCCGGAAGGGCATGGCGAGGCTCACATAGGTGCATGGAGCAACCATTTCGCGGATATTGCGGCAGGTGAGCATTACAGCCGTCTGGACTCCCCTCTGATTATTCGCCAGTACAAGGCACAGCCGATAGAGTTTTATACCAATGCCGTCAAACGACTGACCATCACGGAGCATGGTGATATATTGTTCGGAGGCATAACCTTTCGGTGGGATGCGGCGAATCAGTGCCTCAGAGTGATTGGTGCGGGAGTGGTGGTAGAAGAATGGATGACGACATTGAAAAAGAAAGAAGAATAATATGGTAAATTCAGGAAAGATAACCGCGCCGATTAATGCCGCTGACCCTTATGTGGTGCTTGGCGTGAACCCTGCAAACGGGTATGACATAGGCACGATATGCAGCAACAGTCATGGGAAGATGAACAAGTGGTCTATAAGGAAGCCTATGCACGTGGCGAATATCCTGCGCCCGCTGACTGACGCAGAAATCAAGGCGGCGAATTGCGGTTTGGGAGTGTTTTACTCAATTTCAGTAGATGCTGCCGTGGCTAAGGTCAAGGATGGCTGCGACTGGGAGTATTATCCTCCGCGCGGCGGAATTGCATCCCCGTATCGTCTCACGGACTTCAACGGATATGACCACTACACGCCCCGTTGGTGTCAACTGGAAGTGACGCATGACGGAAAAAAGGAGGTAAAACTTGACGGGATGGAGCAAGGGATAGCGACAATCCGTGAATGGGTGGGGGCATTGAGCGTTCATTTCTCAGGGACAGATGCCTATGCCTGTATGCTGTTGTTCCGCAAAAACAGTACGGGGGGGGTCTCAAGCAGTATATTGTACGTGATGGGGCAACTGAATGATTTTGACTGGGAAAAGGAGTGCAACATTTCGCATACGAAGATAAATGACGCGATAGGCAAAGGTGATACGTATGTCATCCCTGTGGTTGCCGTGCTGACGTTTCAACCGCTTGACCTTCCGTATATCTTCTATGGCGATTCGGGCGGGACAGCAACCATCTACCCTCTGCCGAGCGAACTCGTCACCGTGAAAATCAAAGATGCCGATGAGCAGAAAACCTATCCGCATGAGGTGGGTGTGACTGTGGAATATGTGAGCGGCAGTGTTCAGTGGACCGAATCGGGCGGGACATGGGTAGGCACCGGCAGTATCACACTGAGGGTAAGGAACACCGGCAGTGTGTCACGCAAGGTTTCGTTGCAGTGCTTCTACAATCAGAATCTCACGGATGATACCTTGCAGGTGATTACATCTGGTGGAAGCGTTGACAAAAACATCGATGCGGGAGGTTTCCTGGAATTGAAATTTAAATTCTCACAGACAAGTCTCACCGAGCCGAAAGAGAGTAATATAGCGAACGTGTTTTACAAACTTGAATCAAGTGGCTGCGACGGTTATGACACGGGGCAGTTTACAACAGGAGTAGATTATTAACAACTATAAAAACAAACTATTATGGAATTGAAAACTATTTCAACAAGCGTGCGCAAGCGTGCGACAGTGAACGGGATGACGATTGAGGCTACCCTTAATCAAAGAGATGGGAAAATCCGCGTGGAATCCGGCAGTATCAACGATGTTCAGACCGAGGCTTATCTTGGAAGTTTCGGTATGGACGGCGAAACTGCAAACTACAACCTGAATACCGCAGACCGCGAGAAACGTGCGGCTATGGTAGAACTGATTGAGGATTTTATTTCAGAACTTAAAAATGCAGAAAACGTATGAAAAAGTTGACAAGATTTGCTGTGCGTGATGCCGTGGCTGCGGTGTCAGCGATTCCTTTTAAAAACGATAGCGGGAGTCTTTCGGGCAAGACCGTTGCTGCGATAGCCCTCACAATGGTCGCGCTGAAGGAAGTGGATTCGCGTTTCGGTGAGGCGGTGGCTGCCATTGCCGAGAAGGTGAAACCCGAAGGGTATGACAGGAAGTCTGCGGAACGCGAAAAGGCTATAAAGGATATGTTCGGCGATGCTCCTTTTGACCCTGAAAAATGGGAGCGTGAGTGTCTGGACAAGGAGTTCGAGGAGGTATACCGGAAGTGCAATGAGGAGTTCCATGCTACGGTAGGAGAGGTAGGACGCGAGGAAACGGAGGTGGATATTCGCCTTACCGCCGAACATCTGAGCGACATCGCCGGTGTGCTTGTGGCGCAGGATGCAGTGGATGTGGCAGGCTCGCAGGTGCCTGTGCAGGGATTCCTTTATATGCTTGCATCGCTGATCTGAATTACAAACCCATTTTAGCACCGTTCGTAGGCTGTTAGATAACACCGAAAAGTAGAAAACGAAACGTTTCGTTTTTCAGAACAGAACGTTTCGTTTTCTTTTTCAGTAACATTTCGTTTTGCGGATTATAAACTGCTAATCTTACGAGGTCCACAAACGTCATCAGAAAAGGAGCAGACTCAATACGTGCAAGTCCATTTCGCTCATTGCCGTAAAAATACTCTTTTTTGGAATCTCCAAATATTGATCTGTATGTGATGCTTTTAACTCGGACACCTCCTCCCTGAGTTAGCAAAATCTCGTTATCCAAAGAGATCAGCATGTTTGTGGATGGCTTGGGAGAATTGAACCTATGTGGCTCATATTCCCAAATAGTGGTTCCACCTGTAGGGTGTTGTACCTTATGTAAAAGGTAGGACATTGATTCAGTTGCATTCACTGAGCGGTCAACACCAAAACTTGTCACACTTTTTGGGAACTCTCTAATCCGTATATAAGGTGAGAGCAAATGACTCATGCCTGTTTTATTTAATTTTCCGTTGGGATAACCCCACCAATCACTGGCTGATTCATGTTTGATACTTGGAGCGGGATTATAAGTGAATGAAAATTTGCCTCTGTCACAACTCTCAACGTATGAAAGTAGTGATCCTTCATGACCTAAGGATGCAGAGTAGACAATGGATGTACTATTCTTCACCTTAACATTATCCAACATCTCATCAGTGTAATTGCACGTCAACTTTCCACCCGGGAAGACTATGGATAATAAAGAGTTAAGTTCAGTTACAGTATTTTGTGTTCTTTCAAATAATCCGTAATAATCTTGGTAAGAATCGGATAAATTGTCATTATCATAGGTAATACTACGAGGGGGAGCCAACTTATCACGTTGAAATGAATTTAGTTTTTCCCATTCAAACTTAATTTCCGATCCACTCTGGAGTACAATTGAAGATAAAAGCCATTCTATAGGCGATGAGGACTCTGAATAACATGCTCCTTTAATGGAAAAATCATAGCAGTTGCCCATCGGATCTGTAACTTGAATACTCTTTAGTTTGTCATTGGTCACAATTCGGTACTCATCATTATTTACTCCAATGAATTTCCCTTCTTTATAAATAACAGTCAGCGAGTTATCAACCAGGTGGATAGTATAAATGTCATATTCGCTATCGTACGCGGGTTTATCCTCCAGTCCCTTAAGTTGATAGGCATTACAACCATATGCATTTTCCACGCTACGTGCAGCAAAATCCTTTCCTTGAGAGGCAACATTTCGGCAATACTCATCAGGACGCCCCATAATAGTGCGAGTAATGCGCAAATAGGGGCTCAAATTCCAGCCATAACCTATAGGTCGCGGATCATCATAAACTTTAATACCGTTACTATGATAAATAAGTGTAATGGGAAGTTCAAAATCTTCCACCTTTATTATATACAAAGGGATTGCGAATTGACATGCTCCTGTTAGCAATGAGGGAGAAGGCATCATTACTTTACTAATTGCACGTGCCTGAATTGCATCGGGAGACACAACGTCATCCAACGAATCAAAAATATCTGCATTAGCAGCCGTAATGGCTGATATCAGTAAAAGCAGTGTTAAATAAAAACGGTGAAACATAGCAATCAGATATTAAAAAGTATTTTACGACTTACCGGAGTTCTGGTGGAAATCGTAAGCATGTATTGACCCTGCGATAATGATGGAAGGAGAATTGTGCACTCTCCCGCATCATTGGTTTCCACTTGACGCTGCAGTAATCCATTCCCCATAATACCGGCAATACTGATAGTCAGCCCTGTTCCTGCCGGGAATGAACCTTGTACGGTTATCCTGCCGTTTTCAACATTAATCGCCGCGTTGCGCAGTGCTCTTTCCTCTTTCAGTTTTTCGGGAATAACACTCTCAAGATCATCAGTTTCAACTGTGTACGCCACTGTATACGAATTAATGATTCGTGTGCTGTCACCCGTTATATCGGTTATCTGGAGTGCAACCGGTAGACGCACACCCTCTATAAACCAGCGTGTGCGAATAACCTCGCGTGACAATCCAGGCAATGAATCTGAACCAATCCATTCATTATACTTACGCCGTTCCTGTACTGCTATAGCCGGGAGAGAATCACCTTCGGCTAGAACAATTTTACCATAAACTGGAGGCATGGTTTTATATTCTCCTGTTGTACCTAAAGCAATGTGCCGACAGAAAGTTCCTCTTCCATGTTCCTCCTTGTTTCCAAATAACGAGTGGTTACCAAAGGCTGCTGTTAGAATAGTATCCTGTGGTACAACTTTAATCAATCGAGACTCCTCTCCAATATAAAACGCAGAATCTGATTGGAACCTGTACCAGTAACGGTTACCATCGAAATATTCAGTTAGCAAAGTATCACCATAACTGCGATAAATTGGTCCGTCATCAATCGCCTCCCCTCTACTGAAATCCCAAATATCTGCATCGGGAATAACCTGTGATACGCGGATACCCAAACGAGTGTCAGTGAAACCGCTGAGGAGCAAAGAGCACGCAGTAAGCAAGAAAATTGTGGCATATTTTTTCATAAAGGGCAAAGTTAACATATTAATTTTTTATAACAAATCTTTAGGAAGAAATAGAACTCTAATTTAATGGAAAAATCGTAAATTTGCAGTATGATTCTGGAAAAACTGACAGTGACCAATTTCAAGAACATCCGGTTCGCGGAACTGGAGTTCAGCAGCAAGATGAACTGTTTCCTGGGCAACAACGGCATGGGGAAAAGCAATTTGCTTGATGCCATTCATTATCTGAGTTTCTGCCGTAGTTTCTCAGGTTTGAACGATTCCGGACTGATCACTGACGGCGAGCAGTTCCTTATGCTCAAAGGTGACTATCTGCGTCATGATATGCCGGAGGATATTCTGGCGTCTTTTGATGCCGGACGAAAAAAGAATTTCAAACGTAAAGGTAAGCCTTACAAACGGTTAAGCGAACACATCGGCCTTTTCCCCGCTGTTCTGGTGGCTCCCCATGATATTGACCTTATCAATGGTTCATCTGAGGAACGACGCAAATTCATTGACCAGATAATATCGCAGGGCGACCCCCGGTATCTTGACTCCCTAATACGCTATGGACACCTGCTGGAACAGCGTAACCGCATGCTGCGTGACAGGATATCTGACCGGACCCTCTTTGAAGCCGTCGAGATTCCTATGGCCTCAGCAGCCTCCTATGTATGTGATGCGCGCAGCCGCTGGATCAACAACTTCGTGCCCGTGTTCAACCGCTATTATGCAGCCATTGCAGGTGACGACCCCGTGGAACACGTAGAAATGGTGTATTCATCACGTCTCACACCGGGAAGACCAATGTCGCTGCTTGATCTTCTGGAAAACAGCCGCAGCCGTGACGAGGCTGTGGGACACACCACCGTAGGAATACATCGGGATGACATTGAGATGATGCTCAACGGATTGCCGGTCAGGCGTACCGCCTCGCAAGGTCAATGCAAAACCTACCTCATTGCCATGCGTCTGGCACAGTATGATTTTCTCAACCGTGCAACCGGAGTGCATCCCTTACTGCTGCTCGATGACATTTTTGACCGTCTGGATGCCGGGCGGGTTGAAAGGATAGTCAAACTGGTGGCAGGTGAAGAGTTCGGACAGACTTTCATCACGGACACCAACCTCAGCCATCTTGACTCCATTATAAACCGTGTGAAGGGCGATCACAAGTTATTTACCGTTGACCGTGGATCATTCAGTGTCGTTGAATAAAATATGAACCGGTAATGAAAAAAATATATCCCCGGCAAATCAAGGAGATTATCGATTCCATCCTCAAGGATAGCAACGACAGTGAGAATTTCCTCCGCCAGCAAGCATGCTATATGTGGGTGGAGATTGTAGGACCGGCAGTAAACAGCCATACCACGCGCCGCTACGTCGACGGAACGGTGCTTCATGTCTACATCAACTCCGCATCGTTGAAAAACGAACTTTCGTTCCACCGGACATCGATCATTGACAGAATCAACAAATCAATCGGCAAAACCGTTTTAACAGAGTTAGTTATCCATTAAACTCAAGCCCATTATATTTCCCGGGCAATTCAAGTTTTCAGAGAATATGAAAGATATTTTGAACCTTCCTCAGTCACCGAATCCCAAGGTACCTCCGGTGGCTCACCCTTTCAGGATTTGCACTCCGGTGCAGACCCGCTTTAACGACATCGACATACTGGGTCACATCAATAATGCAGTCTATTTCCAGTTTCTCGATCTCGGAAAAATTGAATATTTCAAGGCAGTACTCCCTGAAAAGTTCACGCTCAACAACATCTGTGTGGTGATAGTGAATGTCAACTGCAACTTCTTCTCTCCGGGATTCATGGATGAGGACCTTGCCGTCTACACCTGCTGCATACGCATATCACGTCGTAGCCTGACGCTTGAACAGCGCATCGTCAACACCCGCACCGGCGATGTCAAATGCATAGCCGAAACCGTCATGGCGGGCTTTGACCCGTCAACCAACAAAGGTCTTGAACTTGACAATGAGTGGGCCGACAGCATGGCGGAATTTGAAAATCTCGAAAGAATTTTGTAAATTTGCCAAAAAATAACGAGATGGAAGTTCCCCTGCCGGCATCCGGAAATCTGATCAGGACTGACGGAAGAAGTTTGAATTCAGGACTTCACAATCTACCAATCAAACTGAAATGAACGTACAAGAATCCATGCGCCTGATACTTCAGGCTGAAAGTGAAGCGATAAAGCAGATTCCGGTGTCGGACGCATACGACCGTGCGGTTGAAGCGATAATCGAGCATGTACACAAACGCCATGGCAAACTGGTGACATCCGGTATGGGTAAAGCCGGTCAGATCGCCATGAATATAGCAACCACATTCTGTTCCACAGGAACTCCTGCAGTGAATCTTCACCCCTCGGAAGCCCAGCACGGCGACTTAGGAGTCCTGCAGCCTGACGATATCCTCCTGCTGATATCAAATTCCGGCAAAACCCGTGAAATCCTTGAATTGGTAACGCTTGCACGCAATCTATATCCTCAGATACCCATCATTGTCATCACAGGTAACGGTGAGAGTGTGCTTGCCAACCAGGCCGACATCGCACTTGTGACCGCGCCTGCGCCCGAGGTTTGTCCCTTCGGACTTACTCCAACAACTTCAACCACCATGATGACTGTTATCGGTGACGTGCTGGTTGTTAACGTGATGAACAACACCGGTTTCACCCGTGCTGACTATGCCAAACGTCACCACGGCGGATATTTAGGACAGAAATCAAGAAACGAATAACGCAATGTCACGAATAATTGCTGTCGGCGAAGCCGATTTCCACATAACGCTTGAGGGAATGAAACCGGTGACCGCATTTCCAGGGGGACTGATCCTCAACACGGCCATTGAATTAAGCCGTATGGAACACCAGGTCACCATGGCCTCCGAATTAGGCAGTGACATTCTGGGGCGGAAAATCATCGACATCCTTAAACATGAAGGTGTGGACACTTACAGTGTTGACCTCAGTCTTGACGGTACCACCCCCACCACCCTTGAGTTTCTGAATCCCGCAACAGGGGAAGTGACGGAAGAACTCCGCTATGACAACTTCAGCAACAACGAGGACGGATTTGACATTGTATGGCCCACAATAGAAAAAGAAGATATAGTGGTTTTCGGTGGATTCCTTTCAGTGGACATCAGGGTGCGCCAGCGCCTGTGGCAGTTTCTGGAATTTGCCAAAGAACGGAAAGCCACGCTCATCTACCTTCCCGGATATCATCCTTCACGCATGTTAAGGGTAACCAAAGTCATGCCGTTGATATTCGAGAACCTCGAGATTGCAGATGTAGTCATAACAACCTCTGAACATCTCAAATTCATCTTTGATAAAACAGACACCCGCAAGGCCTTCAAGGATAATCTGGAATTCTATGTCAACGATTTCTTTAACGTTGACAGAGATTTTATAGAATATCACGGTCACGGAGATCTCTACGAACGTATTCCCCGAATCACCTCTATGGAACTCCCTGAAACCCTTGCATGGCTTATAGATACCAAAATCCTTTCTAAATCAGTAGAATAACTATGTCAACAGCAACTCCGGGCGCCGCTCCCCACGGTGCCCTTCCCAAAGTAGAGAATATGCGAGTGGCGATAATTGCCGCAGAATGGAACGGACACATAACCGGTGCGCTCACTCAGGGTGCGCTCGACCTTTTCAAAGCAGAAGGATTTGATGATGATCAGGTTGACGTATATCACGTACCCGGTGCCGTAGAACTGACGTTTGGCGCATCCCAGGCAATAGAATCATCTGCCTACGATGCCGTGATTGTGTTCGGATGCGTCATCCGTGGTGGCACACCCCATTTTGACTACGTTTGTCAGAGCGTAACCCAAGGGATAACTATGCTGAATTCCGACTGCGACATACCCGTGATATTCGGAGTGTTAACCGTTGATAATGAGCAGGATGCTCTCGACCGTGCAGGTGGCAAATTAGGCAACAAAGGCACCGAAGCAGCCGAAGCAGCAATAAAAATGCATGATTTTGCTTGCAAAATTAAAGAACTTTAATTAACTTTGCAGAGCAAAAAGGGCGAATACCAGAGTGGCCAAATGGGGCAGACTGTAAATCTGCTGGCTTATGCCTTCGGTGGTTCGAATCCATCTTCGCCCACTTCATAACCATTGACATTATCACATTCGCGGAAGTAGCTCAGTCGATAGAGCATCAGCCTTCCAAGCTGAGGGTCGCGGGTTTGAGCCCCGTCTTCCGCTCTAAATCATTCAGCAGGGAGCATCAAAATTCCATTTTGATGCTCCCTGCTGAGTTTTACGGTGCCCAGGTTGGGCACGTAGAAAATCCGGGTCTGCAGTTCATGACAAGTCACAACCTTGATATAGGGATGTGAAATATATATCCGCTATGGATTCAGCCTGCGTAGAACCAGATATCCTCCGAGCAACTGAACCAGCAGACCGGGAACGGAAGTGAGAATACTTGTCAATGCTACTGAGAATTCACCACTCAGAATCCATTCCGCAATCAGACCTATTCCCTGATATACTACAATTACTAAGAGGATGAGCACCAATGACACGCGCTTGAAATGGGCGGAAACCAAGCCTGCCGTCACTGCCAGAGCAACAGATTTAATAATGATCAAAGGAAGTGCGGAAGAAGCCGGCATGCCAAACAGTATGGAGTTGAGCACAGGAGAAGCCACGGCTGTCAACACTCCCACTTTCCATC
This sequence comes from uncultured Porphyromonadaceae bacterium, assembly GCA_947175645.1. GTDB lineage: Bacteria > Bacteroidota > Bacteroidia > Bacteroidales > Muribaculaceae > CAJUPY01. Next base: position 91,426 of record CAMWNP010000009.1, read on the forward strand.
CATAGCGATATGCTCCGACGAGAGTGAAGAAATAAATCGGAAGCCATACCCTTCCACCCTGAGGAAGCAGGTGGAGCATCTGAGGCAGAAGAAGGTTGCCGATAATGAACAGTGTCGCTAAAAGATATGTGCGGACGCTCTTGAATGAATATGAACTGAGTTGTAATTCTGTGGAGTTCATGATTATGATTATTTATGATTCATTGATTTTATGAAGTTTTCGATAAGAGGCAGTGCTTCTGAAGGCACATCGCAACCTGAACAGATTTTTTCCACCGGGCAGATGTCGGTGCCATCACGGTTTATGATATTGTCGACCAGAAGTTCGTAAATAACCTTAACAGAGTATTTATGAAATATGTCAAGTGCAGGCCTGCTGATTGTCAGTGCATAAACCTCACTTACACCTCCGAGCACCATGAGCAAGGCAGCCCCCTTGCCCACAACCTTGTCAGCCACCCGGGCACCGCGCAGCAGATCGGGATCCGTGGTGATCAGATTAAACAGATCCTTCACCCCGCGTGAATCAAATGTAAGAAACCTCCGGTGGTTGGCCACCACAAGCGAATGTTTTCCCTCCTTAAGTCGTTCAACCAGCAGGTTCATCAGATGGTGTTCTGTTTGAGTTGTTCAACATAACGGTCGATGCGATGAAGTTCCTCAGGAATACGGATTTTCTGCGGACAGTGAGGGGCACACTGGTTGCATCCTATACAATGACTTGCCTGGCGGAGTTTGGGCACACTACGGTCATAGCCCACAAGGAAAGCCTGACGGGCCTGACGGTAGTTCTCCTGCTGGCTGCTTTCCGGAATATTTCCCTGATTGACACATTTATTGTAATGCAGCAGAATGGCCGGTATATCTATTCCGTAAGGACATGGCATGCAATATTTGCAGTCGTTACACGGCACCGTCGGATATTGAACTATAAGTGACGATGTGTCAAAGAGGAACTGCTTCTCATCCTCGGATAGAGGTTTCAACGGAGAATAAGAAAGGAGATTGTCCTGCAGATGTTCCATATATGTCATTCCGCTGAGGACTGTCAGAACCCGTGGATACGTTCCGGCAAAACGGAATGCCCATGAAGCCACGCTTCTCTCCGGTTCCTGCTGTTTCAATCTGGCAACTATGTGATCAGGCAAATTGGACAGGCGGCCACCCAGGAGCGGCTCCATTATCACCACCGGTATCTCTCTCTTATCCAGTTCATCATAAAGATACTCGGCATTTGTGTTGGCCTCGTTGATTTCCTTCGCATGATTCCAGTCGAGATAGTTCATCTGAATCTGCACGAAATCCCATTTGTATTTGTCATGATTGGCAAGCAGATAGTCGAATATCGCTATGTCGCCGTGATATGAGAAACCGAGATTACGGATTTTCCCTTTTTCACGCTCCTCCATCAGAAAGTCAAGCATTCCGTTATCAATGTAGCGCTTACGGAATGTGTCCATGGCATCCTCTCCCCCACCCACGGCATGCAGAAGCATGTAGTCAATGTAGGGAGTCTGCAGTTCCTTGAAGGAGTTGTTATACATGGCCATCGATGCCTCACGGCTCCAGGTCTGAGGAGCGAAATTTGACAGTTTGGTCGCTATGAAATAACTTTCACGCGGGTGGCGACTCAGAGCGATACCTGTGGCACGCTCCGAACGTCCCCGGCAGTAAGCGGGGGATGTGTCGAAGTAGTTCACGCCATGTGCGATAGCATAGTCCACGAGTTCATTGATTGTTTCCTGGTCAAGGTCGGCATCAGAACGCCCCACGCCGCCTGAAAGGTCAGGCCAACGCATACATCCGTAACCGAGAATCGAAACCTGTTCGCCTGTCTTTGGATTGGTGCGGTAGGTCATCTTGCCGGCGGGTATCTCACCGGAGGTGGTATTATCACCGGTAACCGGATTTTTCTTGGAATCGCATCCGGCGACAACCGCTGCTGAAACTGCGGCTGCTCCAACACCTAAACGGGTGAGAAACGAACGACGTGATATAGTGTTTTTATCTTTCATAACTATCAGATTATTCTATGGTTAACATGACCTTCAACATAAATGGCGCTGAACGGACGGGCGGGACACAGGTTTTCACATGCACCGCAACCTATACATTTTTCAGTGTTCACAACGGGAATTTTCACAGAATCGGGGTCTGAAGCATCGGACGGTACCATCTGGATGGCTCCTGTGGGGCAGTGTCTTGCACAGTTGCCACACTCAACTCCGTCAGTCAGCGGTATGCAATTTTCTTTCACCCAACAAGCGTGGCCTATCTGGATCGATGATTTTTCCTCAACACTGACCGGCTTGATGGCGCCGGCAGGGCAAACATCAGAACAGCGGGTACACTCCGGACGGCAGTAGCCGCGTTCATAAGATGAGTATGGTTGCATGAACGAGTCTATTGCGGTGGATGGCCTGAGCACTCCGTTAGGGCATGCCGCCACACAGAGTTGACACGCGGTGCAATGATTTGAGAGATGCTTTATCCCTTTTGCACCCGGGGGCACTATACGGTTGGAGCGTTCAGGAATTTTCTTATCCTCGATCACAGCCAGACCTCCGTCAACAGTTTTGTCAGCCGCTTTTACCATGGCGGCTGCGGTCACCATACCTGTCACGGTAAGGAAACTCCGGCGTGATTTGTCAACCGATGCGCCATCGGTGACCGGAACAACTGCAACCTCTTTCTTGCGACGCCCGTAACTGATGGCTCCCTTATGACAAGAATCAAGGCAGTCAAAGCATGTCACGCAGCGGGAGTAATCTATCTGATGGACCTTGCTGTTTATGCAAGCAGCCTTGCAGTTGCGCGCACATAGTCCGCAACTGTTGCACTTTGATGTATCGATTACCGGAGCAAGGAAGGAGAAGCGTGAGAAGAAACCGAGCACCGTGCCTACCGGACAGATGGTGTTACAGTATGTGCGACCGTTGCGCCATGCAAGTACGGCAAGAATGACTACTGTGGCCACTGCAACACCGAACACACTCCAGTTGCGTATCCAGATTTCGGTGTCATAGAACATATAACTGTCATGTTCGGCGGCCCATCCGGCAAGCAGGTTGTTGCACCAGGCCCAAACCGGACTGAGCAAATTCTGCACGATTCTTCCGAAGGAACTATACGGAGCGATCAGCGCTGCTACACCGCCGAAACCTGCCACCATCAGAATCACCATTATTACAAGCATGGAATATCTTAGCCACCTGACAGCGGGCGAGTAGCCGTAGCGATAACGTTTTTGCTTCTTGCCGAGCCATCCGAAAATATCCTGCATTATTCCCAGGGGACATATAACCGAACAATACAGACGTCCGAAAAGGAGCGTGAGGATAATGAGTCCTGCAACAACTCCTATATGCATGGCAAGCAGTGCCGGAAGAAACTGAACTTTCGCCAGCCATCCGAACCATTCCTGTGCCATTCCGGTAAAGTCAAGAAACAACAGGGTTATCAAGGTGATCACAACCACGGCAACCGTTATCCTTAGTTTTTTTAACGACATAATTAGTCAGAAATTAATGTTTGAAATGATTGGTAATCACAAAGATAATAATAAAAAATGTGAAAGTTACGCAGCAACACGTTTTTAACATATCATAATCGGAGATTGTTGCCGTGGCCTCAACCACGGGTGCAGTCAAAGCCCGATGTTCACGCAGTAATGGAAACAAAATAAGGGCGGTGTGTCATAATAAGCCATCTGCGTCGTTGCTTTCGGAAGCGGCTTCGGTCACATACTTAGGTATGCTCCCATCAGCCTCATCCTCAGCGTCTTGCATCCGGCATATTCTGACAAACCTTAAGAGGGTGTGCCAAAATTTTTGTTTTGACACACCCTCTTAGCGATATCGAGTAAGAGGTTCTTACTTCTTGTAGTATTCTACCTGGGCGGGAGTGAATGATTCAATGAATTCACTGTGTTTTGCAACTTCTGCCTTAGCCATGTTGACATAGACATGTGCGCTCTTCGCCATTGATTCTGACTCGTAGCGTGAAGCATCAGTAATCAGGAGGTAACTCATGATAATGTCACCGGCCATTTCAACGAGACGGCGGGCCTGGAATGAGGTGTATTCAGGATCGTTGATTTCATTAATGAGGGCTACAGCCTTATTATAAACTTCGATCATTTTTTCAACCTCATCCTTGAGGGGCTTCAGATCTTCGCTCACAGGCATATCCTGATATGTTGCTATGATGCTGTTATACATTCCCGTGGTAACGTTACCTATTGCAGCCACAACCTGCAACTGTGTGGTTCCTTCATAGATTGAAGTGATACGTGCGTCACGATAAACACGTTCGCAAGCATAATCCTTCATGAAGCCTGAACCACCGTGGATCTGGATGCAGTCGTATGCATTCTGATTGCAATATTCACTGCCGAGACCTTTTGCCAGGGGAGTCAGTGCGTTTGCGAATTTGTTGTAGAGTTTCATTTCGGCACGTTCCTCAGGTTCGAGTTTGCGTTCTTTGGCAATATCCTCGTAAGCCTTGTAAAGGTCAACGTAGCGGGCGGTTTCGTAAAGCAGACAGCGTGAAGCGTCGAGTTTAGCCTTCATAACTGAGAGCATTTCGTAAACTGCAGGGAACTCAATGATGGGTTTACCGAACTGCTGGCGTTCCTTTGCATATTGGAGAGCCTCGCGGTAAGCGATTTCACTTACGCCTACGCTCTGTGCGGCTATACCCAGACGAGCACCGTTCATCAGCGCCATCACATATTTGATAAGACCCATTTTGCGTGAACCGCAGAGTTCAGCCTTAGCGTTCTTGTAGACAAGTTCGCATGTGGGTGAGCCCTTGATACCCATTTTGTTCTCAATACGGCGAACGTCAACGCCACCATTGCGTTTGTCATAGATGAACATTGACAAACCGCGGGCATCTTTCGAACCCTCTTCTGAACGTGCGAGAACGAGGTGAATGTCGCTGTCACCGTTTGTGATGAAGCGTTTCACACCGTTAAGGCGCCATGTGCCGTCGGCATCCTGGGTTGCCTTGAGCATAACGCTCTGAAGGTCAGAACCGGCATCGGGTTCAGTGAGGTCCATTGACATTGTCTCACCTTCGCATACACGGGGAATGAAACGTGCTTTCTGGTCCTCGTCACCGAACTCGTAAAGAGTTTCCGCACAGTCCTGCAAACCCCAGAGGTTTTCAAAACCGGTGTCGGCGCGGCTGACGATGTCGGCAGCCATGATATAAGGAGTAATGGGGAAATTGAGGCCACCGAACCTGCGGGGCATAGCCATACCCATCAATCCGGCCTTGCGGCATACGTCAAGGTTCTTCTGGGTGCCGTCAGCATAGATAACACGGCTGTTTTCCACGCGGGGACCCTGGTGATCGACATCCTCGGCATTTCCGGCGATCACGTCACCGCAAATCTCGCCTACAATGTCAAGGACCTTGTCATAATTGTCCATAGCGTCAGCGAAGTCGGCGGGTGCGTAGTCAAATTTGTCGGCATCAGCAAAGTTACGTTCCTTCAGCGCTACGATTTTCTCCATCAGGGGGTGTTTGAGATGGAGTTTCAGGTCGGGATTATCTGTATAAAAATTTGCCATGATTATCTTTTACTTGGAGTTTTTCTTATAATATTTGATTAATTTGGGCAGCACGTCAACCAGATCTCCTGTGATTACATAGTCAGCGATTGTGTTGATGGGAGCATTGGGATCATTATTAACCGAAATAATGATAGAACTGTCCTGCATACCGGCAATGTGCTGAATCTGTCCGGAAACACCGCACGCGATGTAGAGTTTGGGACGGACTGTAACACCTGTCTGACCAATCTGACGGTCATGGTCGGCCCAGCCTGCATCAACGGCAGCACGTGTGGCGCCCACTTCACCTCCCAGAGTGTCGGCAAGTTCCTGAAGAAGCGCGAAGTTTTCCTTGCTACCTACGCCGTAACCGCCGCAAACAATGATGGGTGAATTTTTGATGTTTACTTTTGATTTTTCAATGTGGCGGTCGATGATTTCAACAACAAAATCAGCATCGCTCACATATTTCTTCGGGTCAAGGTTGATGACCTCACCTTTATGGTTCGGATCGAACACCTCTTTCTTCATGACACCTTCGCGCACGGTAGCCATCTGAGGACGGCAGTCAGGATTGACGATGGTTGCCACGATGTTACCACCGAATGCCGGACGGATCTGATAAAGAAGGTTCTGATATTCCTTGCCTGTCTTGGGGTCTTTGTGATCACCGATCTCAAGAGAGGTGCAGTCAGCAGTCAGACCGCTGTGGAGGCATGAAGACACACGGGGACCGAGGTCACGGCCTATGCAGGTAGCGCCCATAAGGCAAATCTGGGGTTTGATTTCCTTGAAGAGGTTGATCAGAACCGCAGCGTGAGGATTGGATGTATAGGGGAAGAGACGCTTGTCCTCAACTTTGTAGACAGTGTCCACACCGTAAGGGAAGAGTTGCTGTTCCACACCTTCAAGTTTGTCACCGATAACAACGGCTTCCAGTTTCACACCAAGTTCAGTAGCCAACTGGCGGCCTTTGGTGAGGAGTTCAAGGCTCACATCAGCGATTTTGCCTTCATCGAACTCGCAATATACAATTAAGTTATTATTGTCTGCCATAAGACTTTATATTTTGATTCACCCGCTTGTCAGCCGATGGTGTGGTTAGCAATCAGTTCTTTAACCAGATCTTCGATCTGCTCGTCATTGTTGTCCATCCGGCGGCTTTCCTTGGCGGTGAAAACAACATTTTCAATAGCCTTCACTTTTGTGGGTGAGCCGGCCAGACCAATCTGTTCGGGATCGGCATCGACGTATGCGGCGCCCCATTCCTGAAGTTGAAGATAAGGATGAGCATCAACATAAGCCTGCTGTTCCTCTGAAAGTTTTGCTTTTTCTGAAGGAGAAACCGCACGTTTATAGCGCATGAGACGTTTTGCGTTGCGGGGGCGACATTCAGCGGCGGAACCGTTAACGGTTACAACGCAGGGGAGCGGAGCCTTTACAGTTTCCACACCTGATTCCAGACGGCGTTTCACTGTGACAGTGCCGTTGCTCAGATCAAGAATCTCCTCAGCGTAAGTAACCTGGGGAATACCTAATTTTTCAGCAATCTGGGGACCCACCTGGGCAGTATCGCCGTCAATAGCCTGACGACCACCGAGAATGATGTCATAGTTTCCGAACTTCTTGACAGCCTGTGCCAGAGAATAGGAAGTGGCAAGGGTGTCAGCACCACCTAACGCACGGTCAGTCAACACAATACCGGCGTCGGCACCACGGAAGATCGCTTCACGGATAATCTCAGCGGCACGTGGCAGACCCATTGTCAAAAGAGTAACAGTAGAACCGGGATTAGCATCCTTCAGACGCAGAGCCTGTTCCAGGGCATTGAGGTCTTCAGGGTTGAAGATGGCGGGCAGAGCCGCACGGTTGATTGTACCATCTTCTTTCATTGCATCTTTTCCCACATTACGGGTGTCGGGCACCTGTTTTGCAAGAACAATGATGTTTAGACTCATATTATTAAAATTTAATGTGATATAATAATCGTTTTAAGACCACAAAGTTAATGCAATTTTTGCGCAATATCAAACCTTTTGCCCAAAATGTTTCATTTACGGAACAATTTGTCCCACTTTTTGACCTACTTTTTGTTGGACACTCTTATCATAATTCGTATTTTTACAAAAAATTACACTTAAATATTTACCTATGAAAAATTACTATAAATACCGTAAGAAAATCCTTGAACTCTTATCAAATAAAGTTCGAACAGATAAAAGTATCAATCCTGGTGAATGGCAAGGCGTTATTAAGAATACATATACCCACATATTACCATTAGACGGAAAGAATTGCAGAAAAAGTCGTGAAGATGCAATTCGTGAGTATTTGGAAATTGAGATAAAAGAAGACTTTTTACCCCGAGGGAAAAAGGGTTGTAAAGAAACTCTTCATCCTTATGCACACCATCTAAATTCATCACAACTACTCTGTTATGCCACTTTTCAACCACTTTTGGAAGAAGAAAATATTGGAGATGCAACCCATCATCCAAAGGAAGAACTGATTAAACTTATAAAAGACTTGTTATGTATAGATATATCCAAAGATGCTAAATGTAAGTTTGAGTATATTGATGACTTAAAATGGGAAAAGAGGGATGGTTCCATACAACCGGAAGGTACTTCATTTGATTTCCATATTGCAGATAAAAATATTGAAGTTTTCTTTGAAATTAAATTTACAGAATTTGGCTTCGGGAAAGCCAAGAATGATGAAAACCACAAGGAAAAGATTGAGGACACTTATCTGTTCAGAGTCAAAGATATTGTGGGTAAAAAGGTTTCTAAAAAATATATAATACAAAACTATCAATTGTTCAGGAATATTATACGAAGCAATTCTGAAAAAAAACTTGTGGTATTTATTACAGATAATAGCAATCCCAAGACTTCAGATGATATATGTAAATTTGATAAGGATTTTTTAACTTCAAGTCATGCAAATGTAAAGTTTGTCACATGGCAAGATATCTGCAATAACTGGCCAAAAGACATTGCTATGCCATTTCAATTTACATGCTTTGAAACGCCTAAATAAAGTGAATCTAAATATCTATCAACAATTATAAATTACTATTACTGTCCGCTAAACCATAATTAGTTGAGTCCAACTTCTTGAAAGATAGGAG